>JAKOXK010000030.1 GCA_029781035.1 Armatimonadota bacterium
AGGCCAAGGTCGAGTTGAGCAGCCAGGTCACGACCGACATCAACCTCCCGTTCATCACGGCCATCGACAACGAACCGGTGCACCTGGAGATGAGCCTGAGCCGCGCCAAGTTCGAGGAACTGTGCGCAGACCTGCTCAAGCGGGTCGAGGGCCCGGTCAAGAAGGCGCTCGAAGACTCGAAACTGAGTCTGAGCCAGATCAACGAGGTGATCCTTGTCGGTGGTTCGACCCGAATGCCGATGGTGCAGGATCTGGTCAAGAAACTGACGGGGAAAGATCCGAACAAGAGCGTGAACCCGGACGAGGTTGTGGCGGTCGGAGCGGCGATCCAAGCCGGCGTCTTGGGCGGTGACGTGCGCGACATCTTGTTGCTCGACGTGACGCCGCTCAGCCTGGGTGTCGAGACCCAAGGTGGTGTCTTGGACAAGTTGATCGAGCGCAACACGACGATCCCGACGAAGAAGAGCCGGACGTACACGACCGCAGTGGACAATCAGACCGAAGTGACGATCCACATCCTGCAGGGCGAGCGGCCCATGGCCTCCCAGAACAAGAGCCTAGGCCAATTCAACCTGAGCGGCATCCCGCCTGCCCCCGCCCGCCTGCCACAGATCGAGGTCACTTTCGACATCGACGCGAACGGCATTCTGAACGTGAGCGCACTGGACAAGGCGACGAACAACCAGCAGAAGATCACGATCTCTGGTTCGGGCAACCTGAACAAGGACGAGATCGAAAGGATGGTCAAGGAAGCCGAGGCAAACGCCGACCTCGACACGAGGCTCCGCGAACAGGCTGAGCTCAAGAACGATGCGGACAGGCTCGTCTTCCAGATCGAGAAGACGTTGAAGGATCTCGGCGACAAGGTCGGCGAAGCGGAACGGACTGATATTGAGGCCAAGGTCCAGGCGGTCAAGGAAGCCAAGGAGCGAGACGACATGGAGGCCCTCCAAACGGCTTTCAAGGAGTTGGAGAGCGTGTCGCACTCACTGACGCAGAAGCTCTACGAGCAGGTTGGCGGATCCTCGCCCGACGAACCGGTGGGAGCCGGAGTCGGTGGAGGTGCCAAGACAAGCGGCGAAGACGTCATCGACGCCGAGTTCAAAGAAGAGAAGTGAACTCGAGCCCCTTGCGAAGAGGTTCGCAAGGGGCTCTTGGTTTTGGGCAACGACACCCCCAAGTCTGGCGTAGGAAGAGGCGGTGCGGCGGGGTTCCAAAGCCGAACTTCCTGCCATGCCGAGCGCTGACGAATCCCGCCGCCATGCTTGGAGGATGGGAGTATGTTGTCTTGTAGGCCCCGACAACGAGGCTTCACTTTAATTGAACTTCTTGTCGTCATCGTCATCATCGCGATCCTTGCCGCGATTCTGTTCCCAGTATTCAGCCAAGCCAAGGAGGCGGCTCGAAAAACCACGTGTTCATCGAATCTGAGAGGCTTCGGTCTGGCTCTTGTCCTGTACTTGAACGACCATGAGGGCTACTATCCTCAAACAAAGCAGACCCTTGGGAATCCTGAGGTCGAAAACGCTGACGAGTCGAAAGAAGCGCCCGACCGTGGTTCTGCGTTCTACATCTTGTTGCCGTACGTCGTGGGCCACAGCGGGCATCACGATACGGGGAACAATTCAGTCGACCAGACTCAGCTCAAGGACTACTTGCTCCTGACCTGTCCCACCGATCCGAATCCTTGGGATCCCAAGTGCCCGACCGTCTACAATCCGGGCGGCTCGTCAGCTAACTCGTACCTCGTCAACGGCTACTTCATCTGGGGGATGAACGAATCCCAGGTGGGGCAGACGAGCAACGCCATCATCTTCGTCGAACGACGGAGCTTGCCGAGTCAGGTTCAAGGCCAAATCGACCCGTATCCGTTCTGTGACGACAGCTACAAGCCGTGGTTCCAGCACGACCAGAACCCATTGTCGCCTTCGCACCACATGGACGAGTTCGATGGCGCGATCCAGACAAACCGCCACAACCAGGGTGCCAACTACACCTTCTGTGACGGTCATGTCAAGTGGATGCACTTCCGGCAGACATACGATCCACCGATGGTGAACCTACACCGCCCCTACTAGTCTTTGCCACTCATCGGAGGCTCACTTCAAGGCTTCGATCGCGTCGATGGTGAAGCCTCCTTGTTTGGTGCCGTCCTTGCGCAGGATCACCCAGTCAGAGACGTCTGACTGCGGGAAGGTCAGCCACATGCCTGGCTTGAGGCTGGGCAGTTCGTAGGTGTCCTTGCTCAGTTTTCCTGAAAACGTGCCGTTTGAGTAGACGGGCTGCTCGACCCACACGTGCTCGACTTTGTCACCCTCATGGGCGCGGCATTTGACCAGGGCCTCTTCGTCCGGGTCGAGGTGCCCCAGCTGTGCGATGAAGTTGGGCAACGTTTCCTGCGACCGAGAGACGGCGAGGTTCATGACGGCATCCTTGCTGGACATCTGGACGATGTTATTGGCCTTGGCGCGCCGGTCCCCGTTCAGGAGCAATAGAACCCCGCTGAGGACGGCCAGCCCCAAGATCATCCACGCTGTGATCCGTTGCGCTCTACCCACACTTGGTATGGTACCGATGAACGCAACTCCGGGCATTCAGGATTTGTGAACGATCGAATGAGAAATTGGAGCAAGAGCCCAGGTGCCATCGCATAATAAGGGCATGTTTATGTTCCTGGCAGTTTTCGGAGGTCAACTCGCCTTTGGAGCTCCGTTTCAAGTCACAGCGGCTGGGAAAGCGATCACGGTCGGCGTCGGACACGCTGCCCCCCTGCTGGCGGACATCGATGGTGATGGGAAGGCTGAGCTGTTGGTCGGTCAGTTTGAGGGAGGCAAGATCCGGGTCTACCGTGACCACGGGACGGACGCCCACGTATTCTCAGACTTCAGCTACTTGAAGGCAGGTGGTAAGGAAGTCTCCGTCGACTTTGGGTGATGCATCGGCGCGGTTCCACAGTTTGTGGACGTAGATGGCGACGGCCATCCTGATTTGGTCTCCGGCTCTTACACCAAAGGCGTTTTCTGGTTCAAGAACCTTGGCGGTGGAGAGTTCGCCGAAGGGAAGAACTTCCTTGACACGGACGGCAAGGTGGTCAACCCCGACAGTGCCCTCGCTCCTGCCTTTGCTGACTGGGACGGCGACGGCGACCTCGACATGGTGCTCGGCACCATCGATGGACCGGTGCTGCTCCTTGAGAACCAGGGGGGCTTTCGGTTCGGCCCGGCGATCAAGCTGACCGTGGACGGTCAGCCCCTCGTCGCGCCCGATGGTGGACCCCTCCTGCAGGATTTCAGCGGCGACGGCCAGCCTGATCTTCTCCTTGGCGACGGTGAGGGAAGCCTCATCCTGTACGTGACGAAGTCCCAAGGCGGGATCGGCCTCACGAAGGCTCAAACGCTCTGGACAGGACAGAACGCCTGGGAGCCTCGGCAGGTCGCCGATCGAGACAAACTCCTGCTCAAGGATCCCAAGCCTGGCGTGCGCCTGAAGCCGTGGGTGACCGATTGGAACGGCGACGGCAAATGGGACATCCTAGTCGGTGACTTCACCCAAATCGCTGCCGCTCCCAAGAAGCTGACAAGCATTCAGGCGAAGCACCTTAAGGGCCTTCACAAGAAAGCCTCGGACCTCCAGCTGCAAATGCAGAAGTACTACGAGAAGTTCACGGAAGCTGCCCGCAAGGCGGTGGGCCTCAAGCCAGGCCAAGAACTGCCGAAAGACAAGCAGCAGGAATGGCAGGTAGCCTACTCCAAGGCCATGCAGGCCGACAAGGGTTTCATGAAGCTGGAGCGGGTTTATTCGTCGGTCTACCAGGAGGTCAACTCGCTTGAAGCCGCGCCCGAGATGGGCGGCTTCGTCTGGGTGTTTCTGCAGCAGTGACCTGGTGGGCTGGCACCGTCGCTGTGGCGTGGCACCTACCTTCTGGTTCCAACTGCAAGTTCGTCGAGGAATGGAGAACTGCGTCGGATATGGAAATCTAATCTAGCTAAGGAAGCGAGGGTTGAGACCTGAATGCCCGCAGGTCATGCCCTCGTGATTCTGTCAGCTAGCCCGAAAGGAGAGGCACGTTCGTCACAAGCTGGTTTGCAGCTGGTGACGACTCAGAAGGAGTGGCGTACACTGGTGTTCGGTTCAGAGCGGGCTGGTGCCGCATCTGCCTTTGTCTTGCAGCGAGGCACTTCGTCTCATGAAACAGAACACTCGAAAGGTCGCTTTGTGGTCGACCGTCGCGCTCACTCTCGTCGTCCTGCCTTGTACTGACTCGATGGCTCAAGTCGGCTCCAAGCCCCTTGTCAAAGACTACATCGTCGTTCGTGGTTACTCCGACAAGTTCCAGGAAGGCAAGCTGGCCAATTCCTTGAGCTTCTATCCGAGTACGGACGTCCAAGTGTTGGCGAGCGGGGATTCCCACGTCTCGAGCTGGGGTCCGCTGATCCCGTGGTTGACGGGGGTCACGACCTTTGAGGATCCGAACCATCCGAACTGCGATCCGAACGTCTTGGTCGGCGCGTACAACTACGCCAACACGACGGGCGGCAAGATTAATCCGCTCGAGCCGTGTGGCGGGATCAATCTGGAGACCAACTACCTGGTGCCGGACACCTACTACCGACAGATGGAGTGGTACCTGACCTTTCGAACCACGGCGGGTAACCCTGGCCTTGAGTACCGGCCGATCAACGTCAACTATGCTCCGGATACGGGGGAAGTGACCGGTGTGGCTGTAAGCGCGGCTTCCCAGCGTTGGGGCGCCAACTTCGAGTGGCGCTCACCGACAGGCGGAACTGCGGGCGAGCGCTTTGCTCAGATCGGATGGACGAACCAGGGAGGCGGGAACATCTGCGGGTTCCAGCACCTGGGGAGCCCTGTGGACGACACGGTCGTGGACATTCAGGCCCAAGGGTTACAGAACTCGCGCATGCAGATCGGCTCCCACGGCGTCGCCGGAGTGGGACGATGGTCGACCCTCAGCACCAACCAGTGCAGTTTTTCGGTCGGGTCTGCTGACGACCTGTTGCGCCTATTCGATACGGGTGCGGGATCGGGTGGAGCGCTGGCGATCAACATGAGCAGTAACGGACAGAACGCCGGACTAGCGGTCGCGAGCAGTACGCCCGAAAGGCCGACGATAGTGGGAAGGGGCATCTCTGGACAGAGTGCGCCCCTCCTCCGGCTGGTCGACTCGACGAACACGGATCCGATCAACAACACGGGCGAGGTCTACTCGATCGACTCTCACGGCTACCAATACACGAAAGTAGCGACCTTGAATGCCGGCCAGGGTCAGAGCGCAGCCACGATCACTACCCCGTTTGCCGACATCGTCGGCGGTAACGGGAGCCGGGGCGCGACGCTGCCTGTCCCGACCCAGGGGATGCTCGTGCGTGGATTCATTGATGGGTCGAACGCGACGATGCTCTATCCAAGCGCGGGATGCTCGATCAACGGAGGAAGTGTCAACTCGGGAATCACGGTCGGTGCCCGCAAGCCGTTCACTGCCATCGCCTTGGATTCGAGCCGGTGGTCGGTACAGATTGGGGCTTGAACGTTAGCGCAAAAGGATTCAGCCAGTCTGAGCGGCCCTGGCCGCCTCAGCCTGGCACTTCTTTTCATAGAACCACTCATTGGTCCAGATGGCACGAGTGCACATGCTCACGCACACGTCTTCAAGGTAGTCCTCGTCGAACAAGGCGTTGGGGATGAATTCGCGGAACGCTAGCTTGCCGTTGTGGTTGCACCACGATCCCAAGGTGTGGCAACGCTTGTACTCGGACTTCTCGTAGGTGTTCAGGTCGAGGAGAAGGTGGCCGATGGCTTGGGGCGAGAGGCGCATCGGTACTGTGAGCGTGACGTGGAGGCCATTGCCGAGCTTCGGGTGGGGCTCGTTTGTCCGAAGATCGAGAGTCAGAGGATCTTCGCCGCACACCCAGTCGAAGTCGGCGTGCATGTAAGTCTGGCGGTCGGTGTCAAAGTGCCGGGCTTCCCGCTCCATCATCCATCCGGCTTGCTCCCACGTTGGCACTCCTTCCCACTTGGAAGGCTGGTCACCCGTTGATTGGAAGAAGCTTCCCGCGTTGGCGAGCACGGGATCCGGAATGGTTCTGAAGCCAGACTGCGGGTGGGCACTCGCGGCCTGGGCGACGTGGAACTTCTGGCTCAATCGACGGGCCAACTCGTGCGCCTCGGCGATTTGGAGGGCCACGGCTGCGGCGAAGGTGCGTTTGAGCCAAACGGCTTGGTCGCTCGCGGCGTAAACACCGCAAAAGAGGCGGAACGTGTCCGAGGGTGCGTCGTAGACAGGGCCGCTGAACGTGCACTGGTCCATCTCGCCTTCCAGGGCGGTGGCGAGCTCCTCCATATGTCCCTTGCCCTTGATGAACTCGGTCTCGGCCGTGACGCGATAGATGCTGACCGATTGGCGGAAGATGCCAATGTCGGTCTCGACCCGGGTCGCGAAGTCGCCTGCCCAGTAGGTGAACCCGGTCGGCGAGTCCATGACATACGTGTCATTGACCCGCAGAAGATCGTGGACGGCGGCCACGAACTCTTGACCCAAGGTAGCTTTCTCGTGCCAGGACATTGGTACTACTCCTACCCTGTTAACATACGACATTTCTTCCAGTTTCGCTGCAAATTGAACTTTTTGGGGACAAGATGCGCTCTATAACTGGGTCTTCGTGTTCCTCACCGCACTCTTGGGTTGTGCCTTGGCCGTCGATCCAGGCTACTGGAATCTGTACGACGCCAGGCATGGCTCGATGCCCCAGGAATCTCCTTGGTACTGGGGTTTGGTGGGGACGGGCGGCGTTGTCACTCCTCCTGACGGGAGTTCGAAGGTCACTCTGGACACCACGTCGCTCCTGACCATCCAAGAGGGATGGCTGAACGTGGCGCCAGTCCCGATCCTGATTGCGAGTGGGCCGCGCGTGTCGTTCGACGTGAGGCTGCGTCAAGAGTCGCATGCGAACTCGGACCGCGCCGGGCTCAGTGTCATTGTGCTTGCCGATGACAAGTTGGGGGTGGAGATATCGTTCTGGCCCGACCGGGTGTGGATACAGAACGACAGTCCGCTCTTCACTCACGGGGAGGAGGCTTGGCTCGACACGGGTGCGGCCGGATCCGGAGTGGGAGGGCTACGGCACTATGACCTCTTTTTCCGGGCGACGGGGTACGAGTTGCGGGTAGACGGAGCAACGGTCTTGAGTGGGATCCGACGGGACTACACTGCGTTTTCAGGATCCTTCAACCCCTATGTGATCCCTAACGTCCTGTGGGTGGGGGACGACACGAAGTCAGCGTCTGCCGTCACTGAGTTCTCGCGATTCACAGTGAGTTGCGGTAGCCGTTACCTCACGGGCGGGCAGCGTGTCGGCGGCTAGTCGTGACTCTCGATCACGAAGAGCTTGTGCCCGATCGCTTCGCCATCGATCGTGAGGTCGATCCGGTAGTGGCCACTTTGCCACTGACCCGGCTCGTCCCAGCCGATCGTGATGTCGGTGGTGAACGAAGTCCAAGAGGGTTCAAGCAAGAAGCGTGAGTCGACCTGACGGATGATGTTGCCGTCGAGCTTGCTAAAGCGGGCCGACACGGTCACGGATTCAGCGGATTTGGACTGCCGCCTGATCGTTGGGACACAGTGCAAGAATCGGGTGGTCGAGCGATCGAAGACAACCTCGCCGCCCTTGGGCGGGGGAGGATCGCACTCTCTGGGGCCCTCGTGGACGCCCAGTCGGACTAGGACGAACCGTGGCCGTTGACGGGACAGCGGTCCGAGCGGTCGTGACACGTTGCACCCCTCTTCTGAGGGCCGATCGCCAGATGGTGCCATGGCGTCGGGAGCACCGAGAGGTGGCACCTTGAGTTTGTCAGTCGCAGGTATTCGGGCGGTGGCCTCCGCCTCCAAGTCACAGTCACGCAATTAAATGTTTCCCTGCCAAATAGGAATTATAGTATCAAACATTAGAGACGCCACTATGGGTCAGAACGTTCACGAATTTGAGGGGTACCTTTATTGATCAGTATGGCACGGTTTCCTGATGTGGCCATGATTCCACCAGGGTTCATCGTGTGAGGACGGCCAGGGGCTGCTCGGAAAGTGCGCTGTGGTCCATCCAGTGCCTGCTTCTGAGCGAGACGCGCCGTCCGGGAGGGTGATCCGGGATTCGGCAGGTTCGCGGACGGGTCTACAGGGAGTTCGTCGAGAGGATGACAGAACGGGAGCGGGGATGAACAAAGTGCCTCATTAGTTCTGTGTAATGGGAGGAAACATAGGTCTGTGGCTAAGGGAGAACCGTGGAATCCTGAGGCAGCGGCGATCGGCCCAACGGTTTAGGGACGCGCGTGAGGTCGGCCCTCCGATGGCGGCTACACCTGGATCCCTTCGCCCGGCTTGGGACAGCTCGATAACTTGACGAAGAGGTCGTCATTGAGCATGGCCTGGAAGCGTCCCCTCGCACGGCGGGAACGAGTGGGGATCACGGACTTGAAGCGGTTTTCCACTCTCCGAAGGCCCCAAACCCGGTAATCCAACCAGAAAACGCCGAATCGCCAGATGCCCTCATTCAGTCTTAACCCACGTGATTTCCTCGATGCTCCTCCTTGCGATGCTCGGTCAGTCCGCAGGCCAAGACATGGCGAAGCCGTTTGCGGTCACCCAGCCCATTCGGCTCGCGATCACGCCGGACCTGGACGGCAAGATCGCCAGCGAGGAGTGGGACGTGCTCTCTACCACGGACACGTTCAAGTCCTACTTCGAGTGGGAGCCGGAGAAGATCTATTGGGCCGCCCAGGCTCCTGCGGGCCAAGACGTTGTTCTCAGCCTTGACGAAAAGGCGGACGGGTGGTTGATCGGGAACGACAACTACGAGTTCCGTGTCTCGTTCAATGACGGACAACCGACACTCAGCGTGCGCCGGTTGGACGCCACAGATCCGGCAGGGCCGCGCTGGATCGATGCGAACATGTTGCACGAAGCCGTGAAAATGGCCGTCTCGAAGACGGACACGGGTTGGTCGCTCGAAGCTTCTTATACGCCGCCGGCAACCGTCGCGCCAACGACAGGGACTAAGCTTGGCGTGCGTGTCGACACGGTTCCGGCTGGCAGCGACATCGGTGACGCCTATCTGCCTCGATCGCTTTCCTTCGTGACGCTCGCCTTTGACTACGGCCAAAACCTGCCCACGGGCTTCAGCTGGAAACCGGACTTCCTTGTGCGGCGTGTCCCGGTGGAAGACACCTTCAAAGTGAAATACGGATTCAAGCGGGACGCTCCGGTCGAGTTCAAGCAGATCGAGTACCGGCCAGAGGGCTATGCGAAGGGCGTCATGGCTGAAGGAACGCGGCCGTTCCCGCTGTGGGACAAAAAGGGCCGTTGCGGCGAGGAGTACACGACCTCGCTTGGCAAAGACGCGAGTCTTGGATACCGGGTCTTGCGGGCGACGCTGAAGAACGCAGACGGAAGCGAGACCGTCTTGCGGTCCAGCTTTCGAGTCGCCGAGCTGTTGGACTTCGATGTGAACCTGCCCAAATCCCTCGACATGAGTTCGGACGCCAGGATCGTTCGCGGAAGCGTGGCCCTTCGTTCGAACGGACTGGGCCGCATTACCGGACAATTCGAACTCAAGGTTCCCGGCGAATGGACGATCACCAGGGGCAAGGACACGAAGTTCACGATCTACCACAGTCGAGGGGTCTCGAGCATTCCAGTCGAGATCATCGTGCCCAAAGACACCGTCGGTGTGTTCCCTCTGACGTTCACGGCGACCATAGGTGAAAAGGTCATCACAAAGACTCTTTTCATTCCGGTCGGCCAGCCGTGAGGGCTGATCCACGCAATCAGTTTGGGCGTGAGGCAGAGAAGTACCTCACGTCGGCCATCCATGCGGACTCGGAGGCGCTTGCCAGTCTGATCGAGTTAGTCCGGCCGAACGGAGGCTTCGTTGCGGACATAGGCACGGGCGCCGGGCACATGGCCTTTGCCTTAGCGCCTTTTGTGGAGCGAGTGACCGCGGTGGATCCAACCCAGCGGATGTTGGACGTGACGGCCAAGGAAGCGCGCCGTCGCGGCCTTGGGAACATCGAGACTCAGCTCGCACACGGGGAGAAGATGCCGTTCAGGGACGGGGAGTTGGATGGAGTTTCAACTCGGATCGCAGCCCATCATTTTGACGACGTCGAAGCGTTCTTATGTGAGGTAGAGAGGGTGTTGAAGCCAAGTGGGTGGTTCCTTCTGGTGGACAGCGTCTCTCCGGAGGACGACGAGGCCGACCCCGCCCTCAACGTCATCGAGCGGATTCGCGACCCCTCGCACAACCGGAACTTGAGAACAAGCGAGTGGTGCCGCTTAGTCAGGAAACACGGTTTGGACGTCGAGGCCGTGTCGAGCCGGTTCAAGCGGCTCGACATTCAGGACTGGATGGACCGGATGTCCGTGTCGAAAGCTCACCAGAAATGGTTGCGTGAGCTCATCGTCCACAGCTCAGGATCCTTGCGCGAGTACCTGCAGCCAACGGACGACAGCTTCTGTCTGATGGAGGCGACGATCTTGGCCCGGAAGCGAACTGATCCCGCGTAACGTCCAGAGACATTGGAGACTCAGCGAGTTGGCACTCCTTACGTCCGTCATCGTCCCGCTCGTGACGCCGTTCACGGACGACACTTCGGCTCTCAGCGAGATTCGCTTCGCCAGACTCGTGGCCTTTCACCGAGAGCTGGGAGCAGGCGGTTTCATCGTCGGTACCGAAGCTGGCGAAGTGTTCTCATTGAGTCTGTCGGAGCGCAAGCAGATCCTCGAATGGGCGATCCGCGAGTCGCACGGCTTGACCCTTTTTGTCAATGTGACGGCGATGACGACGTCGGCCACGATCGATCTGGCCCAACACGCCGAGCGACACGGGGCCAAAGGCGCCGTGTTCGCCGTGCCGCCCCACGCCGTCCTCGACGACCAAGAGATCCAGGGCTATGTCACTGCGGTTCGGCGGCATGCCAACTTGCCCTGTGCCTTCTTGGGGCCTAAGGTGGTTGCTGAAGACAGTCTGGCCCTCTTCGACGTCAAGACCCTTGAACAAGTGGGGATGGGCTCACTGGCCTTTTTCAGGAGCCACGTTGCCGAAGAGTTCGCGACAGCGAACGAGATGGTTTCCCCGCTCGGCATCTTCGGGGCCGATTGGGCTCGAAAGATCTCCGCTGCCTGGCCCCAGCATGAGGAGCCGGTTCGACAGCTTCTCCAGCTCGCTCGGACTCACCGCGTTGGCAAAGCCCTGCTCCAGATGCGGTCGCTGGATGTGGGGCCACCGCGCGGGCCTGTCCAGGAACTGCACGGCAAGCAGCTCGAGACGTTGGAGAAGGTCGTTACGAGTCTGATTTAGCCGCAGACCTTTTTCGGACCAACTTGACCGTGGTCACCCCTGCCTTGGTTGCTGTCTCGGAGACAACAAAGGTGTCGCCGTGCTCGTCGACCTCGATGGGCAAGCGAGCAGCACTGTGGGCAAAGAGCCGTTCAGCCGCCTGGCGCATTAGGGAAGTCACGAGCACTTCTTCGTCCGGCTCTTGCAGGTTGGTGAGCATCTCCGGTCTCCCGACTTTGCGAAGGCCCAGGGTCTGACACTCGAAGCCTTGGCCCTGACGGCGCCAGACGACACGGACTTGGAGGTCGAAGCGCTCGGCATCGTTGTTCCGAGTCAGGGCTTGGCCGAGCTCTTCGGGCGTGTAGAAGACCTCGCTGACGGTGTCGAAGATGAGCGTCCCCCGCAGGAGGCGGCACATGGCGGCGGCCAGGTGAGTCATGAACTGCAGGTGACGGTGGTCGGGCAACGGGACATGGCTGACGAACCGAAGCTTGGCGAATGTCGTGCTCTCAGCAAGGGCCTGCAGGGCTTCTGCACTCGGGACGGCGTCGGAATCGAACAAATCGGGACGGAACGCTTGGGGGTTCTTCTCGCGCTTGGCTAGGGCGATGTGCAGCCTTATGTCCGTGAAAAGGGCGCCTTCACGCTGTGTGATCGCCGCTTTGTGCGGGCGGTTGTGGGGGTTCTTGGCGATCATGTAATCCATGATCGCTTGCGTCTGAGGGAGGCGACTGGCCGTAGAGTACACCCAGAACTCGGTGAGAGACAGGTAGCCGGCTTGACGTCTTCCGTTGAGATAGCGCCAAGCGAGAACGCCCATGAAAAGGGTGACGAACCCGCCAAGGACGATCCAGCCGACTATGGCCCAAACCCCGAGAGCCACTTGTCCGCAAGCTTTCGTTCCTCGTCGTTCAGCAAAGCGTGGCAGATTTTGCACAGCGCAGCTTCGTTCACTTGAGGATTCCGACACAGTAGACAGCAGTCGCGTCGGCGCGCGTCATGCACCAGGGCCTGCTGGGTAAGTGCGAACGTGAGTTGGTCTCGAGCGATGCCAGTGGCGTTGACGCGTCTCATCAATGAAGCTGCCTGCCTGATTGTGCCATATACGTCCGACAAAATGGAGGCCCTTGATTGCCACTACACTGCGTGCTTGGATCTAGAGGACGACTCGTTAGGAGGGAGTGCCAACCTGACAGCCGACAGTCTGGGCCAGCCCGAAGCATGACCAAAAGACAATCTCCGCACTTGCGGAAACCATTGAGTAACATCACAAACTTGTCCCCTTACAGACTAAACAAGTAAGAGGACTTCAGTCCTGACTATACAAAAGCAGTCGTACACTACAGATCAAGCATGAAGCGGAGTCACGGTGACAGGGCGGATAATGGGCCGTCCCAAGACGAGATTCAATGCAAATACGGGTTCCTCAGCTCCACAGCAGGCCTCATCTGCCTACCAGTAGCCTCGTTTATGATCTTTGCTTACGCATCCCACTCTCTCGCCGAGGCACTGCCTCAGAATCGAGTCCGATTGAGCAGCCACATCTTTAGTCCCGCGCTTGGAAGCCACATTCTCAGACCATTGTACCGGACACGAGCCCCAAGATATGTGTTTGTCTACCCTTCCTGCGATTCGTGCTCTTTACGTCGTCCCAGCGATCACTGTCTGCGCTCCCTCTCGCGGAATCCAGGAGTGACCCTAGTCATACCAGACCGAGATGCCGAACAAGACTTCACGAGAACCGTGGGCCAAAGCGTGCGCGCCACGGTTATCTCCGCCCAAAGGGCAACCCGCCTATGCAATATATTGGGCGACGCTTCCCTCCTCGCAAGGATAGATCAGAACGGCGATCTCTGCCAAGCTTGGACATCAAAGGAGGATGTAGAAAGGCAGTGCGAACTTCTCGTCGCACAAAATCCGGCTTTACAGTGATCGAGTTCTTGGTCTCCATTTCGATCATTGTCATTATAGCTGCGATCCTGACACCGACGTTCTTATCGGCCAAGAGGTTCGCGAATGAATCGTCGACAAAGACGAGGTTGCACGAATTCCATTTAGCGCTGATGATGTACCGTCAGGATTGGGACGAAACGGTGTCGTACGGGCCTGTGGATCAAATGGGCCTGCCGGACGCCTATAACCTCCTTCTGACAAAGCTGTGGCTTCCACAAGGCATGTGGAAGAGCCCATGTGGTGATCACCCAGGAAGGCCCATCCTTCAAATCAACTACGATTATTTTCCTGGGGACGGTGGTGCGCACTGGACGGATCATGTCGGTATTTACCAAGACAACATGATCCTTATGTGGGACATTAATTGCAACGACCCGTCTCTTGACCTCTACAATAGTTTTGAGTCCCATCTGGCGATAGGGGTTCTTCTAGGAGGAAACATCGCGGTGCATCGAAAGCCGGGTCGCTACGACGAGGCTTCATGGTGGGCTGACCCAGTTTTCTGAAGCCTTCTTTGTGACGAGAAGACTATGTCGAAAGAGTCGAGGACAACAATGAACAAAAAGAAGACGACGCTGTTGCGGCTATTTGCAGTAGCTGCGGTCTTAGCTGGATCACGAGGGCAGGTGTCTGCGGTCGACACAATCTGCGTAAGTTGTGGGCCACTTCAGGCTTGCCTGCGGTGGGGTGCTGCAATTGCTCAAAGGCAGTGGTGCGGCGCCACCGATCATGATCTGCCCCAAGCGTGCACCGATTACTACAAGCAGCGGTTTGCATGTTTGGAGGGTGGACTAGGCTGAAAGGTGACGGGCGATTACAAGTTAGGATTCACTTGTACAAATGACTACTGTTATTAGTGTTTGGCGACGGCATCGTCTGATCATTGTAATCTTCGCTGTAGCGGCGGCACTCCTGGTGGCGGTTTGGCGAGTGGTCTCTCGACCATCACTAGAGTCTACGGGCCGGCGGGCACTGGATTGCTTGGCAGCTGGAGACGCTGCATGTCTGTACAATCTGACAACAGCTGACGAGAGAGCGGCGTACGCGCTCTCGCCCGATAAGCTGGATCGTCTGCTGAAAGAATATGTTTTGCCTACGTCCAGGCCAGTTGAAAGGAGTGGTGTGACCTTTGACGGGCTTGCGAATTCTGCGTCGTTGATTTGTAGGGAAGAGTGGCTGGGTAAGAGCGGTAAGCGACAGGGGGTGGGTGTCTTTGTGGCGAAGACGGACGAGGGCATCAAATGTCCGTACTTGGTCGGTGGTCTGCTGTTGGCTACGGCCGTCTATGAGAGAAGTGAGCCGACATCGGGTGTGAAGGCTATGGACAAGCTCCTGGCTTGGCGGGACGCGGCAGTGAGGGACAAGTCGAAATTGGAGGGACTGGGTGTTGATGGGATTTACAGAAGCTCCGATGAGGGGCTTATTAGGTGGGATGATTGGATTGCGAACTGCAATAGCCGCATCGAGGGTCTCCGTAGTAAGGTCAGTTCGAAGTAATTGGGAAGTTGGGGGATGATGCGTTCAGTCGAGGTACGTTGGAAATCAGGTGCCGTGGATTTGCTTTAACCAATGGGTGAAGGACCCTATTAAGGTTAGGGTTTAGCGTTGGCACGGCCTCGACGGTCTGGGGCGAGGGTAACCTCGGTCGTCCATGACGATCGCGACGTTCAATGTGAATTCAGTGCGCGCACGGCTGCCAGTCCTCACCGAATGGCTGAAGTCAGTAGAGCCGGACGTGGTAGCGCTTCAGGAGACCAAGGTTGAGGATGACAAGTTTCCGAGGGAGGAACTGCAAGCCTGTGGTTACCAACTCGCTGTCCACGGGCAGCAGAAGTACAACGGCGTCGCCCTGCTCTCGCGGCGACCGATCGAAGACGTCGCGATGGGCTTTGGCGACCCCGAGTTTCCCGAGGATTGCCGGATCATCCGGGGGCGCATCGGAGGTGTGCTCGTCATCAACACCTACGTTCCAAACGGGTCTTCTGTGGGCAGCGAGAAGTACGCCTACAAGCTGCGATGGTTTGAGCGCTTCGGACGTCTGGTGACGGATCTGGCCCGTCCAGACGACAAGGTGGTCTGGCTGGGGGACATGAACGTGGCTCCGACGGACGACGACGTCTTCGAACCGGAGAACAAGGAGCGGTCGGTGTGCTTCACGGCCGAAGAGAAGGCTGCACTCGAGGCGGTGAAATCGTGGGGTTGGACGGACGCGTTCCGCCTGTTCACTCAGGGCTCCGGGCACTATTCATATTGGGAGTTTGTCATCCCCAACGGCTTCAAGCGGAACCTTGGTTGGCGGATCGACCATATCTACGCTTCGCCTGGTCTTGTGGGTTCGTGCAGGGCTTGCGTGATCGACAAAGAGCCCCGCAGCTGGGAGCGCCCCAGCGACCACACGCCGGTCTTGGCTGAGTTCGCGGTCAGTTGACCCTAAAGGGATCCGAGGAATGACGTCCGTGCATGTCAAGGTGCGTGCCGACCATGAACGGGTGGCGGGCGCCTTTCATGAGGGAGACCGTGGGACTGCGATCACAAGCCTTCGAGGATCCCGGCACGGCTCCGACACCCGACTGGCGACTGCCTCGCCATGGATCGCATGTCTGCCGTCGAGGATCGATCTCCTCCGCCAGGCGTGGAGTCTCCTCACCCTGGATAGATGCAACGTGAACGGACCTAAGACGTGTGCGGAGTCAGCTTGCCACTTAGTTCGAGTTCATGGTGATGGCCGAGTAAGATGCCTCCATGCTCACCACGTTAGTGCTTGGAGCTATGCAAGGCGGGGTCGTTTTCGCCGACGGGTTTGAGAGCGGGAAGCTCGACGGATGGGGCGACAACCGCGGCACCATCGAGATCACAGAGCAAGACCCCTACGAGGGGAAGAAGTGCGTCCAGTTCACAGGCGAAGTCGGCACCAGGGAGGGCGCGCACCTCGTCCACTGGTTCATGCCCGGCACCGACGAGGTCGCGGTCAAGTGGGCGGTGAAGTTCGCCGACGACTTCGACCAAGGCGATTTCATGCACCTTTGTGCGGTCGGTGGCAACCGCACCGACAACAAGTGGTCGAGCATGGGCCAAGCGGGGAAGAAGCCGACCGGCACTGACTTTTTCGTCACCAACCTGGAGCCGTGGAGCGACTATGGGCGCAACCCGAAGCCCGGGCGGCTGATGTTCTACTCCTATTGGCCTGACATGAAGAAGTCCGGCGACGGGATGTACTGGGGCAACAACCTCCTGAGCGACCCACCGATCATCGTCCCGCGGGGCAAGTGGATGGTGATGTCGATGTGGGTCAAGCTCAACGCGCCCGGCAAGAGCGACGGCGAGCAGGCCTTTTGGATGGACGGAAAGCTCGGCGGGCACTGGCAGGGGATTCGATTCCGCGACAGCGACGTGCTCCGGCTCAACTCCCTTTCCCTGGACCTCTACTTGCACGATTCGAAGAAGATCAACGTCTGCTGGTTTGACGATGTGGTGGTCTCGAGACAGAAGTTCGAGTGGATGAAGCTGTGACCACGCCCCAGGAACTCAGCGTGTGAAGTGCCGCCATCGGCCCTCGGAGACGACCTCGACCTGACCGTCGACGACCTGGATGGCCGTCTCGTCGTCGATCGCGTAGGCTGGGCCAGAAAGCGTGTCCGCCCATTTTTCGGCGTTAGCCATGGTGTTGTACGGCAGCATGGGGTGCTCGAGGTGGGGGAAGATCGAAAAGTCGACCAACCCCAGCGTCTCGTCGCTGCCGGTGGGCGGGGTCCAGCCGACGAACCACTCCCCGATGCGGGGGGCCATCACCATGCTTCCCGCGCTCAGCCCGACCCAGACCTTGTCCCGCATCAACGGCAACTGAGCGGCCAAGCCCGACTCGCGCATCCAGTGGGCCAGGTACAGGGCGTCGCCACCGTTTGCGAGCAGCACGTCCGCTTCCTGCACCCAAGGGAGCCAGCGCTCTTCGCCGATGCTGGGCAGGGCGGTGAGCTCCAGGATGCCGACGGACTTCCAACCGAGCTCAACCATGGGGCACTCCGGCTGGCTGCCATCCGGCTCTTGACCACTGACGAACGCCCAGGCGCGCACGGCGCCGTTGGAATTGGCGTATCCCGCAGTAGGGACAAGAAGGGCCTTGGCTTCGGCGATGGGTTTGCCCAGCAGCCCGACGAGAGCCCGCTGGATGCTCTCGTTCCTGACGCCGCCGGATGTGAGGAGGAGTTTCATGGTGTGCTATCCCGTCTGGTGCAGAGCTCTGCCTGAATGACCGAAGGCCAAGCATGCCCGACATCCCTCGCCGTTTGCCCGCAGTCGGGCCCATAAAACGCTCGATGTCCGGCCCTTCGTGGTCGACGCCGCCAAGGAGGAGGCCCGTAGGTACACTTGTGGCCACTGGGGTGAAGACAACTCATGACTATTGGCACCATCGCCCTTCTTGCGCTTCTCATCGCGCCGGTCAAAGGCCAGACTGAGGCCTCACAACCTGCTTACAGGAACCCCAAGCTGCCCATTGAGCAGCGCGTCGAGGACCTCATCAAGCGGATGACTCTGCAAGAGAAACTCAATCAGCTCCGGTGCGACGGAGGCCTTTGGGAAAAGTATGTCGAGACGACCGGTTTTGGCGAGACGCTCGACATTCTCAGGCCTCTCAAGAGCCTCGACGCGGCCAAGCTTGCGAACGAGGTGCAACGGCGCTCGGCGAAGTCCAGGCTCGGCATCCCGATCGTCATCCACGACGAGGCGCTGCACGGGCTCATCGCGAACGGCACGACGAGCTTCCCGCAGTCGATCGGAATGGCGGCGACCTGGGATCCTCAGATGGTCGGCAAGGTCGCAAACGCGATTGCGGAGGAAACTCGGGCGAGGGGCGTGCGGCACGTACTTTCGCCGGTCATCAATGTGATTCGCGACGCTCGGTGGGGAAGAGTCGAGGAGACATACGGCGAAGACCCCCTCTTGAGTTCGCGGATGGGTGTGGCGTTCGTCAAAGCGTTCGAGTCGCACGGAATCGCGACGACGCCCAAGCACTATGTGGACAACGCAGGCGACGGCGGGCGGGACAGCCATGCGATCCAGATTTCGGAGCGAGAGCTGCGCGAGGTTTATCTACCGCCGTTCGAGGCGGTCGTCAAGGAAGGTGGGGCGAGCACGATCATGTCAGCTTACAATTCGCTCAATGGGCGGGCCTGCTCCGCCGACCGCTGGCTCTTGACCGACGTGCTTCGGAAGGAATGGGGCTTCCAGGGTTGGGTGGCGTCTGACTATGGCGCCGTTGCCGGAATCCTTGAGGCGCACCACAACACCGCGGACGCCGAGGAGACCGCGGCCGCAGCGCTGAACGCGGGCCTGGACTCGGAGTGGCCGAACGTATACATCTGGGGCAAGGGTCTGGACGATGCGGTCAAAGACGGTCTGATCAGCATGAAGACGATCGACGAGGCCGTCCGAAGGGTCTTGCGGATCAAGTTCAAGACGGGCATGTTCGAGGATCCATGGGCAGACCCTGAACACGTGGATCAGATCGTCCAGTCTCCGGCGCACCGGGAGGTCGCGTTGGAGGCAGCCAGGAAGGCGATCACGTTACTGAAGAACGAGAACGGCGCGTTGCCGTTGCGGAAAGACCTCAGGTCGATCGCTGTCATCGGCTCGAACGCCAAGGATTCCATGCCGCTCGGAGGGTACAGCGGCTCCAACATCCCTACGGTTTCCGTTTTCGACGGTATCAAGGCGAAGGTCGGCGCGGGCGTGCGCGTTGAGTGGGCCAAGGGAAGCGAGTACGAAGGGGGTGGCAGTTTGCCCGCAATCAAGCCGAGTGAGTTCATCGGTCTCAAGGGTGAGTACTACGACAATCAAGATCTGACGGGCGCGCCAAGGCTGACACGGGACGACCAGCAGATCAATTTCGACTGGGGCGACGGTGGTCCAGATTCCTCGTTTGGGGCCGACCACTTTTCCGTCCGATGGACGGGCCAGATCGTTCCCCAGCAGTCTGGTGACACACGGGTGACTGTGACGTCTGACGACGGCGTCCGATTGTGGCTCAACGGCGTCAAGGTGATTGACGACTGGACGCTGCACGCGGCCAAGACGAACGAAACCACCATCCATGTGGAAGCGGGAAAGCCAGTGACGTTCAAGCTCGAATACTTCGAGCAGACAGGTGGCGCGAGCGTGCGGATGGGTTGGGCCCTTTCCGGCGTCGCCAATCCCGAGATCGCGGAAGCGGTCGACCTAGCGAAACGATCAGACGTCGCGGTGATCGTAGCGGGCATCGTCGAGGGTGAGGGACAGGATCGAGCGTTCTTGGACTTGCCGGGCAATCAAGAGGAACTGATCCAGCGTGTGGCGGCCACGGGCACGCCTGTGGTGGTAGTGCTCGTGGCGGGCGCTCCCGTGACGATGCAGCATTGGATCGACCAAGTGCCCGCACTTATAGACGCGTGGTATCCCGGGCAGGAGGGTGGCACCGCGATCGCCGACGTTCTGTTCGGCGACGTGAACCCCGGCGGAAAGTTGCCGATGACCTTCCCGCTCTCGGTTGGCCAGTGTCCGACTTACTACAACATGGAGCCCTCAGGAAGGGGTTACGACTACGTCGATCTGAGCGGAAGGCCCCAGTTCTCGTTCGGGTTCGGCCTCAGCTACACGACGTTCGCCTACAGCGGCCTGAAAGTGACGCCCGAAAGTGTCGGCGCGAAGCAAGCGGTGACCGTGAGTTTCGACGTCACGAACACAGGCAAGGTGGCGGGCGACGAAGTTGCGCAGGTCTACTTGCACGAGGCGGTCTGCTCGGTCGTTCGACCACTGAAGCAGTTGGTCGGCTTCCAACGGATCACGCTGAACCCGGGCGAAAGGCGGACACTCACATTCACGTTGCCTCCCGACACGTTCGCCGTGTGGAACGAGCGGATGAAGCGTGTGGTTGAACCGGGCCGCTTCGACTTGATGGTGGGCAGTTCCTCGGAGGATATTCGACTGAGGGGTTCGTTTACCGAGAAGTAGTTCAGGGCACGCGGGCAACTCGTGGCTGACCGGTTACGGATGAGTCGGTTGGGCTCTGGGCAACCGGGAATGCTCGTTCCAAGTATCCTGAGTCGTGGATCATTACGAGTTGCCTCGCCCGATCACGTTCGATCCGAAGAGCGTGAAGAGGGCCGTCCGGACCGTGACGATCGTGCTCATCGTCTTGTTTGTGCTTGGCGTCCTTCTTGGTTCCGTCGGCATGTACACGGACTACTTGTGGTTCGTACACGACGTGCGCCAGCCCCAGGTCTTCACGAGAGGCTTGGAAGCCAAGGGAACACTCTTCTTCGGCGCGTTCCTCGTGACGTGGGCCTTCCTCTACTTCAACTTGCGCCGGGCCCTCAAGCTAGCACTGATCTACGCCGACACGCCTGGCTCGATCGGCACGATGGTGATCAGCCACACGATGAAGTGGATCCAGGACAGCGGCCCCAGTTTCGTCCGGATCCTGACGCCGATCGCGTCGTTCTTGATGGCCAGTGGCTTCTCGAACGAGTGGATGGACTACCTCATGTGGCGTCACGGGAAAAGCTTCGGGACACCGGATCCAATGTTTGGGTTGGACGCCGGGTTTTACGTCTTCTCATTGCCGTGGTACCAGGCGGTGTGCGGATATCTTCTCTGGTTGACGATCGTGACGACGGTCTTGGTCGTGGCTCTGTACATCGGTCTGCAGTCATTGGGTGCGGTGGCGAAGATTGAGCTGAGCCGTCCTGGCTTTCGATTTCACGTCGGTTTGTTGGTCGGCCTGACGTTGTTGTTGATCGCTGGGAGTCTTTGGCTGGGCACGTACGGTTTCGTTTTGACGCCGACCGCGCAGTTTGTCGGTGCCGGTTTTGTGGAGAACCAGGTGGTCGGGCTCCAGCGCGTTTTGGCAGTGCTGGTCGCGCTCTTGGGCCTGGCGACGGTCGCCACTTCGAACACGGGCAAGCCGTTTGCGGTTCCGGTCAAGGGCGGGGTCGTCTGCCTCGGCTATTGGCTCTTGACGATGGCGGTGTGGCCCGTGATCGCGCGCCACTTGATCGTCGATCCAGACCGGCTAGGGAAGGAGGGTCCTTTCGCCGCCCGGGCGATCCAGATGACACGCGTCGCCTTCGGGCTTGACAAGATCGAGGTCCGCAACATGGAGGTGAAGGATCGCCCTTCGGACCAAGAGATAGCCCAGTCTCAATCGACGTTGGACAACATGCGGCTGTGGGATCCCGAGATCTTGCGCCGGACACTGGAGACACTACAAGGGTTCCGGCCTTACTACCAGTTCAAGGACGTGGACGTCGACCGGTACACGATCGACGGCAAACAGACGATGGTGATGCTCGCGCCGCGCGACTTGAAGCTGACCGGTCTACAAGCTGACGCCCAAAACTGGACGAACATGAGGTTGCGGTACACCCACGGCTACGGAGTGGACATGGCGCGGGTGAACAGCGCCACGAGCGACGGCCGGCCCAACTACGTTCTGCGGGACATACCGGTCGCATCGTCCGGTGGTGTGACTCTCAACCAGCCCCGCATCTACTTCAGCGATTGGAGCCAGAGCTCGGATGAGCCCACGAGCGAGTACGCGCTCGTGAACACGGGTGAGAAGGAACTGGACTACGAGACGGCCTCGGGATCGTCAAGCACGAGGTGGGAGGGTACGCGCGGTATTCCCATCAGTGGATTCTTGACTAGGCTGGCCTTCAGCATCGTACTGGGCGACGGCAACCTGCTGGTCTCGCCCAACGTGCGTGCTGGCGCAAAACTGCTGATGCGGCGCAACGTGACGGAGCGGGCTTCCGCCCTCTACCCGTTCTTGAAGTTCGACCAAGACCCGTACATCGTCATCCTCGGTGGGAGGCTTGTCTGGGTTCTCGACGCTTACACATCGACGGACAAGTTTCCGTACAGCGCCACCTATGCCGATGTCAACTACCTGCGCAACTCGGTGAAGGTGACCATCGACGCGTACACGGGCGACTGTGCGGCATATGCGATCGAGCCGAACGAGCCCATCCTGCAGTGTTTCCGCGGGATCTATCCAGGTCTGGTGAAGAACCTGGACCAAGCGCCAGCGGGACTGGTCGAACACTTCCGCTATCCCGAGGACCTTCTCGGGGCTCAAGCGGTGATGCTGCAGACATATCACGTCACAGATCCGGTGACGTTCCTGAGCAACTCGGACGCGTGGAACATCGCCGTAGAGCGCGACCTCAACGGACAGAGCGCTCCGATCCGGCCCTATTACGTCGAGATGAAGCTTCCCGACGAGCCTCAGTCGGGGTTCCTGCAGATCCTGCCGATGACGCCGAACGGCAAACCGAACATGTCCGGCTGGTTGGCAGCGCACTGTGACCCGGGCCACTATGGCCGCATGACGCTGTACCGGTTTGTCGGATCGTCGCTGCCGAAGGGGCCCGAGCAGATGGAGAGCGACTTCAATGCTACGCCCGAGATCAGCAACATCAACCGTCAGTACAACAACGACGAGAGCAAGGTGATCACGGGGAACCTGCTGGTGATCCCTATCGGGCAGAGCCTGATGTACGTGGAGCCGCTGTTCCTGCAAAGCAAGACGTTGGGAATCCAGGCGGCACCCCGGCTTTCCTGGGTCGTTCTGGCTTTCAATGACCAGATTGTGGTGGGATCGGACTACAAGGACGCGTTGGCGAAGCTGCTGGGGTCGCAGGGGACGCCGTCAGTCGTCCCGCCAAGGGCGACGAGTCCGGGCATGACGGCGCCGCCGCCCACGAAAGTGTCTGGTGCAAAGCAAGCGCTGGACTTGCTCGACCAAGCCGACGCGGCGATGCGGGCCGGCGATTGGGCCAAGTACGGCGAGTTGCAGAAGCAGCTCAAGACGAAGTTACAGGAGCTGGCGGGGGCGAAGTAGGAACGATCCTAGGTTCTTGAACCACCAAGTACACTCGACGACGATGGAGACGGGGCCGAGGCGGCGCATCTCTACAGAACGGCTTGACTTGGTGGCGGCGGGAGTGGAACATGCCTCGCTCTTGGCACAGTTCTTTCAGCGAGAGCGCGAGCACTTGGAGCCATGGAGCCCGCCGTTCCCGGACGACTACTTCACGTTGGCCGGCCAGCGGCGGCGGTTGCGCGAGTCGGATCTGGCGTTCCGGACTGGCTCGGCCTGGAAGTGGTTGTTCTTCGAGCGCGAGCGACCGGGCGCTCTCGTCGGCACCGTCCACTATTCACAGATCTTCCGTGGAGTCTTCTGCAACGCGATGCTCGGATACGCGCTCGGTCGGGAGTGGCAGGGCAAGGGGTTTATGACCGAGGCCCTGAGGGCCACTCAAGACGAGGTCTTCAGCGAGCGCGGGAGGCTGCACAGGGTTCAGGCGAACGTGGTTCCGGAAAACGCTCGTAGCTTGGCTCTTCTGGAGAGGCTGGGATTCCAGCATGAAGGGTTGGCGAAACAGTACTTGTTCATTGGAGGAGCTTGGCGCGACCACGTCATGACGGCCATCCTAAATCCGGGCTTTCAGGAATCGTGGCGGTAAGGCGCCGATGAAAGGGCTTTGGTGCGAACGCCCACACTAACCGTCGGGAAGGATGCGCACAACGCGCAGTCCGGTCCAAAGGGCGACGACAGCGAGGCCCGCCCACAGCGATACGATCAGGAAGAAGCGGTGATGTCCGAGTCTTGCGGTGACCGATGCTGTCGTTACGGCCGTGACTGCCCCGATGATCGCAATGGGGAAGGCATTCACCGTCCAGCCATCCCGCCAAGGGTCGTATTCGGTGCCAGCTACCACGTGTGACCAGACGTCGAGGGCTGGGCCCGACGAGCACAAGGCGGAGACTACCGCCATGAACCCGAAGACGGGGAATGCCAGGTTCTTGAGACGTTTGATGATCCATTGTCGACGATGGGGACGAAGATCCTGAGGTAACAACAGGATCTGCACGGCCGTCTGAAAGCTGTGGGTCGAAGGATTGGGATGAGGGGTCGTCTTGCCTTTCTGTTGGTGTTGATTCCCGGTGCCTGTGTCGCGGCACAGGACACAGCTGTTCGTTGGACGCGCCACCAGCTTGTCGCCCGGCTCGCATCGAGCACGCCTATTTCCGTCAATGAGATTCCTGGGCTTATCGACGCCTTGAAAAGTCCAGACCGAGCGATCCGCCGTGCGGCCATGAGGTTCTGGGCCGTCCGAGGAGACGAAGCTCGCGAAGCGCTCTGGGGGGACGACGATGAGGACACCGATAGCCGAAGTGGCTCCGTTATCCAATTGTGCGAAAAGGTGGTCGGGCTCATTGAGAAAGCCGTGAGCGACCCAGACAGGGCCACCAGTCTGGAGGCCCTACGCGACCTGTGCGCACTGGGCACCCCTGTGTCGGTGATATGCCCCCCCGTCGGAAGGTGCGGTAATGGAATGGAGTTCACGTTTGAGCCATACGTCACCATCGCCCTGAGCAAGATCGAACCGTCACGCCAAGCCGACATGGAGGCCGTCTCGCAGGATCCCGATCCGACGGTCGGGCTCAACGCCCTTTCCCACGTTTCGAAGGATCGGATCCAAGCACTCCAGCCTCGGTTTCGCAAGCTCCTGATCAATCCGGACAAGTATTGGCGGGCTGTCGCGCTTGACTTCATCAAATCAGCAAACGATGCGGATCTGTTTCGGACGGTCGGGCCGCTTCTGGACGATCCTGACGAAGACGTGCGTTC
Organism: Armatimonadota bacterium; assembly: GCA_029781035.1. GTDB lineage: Bacteria > Armatimonadota > Fimbriimonadia > Fimbriimonadales > Fimbriimonadaceae > JAEURO01. The sequence goes on from JAKOXK010000030.1 coordinate 24,967, forward strand.
CAGTGCTTCCTGGGCTTTTCAGGACGGATTGCAGGATCTTCGGACGGCCTTCCAAGGAAGAGCGAAGCGGTCCGCAGGAGTCCGACTGGCGATCGCCACCAAGATCGGCAACGAGAGCGGGTTCGCGGGACGGTCGCACATGCTCGTCGAACTGTTGGACGACCCTGTCGGATCGGTTCGGCAAGAGGCTCTAAGTTGGCTCTGTCGAGGCGATTCATCCTCGCCCGAGTTAACCCTGGTGCGGCTCAGGTCGCTTGTTGTGGATCCCGAGGGACGCGTGCGTGCCACCGCTCTTCAAGAGCTTTGCGAACGGGACGAGGCCAACCGAAAGCAACTCATACGGACTGGGCTCGCTGACGAGGATCGGGACGTTCGCACGACGGCTGGTTGGTGCTGCGGACACTGGAGTCTGGAGGTCGAACTCACGGATGCTGTTGTAGGAGCTATCGAGAAGGGGATGGACGATGACTGGATGGTCTGTGCCGTGTTCTCTTGTCCCTTGAACGACAACAAGCTCGACGGCTGGGTCACCTCCGACAACGTTAACCTCCGACGCGCCGTAGCCCTGAACATGGACTGCGAGAAGGACGCGAAGCGCGTGCTGCCCCGCTACTTGCGATTGGTGAACGACTCAGATTTCGAGGTCCTGCGCGCCACGGTGTACGGGCTGGCAGACTGTGGTGGAGCGGAAGCAGTGAGTGCGATCGAAACGATTGCGAGACGGTCGCAGGGTGACTTGCTCGTGGAAGCTCTTCGCAGCCTGGGTCACACGAAGGGTTTCGCTGATGTGGCGTTTGTGACGCCTTACCTGGAGTCGTCCCAGAACGAAGTTCGGAAGGCGGCCAAGTCGTTGCTGAAGGCGATCAGCCAAAACCCTCCGCAGTGAGGCTGAGTTTCCGCTGGACCAGGGAGGCACTTGTGGATATGAGGTTTCAGTTCAGTGATGCCGCTCTTGGCGCGATGCGCCGTCTCGGCTGTCTGATTCCTCTCACGCCTTGGCCGGTTATGCTGACGCTGGAACTTCAGGAAACGTACACGGTTGGCCGGCACACGGCCATGGCGATGCATGCGGTCGGAACGCTGGCGAACGAGCTCTGTCTCGCGGTGGCGGTGATCGGAGCCCTGTTGACGACGATCGGTGCGCGTGACGCTCCGACACGATTGTGGTTGTTGGTCCTCGGTGTGGTCAACTACTTCCTTCTCTGCAGCTTCATCGACCGGACGGCAGCTGTCTTTGTGTGAAGGATGCGACACGGCAGCCAACGGCTCATCAGCTGGGAAGTTGGGCCCGGATACCGGAGTTTGGAACATTGGGGCGTACAGGACCGTCATACGGCCATGATCGTCCAGAGACAAAGACGAGGTTCGCAAAAACGCGAGGCTCAATTCTAGGGAGGGCTTGTACAATGGACGGCATTGGGCGCAACATGAGCAATCGTTTCCTATTCCTACTGGCCCTCTTGGGCCTCGCCGCCATGGCCTCTGCCGAGGTTCGATGGGGGCAAGTCGAACTTGCGTTCTTCCGCGTCCGTGGTGCTGATGGCCGCATGATCGACCTTCCGACGCAGGGCGTCGTGATCCCGGTCCGTATGGAGCGGATCCAGGCACATTCCTACAAGCAGCCAAAGCCGCCGGCGCAGAACAACATCCACTTCTTGGCTCCAGCCGTGAGCGAGGTCTACAAAAACGACCTTGGGACGAACTACTTCTATGATCCGGGCGGGCCAAGCGCATTGGACGATGTGAACATTCTTCCAGTCGGGAACAACCAATGGTGGTACGACCTGACCCTTGGCGTGTACACGTCCACAGGCAACTCAGCCAAGATCATGAACCGACAGTTGGGATGGACAAACTATGTCCAGGGCCTGGGTCATGATGTGCAGGCCTTCAGCAACCTGGTGTTCGATGTGGGATGGGTGTTCCAGCCCGGCCAGTTCCCGGCCGGTAGTTGGAAGTACACGATCAACATCCACAACTACTGGTCGCAGATCCCGGACTACAACAAGCCGAGGGTTCCGAACGGGCTCATCTACTTCGCACAGGAGTGGCGTGCGTACGACTTGCTCGGAAACGGCGCTTTCCTGACGAACCAGTTTTCACCTGTGTTCAGTGGGGATGGTGACCCTCAGATAGGATTCAGCGACGACCAGTACTGGAACGACTGGGATCCCGTGGACGGCATTTTCGCCGAAGACGAGGTGGACTACTTTGGAGGTCCGCCGAACCAGGCCAACTTCTTGATGGACCTGACGACACAGCAGGGCGGCGTGACGGACACCGTGCGGCCCTATCAAGTGTCGCTGTTCCGGGGAAAAGCTAACGGTGGGAACATCGCCAGCCTGCAGTTCATTGACCAGAACTATTACAAGGCCCTGAAGGGCATTGTCGCGAACGGTAGCGAGGCGCCGATCCAGATCATCATGGACGGCTTCGTGAGCACGACGAACCTGACGGCTCTGTCGGCGGACATCGTGACGAAGGTGAGCACCCCAGGGCTGAGCCAGATCGTCGAAATGTACAACTTCGTGACGAACACTTGGGTTCAAGTCGATCAGCGGACAGCGGCAACGTCTGACACGCATTTGACCATCGGTGCCCCAGGGACGGCGTCGGACTATGTCGATCCTACGAACGGCAACGATGTTCGCCTCAAGATCAGCTACAAGCAGGTCGGTCCGGTCACTCAGTCTCTCTGGGGATGCAGTGTCGATCTTGGTAACTGGCTGGCGACCCATCCTTGATGGTGCCGAGGACTTGAAGGCAGAGCCCGGCATTTTGCCGGGCTCTGCGATTAATGAGGCCTGGCTTTGGGTTCCGTAACCTATCGTTAACAGGTGACAATCACGATTGCGTCGTGAAGCGCGCGTTTACACTCATTGAGCTTCTGGTCGTCATTGCGATCATTGCGATACTCGCTGCCATCCTCTTCCCGGTCTTCGCCCAGGCGAAAGAGGCCGCGAAAAAGACAAGCTGCTTGAGCAACACCAAGCAAATGGCCACGGCCCTTTTCCTCTATGCAGGGGACAACGAGGACACGCTGTGCCAGACGAGTTGGGAGAAGGACTCGATGCATCCGTACCAGGTGCATTGGACGTTCCTGATGCAGCCTTACATCAGGAACTGGAACATCTTCCGTTGTCCATCGGACACGACGCCAGTCACGCCGAAGAACCCCTGTCCAAACGGAATTCAGGACTTCGGCAAATTGCCAATGACCTGTGACTGGCAAGCACCGGAGTACAGCTACATTCCGAACTACAACTGCTTGCCGGCACACGACTGGCGGCCGGGGCCGCTGACTCAGTTCACCGAGCCGGCGAACGTGATCATGGTGACGGAAAGGCGGAACAAGCTGTTGAGCGGGTATGTCATCGGTCAGCAGAAGGGCCTGAGCGCGTTCAACCCGTCACAACCTTGTCCTACTGACAACTACACGATGGTCACCCCCGAGGAGGCGGTCGCTCATTTGAACGACAGCAGCGACAAGTTCGACATCGTCCGAGTTCAGTGGGATCGCCACACAGGCGGTGCCAACTACTGCTATGCCGACGGCCACGCCCGGTTCACGAAGCTGGCGCAGACTTTGGATCCTCAGCGGTATCAGTATGGAGACCGTTGGTACTCGACGCCTGCTCCGGGGACTTGCCCGTAAATGCTGACCGCTATTGCAGTCAGTCTGGCCATCGGCCCCGCTCTGCGTTCGCTGAGCGGGGTCGGGCTACCACCTTCGAATTCGAGCCAGTTTGAGTTCGTCGTAATGGGCGACAACCGCCCCGCAGGCCCTGGAATGGGTGCGACGGACGTGTTCAAGCAGACGTTGAGGGAAGTCTCTTGGATCCATCCGAACTTCGTGATCTCGTCGGGCGACCTGCTCTATGGCAAAGAGGAGTCTTTGGCCGCCTACCAGAAGGAAGCGGACGAGGTCGCTGGGCTCCTTCGGCAGCTTGGAGTCCCGTTCTTCAATGCTCCCGGAAACCATGAAATCTCGGAGAGACCTGAATTCGCGGCGGAATACGTGAAGCGGTTCGGCCCTCTCTATGGCTCGTTCGAGTACGGAGGATGGCGGTTTGTCGCCCTTTGCTCAGAGGAACTCGGCTCCTCACCGGGGTTGTCACCCACACAGAACGAGTGGCTCGGTGGCCTGCTCAAACAACTGGAGCCGACGGTAGTGTTCCTTCACCGACCGGTGTTCGCCCGCCCTGGCAACGACGAGGAAGGGAAGACCGTGGCCAAACCGGAGGCGCTCCATGCCCTGTTCAGGGCGAGTGACGTCAAGGGCGTGTTCGAGGGTCATGACCACGTGTGCAACCACCAGACTCACGACGGAGTCGAGTACTGGATTTCCGGTGGAGCAGGCGCTCCCTTGGACGCCTTGCCTCAAGACGGTGGTTTCTTTCATTACTTGGTCGTCAAAGTGAACGGCGACCACATGCAGGTCGACGTTGTGCCGTCGGGGTCGATCCAGGTTCGTCATGAAGGCAACAACGTCGAGATCGGTAACTACAGTGACGTTGACATCGAATTGGCCGACTTCACCGTTACGACGGACAAGGTGCCGACTACTTTCAAGGTGTACAACCAGAAGAGCGGTAAGGCGAAGGATGTCGATGTTCGAGTTGTTCAGACGGAGAAGACGGTTGCTGGAGTTGTCTCACGTTTGGCGTTCACGTTGGTCAAGCACCGCATGACCGTGGTCGCCCCGAATTACTGATCGTTTGCGAGAGGACAGCACTTGGGCTCAGTCGGCTGACTGGGCCCTCTTTTCGTCGCTTGGAACTGTTCGGGTGAAATCGAGCGGGTCGCGTGGACACAAGGAAGACTCGGCAAGTACTCGGGAAGATCGTCAAGGGGATACACGACGTCGCGAGCGAGATCGACCTCCAAATCAACGAGCGGGAGTCGTTCTGGGCCCGTTGTGACGAGACAGGTCTCTCGTTGGTCTTTGTGCACGGGCTGTTAAGCGACGCAAGCCGCGCTTGGTCCACGCGGAACAGCAGTTGGATCACGATTGCTCAAAATGAGCCGATCTTCGCGGGGATGGACATCTTTGTCGCGAACTGGTACTCGACGATCCTCGCACAAGGTTGGGCGCTTGACGACAGCACCGACGCTTTGAGCTGGGATGTGGAAAAGTGGTTGCAGGGTCACCCCCCGCTGGCGCAGTCCCGTGACATTGTGTTCGTTGGTCACAGCATGGGGGGTCTTCTCGTCCGCCGTATGCTGGTTCGGAACCCAGGTTGGCTTGCGGAGAAGAGGATCGGAGTGGTCACCCTTGGGACGCCAGCGAGAGGCGCTTATCTTGCTGATTTGGTCGGCCCCTTGGCGGCGGGCATGGATCAACGCCAGGTCTTGGACATTCAGCGTGAGAGCCTGGCGCTGGAAGAGCTTCACGAGGAGTTCGGTGCCTTGGTTTCGGCGTCTGGCGGAGCCTTGCTGGGAGCGGAGTTCGTGGAGAGCCATTTGCTGGTCCCCAAGAGCCGCTTCTTCCAAGCGGTGGAGGCCTTTCTGCCCTGGCCCCAGCCAGTCGTCGTGCTCGGCTCACAGGGCGGCTACTTCGGACCGCCAACGGTCTTGCCGAACACCAACCACCGGTCGATCAGCCGACCAACGAGCGCCCGCCACCCGAGTCACCGAGCGCTCTGTCGGTTCGTCGCCGGCTTCCGCGACGTAGGTCACTGATTGTGTCGGTTGTTGATCCAAGTCGATATGCCGTACAAGGCAAGACCTGCCCCGATTGTTCCAAAGACGTAGGTAAGGGTGCCGATCGGACTAGCCTCGAACTTCGGCCCATGGTCGTCGATCCCCGTCGACTTGAGCCCACCCTGCGCTTCAAGCCGGCTTCGCTCCGCCATCATTCGGTTGAAGTTCGAGGAATCGATACCGTTAGACACGACGAGGCACACGATAGCGAGGGCGAACGCGATTCCTCCGTAGGCTAGGAACCTCTTGCCCTGTATCTGGCCCTCGATTCTTGCCTCAGTTTCTGGATCCATCATGCCGCAGCGGGCACAGTAGTAGCCGCCTTGGAACCACTCGTGATCGTGGTGCCCGACAGGCTTGCGCTGAGGCAAAGGCCGTTGGTCGGATCCGCAATAGGGGCAAAAGTCGAAGCCGTCTTCGACAGCGAGCCGGCACTGCGGGTTGCCGCACGTTGTCATGAGGCAATTCTGTCATGCTTGGGGGCGCTATCGTCTTGGCACTATCCCAACTTTCGCTTGAGGAAGTCGAGAATCACGTCCACGATCTCGGGATTGAACTCGCCCCCCTTTCCCCATTTGGCCGCGCTGTCCTTCATCGATGTTGTGCGCATGAAAGCGTGGTCGCTGTTCTTGATGAGTCTGAACTCGGCGGTTCCTGGACGGAGGGTTTCGACCGTCTTGGCGATCCTTTCGTGATCGTCTCTGCCAGAGAGAAAATCGTTCTCGCTGTAGACAGCCAGAACGTTGGTCTTCGCCGTGGTCCATGCCTGCCCCAAGTTGGTGTGCTCGAGTTCACGGAAGAACGGAATGCCGACGCCCGAGTAGGTTTCCCCGTCGGGGAACGTGGCGTTGACGAACGATGCCAGTTCGGGGTCGGACTTGGCGACTTCCTTCGGCGACTGGCCCTTGTCAAAGACAAGGTAAGTCACAGCGGCCAGTTGCTTTTGTTCTTCATCGAGGTTGCCCTCGTTTGTGTCCGAGAGTTCAACTTGGCGACGGGTGTTCTCCAGCATGTATTCCGTGAATGACTTGAAGAGGGTTCCATTCACGATGAGGGCCTTGACGGGTACTTGACTAGCGACCAAGGGCCCGAAACAACCGCCCATGCTGTGGCCAAAGATCGCCACTCGATCCGGATCGACGAAGTCGAGGCTCTTAACAAGCCGCAGGGCCTGAACATAGGCGTCGCACTCAGCATTGAAGGTCAGGTCCTTGTAGGCTGGCCCCTCACTGTCGCCTTGTCCTGGCTTATCGATACGTGCTGTCACGTAGCCGGCGTTCGCAATCGGTCCCAGAACATTCCCGTAGGGTATTGACGGGAAAGGGCCATCGAGTGAGTAAGCGCCGATACCACCGATCATGAACAAGACCGGGTGTTTGCCAGACGTCTTCGGTTTGGTCAAGATGATCCTGATTCTCTTGCCTTGACTCACAACTTGGTCGTAGACGACGTCAAGCTGTGCCTCAGTCTGGCGCGGTCGCTCGACGAGTGGCCTCGATGCTGTGGACTCGTGGCCGTCATGAAGGAACGTGACGGTCACTTTGTCCCCAGCGTTCAATCTTCGGACCTGGTCAACCAATTGGGCGCTGGTGTCGAGTGCGTTGCCATTGAACGTCAACAGCGTGTCGCCGGGCTGAAGTCCAAGTGTCTCGGCTGTCCCGCCTGGAACAGTCCGATCGACGTGGAGCCCTTTCTTGCCGGCCGTAGGAGTGGCCGAAATGCCGAGATATCCCTTGCGGGGGAGTGGGTCACCACGAAGCGGATCTTGCAAGGGTTGCGAAAAAGCGGCGAATGCGATGAGAGACAGCATCATGTTCTCATACGGCTTGAGCATCGTTGTTAGCGCCCGAGCCATGTCGAGCCGCCTTGTGGCGGATCAGATTGAGCCGAAGGACCGACAGATAGGCTAGTGAATGGCGGCTCCTGATCCTGTACCCGGACTTCGGGCCGCTCAAGTAGTCGGCGCGCTGGGCGGAGGGTTGGTCTTGGCCCGACCGATCGTGAGGTACTCGCCGAGATTGTGCAACGTGAAGAGGCCGACAGTTCGGCCGTCTTCGACGACTGGAACCGTTGAGCAACAGCCAGATGCGATCTTTCGAGCAACGGATTCGGCTGACTCAGTGGGAGCGGCGACGACAAAGTCGCGTTCCATTGACTCGGCGACCGTTCGGTGGGGGTTTCCTCGGGCCAGCGCTTCAAGGAGGCGTGCTTTGGTCAAAACGCCCACGACCTTGCCTTCGTGTGTGATAGGAAAGTCCTCTTGAAATCCTGCAACGACATGTTGAGCGGCGGTGTCAAGTGTGTCCTCGAGGTCCAAAGTCCGAAACTCGGTTACCATGACATTGGCGACGGTGACGCCCTCCAAGTTCGCACGGAACTCGACGCTCTGAGACTCGGTCGCTGCGCCGAACCAGACGAACAGAGCGACGAACACCAGGAGAGGGTTGAAGAAGAAGCCGACGAAGGCCATGACGACGGCAATGCTCTGTCCGACGGCCGCAGCCACCCGAGTGGCATCAAGAAACGGAAGCTTGAGTGCCAAGAGGGCGCGAAGAACACGGCCGCCGTCCATCGGAAACGCGGGAATCAGGTTGAAGAGCACGAGCGCCACGTTGACGACGAACATCTTGTTGAGGAGGTTTCCTCCTTCGAGAGAGATCTCGTCGACTTTGCCCCATCCGTGAGTCGCCGTTAGGAGGATCGCGAACAGTAATGCAAGGACGACGTTCACGGCAGGGCCAGCTGCTGCGACCAGCAGCTCTTCGGCTGGCTTTTCGGGAATGTGGTCGAGATGGGCGACTCCACCGATCGGCAGGAGAGTGATGTCTCGGGTCTTGACGCCGAAGCGTCGCGCCGTCAGCGCGTGCCCCAGTTCGTGCAGGACGACGACCATGAACAACAGGAGGATGAAGCCTATCCCCAGCAGGGCGTCAATGATGCTGTGGCGCTCCAAGTAAGCACTGACACCGATCCAAAGGAGGAGGAAGGCAAAGGTGAAGTGGACGAGGATCTGGATCCCTGCGATCCGTCCGACGCGCCAAGACCACTTCATGTTTTTGGGGATACACCGGAAAGTGATTCGGGGACAGCCAAAAGGCCCTGGTCTCGGGCGTTCCGTCACTTCTTGGCGGCGAAGTAGGCCGCAAGGACAAGGAACGCGAAAGAAACGGCATGGTTGACGGTCGGCTTCTCCTTGTACACGAACAAGGCGAAGACGGCGAATGTGCCGATACTGAGCAGCTCTTGAATGACTTTGAGCTGCGTGACGGAAAGGAACTCGCTGCCCATCCGGTTTGCGGGCACTTGGAGGCAGTATTCGAAGAATGCAATGCCCCAACTGGCGAAGATCACGGCCCACAACGGGGCAGACTTGAACTTGAGGTGTCCGTACCACGCCGTGTTCATGAAGGTGTTCGAAAGGACGAGGAGCGACACAGGCAAGACGAGTCGTTTCATGAGAAGACTCATTCTTGGCAGAATTGTGGGGTTTCGGCCAGCCAAAGGACCGCGACCCAGGAGTGGCCTGAGGGCAGAGCCCCCAGGCCGCCTGGTCTTCACTCTAGGGTGAAGATGTTCTTCTTGGCACAGATTTCTTTGAGTTGCTTCGGCCAAACCGTGACGCTGACCTCGCCGAGATGGGCCTTGCGGAGGAGCCACATGAGGACACGCGACTGCCCGATGCCTCCACCCACGCTGAGTGGAATCTGATCATGGAGGATCGCCTGGTGGTAAGGCAGGTTGAGGAAGCTCAGTTGCTCGGTGATTTCGAGTTGCTGGCGCAAGGTGTCCTTCGTGACCCGGACTCCCATCGAGCTGAGTTCGTGTCGCCGTTTCGTGACGGAGTTCCAGACGAGGATGTCGCCGTTGAGTCCATGGAACACTTCACCGTTCTTTTCAATTGTCGGCGTGACCCAGTCGTCATAGTCCGCGGCCCGCATTTCATGGGGATAGCCGTCTTTGAGCACCCAACCGATCCCAATGATGAACACGGCAGGAAACTTCTGCAGGATCTGCGTCTCACGCTGCTTTCGTGGCAAGTCCGGGTACATCTCAAGGATCTCTTCGGCGTGGAGGAACGTCAGTTCCTCAGGTAGTTCCGGGTATCTCGGATCTCGGAGTGCGGGCCAGTTGGTCAAGACAAACGTTTCGGCGCCTTTGAGGACTTTCCAGATGCGCGTGACGACGTCCTTGAGGAAGTCGAGGTTGCGCTCGTTCGGGAGCATGACTCGTTCCCAGTCCCACTGGTCCACATACGCGCTGTGGTCGTGGTCGAGGAAGTAGTCCTTGCGCACAGCCCGCATGTCCGTCACGAGCCCTTCGCCTGGATCCATGTCGAACTGCTTCAGGGCCATTCTCTTCCACTTGGTGGCTGCTTGGACGATCTGCGCATCGATGCGCTTCTCCAGCCCGAGCCCACAAGGGAAGTCGATGGGCGTGCGGCTTCCGTCGCGGTCAAGATAATCGTTCACGCCACTGTCTTTGTCCACAATGAGTGGCACTTCCACACGGATGAGGTTCAGTTCGCGACAGAGTCCGTCTTCGATGAACCGCTTCGTTGCGGCGACAGCGACTTGTGTCTCCTTAGGTGACAGAAGGGATTTGTAGTCGTTTGGGAGGATCTTCTCGACTTCTTCGTAAGTCGAGACACCTGGCCCGGCAAGATCAGCCTTCTTGTCTATGGTCACGTGTGCCATGGCGTTTCTTTCCTACGCCGGAAAGATTACGGATGTGCGTTCGTGGGAATCACTCGGGACTGACGCCGCGGACCGGGCGGTAGGCTCGTGTGCAAGAGCTCCCAAAGGTAGACTTCCGCCATCCTTGGGCCTGTAGCTCAGTGGTCAGAGCGGGCGGCTCATAACCGCTTGGTCGCGAGTTCGATCCTCGCCGGGCCCACCAAGGATCCAGATCGTCACTGAGTCTTACGGACTCGCGAAGGCGGGAACCAAATGAACTCGCTTTTGCCGATGATGTCCTGACGCTTGACCAAGCCCCATGCACGGCCATCGAATGATCCGTTGCGGTTGTCGCCCATGAACAAGTAGTAGCCCTTCGGAACCGGGGCTGGCGGAGACTTGAGCCACCTTTCGGCTTCTGCCGCGCTTGTAGGGACGTAGTCGTAGGTCAAAGTCAGAGGGTCTTGCTCGAGGAACCCTCCCGTCAAGTTCCAGGTGTTTACCGTCTCGCCGTCATACCGGACGGGAACGTAGACCCCATGGTCGTTGACCAACTTGTAGTCGGCTTGTTGGACTTGGCCCCATTGGTCTCGCGGCAGGACCGGTCCGTCCGGATCGTCGTCGTGTGTATAGTCCACGTACGGCTCTTTGACCGGTCGCCCGTTCAAGTAAAGTTGCTTGTCCTTCCACTCGACAATATCGCCTGGAACACCGATCAAGCGCTTGATGAAGTTCGTGTCCGAGTCAAGCTGGCCCGGCATCAACGCTCCTTTGGGCGGCCGGAAAACGATAATGTCGCCGCGTCTGGGCTCCGTAACACGATAGACCCACTTGTTGGCGACGATGTAGTCGTTCGGGCGAAGTGTGTCGATCATAGAGCCCGACGGGATGAAGAACGTCTGGAAACAGAAAGGCCGGACCAGCATGAAGATGAAGATGCCGGCGTAGACAACGGCGTCGCTCACTTCGTTGGCGATCCGGCAGAGGCTGTAGAGCCCGTTGGCGCGGTCGTCAGGATGTGTGCCCTTCAAGGTCGGCCATACGGCCAAGCGGAGGATTGTGAAGCAAGCAGAGAAGACGACGACGACGCTGAGCGGCACCTTGCCGATCTTGTCGACGACCGATGCAAACCCACCCGGTTGGACTTGAGCCAGCAGGTCTGCGGGGCCGAGCACCGCTTAGCGCTTTTCCTCGATCCTGGCGGCTTTGCCGACTTTGTCCCGCAGGTAGTAGAGCTTAGCCCGACGGACTTTGCCGTGCCGGATGACCTCGAACTTCGCCACGTTGGGTGAGTGGACGGGAAACGTCCGTTCCACTCCGACACCGTTGCTCATCTTGCGGACGGTGATGTTTTGCGCAATCCCGCCATGCCGGACGGCGATGACGATCCCTTCGAAAATCTGGATGCGCTCCTTGCCAGCTTCACGGACCTTTACGTGCGCCCTGACTGTGTCACCGGGCTTGATCTGGGGAACGTCTTCTTTCTGATAGGTCTTGGCAACGCTGTCGAGGATCGCCTGCTTGTTCATCGTCGTCTCCGGTGGCCCGGCGCTGGGGGCGAATAGAGATTATGGCTCACGGAAGGCTTGCCGTGTTGGGTCTGGCTAGTCGATCTTCTTCCAACGGGCCATTGGCATCCAGACCACCTCGGCCCGACCGACCACTCGGTCTTTCGGCACGAGTCCCCAGCCCCTGCCGTCGAACGAACCGTTCCGGTTGTCGCCCATGAAGAGGTAGTAGCCGTCTGGGATCTTTGCGGGGGGCGCTTCGTACCATCTCTGGGCTTGCTCTTCCGAGGAGGGGACGTATTCCTCTGCGCAGAAGGTCAGGGGGTCTGAGCCCATCTTGGCCCTATGGTCGTAGAGGCTTTCACCACGGATCATGTCCCACTCGTTGATTGTGTGGTCGTAATACTGGACGGGCACATACTTGTCGCCTTCTTGGACGAGTTTAAAGTTCGACTGATCGATTGTCGCCCAAGTCTCAGGCTGGGCCACCGGCCCGTTCGGGCTGCCGGGAACCGTATAGTCCTGGTGTGGCTCTTGCACGAGTTTGCCGTTCCGGTAGAGCTTCTTATCCTTCCATTCGATGAGGTCGCCGGGCACGCCGATCAGGCGCTTGACGAAGAAGGTGCCCGGGTCTTGCCCGGGAAAGAGCGCTCGGAGCGGTGGTTTGAAGACGACGACTTCGCCGTGCTTCGGCTCGGTCGTGCGGTAGACGAACTTGTTGAGCAAGATGAAATCACCAACCCGCAGCGTGTCCACCATCGAGCCAGACGGAATGTAAAACGTCTGCAAGACGAACGGACGTACCAACATGAAGACGACGACCGCCGCATAGACCACGGCGTCGGCAATGCCGTCGACGAACTTGACTACAGGGTAGGCCCCGTACCGCTGGTGCCGCGCTGTGGTCATCAAGTACTTGTACAGACCGACCCGGAGCAGCGTCAGAACAACTCCGAGGATCGCGATCTGGCTGAGAGGCGTCCTGGCAAGTTTGTCGATCATCTCGGCCGGTGTTGCGGCAGCGAGAACAGGCAATGCCGAGTGGGTCAGTGACAAATCCATGTGAGCTAACCTAGAAGATCAACGTCTTGGGGTGTCAGTTTTGCACCCGCGAAAAGGTCCGGACGGGATTGGCGGGTCCTCTCAAGGCTCTTTCGACGCCGCCAACGCGCGATTTCACGGTGATTGCCGCTGAGAAGGACGTCGGGCACCGACTCACCCATGAACTCGAGCGGCCTTGTGAACAGGGGGTGACCAAGCAAACCGTCACTGTGCGAGTCGTCTTCATGACTGGCAGGGTCTCCGATGGCGCCAGGCAGCAGACGCACGATCGCGTCGGTCATACAGAGGGCGGGAAGCTCGCCACCCGTCAGCACAAAATCGCCAACTGACAGTGCGTCGGTACAGAGGCACGTGCGGACACGCTCGTCGAGGCCCTCATAATGGCCGCAAACGAAGACAATGCGGTCGAGTCGGCTGAACTCCTGAGCATCGTTCTGTGTGAAGAGCCTGCCTGCCGGATCGGTGAGGACCACCCTTGTTCGCGAATTCGGAGCGCAATGGCCCGGTTGGGCCCCTATCTTCTCCAGGGCGGCCAAGACGAGTGGAGCCATCATCACCATTCCCGGACCACCGCCGTAAGGCTCGTCGTCGACAGACCGGTGCTTGTCGGTGGCGAAGTCGCGAGGGTTGGTCGCCCGGAATTCGACGAGGCCTGCAAGCGCGGCCCGTTTCGTGATGCTGTGTTCCAACGCGGGCAGCACCATGTCGGGAAAGAGCGTTACGAAGTCGATAAGCACGACGCCAGAAGGGTACCGGACGACGTCAAGGGCACTCGACCGAGGCTGGATGGTTGAGCAGATAGGCCTGGAGCTCAAACCCCGAGTCACAGGGTGGGTGCGCGTACCGTCCCTCACTGTCCAACGCCCAGCCCTTTCTGCAATCGTCAAAGTAACGCGTGAGCACCTGGTCGCGGAGGTAGGCGATGTGACAGGGGTCGGAGACCGGCGCGAGGACTTCGATGCGGCGGTCGAGGTTGCGGCGCATCATATCAGCGCTTCCGATCCAGACGTCGGGTTCGCCGCCATTTTCGAAGTAGTAAATGCGACTGTGCTCGAGGAAGCGGCCGACGATGCTCACGACCTGGATGTTCTCGCTCATCCCCTTAACGCCGGGCCGCAGACAGCAGATCCCTCGGACCGCGAGTTTGACTTCGATACCTGACTCGCTCGCCTCGCAGAGCGCGTCGATGACCTCAGGATCGACGAGCGCGTTGAGTTTGAACAGGATCCGTCCCGCTCCTTTCTCACGCTTGACTCTGATCTCGCGTTCGATCCTCTCGAGGATCCCTTCCCGGACGTTAAGGGGTGCGACCAGCAACTTGCGGTACCGGGCCTGCTTTGAAAACCCAGTCAAGAAGTTGAACATTTCAATCACGTCTTGGCAGACCTCGCGGTCGCAAGTCACGAGACCGAGATCCGTGTACCCTCGAGCGGTGAGAGGGTTGTAGTTGCCGGTTCCGATGTGGGCATAACTGCGGACTTGCTTGCCTTCTTGGCGGACGATCAGGCAGAGCTTGCAGTGGACCTTCATGTCCGGGAAGCCGTACGTGACATGGACGCCTGCGCGTTCCAGCGCTCGTGACCACACCAGGTTGTTGCCCTCGTCGAACCGGGCTTTGAGCTCCAGCATGGCAGCGACCTGCTTTCCGCTTTCGGCTGCCCTCAGAAGGCTCTGCACGATCGGAGACTCGCTGCCGACGCGGTAGAGGGTCATCTTGATCCCGATCACGTCTGAGTCATCGGCGGCAGAGGCCACCAATTCCTCAACAGGGCGAAAGCTGTCATAAGGGTGGTGTAGGAGGACGTCGCGTTCGGTGACCTCGGGGAAAAGGGAGCTTGAGCGGGTCAGTTTGGGCGACAAGTAGGGGATGTGGGGCACGTACTTGAGGTCAGGCCGATCGAGGGCCACCAACTCCCAAAGGGCCTCAAAGCCCACGTGTCCCCGCACAGCGATCGTGTCTTGGACATCCAGCGCCAGGTGTTGCCGCAGCGTGAGGATCCAATCCTTGCCCAGACTCTCCTGGTATTCGAGGAGGACGGGGTCGCCGAACCGGCGCAACTGGAGTCCTTGCTCGACAGCCGTGATCAGGTCCGCAGCCTCAATCTCTCGGATCTCGATATCGGCGTCGCGGATGACCCGGAATTTGTGCGAGGCCAGGACAAGGACACCAGGGAAGAGGAGGTCGAGGTTCTGGGCGACGACGTCTTCGAGGAACAGGAACGAACCCGGTAGGGACTCGAGGCGGACGAGACGGGGAAGGTTCGGCGGGATCTTGACCCTCGCGAGCTTGACGTCTCCATTGTCAGCGAGCTCGACTGCGAGGTTGAGGCTGCGATTCGAGATGAAGGGGAAGGTGATTGCCGGATCGAGCATCAAGGGGGTGCACAACGGGAACACGGACGTCTCGAAGTACCGACGGGCTTCCGCCTGTTGCTCGGGAGCGAGCATGGACGGGTCTACCAGGCGGATTCCGGCCTTGTCGAGTTCGGGCATCAAGACGTCGCACCAGAGGTCGCCGGCCCGATGGCGCTGGCAAGGGGCGACCTGCGCGATCTCGGCCAACTGTTGGGCCGGGGTCAGCCCGTCAGGCGACGGCTCCGTTACGCCGAGCTCATCCTGTTCGATCAGACCGCTGACCCTGACCATGAAGAACTCGTCCATGTTCGATTCGAAGATAGCGAGGAACTTGAGGCGTTCCAGTAGGGGATTGGCGGGGTTCTCCGCTTCGGCAAGGACGCGCGAATTGAACTCCAACCAGCTCAGTTCACGGTTGATATAGCGACTGGTCCGGCGGCCCTTGAAGTCCCCCTTCCGGTTCACAGTTGACATGGCAGGATCTTGCCTTGCGACATTTCGAGAATGGCGCCTTCACGAACGCCAAACTGACTGACGGTCATCTCGGACAGATTGAATTTTTCCATCAAAGCCTTGTACACAAGCGAACCCGGCAGCAAGGTTGCGGCCCGCTTGGCCTTGACGCTGTACCGCTTGCCGATTGTCGTTTGATTAAGACGTTTGGCCACCCAAGCCATGAACTTGAGCTCCTCCAAATGGATCGTCGGGTCTCCATCGGGGTGAAGTGCCCTCCAGAGTCCGCGAGCGACGCCGCCGGAGGCCACGAGTCGTTTGACGTCGACATCACTGGGCACGGCGGACAAAGCGTCTCCGATGAGTGCCTCGGCGGCGCCGACTTGACGGGTCGTTGCCGGTTGGTGGAGAAGGGCGCGGTCGATCAACACGCCGGTTCCAATGGGCGCCGAGGTCTCGGACAGGATGTCGGCGCCCTCGCAGACGGCCACTTGGACGCTGCCCCCACCAGTCTCGGCCAGGACAAACCGTCCGTCGGAGTGGCAGTCGATCAGGGCGCCTTTGAGGCCCAGTTCGGCCTCCCGTTTTGGTTCGATGATGTCGACATCGAGCCCTGTCTCCTTCTTGATGATCTTCAGGACGTCGCGATGGTTCTCGGCCTTTCGCACGGCTTCGGTCGCAAATACGTAGATTCCGTCAGCCTTGAGCGACGCTGACTGGCTCTTGAAGGCCTTGAGGGTCGTGGTAAGGCGACTGATCAGTTCCTTGGGGATCCGGTTCTCATGGCTGACGACCTGCCCCAATGAGAGCCACTCGCTCTCATTGAGAAGCCGCCCCAAGCCGCTCGGTCCATACGACGCGACCAACAGGTGGGCCGTGTTACTGCCGATGTCGGCGGCAGCGAGCACGTTGGTCATTCGGTGATTCTACTGAATCCTTTAGCCTTGTCCTCCGGCTGTGCCAAGCTGGATCCATGTATGGCGAGCGACTCCAATCCGCCGTTCTCTGGGCAGCCCAACTGCACTCGGGGCAGTGGCGAGACGGGGACGTGCCGGTTCCGTATGTCTGCCATCCTTTGGAGGTGCTCACGCTTCTTCGATACGTGGGAGGCGTGACCGACGAAGACCTCTTGCTGGCGGCAGTGCTGCACGACATTCTTGAGGAGACCGTTGCGACGCGGGAAGAAATCGAAGCCGCTTTCGGCATGGAAGTCGCACAACTGGTCTCCGAGTTGACCCGGTCCGAGCCGACGCAGTCGGACATAGCCGGTCTTGGCAAAGACGAGATCTGGGAACTCCGGTCGAGCCGACTGCTGGCCGAAATCCGATCGATGAGTCCGCGCGCTCAGACCGTCAAGTTGTGCGACCGACTCTCGAATTTGAGGGAGTCGGCTTATACCAAGAGAGGCAAGAAACGGAAGCGGTATGTCGCTCAAACTTGGAAGATCCTGGACATCGTGCCGCGTTCCACGAACCCGGCGCTTTGGGACGCGGTCAAGGCAGAGGCTGCCTGCCAGGATGCCCGACCATGAGGATCCTGGGTGAAAGCGATGCCGATCCCTCTTTGATCTTGGAAAAGACCATCGCGGTCGTCGGCTACGGCAACCAGGGAAGGGCCCATGCCTTGAACCTTCGCGACCGTGGCCTCAACGTCCGTGTCGGGGCGAGGCCGGGGAAGGGTCGCCACAGGGCATTGGACGACGGCTTTGGCCCGATGGAAGTGTCGGACGCTGTGACCGACGCCGAACTGGTCCTGATGTCGGTTCCGGACGAAGCAATGGCAGACGTCTTTCGGGACGACGTCGCGCCCTGCCTCCTACCTCGAGCGACGTTGGTCTTCGCGCACGGATTCGCCGTGACTTATGGGCTCATTCACCCACCCGAGCACGTCCGATTGTTGCTTGTGTCGCCCAGTGGCCCTGGAACGGCGGTGCGAGAGGAGTTCGTGAAGGGCTCAGGTGTCACCGCCTTTGTGGCGGCTGAGCCCGAGGACGGACTGCCGTTGGCCATCGCTTATGCTTGGGGGATCGGTTGTGCGCGAAGGGGCCTCGTTGTCACGTCGTTCAAGGAAGAGACGGAATGTGATCTTTTCGGAGAACAGGCGGTCCTTTGTGGCGGGATGCCGGAGTTGGCGATTGCCGCGTTTGAGACGCTGGTGGAGGCTGGTTTCCAGCCAGAGGTCGCATACATGGAGTGTGTCCAACAGGTAGCGCTTCTTGCCGACCTGATCGCCACCGAGGGTATCGCTGGGATGAAAAAGCGGATCAGCGACACAGCGGAGTGGGGCTCGTATCAAACGGGGAGGCGTGTGATCGGGTCCGCAGTCCGAGATTCCCTCAGGGCCGCTCTGCAGCAAATTCAGACTGGAGTGTTTGCGAAAGAGTGGATGGAAGAAGCTCGATCGGGAAAGAAGCGACTCCTTGAAGAGCGGAACCGGAGGCGACAAGACCTTGTCGAGGAAGTCGGAAAGAGGATCCGCGGAGGGGCCCAAGACGAAGTCTGATTCGATCAGTCGGCGGACGAGTCCAACTGCGCCGGGCCGAAGGAACTGAATTCGAGGACAACGGTCGATTCGTCGCTCGTGCCGAGTTCCCGTGCGGGTTTGCCGAACGATCTCCGGACGACTTGTCGCCAAAACTCGATCGCTGGCCGGTTCTCGATGTTGAGGTAGACCTCGTATTCGCCAGGGTACATGTCGAAGACGCGGCGGGCCATTTCGTCTCCGATGCCTAGCCGCCGGTAGCTCCGAAGGACGAAGAAGTGCTCGACACGCCACTTGTCTCGGTCGGCAGCCCGCCCCGTCTTGTGAAGGACGATGATGCCCGCTGGCCGTCCAGCCATGTAGGCGAGGACGCGTTCGTAACGGGCCTCGTGCCAGAACTGGTCTACCTGTCCGTTGCCGAAGTATCCAGCATGGTCCACGGGTGCGCTTTCGTATTCACTGAGATCGTGAAGGCAGAGCTGGAGCAACCTCTCGAAGAGGGCTCGGTCATCATCTGTGGCGCATACGAGTCTTAGCGGCATTTCGGGACGGGCGGAGGTTCGGTTGAATCCCCCCTGGGAAGTCTGCTCGAGATGAACTACGTAAAAAAACGCCTGCCAGTTTCCCGGTCAGGCCTGAACAATCTTCTGTCGACCGGCCCTCAGCTCTTCGCATTGGACAGTGCTTTGGCCAAGCGGCTCTTTCGTCTGGCCGCCTGGTTCTTGTGGATCACGCCCTTTTGCGCCGCTTTGTCGATCGCTTTGATCGCCGTGGTGGCGGCTGTCACGGTGGCCTTTGCATCGCCGCTTTCGCCGGCTTTCTTGGCCTTCTTGACGTAAGTCTTGATGGCCGATTTGATGGCCGTGTTCTTGGCGTGAGCTTTGGTGCTTCGCCGGATGTCCTTCTTGGACGACTTCAGGTTCGCCATGGATTCCTCAGAGTTGGATGTGAATTATAGCAGAAGCGGCCGCTCCGACTGGTCCGCTATGGGACGGAGCGGCCGCACAACGGTTCAGGGCTTCTTGATGAACTTCTTCTTGGTCTTGTCGAAGCCCAGTTCCACTTTCTTGTGGTCGTAGTGCCAGACGGGCGACCCCGACCGCTGGTAGAAGCAAACGTAACTGGAAAGGAGCGATGCGAGCAGCCTCCTGGAAGTGCGTCGGACGACGTTGACTTCCCAGAGGATGGTCAAAAAGTCGGCACCTTTGGGCCAGTGAGTCATCACCTCGCGCAAGACGTCGAACGTAGACATTTCGTCGGCACGGCTGACGATCTCGCGCAGTTCCTCCATTCTCTGGCTGCTGATGTATACGACCGGGTCAGTCTGCTCCAGCCAAGTGAATTCGAAGACGTTCGGTCTGGACGTCTTGGTCAAGCTGAACACGGCGCCGGACTCCACGCTCTGGTCGAGCCACCAGTCGAACAGGCCGAACAGGAGGCGGGTCTTGGTGTTCATCCAGACTTGGAGGTCTCTTCCGTCACTGTTGCTCCAAATGAGCTCCTGAACCCCAGGCTGAACGTCGAACCAGCCTGTAGGGAACTGGGAAAGTGGGAAAGTGCCCAGTTCGCGGTGGACCGGCTTGAGCACCAACCGGACTGTTTCCGGCATGTTCTTCGGCGGCGGGAGGATGTCCTCGTCGTTCACGTCCATCGCCAGCGGGTGGATGACCAGCTTGCGAAGCGAACTTGACAGGCCGTCGTCAGTCAATTCGACGTCCACTGGGTCGCCATCTTCCTGCAGGAAGGGAGTCTGCACGAACTCGAACGGCTCTGGAAGGATATCGATGTAGTCCGGCGCCGTTTCCGGCCTGCGGAAGCGGTCGCCGCCGACCCACCAAACACGCGAGTCCGACTTCAGGGTGTTCATGACGTTCTCAAGATCGTCTGGGAACGTCTTTACCGTGGGCGTGACCTCGAAGAGCGACTCCAAAAGCGATGTGGCCGTGATGGTCTGCTCCGACTTGAGGATTCGGGAGACGGCTTCCTCAATGTCAGTGACCTTGAATTCGAGAGGCGCGGCGTCTTCGACCTCAATCTGAGGCGTCACCTTGTCAGCCAGCTTCACAGCGGTGCTGATCCACTTCTTGGCATCCGCTTCCGGGTGGAGGGTTCCATCCGAGGCGTATACGAATCCGGGAACGCTGAGCAGCTCCGCATTGAACGAGCGCCAGTCGTAAAGCAGGGCTGATCGGGGATCCTGGGGGCTCAGGGCTAGCCATGCCGCGGCACCAAGGGCTTTGACTTTGACGGGAGCTATCTTCTCGAGGGCCAGAAGGATGGCGTCAGTCTGGAACCAGTCGAAGTCGCCCAGTGCGGCTTGCACTTTTTCAACTTCTGGCATCGTGACCTGGTTGACTTCAAACGCCCGGTCGATCGATTCGTCGGTCGCCGCGAACACCGTCGTTGAGACAGCGACGTGGTCGTCGAGCGTCAGGAACATCGTCCTGTCGTGGGTCAAGAACCTGCGGAGAGAAAACTCCACCTCTTCTTGAGGCCTGGAGAAGATCCTGCTGAGTTCAGCGACAACGAGATCGAGAGGCACGGGGCCACCAAACCGGTCGATCATGAGCCGTGCCGCTTCGTGGATCGAACGGCCCGCGCCAGCGAGGCGCGAAGCGGGAACCCACCGGCGTTCGGCATACGCGAACTTGTCGGGGTTCGAAGCCAAGAGGGATCTGATGGCGGCGAGCCCAAGTCCCTCAGGATTCAACTGGTCGGCGAGTTCGCTCGGCTTGACGACTTCAAAGAGTTCCGTCAACTTTTCGAGGATCAATCGGTCGGCAAAATCCCTGGCTAGGGTTTCTTCGGGCTTCAGGTCGTATGTCTTGGCCAAAGTCAAGGCTCCTACGGTCAACCGGATCGTTACGGGGGGAGCAAATTATGGCATAGACCTAATCCAGAAGTGCGGGCCAGGGCTCACAGATGTCGGGCGTCCAGACTCATGCACCAGTTTCTGGGCAATTTACGGTGCCGAAGTTGACCTTTTTATGGCGGACCGCCTTCATGGACGTCCTCACCATGAAGACACACACGAGCCATCACCCTCCCGAGGCCCAAGAGCTGCTCAGGCGAGCGGCCGAGCTTGGGCCCGGCCACCGGGGCGTACGAAAGGACGCTGGAGCCGCTAGTCGGAAGCATCTTGCCGCGAAACTCGCCTCTGCCGGCATCGAGCCTCCGCCATTCCTCGGTACCAGCCAGACTTGGATCGAACGGGGAGCGAAGTTGTTCGAGGCAGGCGAATACCCCGACAAGGGCCTGAGCGTGACATCGAGCGACCTTGTCCGGCTTCAAGAGTCGTTCGATCTGCCGGTGCCGATCCTCATCGAGCACGCCCATTCGCCCCTTCAACTCGGTTACCTCACCGACGTCAGGGCTCAAGGATCCGAGCTGTTCGGAACTGTCGCCCTCACAAAAGAGGCTAACGACCTCCTCGAAGCGTCTGGAGCCAGATCTCTATCCATTGGATTGGAGAGCGACCTCTCTGCCATACAGGAGTTGAGCCTCGTCGCGAACCCCCGGATCGCCTCGGCCAAGCTGTTCCACGGCGAGGTACTCGCGCCCCCGACCGACTTGCAGGAACGCTGCCAAAGGCTTGAAGCCGAGCTTCACGACCGAGAATCGGAGGCGGCACTGACCTCGATGGTGGACCAAGGCCAACTTCTGCCGGCTCAAGTGCCCTTCGCCAAGGCCCTTTTGGGCGTTCCTGGCGTGGTGTCTTTTGACGGCGCGAGCGTCCCTGTCCGCCAATTGGCGATGTCGTTGCTCCAAGCTGGCCGGCCGCATGGGCTATTGGCCGAACACGCCCCTGGCGGCAGGGCCCCGGCCGACCTTGCGCCGGACGAGAGGGCTTTCTACGACCGCTACTTCTCTGGCCTGAGCCTTGAGGAGATTGCAAAGAACCGTTGACGACCAGACGAGCCGGATCGGTCATCCCATCCCGGCCCATTCCCCTAACCCAGCAAAGAGATGTCTTTATCCAAACCATACGAAACGTACGAACGCCCCGGCCTGGTTGTGAGCTACAAGCTCAGCAACGTCAAGGTCTATAAGGGCGCTAATGTCGGAGTCAACTTGTCCGGCTATCTCGTCCCCATGTCCCACGGCACCACTGGCCTGCGCTACGTCGGCGTCGCCAACGACACCGTCGACAACTCCGGCGGAAGTGCGGGAGACAAGACTGTCAACGTCACCAAGACCGGATCCTTTGTCTTCAAGGCGTCCGCAGCCTATACGCCGGTTCAGGCAGACCTCAGCAAGGAAGTCTATGGCCTGACTGACTGGGAGGTGCAAACGAGCACTAGCGGGCTCACGAACCAGTACAAGATCGGCACGATCGTGAACCTCGAAACAACTTCAACCGGGCAGACGGGAGTCCGCGTCCGGATCGACAATTACTCCGTGTAAAGAAGGGAAGACCACATGCCATTAACCAAGGGAGACATTCCTGACCTCTTGCTGCCCGGACTCAAGACTGAGTTCGAAGCGGCGTATCGAGCCCAAATCGACGACAGCATTGCCGAGCAGATCGCTACCGTCGTCAGCACGACCATGCCCGTACAGAAGTACGCCTGGTTGGGTGCGACACCACCGATGCGGGAGTTCGTCGATGAACGACGGCCATCCGGCATGACCGAGTACGCGGTCTCGATCGAAGACAAGACGTTTGAGTCCACGATCGCTGTGGACCGCAAGGCGATCGAGGACGATCAGCTGGACCTCATACGGCTCCGGGTCCGCGACCTCGCGAGCCGGGTGACCCAGCACCGGCACCAGATCGTCGTCCAAGCCCTGTTGGGCGGTGGCTCGAGCACTGGCTACGACGGTGTCAGCTTCTTCAACGACACTCACCCTGGCTATGGTACGGCAACGTACTCGAACACGACGACCAGCGTCCTCTCCGCGACCAGCCTGGCGACGGCCGTGTCCACGATGATGCAACTTCCCGACGACACTGGGACGCCTCTCGGTGTGGTCCCCGACACTCTCGTCGTGGGGCCAGACAGCATGTGGAACGCGATCGAACTGGTAGAGAGCCCGGTCGTGGTCTATAAGGGTACCGGCACGGTCGGCACCTCGCCTACCGACTACGTCAACTCGTTCCGAGGAAGGCTTCGGCTCATCGTCTCGCCCTACATCACGGGCCCGCAGGCGGATGCCTGGTTTCTGCTCGACACCAAGCGTCCGATCAAGGGAGTGATCCTCCAGCAGAGAAGCGACGTTCCTGTCGAGTTCACGGCGCTCGAGAGCCAGAGTGGCTCGGAGTCGGCCTTCTTGCGGGATCGCTACTTCTACGGCGTGCGCGCTCGTTACAACGTCGGTTACGGACTCTGGCAGGCGGCCTATGGTGGGAAACTTAGCTGACCTCGCCTTGTTGCTCAGTCTCGGCGGAACGCTGGGAGCGCTCGCCGGGATCTACGCCGCAGGAAAGCGCTTCGCCGACCACCTGAACGACTTGGCGACGACCGTCGAAGCGGTGTTGAAAGACCCGCGTCAAGCCGACCTGTCCACCGTGGTCGCAAAGGCTAGGACCGTCGCGGCCGATGCCCGGAGCTTGCTTGGCATGATCAAGCAAGTCGTCCGGGCGTAGACCGCCCAGGGGCGCACGGGCCAGCCGCCACGGCGAGCCCCAGCGCCTCGCTCTCGTCCACCGAGTTCCTCTTCACCCTCTCCATGTCTCCGCACGAACTAATTCCGACCCTGGCCGGGTTCCTTGCCGCGGCCCTCGCCGTTCTCCGCCTCACTGTCAGTCAGTCCAAGGCCTTTACTGAACGTCTCTTGGCATTCTTCGAACATTCGCTCACCCGCCAGGACGAGTCTATCGACTGCCTAAGCGCCGCCGTCACCGAGCTCAACCAAGGTGTCCGAGAGAACACGTTGCTCGTCCGCCAGGTCGCCGAATGGCTCCAAGTCAGCACGCCGGTGGGGAGAGCCTGAATGAGCCTGGTCGTCACGACCGCCAAGGTCAAAGAAAAGGCGGGGCTCGCGACGTCTGACTACGACACCTTGGTCGACAACTTGATTGCTGACTGGGTGCCCGCATTGGAGTTTGGGCTGGATCCGGCTGCCCTCGACGACACGGACAACACCGGGTTGCAGGCGACCCTCAACCTCGGGGCCACCGAAGTCGTTGCCGGAGAGTTGCTGGCCCAGCTTGCGCGCGAGCCAGGCGGATCGGAGGTCATGTTCTTCGGCTGGCTCGAGGTTCGGCCCGCCTTTACTGACCTGGCAGACCCGTTTGGACTGAAGTCTCAGGGTTTCGCCCGGCTCGCTCCGTTTCAACGCTCAGAAGACAGTTTGCAGGCGTCTCCCGGTGTCCTCATGGGCGGTGTCCGCACCGAGGAATGTGCGACATGACAGCTGCGCAAAGGCGGGTCAAGAGCCTCGTCGACAGGTACGGCGAGTCTTTCACGGTCGGCGCGACGACAGGCACAGGAGTGTTCACCAACGTGACAACGGGCAACGCCCACGCGTTCCTGACGACAAGCGAGATTGATGCGGCCGCCTTGCCGCTGTGGGTCTGCCTTGTCGCCCATGACGACGCGACGGCGGTCGGGGACACCGTCAGTTGGAACTCTCGCTCACTGACGGTCAAGAAGGTCGCCGAGGCCCGGTTCCTAACGGCTCTGACCGCGAAAATGCTGATCATGGACTGAAAAGGGCCCCTATCGAGCGGTGTACAGAGTGCGTGACTTGGACAGATTACAGTAATTCTTCCTGGCGGAAAGGAGGACAAATCCTAACGAACGATGTTAGAATCTTCGGGCGCGGCCAGACAGCGGGTACCTCACGCCGGTCGCGTACGAGAAATTGGTTCGGGGCCCTTTGAGAAAGGGTCCCAATTTTTTTTGCGGGACACCATGCAGACCGTGGCCGCCGGAACGAGGCACGGGTCATGGCTCTGGACGGCGGCTCACAGAGAGCGAGCCGGATTCAGCCCCGGGCGTTAGGTTGAGTGGTAGTCTCCGGCGATGAGAGGGAAAGGGGCCGCCTGGACGAGTTGGGCGGGCAGCCTACTGGCGGTGGCCCTCACGGTCGGACCCATCGCCTTCGCGCTCTGCTTGTTTGACTGGGCGTTTGTGAACGAGTACTCTGGCCCCGAAATCGACTTTCTGCTCGTGTTCGGTGTCCTGTTCGCGGGTGGATTCGTTGGAGTCTGTCTGGAACGGCTACGGCGCGACGAGCCTGCCGGGCGGCGGATCCGCGGTCGTTGGAGCCAGAGCCCTTCTTTGACGACACTGCTTGTCGTCGGTTGCGCTGGCGGCGTCGTGATTGGCAGTCACCTATGGCGCTCCATCCCGGCAGCCTCCAGCACTTTGGAGCTGACCGTGGCAGCCTGTCTCCTCGGCACGCTTGCTGGATTGGTCGTCAAGGCCACTCACGTCTTAGTCGTCCATGTCGTCCGCAGTGATTGAGTTGGGCCAGGGTCACGACCCTCGTTTCATTGATGTCGACGACTTTGTAGCGTCGAATGTCTTTCGGTACCCCCGGACGCCCGCCTAGTTTTTTTCTCCCGGCATGAGGTCACTGCGTCAACCTCGAAGCTCGGGCGGACCTCAGTCGGGCCAACTCTTTCACGACCTCCTCGACCGACATGCTGGAGTTGTGCTTTCTGGGCACGTCGATCCGAAAAAAGGACTCGGCCGTCCAGCAACAGCACCCTATTCGCCTTAGAAGTGCCAGTGTCGACTTCGTACCAACTGCAGTCAACCCGGCCCTTGCTGATGTTGATCCGATAAACGTCAGCCTTCCAACGATGGGCGTCCTGGGACGACCCTGCCGGGTTCACGAACACGATGCAGTCCTGGACTACCTTCAATGGTAGTTCCGTCGGTTCGCCTGGTCGACCGGGAGGCGCGTCGACCGTCGTGAACACGTCGCCCTTGTGGAGCGCCTGGCCCCACACCACTTCCTTGACGACCGCCGAACTCTCAGATTTGCCAGGTACTGCGCGGACGCACAACGTAGAGCTCTTTACGAGGGTGACTGCATCTATTGGTTTCAGTTTCGTGAGACAACCGAGGAGTGCCGTCAATGCACCCGTGCAAATGATCATGTTGGAGACCCCGCTCCTTGTCACTGCAAGACGCGCTTTCGTCCTTTCCGGTTCAGACGAATGCCCTGAACGACGGTTCGTCGAGGTGAGCGATGGGAATCACTGGGGATCGCTCCTAGCTGTTGGCTTGTCGACCGTCTTGCTGGGTGCGGCGAACCACCATCCGCGCACAAGAACGGCGGGCAGACCCAGCGTGATGCTTGGCAGGCGTTGACCGTTTCGGCGTCGGAACAAGGTCAGGGACTGGTCAGTCTGCTTGGCCACTTCAGTGACGTCCTCAAAGACTTCGCCGAACTCCAGGGATCGCGGACCGAACCGGTAGACGAACGATCGGGGATCACTGACTGCGTCGCTCAGGTTGACCTGGCCCATCAGGACATCGCCCAAAGCCACGGACTCGCGCCCGCCGAGCTGACCGTCGAACCTGCCTTTGGGCACCAGGTGGGCGACGCCGCTCTTGATCCCGATGAAGAATGGCTCATAGAAAATGTCAGCAACATTAACCAGCGCTACAAGCTGGTTTCCTGCCCGGAACAGGCGGTCTTGAATACCGTAGTCGAGTGGTGCTACCGGCAGGCGCAACAGGCGGTGAGTGCGGCCCTGCCGCCGAACAGTAAGATAGACGGCGTAGTGGCCGCCGCGATAATGCCGGCTCAAAGAGTACGGCGCGGCCGATAGGCTGGTGGGCTGGGAGTTTGGCTGTGCGGGCGCGCAGCATGGGCCGACAGCAAACAAGGCCGAGGCCAGGAGCGCGCCCTTGCGTTGAAGGGCTCTGTCTGGCCCGCAGTGGCGTGGTTTTGTGCGGCCGGAGGTTTCCATCCGTGTCTCTAGTGTATCGTTGCCGGGTTCCGACGGTCCCTGACCCAGCGGCAGGGCCCGCGGTCGATGTCGACATGGGCCTGATCCGTCCGCCCAACCAGCACGGCCATCCGTTTGCCCCCATTTGAGACGAATCGTGTGGCATAGCAGTGTTCCCTGACTCTGGAGGACGCTTGCTCTGCCGGTGGCGGATTTGCCAACTTGGCCGCCCGGCGGGCGGGAGAGGGAATAGCGCATAATCCAGCTTCAGGGCGCAACGCTCCCCAGCGCCATGAAAAAGATCCTCGTCATCGGCAGCGGGCCGATCATCATCGGGCAGGCGGCCGAGTTCGACTACGCCGGTTCGCAGGCCTGCAAGTCTCTCCGCGAAGAGGGCTACGAAGTCGTCTTGATCAACTCGAATCCAGCGACGATCATGACGGACGAAGAAACGGCCGATGCTGTCTACATCGAGCCGCTGACCCCCGCCTTCTGCGAGCGGGTCATTGCTCGCGAGCGGCCCGACGGACTCTTGCCGACGTTGGGCGGCCAGACCGGACTCAACCTTGCATCCCAGTTGGCCGACCTCGGCATTTTGGAGAAGTACGGCGTGAAGTTGCTCGGCACCCAGCTCGACGCGATCAAGAAGGCCGAGGACCGCGAGTTGTTCCGCTCCCTCATGAGGCAGATCAAAGAGCCGGTTCCTGAGAGCTGGATCGTCGAGAGTGACGCCGACCTCGAGGCCATCTTGGACGTCGTCCCCTACCCCTGCATCATTCGTCCCGCCTACACCCTGGGCGGCACTGGTGGCGGCATCGCGAACAACCGCGAAGAGCTTTGGGAGACGGGCCGCAAGGGGCTGAAGCTCTCCATGCGCAGCCAGCTCATGGTTGAGCGTTCACTCCTTGGATGGAAGGAGGTCGAGTACGAGGTGATGCGCGACGGCAAGGGCAACTGCATCACGGTCTGCAACATGGAGAACCTCGACCCGATGGGTGTGCACACCGGCGACTCCATCGTGGTCGCGCCGAGCCAGACGTTGAGCGACATCGAGTACCACATGCTGCGGACAGCGTCGCTCAAGATCATCCAAGCGCTGGGAATCGAAGGGGGCTGTAACGTCCAACTGGCCGTCAACCCCGATAGCTTCGACTACTACGTCATCGAGGTCAATCCGCGCGTTTCCCGGTCGTCAGCCCTGGCGAGCAAAGCGACGGGGTATCCCATCGCGCGAGTCGCGGCCAAGATCGCGGTGGGCAAGACTCTCGATGAGATCGAGAACGCGGTCACGAAGACGACGAAGGCCTGCTTCGAGCCAGCGTTGGACTACTGCGTCGTGAAGATTCCACGATGGCCGTTTGACAAGTTCACGACAGGCGACCGGTTCCTCTCGACGCAGATGAAAGCGACAGGAGAAGTCATGGCTATCGACCGGAGCTTCGAAGCCGCCTTGATGAAGGCTGTCCGCGGACTGGAGGTGAAGGCAAAGGACCTCCGCCACCCCGCGATTGAGGCCCTGGATGACGAATCGCTTCGGTCAGCCTTGCGCCGACCGACCGACGAGCGGCTTTGGGTGCTGGCAGAAGCCCTGAGGCGAGGATGGTCTCATACCGAGGTCCACCGCCTGAGCCGGGTGGACAAGTGGTTCCTAGAGAAGATCTCACACCTGGTCGTAGAAGGCTCATTCGAGTCGACTCCTGGTCGCACCGTCTACAAAATGGTGGACACGTGCGCAGGAGAGTTCGAGTCGCATACGCCCTATTTTTATTCGACACAAGGTCAGTCGCACGACGCCTGAAAACATTGCTTGCCGCTCGGCGTCATTAGACGTGAAACCGTGATAGGATTCACGGTGAGAGAGGGCAGACTTGAATTCAGTCGCGTTATGGGTGGTCTTGGTCTCGACGGCCGTCTTAGTCTTCTTGTTTGTGCGGCAGGCCACGGGCCAGCCAAAACGGGTCTGGGACTCGCTGGTGCTCATGGTCGTGGGGGCAGGCTTGGCCGCGGCAGCTTGGAAACTGGACTCACTCGGAGCGTGGAAGACGCCGGTCATCGGCTTCGCCTCAGGACTGGCGGTCGCGGCAGCGCTCCTTGATTTCACGGATTCGGAGCACCCCACCTGGGCGGGGGCCCCCCTCGGACTCGCGGCCATTGCATTCGCAGTCTTACCCGGGCTGGGGGTGACCGACCCTCTTCTCTATCTCGGCGGCGCGGCTGGAGCGGCGGCGGCGGGTGCGGTCACCACGCTGTCCGGTCGGTCTTCGGCATCGATGGCGTTTGTCGTGTGCCTGCTCATCGCCTACGCGGTGGGAAAGCTCGCCCCCGAAGGCACACCGAGCGACACCCAGTTTGCCGTACTCACCGTTTTTGGTTCCGCGCTCTTGTCGACCATCCTGGGAGAAGGACTCGGAGCGCTGACCAAGAATGGCCGGTTTCCGTGGCCTAAGCCTGGTACGGGCCTGTTAATGACCCTGATGCTAGTGATCTTGACGTCGAAGCAGCAGTCGATGCCGGAACTGGCGATGATCGTTCCAGGCGCCAGCCTAGTCGCCGTGGTGTTGGCTGTGGCCCTCGGCAGCAAAGATGATTCGGATCCCCTCAAAGCCGTGTTCGGCGCGATGGTGTGGCTTGCGGTGGGAGCCGCCGCGTTCAGCTTTGGTAAGAGCTATGGACTCGCACTAGCTGGCCTCTCAGGAGTCTGCGCGACGCTCATTTCAGGCAACCGCCGAGCCATCGCGATGATGGCTCCCTTGTTCGGGCTCCTCATGGTCCGACTGGGACGGAACCTCTTCCCCGACATGAGCCAGGCTTTCGACATCGGACAGCACTACGCCCTGATCGGATTCCTGGCTGGCGTGCTGCTCCCGGTCGGACTCCTTTCGGCGGGCGCGAAGTGTCGCCAGGCGGGCCAGGTCTTGGGCCGGGGCGCTGTACTAGGATACGGGCTCGCTGCGCTCGGTAGTATCGCGTTGGCGGTCGCTTTCCTCGGTTCAAAGGGAGCTAATGGAATGCTCGTCGGTCTCTCGGTCGGGCCTGTCGTCGGCGTCGTGTTGACTCACAGCCCAGCAGCAGCGGGGACGGGGCTCGGGCTTGGCGGATGGTGTCTCGCGGCGATCGGTTCGCTCAGTAGCTCGGAAGACTTGACGCGCGGAGACAAGGCGCGGCTCTTGGCCGTCTATGGACTCGCCATCCTCGTGGTCGCGGTCGTCGCCTCGATATTGGGACGTCCCAAGAAGGAAGAAGCGTGATGTCGGACGGAAAGGGAACTTGGCTGGCAGGTGCGGTGGGCACGCTGGTGATGGCCGTGCTGTTGGGCAGTGTCTTGAGTTTTGGCGCAACGGTCGAGGTGCCCATGGGCGGACTCAAGGGCACCGTCACCATGAAGGAGAACGGCAGGGCTTTGCCAAACGCCGAGGTGATCGCGCTCGCCAAGTTCGACCTGCCCGAAGGGGTGACGACCCATTGGACGACCCGCACGAAGAGCGACGGGTCGTTCACGTTCCATGGGTTGCCGGCGGGTGCCTATGAGATCGACGCCTATGGAAAAGCCCACCATAATCAAGACCGCTGCGTCGCGATCGTCTCGGAAGGTAAGTCGTCGACTGAGGAAATCAAGACCGACCGAACTCTGCCTGACGTCGATCTACAGGTCAATCAGCGCGTGTTCCTGCCGGACGAGAAGCCGGACATTACGATTTCGGGATACACAGACTCTCCTACAGCTGACGTCCGTGTGTACTCAGTGCCGTTTGAGAGTGTCTTCAACAAGAAGTCGCCCGAGAACCTCGTTCGTTCGGTCTTTGAGAACCAGAACGAGTCCGATCCGGCGAAGATCGCGGGTCTTGAGTCCGTCTGGACACAATCGTACAAGCTGAACAGCAAGGACGTTGAGGGCCATTTTGTCGAGCAAGCGCACCTCGCTCCTCTTCCCGAAGGGATGTATCTGGTTCGGGCCAGCATCGGCGAATACGTCCGGTACGGGTGGCTGACGGTCTCAAAAATCGCGCTCGTCTCCAAGATCGGCAAACGGGATTGCCTAGCCTTCGTGACCGACCTCAAGTCTGGGACGCCGGTTGCAGGAATCCCCGTATCGTATGCAAAGGGCTCGTCTTCCGTCTCGGCAGGCAAGACCGGCCCTGACGGGCTGTTGCGGTTCCCGTACACGGCCCCAGATGCTCCGAGCATCTTCTTCGCCCAAAGTGGTAACTCGCGAGCGATCACTTGGTCTTACGGCGGGAACGAAGACCACGAAGGGAAGACCGTGCTGTGGGCGCAGACCGACCGGCCCGTGTACCGGCCCGGAGACCGCGTGCAGTACAAAGTCGTCGCCAGGGACACTGTCGGCGACGGTTACCAGGTCTCACGCGGTCCATTACACATCACGATCAAGGATCCGGACGAAGTCACGGTGACGGAACAGACTGTGACCTTGTCTGCCGACGGAATGGCCAGCGGTCAGTTCCAGACCGATGCTGAGGCCCTGCCCGGTGACTATGAGATTACGATGGAGCATGGCGACAGCCAAGAGACTCATTATGTGAGCATTGTCAGCTACCGAAAGCCCGAGTACCGCGTGACAGTCAAGGCCGAGAGGAAAAGCTACATTCGCGGCGAGTTCGCGCACTTCAAGGTCCATGTCGAAACGTACACCGGCGAGCCGGCTGTCGGCGCCAACCTCACCGCCACCTTGTACCGAGCGCCGTATTGGGACTACTCCCCGTTCGATGACGAGAATAGCTACGAAGAAGACGACACAGAGACCGACTACTACGGCGACTTCGTCCGCGATCTAGACGGGATTACGGACGAAAACGGCGACTATTCCGTCTCGGTTCCTACGACGGACGCCAAATGGGAGAAGGAGAACCTCACTGACGCTGATCTGACTCTGGAGGCCTCCGTCCAAGACGCACGAGGTACCGCAGTCGACGGGCATGCCTCAACCCTGGTGACACGGGGTGAGTTCGACATCAGTGTCGACGCCGACCGCTACATTGTGAGCCCAGGGGAGAAGGTGAAGGCCAGGATCAAGGCCACTTGGAACGCCGATGACAGCCCCGTTGCTGGACTTGAAGTGGCCGTCAAGGGTGGACATCTTCGCTGGCTGCACGAAGACACCGTCTTTGTCCAAGAAAACCAGCAAACCGTCAGGCTCGACCAAAACGGTGAAGCGAGTGTCGAGCTCACCGCTCAGGAGACCGCCATGTATCAGGTCGACGTCTCGGCAGTCGACCGACGAGGGAACTCAGTCGAGTCACAACTTCAGTGTTGGGTCGACACAGGCTCATTCGACTATGAGGGTCCGACGCCGGACATGCAGCTGACGCTCGACAAGGAGTCATACGATCCATCGGACGCGGCCAAGTTGCTCATTCGGACCCAGCACCCTGGCGGTGTCGCCTTGCTGACAGTCGAGGCAGACGGCATCCTGTCGACACGCACAGTCTCCCTTGAGCACAATGCGACGACGGTCGAACTGACCGGTTTGGAGAAGTATTCACCCAATGCGATCATCGCCATCTCCTATGTGCGAGACAAGGAGTACTACGAGGCCCAAAGGAACATCAACGTGTCTCTGGCGTTGAAGAAGCTCCAAGTCACGGTCACGCCCGATGTGAGTACCGTTCTGCCCGGTGGGCAAGTCCGATACACCGTTTCCACCAAGGATTCATCAGGCCGGCCAGTAAGGGCCAACGTAGCGGTCGGAGTCGTCGACGAGTCGGTCTTCGCGATTGCGGAGGACCGCAATGACCCGATCACCAGTTTCTATCCTCGACGCTGGAGCTCGGTGACGACTTCGTATTCGTTCCCGATGCTGTACATGGACGGCGAGGACAAAAACCCGCACGCAGTCCGAATCAGGAAGAAGTTCGAAGACACGGCCTATTGGAACCCTAATGTCGAGACCGACACGAACGGCATGGCCGAGGTGACGGTGCGACTCCCTGACAACTTGACCGAATGGAGAGCGACGGCCACCGCATTTACGGACGACACGCAGATCGGCAAGACGAAGTCCTCGGTGGTAGTCAAGAAGGACGTCATGGCGAGGCTGAGCCTTCCTTCGTTCTTAGTCGAGGGCGACACTCAGACGATCGCGGGCCGGGTTTCGAACACAACGGGCTCCATGATGCCCATGACGGTGAAACTCACGCTCGACAATGCGGACATCGTCGAAGGTGCACCGGATCGTCAGGCCGACGTGGGAGCCAATGGAACGCGTGAATTCGTGTGGAAGATCCGGCCAAGGGACGTGGGACAAGCCAGCTTCCGGCTGACTGCAGCTTCATCCACCGGGCCAGACGACGGCGTGGAACAAAAAGTACCCGTGCTTGTGCACGGACACAAGGCAGTCTCCTTCGCGGTGGGTGACACGACCAATTCGGCTTCCTTCGACCTGAGTGCGAGCCAAGCTTCGGTCAAGTACAAACTGACTCTTCATCTCTCGCCATCGATCTTGGGCAGCCTCACCCAAGCGCTTCCGTCGCTCATCGACTATCCGTATGGATGTGCAGAGCAAACGATGAGCCGCTTCTTGCCATCGGTCTTGGTGGCCAAACTGATGAAGGACCACGGCTTGTCGGACCCAAGGCTCGCCGAGTTGCCGAAGATCATCCGTGAGTCTTTGGGCCGACTCCGACGGATGCAGACTGATTCAGGAGGCTGGGGTTGGTGGGAGTACAGCCAGCCGGACGACTGGATGACCGCCTATGTTCTCGAAGGGCTCTACAGGGTTCGGTCGGCCGGGGTGTCCGTCGCCCCACTTGACACGGACAAGGCGCTCGATTGGGCGGAGAAGGAGTTGGCCAAACCTGATCCGACTCCTTATCCGAACTTGGAATACGATTCCGAGTGGTCAAGGCGCGTGGAGCTAGCGGCGTCGGTCTTGCTCTACAAACCATCGAACGTGGCCACCGGCGTCTTCCAACGCGCAGTCAAAGCCAAGAAGGTTTCGACTCAGGCTTTGTCGCGGGCCATTGTGGCTCTGAGTCGACACCCGAATGACCCTCTTCTGCAGGAAGCCTACGGACAGTTGATGTCTCAAGCCGTCGAGACGAAAGACACGCTCCACTGGCAAGACGATGGGTGGTACGAGGCGACGGGAAGCGCGCTCGAGGCTCTCGTCAGCGTCGAGCCAGAGAGCCCCAAGATAGGGAAGGTGTTCCGGTACTTGATGGGTGCTCGCCGCGGAACCGAGTGGACGAGCACGCGAGACACGGCGCGTGTGCTTGTGTCGGCTGCGGCCTATCTCTCGCGGACGAAGGAGCCTGTCTCCTCGAGCCCCGTCACGGTGCAGGTCAACGGCACGACGGTGTCGACAGTGGACTTCTCCAATCCGAAGAACCTTGGCGGGGCCACCGTCACCGTTCCAATGTCCGACTTGCGTCGCGGATCGAACCAAGTGAGCATCCAGTTGGCTGGCAGCGGAAAGGTCTACTACGACGCAACGCTCGAACAACAGGTGCGGGACGACAAGCTTTCCGCCGAGTCCACAGCCAAGGATTTCTCGCTCCAGCGGACGTTCCATACGGTCAAGGCCGAGAGGCTCCAGGACGGGACGTTGAGGCTTGTCGTTAGCGAACAGCCAGCCAGTCAGTTCCACTCT
Organism: Armatimonadota bacterium; assembly: GCA_029781035.1. Classification (GTDB taxonomy): domain Bacteria; phylum Armatimonadota; class Fimbriimonadia; order Fimbriimonadales; family Fimbriimonadaceae; genus JAEURO01. Next base: position 59,659 of record JAKOXK010000030.1, read on the forward strand.
GGCGACGTCGTCCGGTGTCGCCTGACGGTCAGTTGCACTCACCTGCTGGACCGGGCCATCCTAGAAGTTCCGATCCCGAGCAACTGTCGCATCGTGGACGACGACGAGCCGTTGGACGGCCTCACCTGGGAGTGGTGGTGGGACAGGAGCGTTTTCCTCGACGACCGCGCGGTCTTCTTCGGATCCTTCGAGCCTGGAAAGCCGCGTGTCATTGAGTTTGCGCTCCGGGCAGAGTCGCCCGGCGTGTGTGTCGCCCTACCGGCTTCTTTGAACCGGATGTACCAGCCGGACGAAAAGGCGTCGACCGCCGGCTTGGCCGTGGAGGTCCTGCCAAAGTGAGGGGCCTGACCACAGCGGCGTTGAGTCTGCTGACAGTCTCGGCTGCTTTGGGGCTGCTCTATGGCTCATCGAATCCGACGGCCACGTTAGGCTCGTTTAGTACCTCGTTCGACGGTCGCCTCCTTGATCAGACCCACAACGCCGTCCTTGCTGCCATGAAACTAGACGGCGCCGTCATTGAACCTGGCGCCGTACTCAGCTTCAACGACCGGGTCGGTTCATGGAGCCGCGACCAGGGATACAGACGGGCTCCCGTCAGCTTCAGTGGAACGTTGATCAACGAGTGGGGCGGAGGTGTGTGCCAGACGAGCACCACCCTCTACAACGCTGGACTCCTGGCGGGACTAGAGCCTGTCGAAAGGCACCATCACCAGTTCGCTGCTAACTACGTGCCTCCGGGCCGAGACGCGGCCGTGGCCTATCCCAACATCGACTTGCGCCTCAAGAACCCGTATCCGTTCCCGATCCGCGTCAAGGTGAGGGCGAACAATGCCCGCATGGAGATCCGGTTCGTGGGGCCGGGGAGCCCACCGTCGGTCCAGATCCAGTCGAACGTGATCCAGGTTCGTCAACCGGGCCGACTTCAACTGGGCCATGGACCGTTGGCGCGTGTGCGGAATCCAGGCAAAGCGGGTTATCAGGTGCAGGTCACGCGGTTGATCAATGGCAAGACTGAGTGGATCAGTCAGGACAGCTATCCGTCCATGACCCGGGTCGTGGAACGCTTGCCAGCATCCCAGTAGACTGGAAGCATGGTGCTCGCCGCGCTGGTGGCCCTCGCTTGGCAAGAGGTCACGGTGTCCTATGACCCGTTTGGTGGGCTCCAGGTCAAGGTCGGCGGTGTTCCTTTCATTCAAGGCTCTGGGTTCCAGTACTTCAGTGTCAAAGATGGCTCTGGAATCTACAGCTCTCGATGGTCGCCCAAGGAGGTGACCCGACTTCCAGACGGAACCATTCGGGTCCGGTACAGCGGCGTCAATGGAGACGCTATTGGCACTCACGACTTCTCCGTCCGCGCCGACGGCTTGACAGCGCGGTACCAGTTCCGGTGGCGGGGAAAGGATGACGTCTGGATCGAGGACAACATCGCGCAGGTCTGGGCTCCGAGCGTCTCACACGGCCAAATGCTCTCAGACGGCTTGCAGACCTTGCCGTTCGATCGACCCATCCATGGCGACTGGTCCTCCAGACGGACCGCTGGCCCCGCACAGCAGATCAGATTCGATTCCGCCCTTCTGAGCGCCACCGCACAAGTACGTGGGGCCAAGATCTCTGTCTACGACGCGCGCGACTACTCCGCTGAATGGGCGCGGACGGCCTGCCTGTTTTGGATGGGCTTTGAGCGCGTCAAGCTCACTCCCGGCACGACGCTCGATGTCACAGTGGATTGGAAGATTCAACCTAAGGTCCAGCCAGCTGGCAACCGCCGGTCGGTTGTCCTTCAGGGCACTGAACATGCTGCCGTCCTCCAATCGGCCCAGGATGGCATTCCGATTGTCCCCAAGCCAAAGCTGGTCACCGAGTCGGGTGGATTCCTCGACATCGTTCGCGAGACGGACCAAGACCAGGCACCACCGGATTCGGTCACACAGGCCATAGCCCGTCGCTTTAGGGTCGACGCAAGCAGCATACGATTCCCCCTCCGGCAGTCGACCGGACCACAGGGACTTCCGCCCGAAGGCTATCGGCTCGTGGTCACACCTGACGGCGTGGAGGCCAAGGGGCAAGACCCTGCTGGACTCCGACATGCGCTCGACATGATCCCCAAACTTGCGCGGATACGAAACGGCCGGCTCGTTCTGCCCTGCGGCATTGTCCGTGATTGGCCTACAGTTGCTTGGCGCGGTGTCCATCTCTTCGCAGGCCCTCAGGCGGCGTCCTTCCAGTCCGATCTGGCTGAACACCTGCTCGGGCCCCTCGGGTTCAACAAGGTCGTCGTCGAGTGTGAGCGGACGCAATGGGACGCCCTCTCGGCTCCCCGCCGTGACTTTACGTCCAAAGCAGAGCTGAGCGACATCTTTGAGGGCTATCGAAGGGCGGGACTCGAGCCGATTCCTCTGATCGAGAGCCTCGGACACATGGACTGGCTTCTAGATGGCGCGTTCAATGCGCTAGCTATCGATCCCCAGACGCCTTATATCCTCGATGCTCGGCGCGGGCAGGCACGAGAGCTTCTGGCTCGTGTTTGGAAGGAGGCCATCGACTTGCTGCACCCGTCGGCAGTCCACTTTGGCTTGGACGAGACCGACAAGCGGGGAATGAAAGACGATCCGACTCTGGCCACGCGCCTTTGGGACTGGCAGGTGCCCAATCTGGTTGGACTGGCACAAGCCTCTCGGGTGACACCCATGGTCTGGGGCGACATGATCCTCAGTCCGGGCCAGGCACCTGACGCCACCCATGCGGCAAACGTTGCCGATGCCGCCCACCGGGCGGCGAAACTGCCTCGGGGCACCTTCGTCTGCGACTGGCATTACTTGTCAACGGACGATCCGGACCGGTTCACCTCGCTGTCCCGGTTCAAGAGCCTTGGCCTCGTGCCCATCGCCTCCTCTTGGTGGCAACCACGGAACATTCGTTCGCACACTCTCGCTGCGATCCGGGAGAAGACGGGAACACTGCAGACGACGTGGGCCGGTTATTCCACCGATGAGGCCGCCATGATTCAGTCCCCCGAGCAATTTGCAGCCTATGTCACCGCTGCTGACTTCACCTGGTCTGGGCGCACCGATCCAGTGGCGAAGCTCCCCTACGACCCGCTCGACGTGCTGAGAAAGCTGATGTTTGGCCCTCGGGCCGCGCTGACGGACCTGCCAGGCGCCTGTTGGTCAACGATCGGCTCATCCCGAGTCGACCGGCTTAACGGCGTCCTCTTCAACACAATGGAGCCTCTGGCCCTTAACACACCGCTGACGTCAGCTGGGAGTCAGGGTGCGAGTTCTCTGATCCTCAAGCTAGCTACGAAGGCATCGGAGTTGGCTTTGGCCCTGGATTGCGTCTCCTGGGAGCCGGAAGGAACGCCGGTGGCGGACGTGCAACTTGTGTTCAGCGATGGCACGATTCTCGATCGGGCACTCCGCTATGGAGGCGAGGTGCGGGTTCCGGAAGACGGCCGACCAGACTTGGAGTGTGAGCGAGCCGGTACTGTCAGCATTCTACGGCTTCCCATCGGCAGCGGGAGGGGGAACCTCGAGGAGATCCGCATTCAACCCCTGAGCCGCACGGCTGGACTCCGCGTTCTGGGGGTGTCAACGTTTTGAATCCGGTTGAACTCCTACTTGGCCAACTGGTCGAGGAGCACGTGTTTCCAGGATGTGCGTTCGCCTTCGGTACGGCGGAGACGTGTGAAACCGGGGCAGTCGGGCGGTTTCGTTACGACCGGGATGCACCTGTAGTGACCGACGCGACCCCCTTTGACCTAGCGAGTTTGACCAAAGTCGTGTGCACGACTCCGCTCTGCCATTGGATGTGGACGAACCGTGGCCTTGAGTTCGATTGGCCAGTCCGTTCGATCCTGCCGCAGTTCCAACACCCTGGGGTGACCGTCGAACACCTGCTTCGGCACCAGTCTGGACTGATGCCTTACTTGTCCGAACCTGAGTTGTGCCAATGTCACAGCGATGTCGTGGATCAGATCTGTCGGCTCGAACTGACGGATGCACCAGGATCCAGGACCGTCTACAGTTGCCTCGGCTTCATCTTGCTCCAAGAGATCCTGGAGCGGCTGACCGAAGATCCCCTCGATCGCCTGTACGCCCAACACGTGGCCCAACCGCTCGGCGCTCATGGCCTTTCGTTTCGGGGCACCTCAGACCTGGACGCCAGTTCACCACCGACCATGGTTCTGGAGCCGTGGAGACATGACAAGCTAGGGAACCCTGAGTTGGGCCACGGGTTTGTCCAGGGTGTTGTCCACGATCCGCTCGCATTCGTGTCCGGCGGTGTTTCCGGCAACGCCGGTTTGTTTGGCTCAGCCCAAGCCGTGGCTGCTTTCGCTCAGTCGGTGGTGCGGCACCTCTCAGACTGGAACGATTGGATGCCGGTCGCAGGCTTAGGCCGACGCGGGCTGGGCTGGGACGTCAGGGATCCGTCGGCGTCTTCGGCTGGACCAGCGTTCCCGCCGGGCTCTTTCGGTCACACGGGCTTCACTGGTACCTCAATCTGGATCGATCCCGTCGCCGGGTTCTTTGCCGTCCTCTTGACGAACAGCATCCATCCTGACGGTCCGGTGGAAGCGATCCGAGAATCCCGGGCCCGGTACAACACCGTCGCCCACGAGTGTGTCTGTGGAAAATGTACGTAAAAAGACGTACACAAAGGTCCCTGCCAGGGAGAAAAACTGGGACGGATTTGCGCAAGGCGTGGCATAATGCTCAGTGAGGCTTCGGCTCCGCATTTGCTCTCCCCTTGGCGGTGTTCTGAGGCCTCACTTGTTTTTTAAAGCAGGCCTGCCTAGACTTTCTTAGACATTTCTGGCACTGCGTCGAAGAGGTCGGCCACGAGCCCCAAGTCAGCGAACTCGAAAATCGGGGCATCCGGATCCTTGTTGATCGCCACAATGCACTTTGAGTCTTTGATTCCTGCCATGTGCTGCGTGGATCCGCTGATTCCTGCCGCGATATAGAGGTCCGGCGCCACGATCTTGCCGGTCTGGCCCACCTGGAGTTCGTTAGGTGCGATACCGCTGTCGACTGCCGCTCGGGTCGCGCCGACCGCGCCGCCCAATTTGTCCGCAAGGGCCCCGATCACCTGCTCAAACGTGTCGGAATCACGAAGTGGCCGCCCGCCCGAAACGATCCTCTTGGCTTGGGTCAGGTCGGGACGACCTCCACTGCGTATCCGTTGGTTGATCCTCTTGGCACGGCCCTCGTTGGAAGGCTCGATTCGCAGAGTCTGGGCCGGTCCGGGGCCACCAGCAGGGAAATTGCTGGGCCGGAACGTCACGATGACGGGCGTCGTCAACGTCTGCACCGTTGCCACGACAGTTCCGGCTACGATCGGTCGGTGGAACACGTCTGGGGCCTCGACTTCGATCGCGTCGGTCACCATGGCCGCATCCATCAAGCCCGCGATGCGAGCCAGCAGGTCCTTCGAGCACATCGAAGACACGCCGGCTATATGGGTGTAACCCTCGGCCGCCGCCCGCACGGCTTCCGCAGCCGAATCCGCGACGCAGTCCGACGCGAGTTCGAGAAGGTCCCACTCCATGCCAAGCTGCTGGAAGAACCCCGACGCCAGTTCGGCGTCCGTGGATCCAGAGGCGACCAGCAGTCCTCTCACAAGACACCTCGGTCTTTCAGGGCTGCCAGCAGTTCGTCGACTGACCCGACTCTTCGGCCCGCGGGCCGAGGCGGAGGGGCCGCATACCGAACGATGCGGACCTTCGGCACGGCTCCCGTTGCCCGAGGCTGTTTGGACAAAGGCTTCGAGCGTGCCTTGATGATGCCGGGAAGGGCGATGTACCGGGGTTCGTTGAGCCGCAGGTCAGTGGTCACCACACAGGGGAGGGGCATCTCGAGGGTTTCTTCGCCGGTGTCGGTCTCTCGCGAGACTCTGATGGAACCGTTCAAGCGCTCGACTTTGCAGGCAAATGTCGCTTGAGGCCAATCCAGCTTCGCCGCCAGCATCTGTCCCGCCTGGTTGCAGTCGTCGTCTGTCGCTTGCTTACCCATCAAGACGAGGTCAGAGCCCGACTGGCGCACAATGGCTTCAAGTTCAGCGGCCACGACTGAGGAGTCAAGGGGATCGGTGGTTTCGACGAGCACGGCTTCGTCGGCACCGATCGCGAGAGCTTTACGAAGCTGTTCCTCGCACTCGGGACCGCCAACACTGACGACCGTGACGTGGACTGAAGCGTCCCTTTCCTTCATCCGCACCGCTTCTTCGACGGCGATCTCATCGAAAGGGTTGACGTCGTATTTGACTCCGGCGACGTCCAAGCCGGTCCCGTCAGCGAGCGGTCTCACCTTCGCATAGGGGTCCACTACCCGCTTTACAGGCACTAGGATCCTCATAAGCTTTGAGAGTACCGGAAGGCGATTGCGCTTCGGGACTGGCGACCGACGGGCTTGAGCTCTGACTGAAGATCGCCCGGCCGAGTTCGTGCCGATGCTGGTGTCTTGGGCCCGAAGCGGCTCTAGTTCTTCAGAGGCTTACCCGTCTCGAGCATGTGCCTGATCCTCAAGACGGTGAGCCCCTCCTTCAGGAGCACCTGAAACGCGTTGCGCTCACGGGCCAAGGCGTCCTCAAAGCTGGTGGACTTGGCGAGAACCTGCTTGATTTGGTCACCGACGCGGACGTCGTGTTCCGTCATCTCACCCACCTTTTGAAGTTCGCTGTAAGCTTGCTCGATCATTCCAGTAATCGGCCCGCTGACGTCAGTCCAGCCTGTTTCCGGCTTTGGCGTAGCTTTAAGGGCCAAGTTCTTGGCTTCCGTGAAGAGCATGTCGGGGTGGTAGACGGTCACGTCCTCGCGCCGGAGAAAGCCATAGCGCCGAGCATCGTCGGCGTTGGCTGAGACAGTACCGAGGGCCAGCACCTTTGCCGACTCGACGAGTGCTTTCGCACCGGTCGAGTTCCGCTGTCGGATATGAGCGGTGCCACCGCCACCAGGGATCAGCCCAACTTTTGCTTCGGGAAGGCCGATCTGGGCTTCTGGTTGGGCCGCCAAGACGCTGCAGGAAGTGGCCATCTCGAATCCGCCGCCGAGGCAGAAGCCGAAGACCGCGGCGACGCTGGGCAACTTGGAGATGAGAAGACCGAGTTGCTGGAACTTGTTGAGGCCCTTCTCCAGGTCGTCGAACCTCTTCTCCGATGCACAACCGAGGAGGAACTGGAGGTCGTATCCGGCAGAGAAGGACTTGGCTTCGCTCGTCAGGACAAACCGGCTGATCTTCCCGTCTTCGAGAAAAGCGGTCAGTTCATCGACGAGACCGATCGTGAAAACGCCCATCTTGGTGGTCGTGCAGATCGCCTCGACCCCGTCACCCATTTCGCGGATGTTGAAGTGGTCGTGCTTCGCGATGATCGGAAAGTCTTGGATCGTCCGGTATTGCGGTTCGTGCTTTCGGGCGACGTAGTTGCCAGCACTATCCAGCATCTTGTCTCCGTCGAAGTACTTTTTGGGTGCCGCGTGGACCATGTCGGCGATCGCGAACGGGCCGGCTTCCCAACCGAAGCCCCACATCATGACCCGGTCGAAGTCTTCCACACCGTGGCTAATGTCGTTCTTGAGGTACTCGGCGTACTCCAAGGTCAACGGAAGATAGGCGCGCATGAACTCTCCGACCTCGTCTCTGAGGTTGAGTCCTTCTCGGAGTCTTTCGGCCAGGGGCATCTTGGCGAGAGCGTCGATCGATCCCAGTTGGGGTTCGAGCCTCATCCGGTACCCCAACCCTTGGAGGTCCAGAGACATCAGCTCCTTGCCTTCGCGACGGTAATAGCCTTGCCCAGCCTTGTCGCCGATCCAACCTTTGTCCCTGAGGTACTTCAGTGATCGCGGAGGAGCCAAATGCTTCGTGTAGGGATCGTCGGGGCAGCGGGCAAGGAGATTGTTCGCTATGTCCTCCATGATGTCGAGGCCCACAAGGTCGTTCAGGCGGAAACTGCCCGACCGGGGCCGTCCCATGAAGGGGCCTGTGATCGCATCGACTTGCTCCACCGTCAGGCCGAGTTTCTCCGCACAGTGGGTGGCGTAGTACATCGACCACATGCCGAAGCGGTTCGCGATGAAGCCTGGCGTGTCCTTGGCGACGACGACGCGCCGCGCACAGCGGGCTTCAAGGAACGCGGACATGTCTTTGACTGTCTGAGCACTGGTCTCGGGGGTCGGTATCAGCTCCAGAAGCTTGAGGTAGCGGGGGGGATTGAAGAAGTGAGTCCCAATGAAGCGACTGCGAAAGTCCGCGCTGCGGCCCTGAGCCAAGACTGAGATCTCAAGTCCGCTCGTGTTGGTCGAGATGAAGGCATCGGGACGCAGGAGGGGCTCGATCAACGAGAAGAGCGACTTCTTCGCCTCGGCTTTCTCAACAATGGCCTCGCACACCCAGTCTGCGTCCCGGATCCACTGTGTCTCGCGGTCAATGGATCCGAGGCGCACTGTCTCGGCGGTGTCAGCCACGTAGAAGTGCGGCGGCCTTGCCTTTTTCGCTCGGTCAAAGGCAGCCTTTACGGCCTCGTCGTTCACATCGAGAAGGCTGACGTCGAACCCTAGGTTCGCTAGGTGGGCGGCTATCCCACTGCCCATTGTCCCCGCACCTATCACGACCACGTATCGAACGTTCCGATCCATCCCTGTACCTAGCCCGTGTCGGCCACCTGAAATGCCCCCGTGACCATCGGTGATCTTACCGCCTGCGTGAACCCGAGAGAGTGAACGGTCACGGGGGCGTGAGCGAGATTGGGAACGCTAGATCATGCGTTGGCGTCAGGCAGAAACAGGAGGACCAACGGGTGCTCCGCCGAGGGCTGTCCGAAAGGCGCCCCGGGTCGTCTGGCGAAAGACGAGCACCTCTGGTCCTGGAGGATTTCCATGCGGCAAACTCATTTCGTCGTCGGCGCTCTTCTAGCCTCTCTCACTGCCTTGTCATCAGCCACGACTGTGTACGTCATGTCGAGCGGCTACGAACCACAGGACACGGCAGTGGCAGCTGCCCTGACCGGCTATGGCCACAAAGTCGTGCCCGGCGTTCAGTACTGGCAGTTCGATGGAACCCAAAGTCTGGCTGGGATCGATGTCGTCTACGTTCAGGCCAACTACAACTACAGCTCACCGGACATGCCGGGATCGGGTCAGTCAGCGCTTGTTTCCTACGTTTCTGAGGGTGGTGGCCTCGTGACGACGGAATGGGTGTATTGGGACATCGCCGCCTATGGGTGGTTCTCCACGTTGGCGACCATTCTGCCCGGCGAACCCACGACTTCGTATAACAGGAACCCGAGTTACGACTTGGTGCAGGCCAGCCCAGATCCCGTGGTCAACTCGGGCCTGCCCGAATCGTTCTCGATTCCAGCCGACGACATCGCCGGTTGCGAAACCAACTTGACCACGCGCGCCGGGGCCACTGACTTCTATGACAGCGTCCTGTTCGGCCCTAGGGTCGGCCTGTGCGGATGGGACTGTGGGACGGGCCGAGTCGCGAGCTTCTCGATGGTGTGTGGCGTGAACATGTTGACCGACGGGTTTGGAGGACGCCTGGTCTCCAACACATTGGACTGGGCCTCTCACGGGGCGGGCTCGTTCATGATCCCCGTGGACACGTTGACCGTCAAGTTCGGGCGGTTGAGCAGCGGCAGCGTGGCTGACCTCCAAGTGATCGATGGTGTGACCGCCGAGGTCTGCAAGTTCATTGTCCCGAACCAGCAAGTCGCCCCAATCACCGTGGAAGTGGGCGGGACTTCGCCGGTGACTGTGCCGGTCTCTCTGGTGTTCAGGACGTTCTCGCGAATGTCGGCATCGGGAGCGTTCACCATGACGCAAGACCTGTACGACTTCACCACCTCCTCGTTCAGTGCGACTGGATCCGTCATTATCCCGATCTCGTCGAACTATGTGTCGATCGCGGTTGCTGGAGACGGTGACTTGGCCCGCTTTCTTGGGCCGATGAACGCCGTCAAGGCCCGGTATCGAGTGCGGCAGGTGGGGCCGGCGGCAGCATCGCTTTGGTGCAACGAGATGGATCAAGCGGTCTGGTTCGTCCGATAAACCAGCCTAGAGTGGTTTGACAGCCGAAGTTTGCCGAAGCTATACTGTGACGGCAAAAATGCGGAAAACAGACCTTCGAGGTGACCGACCATAGGGCGCATGAACATGCGGCGACCCCGCCGCGAACCTCTGCCCGACATCAACGAGCGGTTGCTCCGCTTCGAACAAGTTCGAGTCATTGGGCCCGATGGGGGCCAAAGGGGGGTCATGTCGAGCAGGGAAGCCCTGAACCAGGCGCGCGAGGAGGGCCTCGACTTGGTACTGGTCGCCGACAAGGCCGACCCGGCCGTTGTCAAGATCGTCGACTACGGCAAGCACAAGTACGAGCAGTCGAAGCTCAAAAAAGACAAGAAGCCTAAGGGCCAGGACGTCAAGGGGGTAAAGTTATCGCCCAACATCGGTGAACATGACGTCCAGGTCATCGTCAAGAGGGCGCGGGCGTTTCTCACCGAGGGTGACAAGGTCCGCGTCGTGTGCCGGTTCCGACAACGCGAACTGAGCCATCCCGAAGTCGGTAGGCGTAAGATCGAAGCCGTGATCGAAGCGGTCGCCGACCTGGGAAGGCCCGACAAAGACCCGACACTCAGCGGTCGCGAAATGGTGGTCGTCATCAACCCGACCCCGACCGGGAGCAAGAAAGATGGCAAAACTGAAAACAAGCAAGACGGCGGCAAAGAGGTTTAAGATCTCGGGCTCCGGGAAGATCATGCGACGCAAGTCGTACAACAACCATATGTTCTTCCACAAGTCAGGCGGGCAAAAGCGTCGCCTCGACCAAGTCGCAGAGCTGAGCTCGACCGAGAAAAAGCGCGTCCGGCGCCTCTTGGCGATCTAGACCCGTCAGTCGCCCCTCATACCGTCACCGCCCAATGGGGCTGGGAAGCGGTCCGAAAAACAAACTGAGACAACCCCATGGCAAGAGTCAAACGAGGCCTGATGCGCCAGAAGCGGCACCGCAAGGTGCTCTCAAGCGCGAAAGGCTATTTCCAACGCAAGAAGAACGTTTTCAAGAACGCGCACGAACAGGTCATGAAGAGTGGCCAGTACGCGTTTCGCGACCGCCGCAGGCGCAAGCGCGATTTCCGACGACTTTGGATCGCGCGCATCAGCGCCGCCTGCAGGCTTTGCGACACCAAGTACAGCGTGCTGATTGATGGCATGACCAAGAAGGGCATGCAAGTCGATCGCAAGATGATGAGCGAATTGGCCATTGCCGACTTCGACGCGTTCAAGAAACTCGTCGACCAGGCGACGGCCTGACCTCCGGCCCCCAGACAGCCCGCTGTGGACCCGTTACGCGCCGAGATCGTTGCCGCGCATGACGAATCCCACTTGGAGACCGTCAGGGGGCTTTTTCGCGAGTACGAGCAAGCTATTGGGATCGACCTCTGTTTCCAAGGCTTTGAAGATGAACTTGCCGGTCTCCCCGGCCGCTATGCGCCACCTACCGGTGGCCTGTGGCTCCTCAAAGTGGAAGGGCGGTTCGAAGGGTGCATCGCACTCCGTATGCTCGATGAGTCCACCTGCGAGATGAAGCGGCTCTACGTGCGGCCGAGCCTTCACGGCCGTGGGTTTGGAAACCTGTTGGCACGCCACGCCGTCGAGCGTGCGCGGATGCTTGGCTACCGTCGGATGGTGTTAGACACCCTGGAATCGATGGTGAGTGCGCGCGCGCTTTACTGCAAGCTGGGGTTCCGGGAGACGGGTCCTTACACTTCGAACCCGCATAAGGCCGTGTTCATGGAACTGGATCTGTCCTGACGGCCTCCGGCAAAGTTACCACCGCAATTATTCCTGTATCTTTCCTCTCCAGGTTCCCATAGAATAGGGCACAAGGAGCTTTTGATGCCACTATTCGCCTCGGTGTGCGCGCTGGCCGCACTCGCCTTGCCAGCATTGCAGGTCGCGTCCCTCACACCGGCTTCGGCTGCAGTGTCGGGACAGATTCAAGTGACCTCCCTGCCTGGAACGAATTCCGAGGGACTGGACACGCAAGACACCATCCCGCAAATGCCGGGATGGCCCGTCACGACGGGCCGACACCCGAACTTCGTCCCAACCCGCGGAGTGGTGTTTGCCGACCTCGATGGAGATGGGAAGCAGGAAATCCTCGCCCCAAGTACTCAGGGTTTCCTTTATGCGTGGCACCTCGATGGAACGGCCGTTGCGGGGTTTCCGGTGTCGACCATTGGTTTCCCTCAGTACCCGCCCAGCGTCGCTGACCTGGACGGCGATGGACACCCCGAGATCGTTCAGACGACCCGAGGACTGACCAGTGGAGGGCGTCTCTACGTCTTTGACCGGAACGGCAACATACTGCCCGGATGGCCGAAGAGCCTCAACAACAACAATGTCGAATACAGTGCAGCTTTGGCAGACCTCGACAATGACGGCAAACTCGAGATCATTGTCGGGGAGCGGGCCTACCCGATCGGGCGTCTCCACGTGTTCGAAATGGACGGTACTGAGTGGGGAGGCAACTGGCCCGTCACTCTGGACCACGTGCCCGCCCAAAGCGCGGCAGTTGCTGACGTGGATGGCGACGGGAACAAGGAGGTCTTTTACGCCTCCTACAATTCGATGTACCTGATCAAGCGCGACGGCACGATGATGCCCGGGTGGCCCAAGCAGATTCCTAATGCGAACTTCAGCTATCAGTGTGCGGCCCTGGCCGACGTAGACCATGACGGCAAGCTTGAGATCGCTGTCGGGGCCCACCAGACTGCCGCGGGATGTTACGTGTTTCGCTATGACGGCACGATAATGCCCGGGTGGCCCCAGTACACGCAGACTTGGACATATGGCGCTCCAACCGTTACGGACCTCGAAAACGATGGCAACCTCGAAATACTGGACGGCCAGGCGGGCTATGTCACGGGACCCTCGAATGCGTTTTGGGTCTGGAACTCAACGGGACAAGTCCGAGCAGGCTTTCCCTATGTCGTGGATCATGGAGGCGGCTCAGAAGGCCCGTTCACAGTGGCCGACGTCGACGGTGACGGCGTCCAAGAGGTCTTCGCCGACCACAACGAGATGGTCAGCAACCAGGGGTACTTGTTCGGCATGAGTGCGTCGGGCCAAGACCTGCCTGGATTCCCACTGCGGACGAACGGATTCACCTACATGAACGGCGCGACGATCGGTGACGTGGATGGCGACGGACATGACGAATTGGGAGTGATCGCCTACAACGACACGACGGTGACGATCTACCTTTACACGTTGCCTTGGCTCTACAAGACTTCTGGCCTTGAGTGGCCCACTTACCATGCTCGCAACGTACACGATGGGCTCTTTGCTCCCCTCCATCAAATCACGCCGGACGCATACCATATATCGCGAGGATTCCTGGTGGGTGGCGACCTTTCGAGCGTCCAGCATGTCGACGGCAACTATTTGACCGTGAAGAAGGGCATCACTGCCTTCGTCTCCGACTACCCTGTGACCGTAGAGTTTGACGGCACATCGCCGACCCAGAACCCCAGCTCGCTCCGCATGGACGCGACCTTCCACGTCAGCACCGCTTCGCTCGGCTACGTTCTGGATCTCTTCGACTTCGCCGCAGGTAGTTGGGACGTCGTGGACAGCCAGACCGGGATTGGGCCATTGGCCGACACCACGGTGACCGTGACCGGCAGCAACGTGTCTCGCTATGTGCAGCCCGTTACCGGTAAGGTCCGAGCTAGGATCAGAGTCAAGAACCCTGGGATCGCGGTGTCGTCGACTTTCAACGTTCTTGTGGACGCCATCGACTGGCGGATTGCATCGTAGCTTTCCTTGGCTGGGCGGCTCTTTTCGCCCGGCCTCCAATAAGCAGGCTGGGCCCAAGGGCCTGAAAACCTGGCCTCAGGAGGGATGGGGAGAGGCCACGCCGTGGTGTCGCCCTCCGCGCGAGCAGTCAGTACGGTTCTGTCCATGATTTGAACCGCGAAAGGCGTTGAGGGGGAGCCTGACAGAGTTGCTCGGTCCTTAGGTGCCAGGCAGACTGTGACCCAAGTCACAGCCCAACTGGGAACGGGCCCGTGTCCAGGGACCGTCAACTGGCATAAGGAGAGCAGGAGGTTGAAAAGATGATCCGAAGAACTCTGAAGGCGGCCATGCTGGTCGCTCTAAGCGCCTCGATGATCGTTCCCAGTTTTGGTTTCGGAACGCCACAGCATTCAAATGGCTCGGTCCAGCATCGAAAGCAAACGCGTGACGAGTGGAGGAATCTCTCGATCGCCTCGGGCGCTGCAGCCATCTTGGGTTTGGTAGCCCGGAACGGCACCCTCACGTTGCTGGGAACGGCAGGCGCCCTTTACTCTGCTTATCGGTATGAGGAAGACAGGAAGAGCGCGAACAAAATGGATCGCGAGCGGGCCGCCCTATACAGCCACCGGTATGTGAAGATCAACGGCAAGAAGTACAAGAGGCGCGTGGTCGTGCGACACGGCACGAAGTACTTCCAGTTCGTCAGGGCCTGAGTCTATCCAAGCGACTTTAAGCCACCCATCGCACCCTCAAAGTCGGTGCCAAAGCCCTCTCCAGGCATCCGACAGGCCCCGTCTGATACGGCGGGGCCCTTGATTCCGAAAGCTTCAGCGCCGGGTTGTACGGAGAGTCGCTCAGATTTGGTTTGCTGAACCGTGTTTGCCACGCCAGGGTGAGCTAGGACGGAGTTGAGAGGCCTGAGGCGTTGATCTCGGTCCGTCAATAATCCTCCAGAGGATCCCGACGACGTGATCACTGACACTAAGCCACCGCAAGCCACGCCCGAAGAAGAACAGTTGTTCCTGGGAGGGGTTCGTGAGTTCGTTGACTCGTACCTTCTTCCGAACACGCGACACTGGGAGCACGACCGACTGCCTGACGACATTTTTGCGGAATGCGCCAAGCGCGGCCTGCTGAGTATGACGGTGCCCAAGGCAGCCGGGGGATCCGGAATGAGTTGTGTGGCTTACACCGAGGCGTGCCGGCTACTGGCACAGGGGGATCCGGCCCTGTCCATGAATGTGGCTGCGATCAACGCTCTTTGTCTTCGTCACCTGAACGAGCTCACGACTCCCGATCAGCGCGAGAAGTACCTGACGAGGGCCATGCAGGGCGAGATTGAGTTGGCCTGGGGGCTGACAGAACCTGAAGCCGGTTCGGACGCCCGGAGAGTGAGGACAATGGCAAGGCCGATCGAGGGCAGCCCGGGCTACTTCCATCTCAATGGCGACAAGATGTTCATCACGAACGGCGGCCGGGCCCACCTGATCATCATCATCGCTCGGGTCAACGAAAAGGAACTGAGTGCCTTCTTGCTCGAGACCGACCAACCGGGCTTCCGGCTCGGTGAGAGGATTCCCACGATCGGAGTCCGAGCGTCCTGGACCAGCCAGTTCACACTCAAAGATGCCGTAGCGTGGCACACACCATGCACGTTCGAGCAGGCTATCGGCTTCCTGCACCAGGGTCGCCTCGGCATCGCCGCCATGGCGCTTGGCATCGCCGAAAAGGCTCACGAACTCGCCGTCAAGTACTCCATGCAGCGCGAGCAGTTCAACAGGCGCCTCTGCGACATGCAGAGCGTGCAGAACATGATTGCCGACTCGGAGACCGAGATCCAAGCGGCCCGGCTCTTGGTCAGAAACGGCGCTGAGAAGTTCGACCGCGGGGAGGATGTCGTCAAAGACGCGAGCATGGCTAAGCTGTATGCCAGCGAAACCAGTAACCGTGTGACGAACCGAGCCCTCCAGATACACGGCGGTCGAGGCATGACGTTCGAGTACCTCGTTGAGAAGCTCTGGCGGGACGCGAAACTGACAGAGATCGGCGAGGGTTGCAGCGAGATTCAGCGGCTCGTCATTGCCAAGCAAGTCTGCAAGTAGACCGTGCAACTGGGGGCGCATACCGTGCTCGATCCGGAGGGTGTCGCTCGCATGGGCCAGGTTCTCAGCAGCCAACGCCTCGTGCGTTATCCGAACGTGACCTGATCTCATGCCTGAGGCTGGGACTGAGTTCGGTTCAGGCGCCGGGTGTCCAATCCCGTCCGTAACCTTAGCCACAGGTTTTCGTCAATAATAGGCAAATGCTACCGGTGTTCGCAGCCTTGGCCTTAATGCCAAGACCTCAAGACGAAGTCGAGCTGGTCCGAAAATTCACGACGGGCCAGACGCTGAACTACGAGTTCAAGACTCACCTTGAGGACGAGGCCAAAGCGGCTGGCTGGGCTTTCTTCATGCCGTCTGAGCAAGATGTGAACTATGGGTTCACGATGAAAGTCGAAGACGCCAGAAAAGATGGGTTTGCGGTCATTCTCTATGAACGTCCGGTCATGACCTTTATCGACGGCGAGACGGCGGACCATCCCCCGAGGACCAAGGTCGAAAAGGTAGGCCTGAAAGTGAGACTGACCCTGTCTCCCATCAACGAGATCACCGACGCGAAGGACCTGAGCCCGAAGAAGCCAGGGGACTCAGGCGGAGGCCTCTACTCCTTCTCCGCGCCAAGTGCTGTGGCCCAGACCGACATTGTCACGAAGATGGTGTCGGAACTCAACGCCCTGGCCATGTTCATTGGGAACCTCGATTCCGCCCTTGACTTCTCACCGAAACTCCCTCTGGACGATGTGAAGCCGGGGGCGACCTGGCAGAAGACGGTCGGGTACCAGCCTCGAGACATCAAAGGAACCGACAAACAGGCCGTCCAGCGCCTTGACTACACATACACGTTCGATGGGCTCGTCGACAGCGACGGCAAGAAGGTGTACCAAGTCACAGCTGCCTTAGACCTCGACACCGACGCGTCCAAGTTCCTCAACCAGGTCATGGGGATGACGTCCGACGAAAGTGGGCTCAAGGAACTGAAGCTCCAACTGAAAACGAAGATCGTCTACCTGCTCGACCAAGTCACGAAGAACACGCTCAAAGCGACGGCCGAGTCAAAGGGCGGCTTCAGCATCACAACGACGGATGATCCCGACACTCCCGCCTTCCAACAAAGAATGACGGGCCGTAGCACCCTGGTGCTCAAGAGCATCAGTTAGGCGGCCATCTGTCGTTTCAGCCACAATAAGTCCGCATGGAGGCAACAGAGCTTCACGGCGGGCCAAGTCCGAGTCCCGAGGCTGGTCGGTCGATCTTCGACGTCGCGTGGCTCGGGCCCATCCTGTTCGCCGTCGCGCTCCTGATCCGACTCGCCGGCATTGGTTGGGGCTTGCCGGACTCCAGGCACTTCTGGAGCTACCATCCCGATGAGCCGGTGATTTGGGCATACAGTCAGCAGATCAAGCCGGCAGAAGGGAAGTTCACCCCGGGCTTCTACAACTACGGCACTCTTTACTTGACCCTGCTGCGCGTCTCGACCGACGTCGTGAACGGCTATGGAGGCCGCCCCCCTGTGAACTCATCGCCAGAAGACACGGCAGCAGCCATGGCCCGGTACCACCTGGCTGGCCGAATGCTTAGCGCCCTGGCTGGCGCCGGGCTCGTGTGGGTCGTATTTGCGATCGTCCGTAGGCGGGCCTCATGGGTCGGAGCCCTGATCGGTGCCCTTTCGGTCACGGTGGCGCCAGCCCTGGTCGTTCATTCCCGGTTTCAGACCGTGGATGTGCTGGCGACGTTTCTCCTGACGGTCGGGCTCTTCTACTCGATCAAGCTGACACCCGACGGAGGCGATACTTCGCACAGTTCAAGAGACGCCGTGCTGTCTGGCCTCTTCTACGGTTTGAGCGCAGGGACCAAGTACACGGGTCTCCTGGGGCTCCTGATGTTGGCCGTCATGTGCATCGGAACAAGGAAATGGCGGGAATTGGCCATGGGCGTGGCAACCTGTGTGGCGACGTTCGTCGTCACGACGCCCGGGATCCTGCTCGATCGAGCGAAGTTCTGGCGGGACTTTGGCTATGAGATGGCCCACACCTCGCAAGGACACGGTCTCGTTTTCGCCGGAACCGCACCCGGATTCCTCTTTCATTTGGTCAACCTCAGCATCGGTTTTGGGACGATTCTCTTGCTGCTGGGAGTGTTCGGTCTTGGACGGGCGGTTGGACGACGGCACCTCTGGGCAATCGCCCTCGCGGCATTCGGTCTGGGCTACTACCTCCTGATTGGTAGGGCAGAGGTCAAGTTCATGCGCTACACGTTTCCGTTGATGCCAGTCCTTGCTGTTGGTGTCGGGTGGATTGTCGGCCGCGCCCACGAGCACCCGGACCGTAGGTTCAAATCGGTCGGCGCTGGTGCGATCTTGGGCCTCGCCGGGCTCGGTGGAGGCGGACTCATGTTGACGGCTCTCGCCACCGGGGATATGACAGGCCCAGACCCGCGAGATGTCGCAGCCGACTACTTCCGACAAATGCCGGCTGACACCGTAGTTGGACTGGTGTCCGATCCCTGGTTCTACACTCCTTCCTTCTATCCCCAGGCGGGGTGTCCTCGCTGGGTGCCCCAACCTGAACGCGACCAGCTAATGGAGCAATCCGGTTCACCGAGGGTGACCCGGTATCTGGGAGATGGTCGAAAGGACTGGGACGTAAGGCTCTTGACCGAGACGAAGCCCCAGTTTGTCGTCGCGAGCAGCTTTGAAGTCGAGGGACTCACACGCCACGACCCTCGGTTTCAATCTCAAAACGAGGACTACGAGGCCTTCATGAGGCAGTTGGCCCAAGACTACATTCTCGACCGGACGTTTCCCGCTTCGGACGCTGTGCGGCCCAATCCGTTGAGCCTGGTGCACGACATGATGTACGTCCGTCCTACCATATGGGTTTGGAAGAGAACAGACGATTCAGCGAAGCGGCAGAGTGGTTCCTCGACCACCTCCAACACGAACGGGGCGCCAGCCGGCACACGTTGACGGCCTACGCCAAAGACCTCGAACAAGCCGCCGAGTTCTTCCGCAAGCAAGGCAAGCGCGACTGGTCCGAAGTCGATGCGCCTGCGATCTTCCTTTTCCAGTCGTCTCTGGGGCCGCCTACATCCGTCACGACTTTGAGGAGGAAGGTCTCTGCCCTCCGGTCTCTGCTCAAGTTCCTCAAGCGTCATGGGCAGGGCCCGGCCTGCGAACTGCCAAGCGTCGCGGGAGCACGACTGCCCAAGAGACTCCCCAAAGCGCTCGCAGTCGATCAACTGGAAGCGCTCTTGGGCGCTCCCGACGTGTCGAAGCCTGCCGGCCTCCGTGACCGGGCCCTGATGGAACTTGTCTACGGAGCGGGCCTGCGTGTGAGCGAGGCCTGCGAACTCACATTCTCCGAACTGGACCTCGACACGGCTTCAATGCGTGTCACGGGCAAGCGGGGTAAGACCAGGCTGATCCCGCTTCCGGCCATGACGATTCCATGGATCGAAAGGTACTGGGTGTCTGCCAGGCCGGCTCTCGCGCGGCGCCCGGTCGAGGCGTTCTTCCTCAACGCCCATGGCCGTCCCTTGTCGCGCTCGATGGCTTATCGCATCCTCGAGACCCACGCCCGTATCGCCGGAATTCAGTCGCACGTGGGACCACACGTTCTTCGCCATACCTACGCTGTCCACCTCTTGCGGGGCGGGGCAGATCTGCGGGCGGTGCAAGAGCTTCTGGGCCATGCGAGTGTGAGTACGACCCAGGTGTACACGCAGCTTGACATCGACGAAGTGCGCCGCAAGTACCGCGACGCGCACCCTCGAAAATGAAGCGCTCAGAGCTTGGCCCGGACCTTCAACACGCCCAACACGACGCCGCCGTCGTTCGCGATCTGGCTTGTGGCCTCCACCAGCCCATCGACTGCTTTCGCGTGGCCAACGTTCTTCGGGTCAGCCATGTCCTTTACGATCTGACCCTTGAGCGAGGTGTCGGTCGTCGCCAGTACGTTTCCCTGCGGGTCGGTCACGACGACCACGTCGTAACTGCCGCTCCGTTGCACGGATTCGATGATTCCCTGGAGGCGAGCACTCCGGTTTTCATTGACGACCGACTTGGTCTCCAGTACCGGGATCACGAGGGCAGACGCGAGCCCATCGATCCCGCGCCGAAAGGCCTCTTGTTTTTCCAGCGTGGTCCGGATTCCCTGGGCCCAGAACAGGACGGCAAGCGTCAGAATGCCAGCCAGGACGACGGCTGCCAGCTTGACCGTTGGATTGGCCCTTTTGAGTTCGGCCACGGGGCCGGTAGGGGGCGTCTCGGGTGACACACTGGGCGCAGGCTCTTCCGCCATGGCCGCCAGTTTAGTCGATAAGTCCTGGCAAGAGTGCGTTGGGTAGGCAGTCCAAGTCCGGTCCGTCGGACTCCCCTCGGGCCAAACGAATCCCCCCTGCGATCCCGATCATAGCGGCATTGTCCGTGCACAACTCGAACCGCGGCGTGTGGAACGCGGCCCCGCAACGGGCGCATTCGGACGACAGCCGATCGCGGAGCGACACGTTCGCTGCCACCCCGCCGACCAAGGTCAGTGCCTGCGCTTCGTTCGCTTCGACCGCGTGCATCGCTTTGGTGGCCAAGGCGTCCACGATCGCCTCCTGAAGGCTCGCTGCTGCGTCAGAGACCGACAGGTGAACTCCTTCCTTTTCGACGAGCCTTGCCACGGCCGTCTTGAGCCCGCTGAAGCTGAAGTTGGCCGGATCCCTTGCAAGGCCTCGTGGCAGGCGATAATGGTCCGGGTCGCCTCCAAGTGCGGCGTTTTGGATCGCCAGTCCGCCCGGATAGCCCAGCCCGAGCACGCGCGCGCCCTTGTCGAACGCCTCGCCAGCGGCGTCGTCTATCGTCTGTCCGAGCAGCCGGTACCGACACGGAGACTCCACCCAGACCAACTCGGTGTGCCCTCCTGAGACGATGAGACACAGGTGCGGAAAGGGAACCGCGCATCCGTCGGCCAGAACGCTCAGAATGTGTCCTTCGAGGTGATGGACGCCCAGAATCGGGACTTGCCATGTCAGCGCCAGCGCCTTGGCGGCCGAGACGCCGACACTCAGGGCCCCGACTAGGCCCGGGCGGTTGGTCACCGCGATTCCATCGACGGTCCAGTCGCCCAACGCGTCCTCAATCGCGGGCAGAATCGCTTCGACGTGAGCTCTGGCGGCCGCTTCAGGGACGACTCCCCCCCACTTGGCGTGCATCGACGCCTGGCTGGCCACAACGTTTGTGACGACACGGGTGCCCTGAACCACAGCCGCACTGGTTTCGTCACAACTGGTCTCGATGGCAAGGGTCAGGGAAGACATGAAGTCGGGCCGCTGGTACTACTGGATTTTGTCGAGATCGTAGAGCCACATGACGACAGCGTCCTCCTTGTTGTCGGGGTAGTACTTCTTTCGCAGTCCGACCCCGACGTATCCCATTGCCTCGTAGAGCTTGATAGCGGGTTCGTTGCCGGCACGCACTTCCAGTGTCGAGCAGGTCGCACCGAGGTTCTTCGCGCGTTCGAGTAGTTCGTCCATCAACGCTCGGCCAATTCCGGACAGACGACGGTCTGGATCGACGGCGATCGTGGTGACATGGGCTTCGTCGGCAAGCACCCAAGCTCCTGCATATCCCACGACGGTGCCGTCGGCCAAGGCGACGATGAAGACTCCGTGAGCATGGTCAAGTTCGTTCCTGAACGACCGCTCAGACCAAGGTGACGATTGCGACCGCTTCTCAATCTCCATGATTGGCCCGATGTGCTCTTCGGCCAACTCGACGAACCGGACGCCCTTCATCCGCCGAGATAGGCTTCCTTGACCTTAGGGTTGGTCAGAAGGTCGCGGCCGTTGCCTTCGAGCACGATGTGACCTGTCTCCAAGACGTAAGCACGATCGGCGATTTCAAGGGCTCGGTTAGCGTTCTGTTCGACAAGCAGGATCGTCACGCCGTCCTTGTGCAGTTCGCCGATGATGTTGAAGATCTCAGTCACCAAGTTCGGTGCAAGGCCCATGCTCGGCTCGTCCAGCAGTAGCAGCTTCGGCCGGGACATCAGGGCTCGGCAGATCGCCAACATCTGCTGTTCGCCGCCACTCAGCGTGCCAGCGCTCTGTTTGAGCCGCTCTCGGATCCTCGGGAACTTGTCCATGACCTTTTCCATGTCTGACTGGATCTCGTTGTCGGTTCGGGTGAAAGCTCCGAGTTGCAGGTTCTCCTGTACGGTCATGTTGGTGAAGATACGGCGGCCCTCAGGAGACTGTGAGATGCCCATCCTGACGATCTTGTCGGGGGCGGTTCCTTGAATCTCCGACCCCTTGAATCGAATCGCGCCCTCCCGGGGTCGATTCAGGCCGCTCACGGTCCTGAGGAGAGTGCTCTTTCCCGCGCCGTTTGACCCGATGATCGACACAACCTCCCCCTCTTGGACGTTCAAGGTCACCCCGTTCAATGCCTGGATAGCACCGTAATAGACGTCGAGGTTGTCGATCTCAAGCATGGAGGCTCATTTTAGCCTGTCGCTGGTCGGGGCCAGGGGTTCTGTTATCGTCACCGTTCGTCCCGATGCTCGCAACCTGAGAAGCTTAGGATCGGTATAACGGGGCAAAGCCGGTATCGGGGCGGCTAAGTGGAGTGGCGATTGATGAGTCTCAGGCAGTTCGGCGCAGTGTTTCTCGTGATCGTGGCAGCTGGTTGCATGATGCCAGGCGCCGCCAAGAAGACCCCTTCCAGCACGGCCAAGGTCGAGCGTGGTGACGTTTCCGTCGAAGTCGTCGAAACAGGCTCGCTTGATGCTGACAAGACCGTTGAGGTGAAGAGCCGGGTATCGGGCCGGGTCAAGAAGCTTTACGTCGATGAAGGGGACTTCGTGAAAGCCGGGCAGTTGATCGCTGAGATCGATCCCCAGGAAACGCAATTGCAGGTCGACCAGAACAAGGCCCAAGTCGCAGGCGCGGTCGCAGGCGAACAAAGGCAGCAGGTCGAGCTCGAACAGCGGCGTGTCACGGCCGCCAACGCCCTCGAGAAGGCGAAGTCTAACCTTCGACAACTGACGCTCGAACTCAAGGCCCAACCGACTCTGACGCGCGCATCGGTGACTTCGGCCAAGTCTGCCTATGACGCTGCAACGAAGTCCTACGATCAACTGGTGCAGGTGACACAGCCCAATGCCAAGGTCGCGACCGAGATCGCGCTTAAGGACGCCCAGAACAACCGGGACAATGCTGAGAACGAACTCAACCGACTGAAGAGCCTCATGTCGCAAGGGTACGTCGCTCAAAGAGACGTCGACAACGCCACACTGCAAGCCCAACTGGCGCGGACCAAGCTCAGCAATGCGCAAGAGAACCTTGATCGATTAGACGAGAATCAAAGGCTCGAAAGGGATCAGTCAGCCGAACGGGTCAAACAGGCAAAGGCCGATCTCGATCGGGCCACGGCGAACACGATCCAAGACACGACCAAGCGTGAGGAGTACCTCCGGGCTGTCAAGGACGTTGGCGACGCCCAGACCGCTCTGAGGGACGTAGAGGCGCTCAAGGCCGCCCAACGCCAGCAAGGGGCCCAGATCCAGCAGCTTCGCAGCGTGCTGAGTGACGGCGAGCGCCAACTGCGGGAAACTCGCATCTTGTCCCCCATTGACGGGATCGTCACGAAGAAGCTCGTGCAAGAAGGCGAACTGGTCGCTAGTTTGAACAGCTTCAGTGCGGGCACAACGATCGTCAGGATCGAGGATAGGAGCAAGATGGTCGTCAAGCTGGACATAAACGAGATCGATGTCGCGAAACTGACGATCGGCACGCGCGCAGAAGTCACGGTTGACGCCTTCCCCAAGCAGACCTTCTCGGGGCATGTGACCAAGATAGCGCCAGCCAGCGATACAGTCGGCACCACGACGTCGTCCACGGACGTGGTCGTCAAGTACCAAGTCGAAGTGACGCTCGACGACAGTGACGCCAAGCTCAAATCCGGCATGTCGGCGAAGTGCACGATGAAGGTCATGGACAAGAAGGACGTCCTGCGTCTGCCTCTCGAATACGTCGGTAAGGACGACAAAGGCAACTACGTGCGCCTCGCGCCCAAGAACCCGAAGGATCCCAAAGACAAGGGAACGCGGGTTGATGTCACGATCGGCGCTCAGTCCAGCACCCAGGTAGAGATCACGAAGGGCGTGACCGAAGGCCAAGACGTGGTCAAGCCCGACTACACCGGGCCGGCACGCAAAGGAATGATGAGCGTCAAGGCTGAAGACTAGCTATGGGAGTCTTCGACTCGTTTCTCGTTGCCCTGAACATGCTCAGGCTGCACAAGCTGAGGGCATTCCTCACCATGCTCGGCGTGATCATCGGAGTCATGAGCGTCTCCCTTGTCATGGAGGTCAGCGGAGGGTTCAGCCACTTCCTCACAGATGAGATCAAGAAGCTGGGTAGCGACACCATCATCCTGGCGTTCGATCCAGGACGGAATGAACGATCGAGCTTAGGACGGATCGACAAGCTGACGACCGAGGACATCCGCTACATCGAAGACCGGTGTACGACGATCGAGATGGCCTCCGGCATCTTGATGGTGCCAGGCAAGCCGATCCGGCGGGGCGACAAAGAGCTCAAAGACCCTCGCGTTTTCGCGACAGATCAGAACCAGGCGCAGTTGAGTCGAGTCGGCATCCAGATGGGTCGGCACATGACCAAGGAGGATCTCGATGGCTTGGCTAACGTGTGCGTCATCGGCGATGAAGTCAAAACCCAACTTTTCGGCACCCACAGCCCGATCGGTCAAACGATCACCTTCTCCGGCTTGACCCTCGAGGTCGTCGGTGTCATGGAAAGGATCGACATCATGGGAACCACGAACGGCAAAGACGTTTGGCTCCCGATCTCGACCGCGCAGAAGAAGTGGCTCGGGGGCGATGCCGTGAGCTATATCACGTGCCGTCCCAAGAGTGGGTTCACAGTCGAACAGGGAATGGACGACGTCTGGCGCACCATGATGCGCAGGTCGGGAAACAAGCCGATCTACCGGGTGGACTCGCGCGAATCCATCATCAACGTCTTCGGAACGATCGTCGGCGCAGCAGGAACGATCCTGGCAGGCGTAGCGGCTCTCTCACTGCTTGTCGGCGGTATCGGCATCATGAATATCATGCTGGTCAGCGTCACGGAGCGCACTAGGGAGATCGGCCTCCGCAAAGCAGTCGGTGCCACGTCTTGGGCCGTGCTGACCCAGTTCATCGTCGAATCGGCCCTCCTCGCGCTCGTCGGTGGTCTGATCGGCATGGGAATAGCCATCGCCATCGGACAACTCGTGACGTTCGCCACCGTTCAGATGAAGTTCCCGACCAAGTCGGGCCTGACGATGCCGTTTGATCCGATCGCCGGTGTCATTGCCAGCATCGTGTCGGCGTTGATCGGGGTCGTGTTCGGCGTCTATCCAGCCGCAAAGGCTGCCAGCCTGAGCCCCATCGAAGCGCTGCGCACCGAATGAGCGTTTCGATTACTGCCTGAGCTTCGCCACCAACCAGTCCAAGCCCTTCTCAAGCTCTGAGCGGATCTTGTTCTCGACTTCGGGATCCTTGGCAGTCACGCCGTGACCCATGCCGTCTACAAGTACCTCAACGTGCTCTCGGCCCGCCTTCTTCATCGCTTCGTCGAGCCGATCGGCTTGCTTGAACGGTACCAGCGGATCCGCTTTTCCCTGAATGGTGTAGACCGGGGCAGAGTTAGCATCGATTCGGTTGATCGGGCTGAACTCCTTGACATCGTTGCTGGACGGATCGTACTTCTTGCCAAGAACCTGTGTGGATATGAGGTTTGCCAGGTTCTTGTCGAAGTCCTGGCTCAGGTCGGCCGGTCCGAAGAGGTTGACGACTGCCTTGACCCTTGCCGATGGCGCGGCCGTGTCTGGACCCATGTTGTCGGTGAACCCGAGAAGAAGGGACAAGTGTCCTCCCGCACTCCCTCCAATCGCTCCCATACGCTTGGGGTCGATGCCGTATTCAGCAGCGTTCTTCCTCAAGAACCGAACGGCCTCTTGACAGTCGTCGATCATGGCTGGCCATTTAGCCTTGGGGGCCAGACGATAATCAAGGTTCGCTACGGCGACCCCTTTGTCGGCCAGTGCCTCGGCCAGGGGAGCCATGTCGCTCCGCTTGCCAGAGATCCAGGCGCCTCCATGGATCATGATTGCGATCGGAACGGGCCTCCGCACTGGCTTCTCCGGCATATAGAGGTCCAGCATGAGCCCAGTATCGTCAACACTCCGGTAGACGATGTCGGACTTGACGGTCGGCCCAGCAAGGAGAAGGGCGCACAACGCGATCGGCAGCATGCCCAACATTGTATCGCGTTGTTCACGGACAGGAGTCTCGATCGCGGATCGGCTCTAGATTTCCGGTGTCCGACGCTTGGTCACCCGGAGTACAGGGAGCAACGGCTCGTCGGCCCGTATGGGTGTACTCGAATTCGCTAGGATCTGCTGCACTCGTCGCTCTACTTCGGCGGCGTAGTCGTGGACCTGTTGCTCGAATTCCTTGCGTTGGTCGTCGAGGTCGTCAAGGAGCCGCAAGATGATCTCAACCCCAGCCAAGTTCACGCCCATCTGTTGCGTCAGCCTTTGAATCCGCCTGACCCTGGCGATGTCCTCGTCACTGTAGAGCCGGTTCTTAGCCCCGACCCGCGATGGCACCACAAGGCCAAGGCGCTCGTACTGTCGCAGGGTCTGTGGGTGGACGTTGCACAGTTCGGCAGCGACTCCGATCATGTAGACGGGCTGATTGGATCTTCTCATTGGCCTTGCTCTGTTTCCAGGAGCTCTTCGAGGAGTTTCCTCTGACGCTCGGTCAGCTTCTTTGGAACCGTGATCTTCACTCGGGCAAGAAGGTCTCCATGGCCCCCGCCGGTCTTCGACACACCCTGTCCCTTAAGCCGGAAGACCTGCCCGGACTGTGTGCCAGGGGGGATCGACATCTTGCCGCTGGACCGGGGCGTCGGCACGGAGATCTGACCTCCGAGCGCGGCGACCGTGTAAGGGACGGGCACCTCGACTTCAGTATCTAGGCCCTTCCGCTTGAAGACGGGGTGGGGCATGATTCGGACCGTAACGAACAAGTCGCCGCTCTTGCCACTGGAACCCTTGGCGCCCCCGCCAGGAACACGAAGTTTCTTTCCCTCCTCAAAGCCCGCTGGGATCGTGACGACGATCTTTCGCATGTTGGGCACAGTCCCTGTCCCACGGCAGTTCGGGCAAGGGCCGGGACGTCCGCCTGTCATGCGGACCCGTCCGCTACCGGAACACGTCTGGCAGGCGTCTTCGGTCTGGAAAGTCAGAGTCCGCTTCGTGCCCGAGTCGATTTCGTCCAGGGTGACGTCGAGGACGCGCTCGACGTCACGAGGAGGCACCTGGTGGGCACGGTTGAACGGATCGCCACCGAATCCGAAGAGATTGCCAAAAAGGCTCCCGAGGTCCACCTCGCCCTCTTGACCGAATCCGCCAAAGTCGCCTGAACCCGCGAATCCATGGGCGTTCTCCCAGTTCGATCCGAAGCGGTCGTACTGTGACCTCTTCTCGGGATCACTGAGCACAGCGTACGCCTCGCCAACTTCTTTGAACTTCGCTTCTGCGCTCGCGTTGCCCGGATTGACGTCGGGGTGGAACTTGCGGGCCAACCGGCGATATGCACTCTTGATCGCCTTGTCATCGGCGTCCTTTGGAACGCCAAGAACCTCATAGTAGTCTTTCGTCATAATGCCGTCGGGCTCAATGACATGAGCGTACCATACTCAAGACGCGCGTGTAGCTCTGCTGGGCTAGAACCTGAGAAATGGCCTCAATCGAACTCAAGCAACGGTCGGGAAACGCCGAGAATGCAGATGTGGATCTCGCTAGTTTGGAAATCCGGATGTCGCGGAGTGAAAACCTCCCGACGCTGCCTCAGTCAGCAAGCCGGGTTCTGCGTTTGGCCGACGATCCCGACGTCAGCCCGCGCAAGATCGAACAGGCCATCGAACTCGATCCTGCAGTGGCCGCCAAGATCCTGCGTGTGGCCAACTCCGCCTACTACGGCACCACACAGGTTGCCACATTGGGGAGGGCGATCAGCTTTTTGGGGTTGACGACCGTGCGTTCGGTGATCATCAGCATCGCCATGCAGCAAATGGTCACCGGACGGACTCAGTGTCCGAGCTTCAACAAGGTCGACTATTGGCGGCACTCCTTGGCCGTCGGTACGATTGCCCGGATCATCGGCAAGCTTAAAGTCCCGGGCAAGGCGGAGGAACTCTACTGCGCCGGAATGCTCCACGAGATCGGACTGCTGGCCATGGACAAGTTCGTGCCTCAGGAACTGCATGTCGCCATCACACGGGCCCGCGAGAGCGGACGACCCCTGGAAGAGACCGAAACCCACGTTCTCGGCTTCAACCACAGCCAGGTCGGCGCCGTCCTCTCCCGACGCTGGGCGATGAGCCCGACCGTGACCGACGCGATCCAAAACCACGGTCATCCGACCACCGATGGAGAACATGCTCAGACGACCCTGATCGTCGCGATCTCCAATGCACTCGCCAACGCGGCTCACTTCACCCACAACAATACCAACGACCAGACCGGCGTCGATCCGGCCCTGGCTCATGCCGTCGGCCTGCCGGAAGAGCAGTTCGGCATCATTTGTGAGGTCGTTGGCCAAGAGGTCACTCGGGCTCAGGAACTTTTCCAGATCGCGGCCTGACAAGGGGTCGGCATACGCCGAAGACCGTCCAAGGGACGGGCTGCGCCCGTCGGTAAACTCCAGGCCATGGCACTCGATAAGAAAACGGTCCGAGACGTGGACGTTCGCGGAAGAAAGGCGCTCGTCCGCTGCGATTTCAATGTCCCGTTGGACGGGACAACGATCACGGACGACAGAAGGATCACGGAGGCCCTTCCGACGATCAAATACCTGGTTGAAAACGGTGCCGCTGTCGTCCTGTGCAGCCATCTAGGAAGACCGAAGGGTGGCCCAGAGCCAAAGTACAGCCTCCATCCAGTCGCGCTGAGACTCTCTGAACTCCTCCACAAGGATGTGCCGCTAATGCCGGACTGCATCGGCCCCATCGTCGATAAGCACGTCGCCAATATGAAGTCAGGCGAGGTGGTCTTGCTGGAGAACGTGCGGTTCCACGGCGAGGAAGAGAAGAACGAGCCCAGTTTCGCCGCCCAGTTGGCGCATGGGAAGGATTTGTACGTGAACGACGCGTTTGGCACCGCGCACCGGGCGCACGCGAGCACCGAGGGCGTGGCCAGGCTCCTCCCGGCAGTGGCGGGCTTCCTCATCGAGAAGGAGATCCGGTACCTCGGCGAGGCCGTCACTGACCCGGCGAGGCCGTTTGTAGCCGTCCTGGGAGGCGCCAAGGTGGCAGACAAAATCAAGGTGATCGAGAACCTGCTTCCAAAAGTCGACAGACTCCTGGTCGGTGGTGGAATGGCCTTCACGTTCCTGAACGCCCAAGGCTTCGAGGTAGGGAAGTCGCTGCTCGACGATTCCAGCATCGAGTTCTGCAAAGGCCTATTGCAGCACAGTAGCGGAAAAGTCATGGTGCCGGTTGACGCGGTCATAGCGCCCACGATGAGTGAAGACGGGCCCGTCACGGTCGTCGACGCCAACAAGATGCCGCCAGAGGAGATGGGGCTGGACATCGGTCCGCGCACGTCTCAGCACTTCAGCGATGTGATCCGTTCGGCCGGAACGGTGGTATGGAATGGCCCCATGGGCGTTTTCGAGATGGAGGCGTTCTCCGAGGGCACGAGGAACGTCGCCCACGCCATGGCCGAGTGCAAGGGAGTGACGATCGTTGGAGGCGGTGACAGCGCAGCAGCGGTGGAAAAGTTCGGGGTTGCTGACCAAGTGACACATGTCAGCACGGGCGGCGGGGCCAGCCTTGAGTTCCTCGAAGGGATCGAGCTTCCTGGCATCGCCGCCCTGATGGACAAGTGAACCCCTAGAACGGCCACCGTGCAGCTAAGTCGCCTCGGTCGCCGGTGAAGCGGTTCCGGTCCACGGCACCCAAGATGCCGGGGACGCGACCCGTGTCCGTGTACTGCCACAGCGTCCAGTCGGTCCAAGGTCGAGGGAGCCTGCCTAGGCTTCTGGAGTAACGTGCAATCCAAAGCGGGCAATGGAAGAGTGGACTCATGAGCGAGACGCCCCGTCGGGTGAGGAACGACGGACTCGAATACAATAACGGCCATCGGCCGATGGCACGCTCGACATACGTTGCGAAAGATTCGGCTTCGGTCAGCGTCAGCCGGCCATCTTCCCAGTCGAGACACACGAGTTCACGAGTTCCGGGTTTCACTGTATCGAGATAATGCGCGGCCTGCTCCTGGCCTGAACCAGCACGTCCAAAGTGATAGGACCCAACGAGGAGCCCCACAGACCGAGCCCTGGCAATCCTTTCGGCGAACGTCGGGTCGACCAACGACCGCCCCTCAGTCGCCTTGAGGACAGTGGCCATGATGCCTGCCCGCGCAATATCGTGGAAACCATTGGCTGGCTCGACGGTGTTGTGATGACTGATGTCGATAATGGAGTCAAGAATTGGCATTCAGAGGACCTCGCCGTGCTTTGAGGCCCTCGGAAAGACAAAGCTCTTGGTTCACAGACCAGGCAATCGGAGGATGGTTTGCCACTCTTCAGGAGTGACAGGCAAGACGCTCAGTCTTTGTCCCCGCATGAGGACTTTCATGTCCTCGAGCCCCGGTGTCGTTCGAAGCTCCGACAACGGAACGATCCGGGCGAATTTCCTGACAAAGAGCACGTCCCGTGTCATCCAACGAGGATTGTCCCGGGGGCTCTTGGCGTCGTAGTACTCGCTGGCTGGATCGAACTGGGTCGGATCCGGATAGGCCTCGGAGACGACCCTCATCACGCCAACGATTCCGGGCTCGTCGCAACTGGAATGGTAGAAGAACGCTTCGTCGCCGTTGCTCATGGCGTCGCGGAAAAAGTTCCTGACCGTGTAATTGCGGCAACCCTCCCAGACGTCTGGCCCGTTCTTGGCTGCAAGGTCGTCGATAGAATAGCAGTCAGGTTCGCTTTTCATCAACCAATAGGCCACTGCCTATTGTGACATGGGGCGGTTCTGACCTTCGTCGATGGTGGCGGAAGCCGAGGCGAAAGACCGGTCTTGTTCAAGCTCGTTCGCCCAGGCCTCGATCGCTGAAGCCAGCGCGGAGGCATGAGCCCGCATGAACTCGGGATCTACCTTTTTCGAGGTCGTGAAGTGCTCAATCAACACCCGGAGTTCGGACAAAACCAAACGGTCAACCATCAAGTGCTCTGTGTCAAAGAATAGGGCGCGACAACACGCCAAGACACCAGGATACGTTGTCTTCCAGATGTCAGGATGGGCCCTGATGTTCCACCGGATGCGATATGTCTAACTCTTGGAGGAATCTCGTAGGCCCAAACTCACATTCCCCGTCACAACGCTCACATCAAGCGTCCCGTTGCCTTGTCCCAGACGACCGACGATCTTTTGGGCTTCCACGACTTCGTCCTCAAGTTCTATCGACTTGCTGACCGATCCTCTCAAGGTTGAAAGTGTGACTCGACAATCGCTACCGTCCATGATGCTCACGCTGACGTCGCCCGTCACAGTCGTGATGTTCACGGCACCTTCGACGGGAGTCGCAATGTCGACGGACACGTCTCCGGACGCCGCCTCGACACTCAGAGTCTTTGGCCGACCGGACTCGACCGCCACGTCGCCACTCGACGTTTTCAACTCGATCACGCCAGAGACATCCTCGAGGCGTATGTCGCCCGACTTGGTTTCAACGGCGAGGATCGAGGCCTCGCAACGCTTGACCTTGACGTCACCCGAACCTTGAGCCAGTTGAATGGAGCCTGTGGCCTCGGAGATGGACAAGTCGCCGCTAGAACCGTCAACGCGGACTGACGCTTGCGTGCCAGCAATCTTCACGTCGCCAGATGCCAGCTTCACTTCGACCGGCACACCTGTCGGGACGTACACGGTCAAATCAGTCGTCATGTTCTGGCCCTCAGGTTGCCGGAAGACGACCTGATGTTCGCTTTCCTCAAGGACAGGGGTGTAGACGTCAGCCATCTTCTTGGCTTCCTCCGTGTCATAGGAACGGAAAGTCGCGTCGACGATCAGCGAGCCCAGTTCCGCGCCGCCTTGCACCGACACGTCCCCTGAACGCGCTTCGATTCGCAACGTCTTGCCTTCGGGCACGTGCAAGGGCAACTCGACCCTCTTCGTTTGGCTGGCCCCGAAGAAGACGGAGAAGCCGCCGCCTTTTTTGGCCTCGTCTGCCGCATGCTTGATGGCTTCGACACCTTTGTTGACGTTCTGCCGGACCTGTCCAGCAATGTCGTTCCAATTGACGTTCTTAGCAACGTCCTTGCCGATCTTCTCGATCGAACTGATGAATCGGCCGATCGGGTCTTCACTCACTGATTCGGTGGATCCCGCTTCGCCTTCTGACGGCGATTCGACGGTTCCCTTAGGCTCGTCGGGAGCCTCGCTGAACGCTTCGATCAGTTCGGCGGCGTCGTCCGGTGAAAGCTTGCCCTCTTGCACCAGCTTCATGATGCGTTTGACTTCGTCCTTCATGTCCTATGCTCCTTTCAGCCTAGCTTTGGCCTCATCGGCCGAGATGACCCCTTGCTCCAGTTCGTCGAGGATACGGCGTCGGTCTTCGATCGTCTTGGGCTTGGCCCTGGTCGAATCTTTGTACGGGATGAGTCCCATCGCCTCCAAAAGGGCGTCCAATCGCGATCGGACGGTCGGATAGCTCAGATTCAGCTCCTTTTCAACCGTGCTGATCACGCCCTTTGCGCGGAGAAACACTTCGAGGAAATCGCGTTGCTCTTTGTTGAGCTTTGACGTTTCGGGGAGCTTGAACCTGCCCCGGATGGTGACGCCTCCTTGGACGGAGGTGAGTTCGCTCACGTAAAGAGGGCCGCCTGTGACCGGGCAGCTCGTGGGAATGTCGTGCAGTTCCTTTTCGTCCATGTAGCCACCGCCAGTTGGTTGAGTAGTTCTACCTTACGTTCATGAATCGGCAGTGGTTGCAGGGTCCGATAGGTCTGATTTGTAGTGATTGGTTTGAGATTTCTATTCACAGCAACTTTTCGGCGCACTCGGCCACAAGGTCGACGTCGATCGAACATACGGAATCCCCGGCCATGGGATGCAAGACCGACAAGTTGCGGACTGGAGGTGCCCACAGGCGGTGGATGCCTTCCCTGAACAATCCGACAGTGGGAGTCCGGGTCGAACACGCCAGGTGCAGGATGCCATTGTCCAGCGTCACGACCAGCTTGGCCTTTGAGATCGCACCGACGACTTGGGGCAAGGTGAAATGGCCGCGCAAATCGTGGACGCCCGAATTGATCAGGCGCGACTCTTGATCGGCACCCCGCCAATAGCGGCCCTGGTCAGCGGGTTTGGCTCCCAAGAGCCCGACAGAAGAGCCGCGAGCGGCGAGGCGTTTCGCAAGTTCGATCCACTTGTCAACCGGCCAGAGCTTGTCTGGCAGGCTCGCCGCTGTCGCGACCAGCACCTCAGGCACGTCACCAGCCACGGGTTCGATGGGAATCCGATAGGCTGGAATCGGACCGTCCAGATAAGCCAGGCGACAGAAGATCTCGGCGATCCAACCGGAATCGAGAATCGGATAGGTGTTCGTCAGAGTCGGTGACGCCCATTCGGGATCAACCCAAAGCGCACCTCGCTCGTCCTCTGGAAACGCCATGTCTCCCCGGCCGTCTGGACCGATGCAAGGGCCGCAGACAAACGTGTCTTGGCCCGCCAAGATGGACGCGGCGGCCTTTGCCCAAGGGGTCTGTTCGACGTTTACGACCAAGTCGTACGTTTGGTCTGACAGGTAATAGGCTGTGGTGCGCGGATCGGTACCGTGCAGGGGGTAGGAGGCAGTCAGAAGTTCGCTGGCCTTCGCCAGTTCCGCCACGCGGGTTCCGCCAAAGTAATGGAGCGACCCACCGTGGCGGGTACGGAGCATCTGCATCAGAGGCGTTGCGACCGCGAAGTTGCCAAGGTTGTCGTTCGTGATCAGAGCGATCCTCGGCGATTTGGCCAGGGTCTCGCCACCGTATCTGCGCACCTGCCAATTCTGGCGGATCAAACGTGCGGATGAGCCGCACACGGCCACAGAATCCGTGCAATCCGCAATAATCTCTGCGTGCCCTTCTTCCTTGGGTTCGACTGTGGAGGCTCCAGCACCCGTTGTGTCGTGATCAACGAGAGGAACGAAGTTGTCTTTGAAGGACACGGTGGGCCTGCGAACCTGTCCACGACGCCACACGACGATGTGGCGGCCAGCCTCCAGCAAGCGTCGATCGGATGTCCGACCCCTGATGCTGCGGTCGGCTGTTTTGCAGGTCTCCTCGACGCAGGCGCCCGGCATGCCGCTTCCAGACTCCTCAGCACCCTTCTCCCCGGCGTCGCTGTCGACGCCTACGCCGACTACGTTGCCGCTTTGGCGGCCGCACCAGACGAGGCTGACGTGGTCGTCATTGCCGGTACCGGATCGGTCTTTTGCTCTTGGAAGGAGGGAAGACCGTTCAAGACTGGTGGAGGCGGTGCGTTGCTGGGTGACGAGGGATCTGCGTTCGACCTGGCACGGATTCGTCTCCGGACGATGATCTGCGGGGAACCCGGCTCCGACCCAGGCCCAAATCTGGCTGCTGCGATGGATCAAGCCCTTGGTACGGCCAAAATCGACCTGTTCGTGGCTGCGCTTTACCGGCAGTCAGCTCCAGCGCCCCTTGTCGCGTCGCTGGCTCCTGCTGTCGTGCGTGACGCCCTTCAAGGTGAGGTGTGCTCGACGGCTGCAATGCGACGCGCCATGAGTTCATTGGGCCGGGGTGTCTTCAGTCATATGCGGGCGAAGTCGGCACAAGGCGACCTCTGTCGGATCGTGTTGGCTGGCGGCCTCTGGGAGATCGACCCCGTTCTTCAGACCTTCTTCGAGGAGAGTCTCCATGCCGAAACGGAAACCGATGACGAGGGGTTCCTGAGGTTTGGACCTATTTCCAGTCCGTTCCGTCAGTATCATGGGGTGCGCCTGCAAACAGCGCCCGCCATGGGTGCAGCGCGGCTGGCAAGACGTTTGTTCTATGGGAACGGAATCTAGAAACCCACGGTCGATCGGTCTCGACAAGATGACCGCACGTGAAATCGTGCGTCTCATGGACGAAGAGGAGCAGGCCGTGCAGCGGGCGGTCGTTGCCGCTGAGGAAAAGGTCGCTGTGGCCGCTGAGCACGCCGCAGAAGCCTATCAAAGGGGTGGAAGGGTGATCTATGTGGGTGCGGGCACTAGCGGCCGCGTAGCGACCATGGACGCCGCCGAAATGGTTCCGACTTTTGGACTCGATCCGGCGCGGTTCGTCGCTGTCGTTGCCGGTGGGCCCGCTGCTGAGGGCCGAGCGGTCGAAGACGCCGAGGACGATGAACACGCGGCGATCGAGGCCCTGAACAACCTCGGTCTCGGTCGAAAAGACATCGTCATCGCTTTGGCCGCCTCAGGGCAAACAGCGTTCGTCGTCGCGGCCGCCCGGCACGCTTCACAAAAAGGTGTCTGGACGTGCGGGATTGCCAACAACAAGAAGGCCCCCCTCTTCGATCACGTCGACTTGGCCATCCTCCTCGACACGGGACCTGAAGTCCTCACCGGATCCACCCGTCTCAAGGCCGCGACGGCGCAGAAGAGGG
This sequence comes from Armatimonadota bacterium, assembly GCA_029781035.1. GTDB lineage: Bacteria > Armatimonadota > Fimbriimonadia > Fimbriimonadales > Fimbriimonadaceae > JAEURO01. The sequence continues at coordinate 95,266 of JAKOXK010000030.1, forward strand.
TGCTTAACGCGATCTCCACCACCGCGATGGTGTTGAGCGGCAAGGTCGTCGAAAACCTGATGGTCGACGTCAAAGCGAACAACCAAAAGCTGCGCGAACGGTGTGTCCGGATCCTACGCGACCTCACGACGGTCAGTGAAAGTGAAGCGGAGAGGGTGCTAGCTGCGCACACTTGGAACGTACGACAAGCCCTTGCCGTCTTGCGCGCGAACGAGATCGCAAGCTAGGTCGCCTTGGCTGTGTTCCACAAAACGTCCCATTCGTCGAACGTAAGTTCGCGAAGCGGCCGCCCTGCCATGCGCTCCATCGCTTGAAACCGGGTCGTGAAGCGATCCACCATCTGTCGAAGTGCGTCTTCAGGTTCCACTCCAAGCCATCTGGCGATGTTCACGACCGTGAACAGCAAGTCTCCGACCTCCTCAGCCACTCCTTCTCCGGTCTCGACCGCCTGCTGGATCTCCGCCTCTTCTTCGCGAAGCTTCTCCCAGACCCCGTCGATGTCTTGCCACTCAAAGCCGTTGCGTGCCGCGCGTTTGCTGACTTCGTAGGCCCTCAACAGCGCGGGCATGGCCCTTGGGACGCCGTCGAGGATAGAAGCCGTCTTCTCGGACCCGCCCTTTTCCTGAGTCTTGATCGCGTCCCAGTTACGCAGCACTTCGTCAGCATTGGCCACAGCGGTGTCACCAAAGACGTGGGGATGACGCCTGACCAGTTTCTCCGTGATCACGCCTGCGACAGTGTCGGTGTCCCAACGTCCTGCAAGCGCCTCGATCTGTGCGTGCATCAATGGCTGAAGCAGGACATCGCCCAGCTCCTCCTTCATCTTCTCGCTGTCTTCTCCGTCGATAGCGTCCACCAGCTCGTACGCTTCTTCAATCAAATGGCGCTTCAACGTGGCGTGCGTCTGAGCTTGATCCCAAGGACATCCGCCAGGCCCAAGCAATCGGTCGACGACCCACACGAGGCCATAGAGGCCCCCAGCGTGGTTCACGCGTCTGGCGGGGACAACCAGCGAGTCACCGGCCGTCCAGGCGTAGTCGGCAGCCTCCCGCAAAGAAAGGCTCGTCGCCTCGTCGTCGCGCACCAAACTGACCCGGAGGGCCGGGTCGTAACCTCTTCTGATCAGGCCGAGGGCTTGTTGGCCGGTGTCAATCCCGAAGCCCGAGTAGACCTGGTGGGCACGCTCGTCCGGTACCAGGACAACCGGTGCCAAGTGAAATTGAAAACTGCCCCTGAGGCCAAGCCGATGGAGAAGTTCCACTCGTCAGCCCTTGCCAAAGGAAGACTTGAGCTGGTCGTCGAAGACGGTGCCCTTGTACTCGATCTTGGCTTTGGCCCGGAAGTCCGCCATCATCTTGCCCAGATCGTTCTTGACTCGGCCTCGGTCAAGCATCATGGTTCGACGGGTCTGTGCCTTCAGTTTGTCGTCAAGTGGGATCTTCGTCGCTTCAAGGACGTCTTCGACCAGGATCTTCGCGAACATCTTGTCAGTACCCAGCCAGTCCGTCGTTCCGCCCTTCTTCGTCGATTTGATGGCAGCCAGTGTGTCGCCTGCAAGCGCCGACTCAGGGACGTTTCCCATGAGCCCGTCGTTCAGGTTCGTGAGGTCTGTGCTCATCTCCCGAGCGACGTCACCGAAGGCTTTGCCGCCCTTGAGCGCGGCGTCGACAGCTTTCTCCTTGTCTGCACTGTCCACTGTAATCACGCGGAGGCGGTACCGCTTGGGCAGGGAATACAGTGTCGGGTGGTCGTTGTAGAACTTCTCGACTTCCTGGTCCGTGATGTTGATGCCCATGGTCTGGAGCTTGAACTGCGCCAGTTGAACGAGCGTGTCGTACTTGATGTCGTCCATCGTAAAACCCAGCCGCGTAAAGCCAGGGATCAAGTCTGGGTTCTCGGCAGCGCGCTGCTTGACCGCTGCCTCCACTTCGGCGTCACTGGGATAGACGCCGTCTTGATTGGCCAACTGAAGCATCAGCGTCTCGTCCATCAGTTTGCTGAGAGTCAGGTAGCCAGGGGTGGCCTGGACGAACTTGTCGTTCACCAACGACCCCACGTTTGGCAGAACCTCCATGCGCTTGTAGTACTCCTTAGCATCGATCGCTCGGCCATTGACGACCACCAGGGTCTTGTCCATCGGAGTCTGGGCAAAGGCGGCGATAGAGACCAGTGCGGTGGTCAACAGGATCGTCCTCATGACGGGCATTCTGACGGGTAGGGGCGCCAAAAGTGTCGCACGGCCCAGGATTTCGGGCGGCCTCAGCACCCACGCCATCGAGCAACGCCCGAATGGTCGTCTCCGTCTCTAGTTGAAGGAAGTGATTAGGTTCTTGAACCTGATAGGTTCCGTTTTGGCGCTCGGCCTCTTGATCTCGGGCGTCTACGGTCTATTCTCAGGAGCCGGCATCCTCAGGGCCGACGCTGAACTGGCCAGACATCGGGTGCGGGTGCTTGGGATGTCGTCTCTCGTCAGTGGCTCTATGGACTGGGCCCCCTAGCGCACAGCTACCGGCTGACAGTCGACTACCCGGCCGGAGTTCCGGTGGGATCAAGCGTTTTCGATTGCACGTCCCAGACGTTCCACAGCCATCCGCCTGGAAGCCGGATCACCGTCGAGTACGATCCGGACGAACCTGGCTTCGTCCGCCGAGGTCCAGGACTTGCCGACGATCCCACCTTCGGGTGGCTCGGGAGTTCCGCTCTGATTTTCGCAGTAGGGGCAGGCATGGCGGCGTCCTTCGTCGGGTCGGCACGCAGGATGGCGCTCAGTGCCACATCGGGTACGACCGACTCCGAAGACGACGGGACTGAGCTTGAAGAAGAGATCCCGGCTGAATCTGAAGGCTGATCGACGTCTGTACTTGCGACGGGTTCTCCCCACACCGGTGACACGGCATCCTGCAAAATAGGCCGATGCGCGTGATCATGCTCTCGTGGGAATACCCGCCCCGGATCGTGGGAGGCATTAGTCCGCACGTGAAGGAGCTCTCGCAAGAGCTGTCCGCGCTAGGTGTCGAGGTGCACGTGGTCACAAAGGCCACGCCTCAAGCCCCAGACGAGGAGACCGAACCGAGTGGCGTCAAAGTACACCGGGTGGATCTGCCTCGGGAACCGCACAATTTCGTCCACGAGATCCAATTGCTGAACCAGGCTACCGACCTCCGCGTTCGGCGTCTCTTGGAGGACTGGCGACCGGGTGGGAGTCCGACCATCTTCCACGCCCACGACTGGCTTTCGTTGGACTCAGCCAGAGACCTGAAGTACGAATATCAACTACCAGTGGTAGCAACGGTCCATGCGACCGAGTGGGGCCGTAACAGCGGCATTCACAACGAGATGAGCAAGTACATCCATGAACAGGAGTACTGGCTCACCTACGAAGCCTGGAGGGTCATCGTCTGCAGCGAGTTCATGAAAGGAGAGGTCGGACGTTACTTCTCCTGCCCGGGCGACAAAGTGGACGTCATCTACAACGGGGTCGATGCGAGCAAGTTTGGGTTTGACGCGACACCCGAAGAGATAGCAGTCTGGCGGGCACGGATCGCCCGGCCCGACGAAAAGGTCGTCCTCTATGTCGGACGGTTTGTGCGTGAGAAGGGCATCCATGTGCTCCTGAACGCGGCAAGCTCGGTTTTGGCGGAGGAACCGGACACGAAGTTCGTCGTGGTCGGCGGAGGGAACCGAGACAACTTGGAACGGTTTGCCCGGTGGTTCGGGCTCGAGGACAAGATCCTCTTCACGGGATTCATGAAGGGAGCTCCTCTCTATCAGCTCTATCGATGTGCCGACGTGGCGGTGTTCCCGTCGCTGTACGAGCCGTTTGGCATCGTCGCGCTCGAAGGCATGGCGGCAGGCTGTTCGGTGGTCTCTTCTGACGCCGGAGGGCTGAAAGAAGTGGTGCTGCACGACAAGACCGGAACGACCTCGTTCGCAGGTGACCCCGGATCTCTGGCTTGGGCTGTCATCCGCGTGTTGCGCGACCCGTCCCGGGCAGCTAGGTTGAAGGAAGCAGCAGCGCTACGACTCAAGACGGACTTCAACTGGAGACACATTGCCGAGCAGACTAGGGACGTCTACGAGCGCGTCTGGAAAGAGTTCCTCCACAGCTACTGGGCCGACAAATCCTTGTGGCCTGTCACTCCAGGAGCCACCGAACGCGCCGAGCGTTTGCGGGTCAGGGACAAGGCCGTGGCGGGCGCCTACGTTCCGAAGCCGGAACCATCGGTCGCCGTGCCTGCAGCACGCCTCAGTGCAGACGAAGTGATTGCGGCTGGAGAGTCGGAAGACGAAGAGCGAACCGAACGCTAAGACCACTGGCAGGCGTGGAAAGAGTGAGGAGTGACACTGCACTCCGAGGCGGTTCCAATGTCGAAGTCCGTTGCTGTCAGTCTTCTTGTCCTCGTCTCTGGTTATGGCGCGGCCCAAGTGCCGTACAGCACGGTCCCCGATTGGCGCTCCACCGACCAGCACTACGCCACCGGTGGTGCTGTCGCCGACTTGAACAACGATGGTTGGCCCGACCTCGTTGTCTCGAACGGCAACGACATGAGGTCCGAGAAGAACGGGGTCTTCATGAACGTCGGTGGGACGTTTGCAACGACGCCGACATGGGAGTCGAACGACCTTGGGAAGCACGGCCACCTGGCTGTCGGCGACTACGACAATGATGGTTGGCTGGACGTGGCCGTTACGGTACTGAACCCGGCGTCGGGGGCACCCGGAGTGAAGGTCTACAGGAACGTCGGCGGTGTCCTGACGCCATTGCCCGTTTGGACAAGCTCCAACAGCTTTTATGGATGGCACGCGGACTGGGGCGATGTCGACCTGGACGGCGACCTCGACTTACTGGTCGGGTCTTCCGACGCTTATGGAAGCGGTCGTTGGAAGAACTTCATCTATTTCAACAACGGAGGCGTCTTGGAGACGACGCCCAGCTGGCAATCGGTGGACACGCGGAACCTCGACGACATGGAGTTCTGTGACGTTGACGGGGACGGCGACCTGGACGTGGTCGCAGCGGGGAGCCAGACCTGCAACTGGGTCTACCGCAACACCGGCGGCGTGCTGAGCAGCGTTCCTGACTGGCAGAGCACGGACAACACGAATCAGATGGCGAACACCTTGGTCGTCGGTGACGTGACGGGCGATGGCCGACCCGACTTTGTCATGAGTGACAACAACCAAGTCGGAGGCGGGTCCGGCGATTTCAAGCTCTACCGGAACAACGCCACCGGTGCCTTCGAAACGACACCGGGATGGCGATACCACGATGGCTATGTCTCGGGCCTTGCCCTGGCCGACGTCAACAACGACGGTCGCCTCGACCTGGCCACCGGTGCCTGGTGGGGCAAGACACGGATCTTCCTCAATACGGGTACCGGCTTTGGCAACACTCCCAGTTGGAACTCGAATCCGACCCAGGTCGTCGAAGCGATCGCGTTCGGCGACATCAACCGAGACGGCCTGGTTCTAAACGCCGAGTGGAAAGATCCCTATACCGGCCAAACGCGGCCCGCCCCGCTCGCACAGGCCCAGTCGATCCGCATTGGTGCGGTCAACCGCAAGCTCTTCAAGCTGGACCACCAGCCGATCGAATCCGCAGTTCAAATCCTCGTGGACAGCCGTGTGTTGGCACGTGCCGATTACACGGTCGACCTTAGACGCGGATATGTGACGCTCAAGAGTGCGCCGACCCGAACGATCCGAATCGACTCCGTGTCCTCGACGAAGCTCGACATGTTCGTGACCGACTGGGAGAACAACGGGAACGTGGTCTACCTGTGGAAGTGACCGGACCGGTCACTTTTTGATCAAATCGTCTGGGATCGGTCCGCCGATTCCGTCGCCAGCCCAGGTGATCGATTCGATCCACCACCGCTTGCCGTCGAACGTGAGTTGCAGACTGTTGACGCCCCGCTCGATAGGCTTCTCGTCGGTCGGCGTTTTTCGGGACTCGTAGGCGGTGAACACCTGGGCGATCGGGCCGTACTTCTGGATTTTGCTTCCGATCTCCTTCTCAAAGAAGCCCTCCTTTTCGAGGATAGGCCCGGCTCGAGTGACGTAGTCGTCCGGGGTCAGGACGAACTTCCCGACACCGTCGGCTTGCTTGATCGTTGGCACCATCCTGGCCCCTTCGGCAAAGAGGTTCTTGAACCGGTTCCAGTCTCGCGCTTGGCCAGCCGGGCCGGAGATAACGTCGTAGAGTGTGGCTACCGTGGACTCGACGGTCTTGGTGTCGGCTGAATAGTCCTTCTTGGCCCCTGCCTGCCCCATAGAGGCGACGGCGAAGCATGTCAGAAGCAGTGGAAGGGTGGCGCGGTTCATGGGGCTCCTAGAATTGAGACGCGGCTCAACCGTTCAGGCGTTGCTCTATTGTTGGTGTCGGTGGCGGCTGGGTCAGCGGGAGAGGCCGGTCGTTGTTGATGATGTGCTCTTGGACGAGGCTCCGAAGTTCGTCGATCTGCCGTTGCATATGGTCCAGGTGTTCGACGACCCGCGTGTCTTGCTGTGGAGTCATGCGCATCAGCTCAGCCATGCGCCGCTGATGGCGGGTGAGGATCGAGACGATGGGAACGATCGTCGCCACGAGAAAGACGCCACAGATCCCGATCACGTCCTCTATCGAAGCCAGCGGGAGCAGGGACGGTGAGAGTATGTCCATCGTTGGCGCCTACGAGTTGATGCGTTCTTCTAGGGAAGGAACCGGAGGTGGAAGAACAGCAGTTTGGTCTGTCTTGACGATCAATTCGTTGACTTGGTCCCGAAGATCGGTCACTTGAGTCCTCAAAGCCTCCACTTCCCGCCACAGGGTGGGATCTGACTGAGGCTGCCGTCGGATGATCTCGGCCATCTTGCGCTGATGGTGCGTGAGGATGGCGATAATCGGTATCCCGAAAGTCATGAGGATCGCCAGCCCCCCGATCAGGGCGGGCTCTAGTTCGGCAGTGAGCGGGAGACCGCAAAGTCTCAGGATGGGGTCAGTCCACATGGCGTTTCTGTCCTAGTCGTCCGCAAATCCGCGTTGGCCAAGGCCTTTGACCATGACGAGCGACCGGTACGTCTTGTCCCGCCACTGAAAATGATCCACGGCTTTAAAGCCCCGCTTCTCATAGTACTCAACCAAGCTCGTCGCGGTTTCGACAGTGTCGAGTGCCAGGGACTGATATCCCCTGCGAAGGGCCTCGGTCGATACCGTATCAATGAGCTCGGAGCCAAGGCCTTGCCCCCGAAGAACTGGCTCGACGGCGAACTGCCCTAGCACGGCGACACCTGGCTGTCCGTAGAGGGGCGGCTTAGTCCCATCCATCGCTGTGATCAGAAGCGCCGTGCCGACAATCCGTCCTGCCAGCTCCGCCACATAGCAGGTTCCCTCGGCGATGCGGTACCGAGTGGTCTCGATCGTCTGGTAGCTCCCCGTCGCGTTCCAACCTTGGTCGGCCAAGGTCTTATAGGCCCGGTGCAGCAGGTCGGTCAGTTCCTCGATGCTGTCGTCAGGAGCGAGGGTGCGGATCGTTGCCTTTGGGGTGGCCGCCACGTTGGTGGCCAGGATACCAGTCAGACTGCTGGACCAGGCTCAAATCGTGCTATGCTGAGGCTCTGAGCCCCCCTTGGAGGGGCCACTACGTTTTGGAAGGTTTCGCAGTTGAAACAGTACACACCCGACAAGATTCGTAACGTCGCTATTGTAGGTCACGGCGGTGCAGGAAAGACCATGTTGGTCGAGCACATGCTGTACACCGCCGGAGCAACAGACCGCGTCGGTAGCACCGACGGAGGCAACACCCAGAGCGACTACGATCCGCTAGAGGTCAAGAGGAAGATTTCGATCGGCTCTACGGTGCTGCCTCTCGAGTGGCACGACCACAAGGTCAACCTCATCGACGTCCCCGGTTTTTCCGACTTTGTCGGAGAGCTGTATTCGGTCGCACGAGTCGTGGACTCGATGATCATCGTTTGCGAGGCGAAACGCGACCTCGACGTCGGGTTCGACCTGGCTTGGGAAGTGGCGGAAAAGCACGGACTCGCCCGATGCATTTTCGTCAACAAGCTGGAAAGGGACAACGCCGACTACCAAGGGCTGATGGAAACCCTGCACGCTCGGTACGGGAACCGGATTGTTGAGTGTCAGATCCCTATCGGTCATCAGGCGGCTTTTAGCGGAGTTCTGGATCTGCTGAACATGAAGGTCTACAAAGGGAAGGACCGAGGCGCTGAGATTGAAGACGTCCCGACCGGTCACCTCGACGACGCCAAGAAGCTCCAAGAAAAGATGATGGACGCCGCCGCCGAGGGCGACGACGCGTTGATGGAGAAGTACTTGGGTGGTGAGGAACTGACCCCAGAGGAAGTCGAACACGGTCTGATGGAAGGCACGCTCCACGGAAAGGTGATCCCCGTCCTGATCGGCTCCGCTGCGAGCGGCATCGGTGTCGCCACTCTTCTCGACCGCATCGTCGGGGAACTCCCATCGCCCCTCACCCACCCGTTCACGACCGCTGACGACAAGGAGATGAAGGAAGACCCGAACGGGCCGCTTGTGGGCTTTGTCTTCAAGACGACGGCTGACCCCTACGTCGGCAAGATCAACTACGTCCGTGTCTTCAGCGGCATGCTCAAAGCCGACGACCACGTTTGGAACATCGGGCACGACAAAGACGAGCGCGTCCACAACCTCTTCTTCGCCCACGGCAAGAACCAAGAGACGGCTCAGGTCGTGTGGGCCGGCGACATCTGCGCCATCGCGAAACTACAAGACACTCACACGGGCGACACGCTGTGCTCGGCAAAAGAGAAGATCAAGCTCGCCCCAGTCGAGTTTCCCGATCCCATCTACCGTGTCTCGATCCACCCCGTGACCAAGGCCGACGAAGACAAGCTCGGTTCGACTTTGGAGCGAATCCTGGAAGAAGATCCCACGTTGCGGTACACACGCGACACCGTGATGCACCAGGAACTCCTCGAGGGAATGGGCGACATCCACATCGACACCGTGATCGACAAGATGAAGACACGGTTCGGCGTCAACGTCACGATCGGCGAGGCAAAAGTCCCCTACCAAGAGACGATCAAGAGCACGGCCCAGGCCCAAGGAAAGTTCAAACGGCAGACGGGCGGCAAGGGCCAATACGGCGATTGTTGGCTACGCCTCGAACCCAGGGGCCGAGGCGAAGGATTTGAGTTCGGGAACGAGGTCGTGGGCGGCTCCATCCCCAAGAACTTTATCCCCGCGATCGAGAAGGGCGTTCGCGAAACCATGTCGACCGGATTTCTGGCCGGCTACCCGGTTGTCGATGTCAAGTGTGTCGTCTATGACGGTTCGTACCACGACGTCGACTCGAGCGAGCAGGCGTTCAAGACTGCAGCCCGGATCGGGTTCAAAGCGGCGGCGGAGAAAGCTCAGCCGACCATCCTTGAGCCGATCATGCGGGTTCATGTGGACGTTCCAGACGAGGCTGTCGGTGACGTCGTGGGAGACCTGAACACCCGGCGGGGCCAGCTGCAGGGAATGGAGCCCATCGCTCCCGGCAAGACCCGGGTGAACGCGATGGTGCCCATGGCCACAATGATGCGGTACGCCCTGGACCTGCGGTCGATCACCAAGGGCCGCGGGCTCTTCAGCAGCGCCATGGCGCGGTACGAAGAGCTACCGTCCAACGAGCAGATGGCACTGATTAAAGAGTACGAGAAGCAGAAGAAGGAAGACGAGGACTAGACTCGCCCATCCTGTCTCGTTCAGCGGTGGCCCCAGGCATCAAGAGCCTGGGGCCACCGTCTCTTTGACTTCCGGGAACCCCACCGAGAATGGTGGGAGCACACGAGCAAAAACAAGATCACCCGTCGAACGACGGGTGATCCTGATGTTTCCTTATCTGAGAGGTTGACTCTCAAGTCGGGGCTTACTTGCGGCGCTTGCGAGCAAGGGCAGCGAGGCCGATACCGAGAGCGATCATGCTGACCGGCTCGGGAACGGCGTTGACCATCATGTTGATCTGACCGGAGCCGTAGCCCATGACACCGAACTCGGTCCAAGCGGTCGTGCCATAGCCGCCGCCGTAGCCGAAGTGCGAATAGTCGCGGCCGAAGGACTCAGCAAGTCCGTTGACGTCGCGGCAAACATAGCTCCAGCTCGGGCCAACCGTCTGCATGGCCACGAGGTACTGCTGACCAGCCGTGAGGCCGCCGATGTTGACGTTGGCGTCATAGGTCACGCCGAGGAGGCCGAACACGTTGTCGGTGAAGTAGGACTTGGTGGCGCCGATGAGTCCCGAGGAACCGATCAGGGTGCTGCCAGTGCTGTCGTACACTTCGACCCAAACCTGCGAGCTGGCGTCGCTGAACTGCAGGTAGTTGGCTTGGACGTGGTTGATCACGGTGCCACCGGCGACGGCGGTCACGAGCTGTCCAGCTTGCAGACCGGCGTTGGTGCCGAGGTCGTTGACGCCACCATCGGCGTCGCCATTGCCTGCGCTGTAGCCGAAGCCTGAACCAACGCTGTGATCGTAGAGGGTGACAGCGAAAGCGCCGGTCGAAATGGTCGCGAACGCCATCAGAATCAGAGTCTTAAGTTTCATTGACTATCTCTCCAGGTCACTAGAAATGGACGACCGAATCGGCCCCCTTCCAGAACCATTAGAAATCTAGCACAGATATGGCCGTGTGTGCCGAATCATGCCAAGAATTAGCAAGAAACTGGTAATTTCATGGGACTTTTACGGAACCCCTTGTGGAAAAGAAGGTGAATTCTCAGCAATGCTCGCGCTTCTGACGGCGTTGGACTCTTTCGGCTGCCGCTTTCCGATCTCGTAGACGGTCCACTCGATGGGCGCCTTCCCGGTCATCCGAACGTGAAAGTGGTAGGCGCGCCCGTTCCGTGCTGTTCGCCGTGCAGGGGCGCCGCTTGGCAGGATCAAGGTGTCCTTCTGGCTCTTTGAGGGGCCGATCAGGGAGTCTGTCATCCCCTGCAACGCGAGCTCAGTCTCGGTGAGATCGGCGGACTCTGAACTCAGTGTGACCTGTCTGACTTGGTTGCCCAGTCCCTCCTCGTCCGAGGAGCCGTAAAGGGCGAGGAGCCTCGACAAAAGACGCCGCTGGCGTAGGTCGAGAGTGGCCAGTTCGATGCTCTGTCCTTTGGCCACACTGTCGAGGAGGCTTCCAGAGAGCGTTCCCAGGAACTCGGCCGACATGTCTTCCACCGTGTGCTCCGAGCGAGGTTTGACGTACCCGATCGCGGTCAGGGGGGCCATCGACAGGTACTCGGCGGCACGATAGGCAGTCAGGGAACCGACGGCCGCGCAATACCGCGCCCATGGGCTCATCGGCACGTACCCGTTCGCCAGAAGGCTCGTCATGAGACGTGCCAACGGCCGGCGGTCGAGCCGGAGCTTCTCGGAAAGGGTGGGAAGGCACGGCTTGACCAGAATCACTCCATCGTCAACGGTCGGGTCGATCGCGGCCGCAGCAGCCTGCTGGTCCCAAAAGAGACGCAGCGATAGATTGCCGTCAGAGACGAACCGGTGTGCCGGGGTCAGAAGGGTGTCGGGGAGCGACGCGACAACATCTCGCTGCGTCAACTGCCCGAGCGCGAACACCAGATCGGTCGCTGTCGCGGACAACGGGTCTACTCTGTCGGGCCGCGACAACAGTTGGCGGTCGGCATCGCTCAGGGCATGATCGTTCAGGTACGGGACTGGGTATCGGGGCAAAGTCGCGACTTCTCGGGGCAGCAGGCGCTCAACCGAGCGGGCCGCTTCGGAGAGCGGCACAGACTTGTTCTGGGTGGCCTCCAGCCCCTCCGGGATCGAAAGGCTCGGCAACCGAGACAGCCACTCGGTGTATGGGACAAAGGCCCAGGAGACCGTGCTGCCCGACCGGTCTTGTACAGCGAGGCTCCCTCCTATGCTGGTGAAGTTGTCCTGGATGTTCAGCCGAAATCGCAAAGGGCTACGTGCCGAGTCAGTCATCGTCACGACATCAGTCCAGATCGGGTCTTTGAACTCGGCATCGGTCACTGACGCACGAACGACGCTCGCAAACTCACTTTGTGACCGCTCGAACTCCTTCAGCTTGGCCATCGAGGCGCTGTCAAGGTTGAACGCCCCTTCGAGTGGAGACGAACTGAAGGTCACCGACCCTCTTGGTTCAAGTCTCAGGGCCGAGTTCATGGGAGCATGGGCGAAGAGCCACTGGTTGAGCCGCGAGACGGGCGATGCCAATCGAGGGCCGTCCAAGCTGACGCCGCGGTTGTCAGACGGATGCAGTGTGAACTTCAGCTTCTCCAAGAAGGCGGTCGTCATGTCCGCCGACCAGACCTCGTCGCCGACCTTCTGTGCATACGCTGCTTGTCGCTGGTTGAGCGTCTTTGACTCGGAGTCGAAGTCTCTTTGAAGGATGCGGGTAGCCAGTTCCGGTGGTCGGACCAGCACCCATCCGCTCCGAGCCGGCTCCCAACTCGCGTCGTTGGCCCTCGCAATGAGGTTCAGCAGTCGCTTGACGGGCATCTTGGAGACGTTGATCGCGACGACGTTGTCCTTGAGGTTGCCGTCCACGTCAAGCTTCAAACCGAACCGCTCCGCCAGGTACGGCACGGCCATTTCGAGCCTCTGCCCCCGGACGCACAACGACACAGGCATGTCGGGGAAGTCTTGGGGCGGAGCCAGGGCAGCCAGCAGGGCGACAGCGAACACGGTTGCTCCTTTCTAACGTGTCCGAAGCCAGGATCGTGCCGGGTCAGTCGCCTTCGCCACTGACGAACGGGGACGAGTAGTTCGGCGGCTCCTTCGTGATCCAAACATCATGGGGGTGCGACTCCCGAAGTCCTGCGTTGGTGATCTTGACGAACTCGGCCTTGGCCTGCAACTCACCAATCGTCCTCGCGCCAAGGTATCCCATTCCGCTCTTGATGCCGCCCATGATCTGGATCATGGTGTCGGACAAGGGTCCCTTGAAAGGAACTCGTCCCTCGACGCCCTCGGGGACGATCGCCGCCGAAGTGTCCTTGACCGAGAAATAACGGTCGCTGGAGCCCTGCCGCATCGCCCCGATGGAACCCATGCCTCGATAGACCTTGTAGGCCCGGTTCCTGTAGATCTCGGTTTCGCCTGGAGACTCCTCGCATCCGGCGAACATGTTGCCCATCATGACCGTGCTCGCCCCAGCGGCCAGGGATTTCACGACGTCGCCACTGGACCTGATGCCGCCGTCGGCGATGGTCGGGATGCCCAGTTTGAGCGCTTCCTCACAGCACTCCATGACTGCGGTGAATTGAGGAACGCCCACGCCGCTCACGACACGCGTCGTGCAAATCGACCCAGCACCGATTCCAAGGCGAAGTCCGTCGGCACCGGCATTGTGGAGGTCGCGGACTCCGTCCCGGGTGGCCACGTTGCCCGAAACCACCTTCAGGTCGGGCAACTTCTTTTTAAGCATCCGGGTGCACTCGATCACCCCGATGGATTGGCCATGGGCTGCATCGATCACGACGAAGTCGACACCTGCTTCGTACAACTCCTTCGCCCTCTCATAGGGCTCTCGGAGCGGCCCTATCGCAGCTCCTACGACCAACCGTCCCTTGGTGTCTTTGGTCGCGTGGGGGTGGCGCTTGACCTTTTCGATGTCCTTGATCGTGATCAGACCTTTGAGCATGCCTTCGCCGTCCACAATGGGCAGCTTTTCGATCCGGTGTTCGGCGAGGAGGGCTTGGGCTTCGTCCAGAGTGGTGCCCGGTTTGGCCGTGACGAGGTTCTTGCTCGTCATCCGTTCGCGGATTAACATCGCGTAGTCCGAAACAAACCGGATGTCACGGTTGGTGAGGATGCCAACGAGCTTTCCGAACTCGTCTGTGATCGGGACGCCGCTGATCCGAAAACGGGCCATCAACGTGACGGCGTCTTGAATCGTGTCGTCGGGGCCCAGTTTGAAGGGGTCCGTGATGACCCCGTGCTCACTTCGCTTGACCCGGTCTACCTGTTCCGCCTGGACATCGATCGGCATGTTCCGGTGGATCACGCCAACACCGCCTTCGCGGGCGATCGCGATAGCGAGGCGGGCCTCCGTGACCGTGTCCATCGGGGCAGAGACGATCGGCACGTTCAGACGGATGCCCGGAAGAAGGAGGGAAGAGGTGTCGACTTCGCTGGGGGTCACTTCAGACCGCTTGGGAATCAGAAGGACGTCGTCAAAACTGAGCCCATCAATGAACGAAGCCATGTCGAATTATGGCGGGAAGCTAGGGCCGAGTCCAGGGCCAACCGGGAACCGTGTACGGAAGGCGGGCGGCACCTTGAGGATTGGCGGTCCTGGCAGAATGGAGAGGATGGAGTACCGCTCGCTGGGCCGCACAGGCCTGTTGGTCAGCAACCCGTGCCTAGGCACCATGACTTTCGGCTGGGAGCCTGACGACTGGGGCAGCCACGAGCCGGAAGCCATGAAGGTGATGGCAAAGGCCCTCGAACTCGGCATCAACTTTTACGACACAGCGGACGTGTATGCCCAAGGAACGAGCGAGACGATCTTGGGCAAAGCGATCAAAGGGAAGCGCCACGAATTGGTCATCGCCACCAAGTGCCATGGACGCATGAGCGAGACGGACCCCAACGCGCGCGGCAACACGCGACACCACGTCATCGAAGCCTGCGAGGCCAGTCTGAAGCGACTGGGGACCGACTGGATCGACCTGTATCAAATCCACCGGCCCCAGCCGAGCGTGTCGATCGATGAGACGTTGAGAGCCCTCGACGACTTGGTCCGGTCAGGCAAAGTCCGGTACATCGGCACCAGCACGTTCGCGGCATGGCAGGCCTGCGAAGCTCTCTACGTGGCCAAGGCTTTGGGAACCAACGTCTTCGTCTGCGAGCAACCGCCGTACAACCTCTTGGACCGATCGATCGAGCGAGAGCTCCTGCCGTTCCTGAGGACCTATGATTTGGCGTGCATTCCATGGTCGCCGTTGGCCGGTGGACAACTGTCCGGCAAGTACCTCGAGGCTCCGAAGTCGGCGCGGTATTCCAAGAGCGACCCCATGGGCCGAGTGTCGGCTCAATCGATGGCGGTCGTCAAGAAGTTGAAAGCTATCGCTGACAAGGAGGGTCTCACCTTGACACAACTCAGTCTGGCTTGGGTCGCCTCGCAACCAGGGATCACCGTACCGATCATCGGCGCCCGGACTCCCGAGCAGCTGCAGGATTCCGTCATGGCCTGCCAAACGAAACTGTCTGCCAAAGTGCTTGCGAAGATCGACCAAGTGTGCTCCCCGGGTTCCACACTGGTTCGCTACTACAACGCCGACTTCGGACCGAACGCCCGTCCTCTGGTTTAGCAGCTCCGAACGGGCGCCCAGCAGACGAAGGCGTCCTCAGGTGCGCTTGAAGCTGACGCTGGGCCAGGTCAAGGCGGGAATCGGCATGGCGACAGCCAGTCTCAGGCGGAGGTGCTCCTTACCAGGTAAAACAGTGCCTCATGCAGGTTCAAGTCGCTGAGTTCGCAAAGCAGCACGGGGTCACGGCAACGGCCGTGATCAGTGTCTTGGACGACCTTGGCGTCGGACATGACGAATCGTCCTTTGAAGCTGACAAGGACATCGTAGACCTGATCGTTGAGGGACTTTCGGAAGCAGCCGCTTCTGAGGACACGATCCACTTGGCGCCGGGCAAATCCACGCCACGAGACCTGGCGGCGGCCCTCGGCAAGCCGGACAAAGAGGTCCTGACCGCCTTGATCAAGCAGGCAAGGGTCATGGCGACCCTGACGACGACCCTCAAACCCGAGGTCGCGGAGAAGGTGGCCGAGCTGTTTGGAAAGACAGTCAAGTGGGAAGAGCCGAAGGCCCCCAAAGCGGCGTCCCCCAACAGAAAAGTCGCCAAAGCCGGTCAGAAGGAGAAACGCCCTCCGGTCGTCACGATCCTTGGTCACGTCGACCATGGCAAAACGAGCTTGTTGGACTACATCCGCAAGACAAACGTCGTCTCCAAAGAGCATGGCGGGATCACCCAGCACATTGGCGCCTATCAAGTGAACCTGCCCGAGGGCGTGATCACGTTTCTCGACACTCCGGGCCACGCGGCATTCACCGCTATGCGTGCCCGCGGTGCCCAGGTGACGGATATCGCGATCCTCGTAGTCGCTGCCGACGACGGCATCATGCCGCAGACCATCGAGGCCATCAGTCACGCCAAGAACGCCGAAGTTCCCATCATCGTCGCTGTCAACAAGATCGACAAGCCTGACGCCAACGTGGAGCGCATCAAGCAGCAACTCACCCAGCACGAACTGATCCCCGAAGAGTACGGCGGACAAGTCATCGTCTGTCCGGTGAGCGCGCACACGGGCGAAGGTGTGCCGCACCTGCTTGAGATGATCCTGCTCCAGGCCGAAGTCATGGAGCTGCAGGCCGATTCCCGGGCGCCTCTGGCCGGGGTCGTGATTGAGGCACAGCTTGAGAAAGGCCGGGGCCCGGTGGCCACCATTCTCATCGATGACGGCACGCTCAAGGTGGGCGACATCATCGTCGTGGGGAACACCTGGGGCAAAGTGAAGGCGATGACGGACTGGCAAGGGCAGCGGATGCAGCAGGCCGGCCCCTCCACGCCCGTCGAAGTTCTGGGGCTGAGCGACGTCCCGGGCGCAGGCGACCGCGTTGAGCCGGCTAAGGACGAACGTTCCGGGCGTGACCTCGTGGACGATCGGCTGCAGGCAGAAAGGGCCAAAGCGATGACGTCGCCCAAGCGACGGGTCAGTCTTAAGGACATTCGCAAGATCGGGGAAGAAGACGAGATCAAGGATCTCAACCTGATCGTGAAAGCCGACGTACAGGGAAGCGTCGAAGCTGTCAGAGGTCTCCTTGAAAAGGTCGAGAGCGACGAAGTCAACGTCAAGGTCATCCACGCTGGAGTCGGCACGATCACAGAGAGCGACATTCTGCTCGCCAGTGCAGCGAACGCAATCGTTGTTGGATTCAACATCAAGCCCGAGGCGGGGGCTAAGGCCGAGGCTGAACGACACAAGGTCGAGATCCGCACCTACACGATCATCTACGAGCTGATCGAGGATATCGAGAACGCTGTGAAAGGCATGCTCGAACCCAAGTTCGAAGAGGAGTTCCTCGGGACGGCCGAAGTCAGGGCGGTCTTCAAACTCACAAAAGCCGGAAAGGTCGCGGGATCCCACTGCACAGACGGTCGCGTTGTCCGCAACGCATCTGTGAGGGTCACCCGTAACCGGGAGCTGGTTTACGAGGGCAAGATCGCATCACTGCGCAACGTCAAGGAGGACGTCCGCGAGATCATCGCAGGCCAAGATTGCGGCATCAAGTTCGACGGGTGGGAAGACTTCAAAGAGGGCGACAGCATCGAAGCCTACGAGCTTGTCCAAGTGAACTAGGACGCCGCGTCACGGATCTCGGAGCCACTCCTCGTCCTTCGTGCCACCGTAAAAACGTCCGTCCGCCTGCCTGGGGCGCGCTCGGTTCTTCGCGTGACCGTCACAAGCCACGAAGTTGAAGTGGTCGTGGTGCCGCGGATTGCCGTCATCCAAGGGTTGGAAGGCCTGGTCGCGCTCGCCATACACCCAGTTGATCTCATGGCGGGCCTCACCATTGCCGAATCCGGGATCCGACGCGAGGGGCCAGCCCTCGGCGAAGAGAATGGTAGAAGATGGGTATGAGATGGCAGTCGTGGCGGCCCATGCGGCTCCGATCGGCTCGTCCTCGTCGTCCTGCACGTTGTTCAACGCGTAGTCGTAACTCCACGTCTTCGAAAGTCCCAGTGGCCAGTTCGGCTCTGGCAGAGCATGGACCATGTGGCGGCTCGCCGCCGGGCAGTCGAGAAACCGATAGTCTTTGGCATAGGGCTGCAGGGTGTCTCCCCAAGCCACGGGGTTCGGTCCCCCGTAGTCTGGCCCTGTGAACGTGTCGTCGCTGTCCTCAGCGTACAAGACCGCTGCCAATCCGATCTGGTGCATGTTGTCCAGGCACGCCGTCTGTTTCGCCGATTCCTTGGCTTGGGAGAAGACCGGGAACAGAATGGCCGCGATGATCGCGATGATAGCGATCACCACCAGAATCTCGATCAGTGTGAAAGCACGTCGTCTGGAGGCCATGTGGCGTGTTCGTGTCGTAACCTTACCAATCAGTATGCCCGTTGAGGCGGACAGGGACAAGAATAAGAAGACACTAATCACCTTTTGGTCAAAGTGTCCAAGTATTACTGACGTATGTTTCGTCAAGTTCGGTCATTGTCTAGTATCCTTGGGGGACTTATGGTGAAACGACGGCGAGCCTGGCCTAGTGCCCTGGGCATAGCTTCCTTGGTGATCGTAGCGGGCTGCAACCCAGGTGGCGCTGCGAAGAACGCGTCTTCGACAACGTCTTCCAAGGCGAAACCGACCCGGGTCGCGGTCAAGCACGGACTCGATCCGGCGGCGATCAACATCTCACGGACGGCAAAGGACATTACGATCGAAGACCTCTTGAAGATGGAGCGTCCCGAAGGACTGGCCGACGACATCTCCTCTGCAGCTTTTCAGGATCAGCGTGTCGGGCCCCTCGAGACACAAGTCTGGCGGATCAAAGCGAAGGTCAAAAGCATCATCAAGCGACGGGACGGCGACTACTTCCTGACGATCGAGAGCCCGTCTGGAGCGACGACCGTGGTCGAAGTGCCCGACCCGAGCCTTTGTAAGGGCAGTCCTTTGGAGAAGGACATCACTGAGGTTCGCTCGGAGCTCGAGGCGAAGTTCCACCCCAACGACAAGCCGAAAGACGTCAATGCTGAGGCGACGATCGAGGGTGTTGGATTCTGGGGTCAAAAGGGCAAGCCAGGGGGCAAGTCATCGGGCAATGGAGCGCGGCTGATGCCAGGTCTGGGATTCGAGTGGGGCGACCACTGACGCGCACAAACTGAAAGCCAAAACCAAAGAGGACGCCGGCAAGGGCGTCCTCTTCTGATTGGGAATACAGTATTTGGGCCCTGCCTACCACTTCTCTTCGGAGACGTCGATCCAGGGGAACCACTGCGGACACGGCTGGAGCTGAGCCTGTTCGGGTGTGCTCCAGACCGTAGTCGCTACGGACTTCCACCACTCGGGAAGCTTGTGGTAGTGGGCATGGGTGTCGGCATAGACGTAGTTGGAACCGTCCTGGTGCCTGTTTAAGAGCCCAGTCTTGCCGTCCGGCGCCACCCAGCGACCTGGGTTGATCAACTCGAAGTTGCTGCCGCTCCCGGTCTCGGCGATGAAGATCTTGCTGGCCGGGGCCGTGATCGTGGACATGTTGCCGCCCGACACAGAGAAGTACTTGCCGTGGTACGGGGCACCGTCGTCCAACCGGCGGAAGAAGTAGTAGTTCAGGGCATACGAAAGCAGCTCGCCCTGCACGTGGATTCCGCTGTTCTTTGGCCATTCGGCGAGCCCGGTATTGTCATCCGGACAGTGGAAGAACTTCGTGTCTTTGGCATAGACCAACAAGAGGTCGGCCCAGTTGAGTTCTCCGGCACCTTTGCCAGCATGCCACGAGAAAACCGTATAGGGCGGGCCCTTATACGTGTTCGCGTCGTAGTTGGCCATAGGAAGCGTGTCGTCTGAATCTTGCAGGTATAAATACAGGGCAAGCCCAACTTGCTTCGTGTTCGAAAGACACTGAGTCTTCTTTGCGGCTTCCTTAGCCTGTGTGAAGACCGGGAACAATATGGCGGCCAATATCGCGATGATCGCGATGACCACCAAGAGTTCAATGAGGGTGAACGCTCGGTTTTTCATATTTTTTGCACCAAGAAGGGCTAGATTGTACAAGCAGGTCCTCAACCAAGGGCCGAAAGGCGACTATTAGTAAGAGGATTCTAACAAAACCACAAGGAATCTACGAGCCCTGATCCGGGTCAGAAGACCATAGGGTGAGGTCAAGCCGCGTGAGGCTGAGTGTCTTCAGGATTCGACCGGGCTTGTTGGAAGGCTAGGCGAATCCTTCCTGGGCGAGCCAATGTCTCCGCCTTCAAGAGCCGAATGATCCGCTCCCAACCGACGGCCGATGCTCCTGTCGACTGCTCGCGGATGATCCTCAGGACCAGGTTTTGGGTGTCCCGGTGGTGGATCGTACAATCAATCACGAAGCTCATTCCTCGTTGTCCTCCGGAGACCCGGACGATCCTGCCGATGGCCCAAAGACACGGGTCTTCCGTGCACAGGCGGACCCTGAACGCACGCTCCGACGCGTTGACGACGTGAGCCAGTTGTGTCACCCCTTGGTCTTCGATGACGACCGGAAAGTGTTCCTCACCGACTATGTTCAGTCGCCAGTACTTCCGCCGTTCGTGATGCAGATCAGACCAAGATCCTGCATTGGAACTCTCTAAGCCGGCCCCCATAACGTTCCTATTCCACACCGTGGCATGTCCAAATTGCTGGGAATCGTGGAAATGCTGTGCGTGTAGGATCGGGCAACGGAAGGGCCAGGCATCAGATGACGCCTGGCCCACGGTGATTGGGTACCGAACCTTACTTGAGTTCGACCTTCGCACCGGCCTCTTCGAGCTTCTTCTTGAGCTCGTCGGCTTCGGCCTTCCCAATGTTCTCTTTGACGGGCTGAGGGGCGCCGTCGACGAGATCCTTGGCCTCCTTGAGGCCGAGTCCGGTGACTTCGCGCACGACCTTGATGACGTTCAACTTGTTGTCGCCCGTGGCGGCCAGCACGACCGTGAACTCGGTCTTCTCTTCTGCGGCAGGAGCTTCCGCGCCACCGCCCGCCATCATCATGGGCATGCCCATCATCGGCGCGGCGGCCGTGACTCCGAACTTGTCTTCGAGAGCGGTCTTGAGCTCACTGAGCTCGATCGCGGTCATGCCAGCGATCTGTTCGACGATTTTTTCAACAGTAGCAGATGCCATGGTTGGTTACTCCGTGGGGGTCTCAGAGGCGGGCTCAGCAGGAGCTTCAGCCTCGGGGGTCGGGGCGTCGGCGGCTGGCGCCTCGGCGGTGGGTGCAGCTTCTTGTTCGGCTGTCTCGGCAGGTGCTGCAGCTGCGGGCTCTGAGGCCTCTTCCTTGGCTGCGGCCTCCTCTTTGGGCTTCGAGGGCTCGGCGCCAAGCTTGTCCGCAGCGGCATAGAGCGTGCGGATAGGCTGGGCGTAGAGGGCCTCGATCGTTCCAACGAGGTTGCTGATCGGCGCGGCTACGGCGCCGATGACCTGTGCGATCAAGACCTCGCGAGGTGGCAGCTTGGCGAGCGCATCGACTTGTTTGTCGTCGAAGAGGGTTCCGGCGATGTACCCGCCCTTGATCACGAGTGACTTGTGGGTCTTGGCGAAGTCAGCAAGGACTTTCGCACAGTCCGACTCGTTCTCGTAGACAAAAGCAATCGCGGTGGGCCCGCTCGTCATGGCTTCGGGAAGGTTGTTCGCGTCGTCGCCTGCGGCGATCCTGAACAGAGTGTTCTTGACAACGCTGAACTCGCCGCCTTTGGCTTTGAGCTGCTTGCGGAGGTCCTGAAGCTCAGAAACCCTCATGCCGCGGTACTCGGTGAAGAGCACCCCTGCGGCTTTCTGGTACTTTGCTTTAGTCTGCTCGATGACGTTAGCCTTTTGGGCTGTCGGCATGTTTCCTCCTGTAGCCGGGATCCGACCTGGCTACAAACGATTGGGCTCCCGTCCGATGGCAGGAAGCGGGAGCCCAATCAGCTTGATGTGCCGGCGCTCGCCGGAAACATCCGTCAATTCGTCTCTTCGCCACCCTCGGTCGGCATCATTAAGGCCCAGGGGCCACCGACTGTCTTCGGAGAGCTTGAGGGCGATTATGGCACGGACGGCTGGATCTTGTAGGACTCGAGCCTCCGTATGATGCTGAGATGCGGGCGCCAACCCACCGATAACAGAAATGATGCCCGCCGAGATTGAGTGGCCGATCGTCCTGGAAACCAGCACCCACGCTCTGGTCGGATCCAAGCTGTTCGAGCCCTTTCTGGCCGAACGTCGGCAGCAGAATCAAGCCGTCTGGGCCGATTCCCAGCATTGGCGGCTCGGCTTCTACTTTGGCAAACAAGATACGCGCCTCTGGGTTCCTCGCCGGTCGAAGGACGGGATACCTGTCGAAAGTGTCCTTGTCATCAACTTTGGACACGCCCTCGGGCGAAAGGCGTTCCGGATCTTGATGCTCGCTTACGGAACCGGACTGGTGGCACTGTGTATGGTCGGCTGTGCCTTAGCCGGTGTCCGCTGGTGAACTAACCTCCAGCTGCCGATCCAGAACCCTTTTCCGAAATCGGCGGAGCCTCTTTGCCGTTCCAGCGCTTTACGACCGCGTCCAAGTACTTGGACCGCACTGTCGGATCCTCTTGGACCAGCCGAAAGGCTGCCTCGTCGTTCGCTGCTTTTAGGATCCAAAGATATCCGCTGCCGTCGGCAAACGGCCCGTCCATCAAGATCGAACCTTTCGACCGAAGGTACGCGGTGTACTGCTCATGGTTGGTCCGAAGAACGAGGTCGCTGGCGTCACCAGGTCTGGGATCCGGTGTCAGCCAGACGGCATAGAGTGTGCTGGCCGCTTTGGCAGCCTGAGCAGGTGCTGCCTGGCCCGGCGCGGCCGCTTGCGGCTTGTTCGCCTGCGGCAGCCCAAAGGCGACGAGAGCGACCGATGTCGCACCGGCAAGGGCTGTGAATGCTCTGGCTAATGTCATCCGTGGTGTCTCCTGGAGCGCATTAC
Organism: Armatimonadota bacterium; assembly: GCA_029781035.1. Taxonomy (GTDB): domain Bacteria; phylum Armatimonadota; class Fimbriimonadia; order Fimbriimonadales; family Fimbriimonadaceae; genus JAEURO01. The sequence continues at coordinate 117,944 of JAKOXK010000030.1, forward strand.
ACTTGTACGACGTGGGAGCCCGTGTTGGGGTTCGCCAGTGACACGGGGTCGGCCACGCTTATTCGGGGAGGGGAAGGCCCATGGCCGCCAGCCACTCTTTCAGTTTTGTCGTCCTGGCCACATCATCGCTGGGAAGCTGCAACGGCCTGCCTCGGGCGTCGACGATGATCCCGACCGTCCCACCCTCCAGTTTCATGGTGCGCGGCTTGCCTTTTCCTTCGCCGATGTCGAGGTTCTTGTGAGGTGTGATCGTGGCCTCCAGGAACTCGTTGCGGCCAAGAGGAATGACTTTGATGGAGCCGACTGAGACGGACTCGTTCACTCCGGGGCCCGCCACGGTCACAGCGGTGTCTCCCGGCTTTGCGTTCCCGGTCGGCGCGATGCAGTGGCCACACTTGACGATGCAGTCGTACTCGAACACCTGTTTGGCGGCCTCATAGAAGTGTTCAGACAGGACTCCCAAGTGCGGCATCATGAAGATCGAGTCGACCGTGATCATCGTCACGCCCTCAGGCTCATAGGCGTCGAGCATCATGAGCGCCGATTGGGCACGTCGCGGGGCATGGGACAGCACCCCGCCCGAACCGATGATCATGTCGAGCTTCATCATCTTGATCAGCGTTTCGCCTGTTGCGGTCTGGTCGAAGATCTGTCCAACGTCGCGCTGCTGTTGCGTCCCGAGCAGCGTCCTTGCCAGCGATTTGTGGTGGCCAAAAGCCAGACGGAGGGCCTCACGTGCGACCGCCTGTTCGATCAACAGGTCTTCATAGGTTTGCGGGATCGTCGTCGGCCGGATCATCTTGTTCCGTAGACGGTTCCGTACCTCGAAGGGATCGATCATCATCGGGATCCAGCGCGAGATGTTGGCCGTTCCCGCCTCCTTCAACACGTTACAGATGGAGTACGACAGGCCGAGGTTGGCCGAAACCGTCCGGTTGTAGACGCCGTCGAAGACGGAGAACACGTCGGTCGTGGCACCCCCGATGTCGACCCCAAGGACGTTTATGCCCTCGTTGCGGGCATACTCCTCGAGCAGTTTGCCGACGGCGTTGGGGGTCGCCATGATCTCCTCGCTCGTCCACTCCAGAAGCTTCGAGTAGCCAGGAGCCTGCTGCATGACATGTTCGAGAAAGAGCTCGTGGATCTCGTCTCGGGCCGGGCCGAGGTTCTCAGCCTCGAGCGACGGACGAATGTTGTCGACGACCTTGGTCGCGATGCCCGAGCCAAGTACCTCGGTGACCTCGGTGCGGGCCTCAGTGTTGCCGGCGAAGATGACCGGAAGCTTCATGTCTCCAAAGCGAGGTTTCGGATCGGCCCGATGGATCACTTCGGCCATGTCCACCAAGTGCGACTTGGTACCACCGTCAGTGCCCCCCGACATGAGGATGATGTCGGGACGCAACTGCCGAAGCCGCTCGACTTTCTGCCACTCCTTTCTGCCATCGTCGACCGCCAAAGTGTCCATCAAAATGGCACCAGCGCCCAGTGCAGCTCGCTCGGCCGACTCGGCGCTCATGGATTTGACGACACCAGCCACCATCATCTGAAGGCCGCCACCTGCCGACGACGTGGAGACGTATAGGTCGGAAGCTTCAAGCGAGTTTGACCGCGATCCCTGCGACTCACCGCTCTTGAGCAGTCTCCAGACACGCCCGTCTTTCAGGAGAGACCTCTTGCCCTTCGAAACGCCTTCCGGAACCTCCGTCTCAGTGAGTTCCTCAAGCTCTGTGATCGAGTTGACGACGCCTACGGTCACGTCCTCGAACGGTTTTTCGACCGTCGTCGGCGCCTCGCCTCGAGCGATGAGCCGGTATTCGCCCCTGTCGTTCTGCTCGATCAAGATGGCTTTGGTCGTGGTCGATCCACAGTCGGTGGCGACGATGCGCTTCACGTTGTCGGACATGTGAGGCTCATTATGCCCTGGCTCAGGTTCCGGTCACAACCGACCGTGGGCCAGTCATGGGGTGCGGTAGTGGTGACAAATCCGCCGGGCACCGGTCATACTGGCTTTTTCTTTTAGTCGTTTCATAAATGTCAATCCATATAGAGGACGAGAGCAGGTTCCTGGGTCACCAGGCTAGGGTCGTTAGGCTGCACTCGGGAATCGTCGCACACGGTCGCATCGTGGCCGCGACACCCAGTGCCGTGACGGTTGATTTGGCGCAGCCACTGCCAGAGACTGCGTTGGGGCCAGTGTTTATCGAGGTCTATGCTGGCCCGATCGTGATGCACCGGGAGGGGATCATCGAGACCAACTCGGGCACCGTGATCGAAGTGGAAGTCGAGGCCCGGCCTGACGCGTGCCCTGGTGAGCGCCGCATGTGGTGGTGTCAGAGCTCACCGTTTGGCACAGTCTCGAACGACTTTGGGAACGTGGACATCGTTGTCAAGGCGGTCGGAGCCGGCCACATAGCTTTCGACGCCGCCAGGCCCTTGCCCTCACCTGGACAACTGTCGCTTTGTGTGAGGTTCGACGGCATTGAAGAGGTCATGGAGGCAAAGGTCTTGTGGCAGTTCGTCTTCGCTGGCGCCGTCCACGGAGTCCTCGAGATCGAGTCGGGACCGCGTGTCAGTGCGGCTCGTTGGCGCCAATTGGCCTGCTCGATCGCAGGAATCGAGGGAAAAGTCCTCTAGTCGGCCCTTCTTCCCGGTGCGGGCTGCGGCGTCTAGCCGTAGAAAGGTGCAGGACACAGAACCGAGGACCACATGACCTTCATCGTAACCATGCACCAGGATGACGAAGGAACTTGGATTGGCCACTGCCCGGTGATTCCCGGCCTCCGGGTCGAAGGCACGACCATGGACGAGGCGCGATACCGACTCTGGGAGACGATCCAAGAGCGGCTGGAAGAGTTCTGTGAGCAGGGGATTCCCATCAAAGTCCACGTCGAAGAGATGGAGATACCGTTCGGTATCGAAGCCACGCGCCGAAACTGAAGCCTGGAGTTCACCAAGCGTCCATCACGGCTTGCTGGCGACCCGGTCTTTTCTCCATGATCCCTAGGATATACTGGGGCTGCTTTGGCAGGAGTCAGGTTCCAAAACGTCTCGAAGGTCTTCGGTAAGGACGTGAAGGCCGTTGATGACCTCAGTCTCGACATCCGCGACAGTGAGTTCATGGTCTTGGTCGGGCCGTCAGGGTGTGGCAAAACGACAGCCCTGCGCATGATCGCGGGTCTGGAAGAGGCCACTTCAGGCGATCTGTTCATTGGGGAAAACCGCGTCAACGACGTGCCGCCGAAGGACCGTGACATCGCCATGGTCTTCCAAAACTACGCCCTCTACCCCCACATGACGGTGTATGAGAACATCGCATTTGGGCTGAAGTTGAGAGAGCTGAAGGGGTTCTTCTGGCAAGTGAGCCACATGGGGGAAGCCACCCAGAAGAAGAAGGAGATCGACAGCCGCGTCCAAGAGGTGGCAAAAATGCTTGCGATCGACCAGCTTCTCCACCGCCGCCCCAAGGAGCTCTCTGGCGGGCAGCGGCAACGGGTGGCTTTGGGCCGGGCCATCGCGCGCAAGCCACGGGTGTTCTTGATGGACGAACCCCTCAGCAACCTCGATGCCAAGCTTCGGATCCAGACTCGTGCCGAATTGATCCGTCTGCACCGGGACCTCGGGATCACCACGGTCTACGTCACCCACGACCAAGTCGAGGCCATGACCATGGGACAGCGGATCGCCGTCATGAGCAACGGTGTGCTGCAGCAGTGCGACGAGCCGGAAAACGTCTACAACAAGCCGGCCAACAAGTTCGTGGCCGGGTTCATCGGGGCCCCTCCCATGAACTTCCTCGACGGTACGGTGACCAACGGACACGTGGACGTCGGTGCCTTCAAGATAGGGCTCCCTGCGGGTAATCCCCTCAAGGGTCAAGTCGGCAAGAAAGTCACAGTAGGCATTCGGCCAGAGGACATCTACGACAGTACGACCAACTGCCCGGTTCCCTTGACCGCAGAGAACTCGTTTGACGCTCAAGTCGACGTGTTGGAGAAGCTTGGAGCCGAGGACACGGCCTATTTGGTCGCCGATGGTCTCCATATCACGGCGACGCTCGACCCTTCTGCGCGGATCGAAGCGGGCAAGGGCTCTACTTTCGCCGTCGATCTCGACAAGATCCACGTGTTCGAGTTCGAGACCGGTATGGCAGTCCGCTGATCGACGCCGACTGAGAAAGGGGGCGGGCCCCGCCTTCGCAGGCCCGCCAACTAGCACTGGTCGCCTATTTGCGACCCTCGTCGCGTCACCAGATTGGATGCGACACGGCTCAAAGTGGCCCTGAAAGAACGTCGGCCGAAACTTACGAGAAAAGTCATTCCCCGGCCAAGCTCTCAGCCCCCCGCGACACGTGGTCGTTGAGTGCCGCCTCGATTGAGGCAAGGACCAAGATCCTCACCAATCTTTGTACAGGACTGATGCCCCGCGCAATCGAACTTTTTCAGTCACGATTGAGTGGGTTCAGCGACACCGGGCCAGCAGGACACGTGGCTCGGACATTTCGGCAAACGCGCTGGCAATGCCCTCGCGACCAGTGCCGCTGCGCTTGACCCCGCCGTAGGGCATGTTGTCGAACCGGAGTGTCGGATAGTCGTTCACGATCACTCCACCCACTTCCAAGCTGCGGAAAGCCTCCTCCGAAACTCGCATATCGTGAGAAAAGACGCCGCAGTGGATGCCGTAGGACGACTGGTTGACCCGTTCATAAGCTTGGGAGGGCTTACCAAATGCCTGCAAAGTCAAGACGGGCCCGAAGACCTCGCACCCTCCAAGCCGCGAATCCGGTGAAACATCCTCAAGCAACGTCGGGCCGACGACGTTTCCGACCCGCTCCCCGATGACAAGCCCTTTGGCACCACGGTCGAGGGCTTCTTGAGTCCATTCCTGCACCTTGTCGGCGGCAGCTGCGCCGATCAGGGGCCCGCAGACAGTCTCGGCGTTCCTCGGATCGCCGGTCGGACAGTCGCGGGTAGCTTCGATCAGCCTCTCTTTGACGTCCCCATACACCGATTGCTCGACCAACACGTGCTGGATCGAGATGCACACTTGGCCCGCGTAACCATAGCCGCCCGCAACGAGGCGAGAGACCGTCCAGTCGAGGTCTGCGTCCGCCATGACGATGGCGGAGGCGTCGCCACCAAGTTCGAGTGCGACCCTCTTTTCAGGTACGAGCCCCTTGATCATCCACCCTACAGTGTCGGAACCGGTAAATGACACCATCTTGATGCGCGGGTCTGTGACCGCCTTTTGCGTCGTTGGCCCGTTGCAGACAACTGCGTTCAGAACCCCCTCTGGACACCCCGCTTCGTGGATCAGCCTTGCCAGAGTGAGCGAGGACAAGGGTGAGAGGGGAGAAGGTTTGAACACGACGGTGTTGCCCGCTGCCAGGGCCGGGGCGATCTTGTGCGCCGCCAGGTTGTAGGGCCAGTTGTAGGGAGTCACGGCCAAGACGGGCCCAACGGGAAACCTCTCGACGAGGCAACGATATCCCGTACCCCGCTCATCAAAGTCAGTTGGAAGGACCTCGCCGCTAGGAGAAGACAAGTAGTCCGCGGCCAAGTCGAAGGTCACCGCAAGCCGCTTGACCTCGCCCCACGACCAAGTGACGGGCTTCCCGACTTCGTCTGTGAGCAAGTCGACCAACTCCTGTGCCCTTTCGCGGACAAGTCTCGCGATAGTCCGCAGCAGGGTCTGCCGGTCACGTCGGCTTGATGCCTTCCAGGTGGCGAACGCTGAATCGGCGGCGTCGATCGCCGCGTCCATCTCTTGCCAAGTCCCTTCGGCGCAAGTTCCCACCACGTGGCCGTCGTACGGCGCGTAGACCGGGCCCTTGGCGACGCCCTGATCACAGACGCCGCCAAAAAAGTGACCACCGACAAGCAGTTCGCGGTGTAGCATTGTCTGATTAGACCCGAACGGCGGCAGGCCCGCGCCTTGGACACTGGGTGGGCCGTCTGAAGTCGTAGGGCGAATCGAGCGGGACTCTGGGGCAGCGAGGATACCGAGGGATGGAACTGCGTAGAAAGGTCATTTGTGCAATCGACACTGGGGATCTGGACAGGGCGATCAAGGTCGTGCGGAGTGTCGGGCCGTACGTGGGCGCTTTCAAGATCGGGCATGCCTTGACACTGCCCCACGGATTGGACGTCATCGATCGTCTGCAGGACGTTGGAGCTGACCGGATCTTCCTTGACCTCAAGTTCCACGACATCCCCAACTCGGTCGCGCTTGGAATCCGCGAAGCGGCCAAGCACAGCGTTTGGATGACGACCCTTCACGTATCTGGCGGCCCAGCCATGCTCGTCGCTGCGGTCGAAGAGGCCCGCGCTTTCGCCGTCAACGAGGCACCTTTGCTCGTCGGAGTCTCTGTTCTGACCTCCCTGGACGAAAAGACGCTCAACGAACAGCTCGGCGTGTGCCGCGGGCTGGAGGAACATCTGATAGCCCTGTCCAAGATGGCGATCGAGTGCGGACTCGACGGCGTCGTCTGTTCACCTCATGAAGTCAGAGCAGTGCGACAAGCGATCCGGCACGGGGTCATCGTGACCCCAGGGATCCGGCCCGCAGATCATTCCGCCAACGACCAAAAGAGAGTCGGCGATGCCCGCTCAGCCCTGGATGCAGGATCGGACTATCTTGTGATTGGTCGCGTCCTCACCGAGTGCACCGACATCCGCAAAGCGATGATGGAGCTTGGCTTGCTCGAAGACGAGACCGTTGGCTGAAGCGTACGAACTCCAGCGTGCCCTTCTGGAGTGGTTCCGTCGTAGCCAGCGGGATCTCCCTTGGCGGCGGTCACGCACGCCGTACTCGGTGTGGGTCAGTGAGACCATGCTCCAACAAACGACCGTCGCGACCGTCGTACCGTATTTCGAGCGGTGGATGGAGCGTTTTCCGACAGTTGAGGCCCTCGCCCAGGCTGACTTGGACGAAGCACTTGCGCTCTGGGCCGGTCTGGGCTACTACAGCCGGTGCAAACGACTGTGGCTCGCTGCCCGTTCAGTTGTGGAGTCAGGCTGGCCTCCGACAATAGCAGGTTGGCTCGCGCTACCCGGCGTTGGGCGCTACACGGCCGCTGCTGTCACTTCGATCGCCATGGGACAAGCGAATGCAGTCGTCGATGGGAACGTGGAACGCGTCTACTCCCGCTTGTGTGGCGATGATTCGGCTGAGGCAGTGCTGAAGAAGAAGGCCTGGGCGTGGGCGGAGTCGGTCATTCCGTCCAACGCTCCCGGTGAGTGGAACGAGGCACTCATGGAGTTGGGTGCCACCGTGTGCCGTCCCGGCGCGCCCCAGTGCTCTGAATGCCCCCTCCAAACATTTTGCGCGGCCCGTCTTGCTGGAAATTCCGCCGAACTTCCTCGTCGGGCCGCACCCTCTGCACCGGTTTTGCTCCAGCACCACATCTGGCTCCCGAAATGGGAGGACCGGCTCGGGATTCTCCGATCGGGCCCGGGTGAGTGGTGGGAGGGACTGTGGGGGTTTCCCCGCTCTCCCGACCCCAAGGCACTGAGCCGGCTCCTCGGCTTCTGCGAACTGACGACGATAGGGGCGTTCAGACACTCGGTCACCCGTCACCGGATCCACGTCCAAGTGGCGCTTGCCCAGGTGCACCGGCCTGTCGGTTCGCTGCAGTGGGTGACCGACGATCAGCTTCACCGTTTTCCCATGCCGGCTCCGCAACGCCGGGCACTCGCTCTACTGCGGACTCGAATCCGACTCGCGGACGGGCAACCACCCCTGTTCGATACAGAATCCCAAGAAGTTGTAGATCAGTAGGAAGGCCAGTGTGTAAAGGCAGACGGTGACAATGACCGTCAGGGTCTTGAGCCCATAGCGCCGGGCGAATCTCTCTTGCCGCAAAAAGGATTGCCGCGCCCGGTCTCGGCTAGATCCCTCTCGAAAGCGGGCCAATCCCGCACGCTGTAAACGTCGAACCCATCGTCGGCGGATCAGCCAAAGCATCGCTGCCCAAAGGTCTCGAGCGATCCTCCGGGCGATCCAACTCATTCGGGGAGCCCAGACAGAGTGACCGGATCAACGACGGCACCCGTGTCGCTCAGAAAGTACAGAACGAGCTTCGCAGCCGGGGTCCGGTCTCGCATGACGCGGATCAAAACCTCGCAGTCACCGTTGACATCGAACGAACCGCTGTAGGGCGCTCTGTCTCCGGGCACAGGCTTGTGCGTGTCCAAGTACTTCACGATGGTCTCCCCGTTGACCCGCAAGACGACTCCAGGGGAACCCGCTGCGACGACTTTGTACCGGCCAGGAACGGGGAAGTGGAGGCGTGCGTAAAAGACGACGACGCCTGGGCCCGACTGGAACAGTGGCTCCACGTCGAGCGATCGGCCGCTCCCAGTTACTGGAGCCCAACGCAAGGGCATCCCGCTCCGACCTGAAAACCGGTCGCTCGACTTCTGGCTCCGTTCAGCAGGGAACTCCTTGGTGAACGCTGCCCCGTCTTCGTTGGAAAACGGCCCTGCCGACCACCACGTCATCGGTGCCAACACAGGGATGCGGTAAGTGGTGGCGTCAACGGTCAAGACCAATTGCTGATCGCACTCCAGGTGGTCGGGTTGGGCGACGACACCTTGGACAATCCCCTCGCCCGCAGGCACCAAGTGAGTGTCGAGGCGGGTCGCCAACGGCCACCCGGCACCGGAAGCGATCGTGGATCGTACTGTGACGGGATCCTGCCCTCCGTTCCAAAACCGGACCGCCATTCGAAACGGAGAGCCTGCCTGACCGACCGGGCTGTCAATGTATTCGGCGACGGTCTGAAGGTCGCCGTCTTGCCAAGCCATTGCCAGGCCTAAGGGGGGTTCTGGCAGCCTTGGCTTCGGGGAAATTGGTGCTGTCGACTCCTCGGCCGGAACAGGTTGGGCCTCTTCAGTCTCCTCAGGTTCAGCGCTCACACCATCGGTCGCTTCCGTGGCGGATTCCTGTTCAGTATCGACTGTCGTCTTCGTCTCGGGAGCTGACTCCACCGTCGGGGCCATGGTAACAACTTCACCAAGGGGTGGCTCGACAACGACGGATCCGACCGCAGTTACAACATCATCGATCGTGAGCGGCGGATCAAAACTGCGGAGTCCGTGGCCAGCAACGAAATCGAGACCGAGGGGGTCAGTCCAGTCGCTCGGGAGATCACCAAACACTAGGCAAGCCAGCGTCCCGCACACCATGGCGGCCACGTCGCTGGAGGCCCCGCATCCAGCAGCCGCCAACAGGGCACCGATGGGATCCTTCGCATTGCCAAAAGCGGCCAGCGCGTAGGCCCAGGTCAGAACGGCGTGGTTCGGATCCGCAACCGCTAACGATTCGGCTCCCTGCAACTGGATCTTTCGGACAGCGTCGGTTTGACCTAGAGTCTTGAGGACAAGTGCGACGACACGGTGGATCAGGCTGTTGCTGGGGACGACGCTCGTCGCTGACCGGACAATGTCGACCACGCTGACCCCTCGACCAGAAACTGCGACCGCGGCAGCGATCGACCGTGCCGCCATGACTGCTTCGCCAGCGTGGTCGTAGGTAGCATCGAATGAAGCCCAAGAAGCAGCCAGCTCCGGCTGCCCAGGAAAAGCGATTCCCCAGAAGATCGCACGGCCGAGGCTCGACGAGTCTTCAGACAGGGGATTCTCGAAGCACCCCGAAAGCGGTGCCTGGAGCCCGCGGGCGAGGTTGGCGGACGCGAACGCCGTGGCTCCTTCGCGATAGGCCCAGTGCTCTTCGAGAAGGGAAGGGACGTCAGCCGGCCGTTTGGCTTCAGCTAAAGTCTTGGCCAAGACGAGCCAGGCTTCAACCGGCGGGCAAGCCGCCATCCGTTGGGGCACAGGATCGTAGAACGAAAGCTTCGTGTAGCTGGTCCGCCCTCGGAGCGGTGCCCCCAAGGTATGACCGGCGATGGCGCCCCAGACCGCGGCGTGTGCCCGTTGGTTCATGCCGGGTTTTTACCTGGGTAGCATCATCCTGTGAACGGCATTGACCTGTCGCTCTTTCGCGCCATCAACGGGATGCCGGACACACAGGCTCCGTTCTGGGTCTTTTTCAGCGAAGCGACGCACAACACGGCTGGGATTCTCATCCTCGTTCTCACGTTCATCGGGTTGGTCGTTTGGAGCCGGTCCCGGGTGCCAGCCTTGTTGGTCCTTCTTGCGTTTCCTTTGGCTGACGGCACCACCAAGGCGCTGAAGTACGGGCTTCAGTGGAACCGCCCAAGCTGGCCGGACGTCCTGGCTGCCCATCCTGAATTCCACATGCGCGTCGAAGCCTCAACCGGTTTCGGGACGGCCTCAGCCCACAGCGCGAACATGATGGCCGTCGCCGTGTGCTTCCTATGGCTCTGCAGACCCGTCGGTTGGTTCTGGCTCATGATCGCTCTTCTCACTGGAGTCTCCAGAATCTACGTTGGGGAGCATTGGCCGTCGGAAGTCCTGTTCGGCTGGATCTGTGGCGCCTTGGCGGGCACAGTCGTTGTCAAGATGTGGGCCGCAGCAGTCAGTTTGAGGAACCGGAGGAAGTCTGGGTCTCAGGAATCACAGGCTGCGGATCCGTGAGGTCGACGTTTCCGATGGAGGACAGGGGCTTGCCGTCGACTGTGAAAAGCACTCTTCTCACCTCTGGAAATTGGGACATGGCCGTAAGGATCCCTTTGAGGATCGTCTGCTCGTCCTCAGTGCCGTATGTCGTATCAAAGCTGGAGGTGAAGTCGATCGTGGCGACCCCGGATCTGACGGTGCAGGCTTTGGCCCGTGCGTCCTTGGGCACCATGCTGAGTTGAGCCAAGTACTGGTTCACAGCGAACACCCGGGGATCCTCCTTGGTCGTGGCATGGGCGAGCCCAGGCTTGAGGGATAAGTTCCCCTTCGGATCGTAGTGCGGCGTATAGACTTTGACGTCGCCGCTCCGCTGTTCCTGGGCGGCCGGCGGGGCGGGCTTGAGGACGGTCCGTCCCGGTGAATTCATGATATAGGTGCCGAGACCGGCCACGAGTGCCAGCCCGCACAAGGCCACGAACAGGGGAGCGTTCGACCGCTTTGCCTCAACCTTTCTTTTCATCACCGAAGAACACCTTGACTCCTTTGACCACGGCCTGGGCGACCGCGTCCCTGAACTCCTGCTTCTGGATGCGTTCTCTATCCTTGCTGTTGTTGAGGAATCCTAGCTCCATCAATACGGCGGGCATCTGGGCCCCCCTCAATACCGCGAAGCCTGAACTGTAAATCCTACCGTCGCTCCACGTTCCCAAGTCCGGAAGTCCGCTGGTTTTGGCGACCTCATGTCTCAAGCACTCGGCGAGCAGCATGTCCATCGAGTCGTCCTTGTGATAGAAGACGATGATCCCTGACCGGCTTTCCTCGACCGAGTTCGAGTTGAAGTGACAACTAATGAAGAGGTCGGCGTGACTGCGGTTTGCCATTCCGGGTCTCTCGTTCAATGGGATGAAGGTGTCGTCAGACCGGGTCAAGATCACCGATGCTCCCGCATCAGTCAGCGATTTCGCGATTGTCTTGGCCATCGGAAGAGTCTGGTTCTTCTCTTCGACGCCGTGATGGGTGGCACCATTGTCCTTTCCGCCGTGCCCAGCGTCGACCACGATCACCTTGCCCAGGAGGCCGCCCTGTGCCTTCGGACGCAGGAACGTCACCAAAACCCCATAGGAGTCTGTGGACAAATGGAATGCCATAGGGTGAGTCAAATTGACGGTCACGCTCGCTGTGCCTTGCTTATCGTCAACCAGCGCAAACCCAGTCGTGTGCTTCGAGTCTTGGATGGGGACGTCCGCCGGGCTGTCGGTCGTTGACCCTGGCAGCGCGATCTGAACGGTGTCGGGATCGACGAAGACGGCCGATGGGCCCTGCGACGACTGACCGGTGACAGGGATGCGAATTGTGAAAGTCTCGGCGTCTTCGACCGTTTTGACAGGTTTGCCCACATGGACAAGCACTTGACCGGCAGGAGCGGTCGAAGCACCAGCCAGCGGCAATTCGACCGTTCGACCGTCCGCCAAGGTCGGTACCTTCATCACGGCCACTGAGGGGCTCTCGAAGACACAGCGGACGATCGTCGGTGCAAACTGGGTCACTTTCCAGCCTGGAGGCAGCGCACTGACGGCGCTCTTTTCCAACTCGGCCCCTGACACGTCGATCACCAGCCGGTCCGGGCCCTGCATCTTGAAGACGCGCGGGTGGATCGCCAACGTACAGTCCAAGCGAAACGCCTCGGCAGTGACTTCGACCATCCTGACCTGGGAAAGGACGGTCAAGTGACCATTGTCGCTCCAGGACGAAGCAGCGCCGACGTACCGCAGGGCCTCGTCGAACGGGTAAAGACGAGTCGAGCCGACAATCTTGGACTGAAGCTGGAAAGCGCGGCCTTCAGCGAGGACGTTGGCGACTCCGTCGGTCACGTCCACGGACCATCCGATCTTGCGCATCAACTGGGGAGTGACATAGCAGTCCGTACCGACCCGAGCACCTTGATCTGAATAGGTGCCCCGGTACGAATAATCTATGGTCAAGCCGGTCTGAGCCTGGGCCCAAGCCGCCCCCATCGCCATCCATGGCGCCAGACAGGCCAGCAAACGCCTCATGCGAGTACGCCATTATACCGGGGTTTTCCACAACTTGGTTCCTGGCTTCCGTCCTCGTGATCGGGAAAGTCTCGACGAACCCTTCCGACACGCTCCCGAGTAGAATAGATGGCTCCGGGCGGTTAGCTCAGTTGGTAGAGCGCCTCGTTTACACCGAGGTGGCCGTGGGTTCGAGTCCCTCACCGCCCACCAATGGCTCTTCAGAGGCAACAATAGAGCTGCAAGGCCGTCGTGCCATTGATCTGGTGCGGACGCGCCGGACCCGTCAGCCCAGCCTGTCAATCTCCGCCGTCTTTGAATCCAGGCAAGTCCAAGAGTTCGATCTTGTACTTCGCCTTGCTCGCGCCTGGAACCAAGACCAGAACATAGTCGGTGGATTTCGTGACAGAGAGGATCCCGTATCGACCCGCTTTGCCGTAATCGAGTAGCGCCAGCCTGGACTCAGTCCCGTCTTGAGTCCGACAGCTGATCGAGTATGTCCAGTCGCTAGACGTCCAGTGGACCAGGATCGGATCATTTGGTTTGGCCGTGAAGCGCCACACCTGGACCTGCCCGTCGGAGAGGTCGCCCACCGCCGGCCTGCCCTTGCCGAAGTCCTTGGCCTGGAAGACCTCCCGCTTCAGTGTGTACGGTCCGCTCCCCCCATCTCCATCCGCTGCGACCTCCAGGAGATAGCGCCCAGGCACCGAGATGACTCGGGTCGTTGTCAAGGAGTCCGAATCTACGTCGGCGACTCGGTTCCATGTGTCGTTCAGGGACGGGTCACGGAGCACGAGTTGTCCGGAGAACCCCTTGACCTTGGCTGAGAACCTCATGACGTCACCGACTTTGGCTTCAAACGACCAATACGCGTGATCACCAATCTTTAGCAATCCCGGAGACTCGACCCCCGTGGCTAGCTCAGTCGCCACCGATTTGACCACTATAGGAAACCGATCGCTTGTGTTCGCCCTGGGAACGACTCCGATCCAAACGGTTGCGTCCTTCATGGCCTGGAAAACATGGACTCGACCATCTCTGGCTCTGCCTGTCAAGGCGACGATTGGCGCTTCCTCGCCGCTGTCCGGATTCAAGAGCTTCGGGTAGAAGGGGTTGGCCTCGGGCTTCTTGGGGTCGAGATCCGGCGTTTCCGGCTGGATGGAGGCCACAATTTCGGTCGCAGGCATCAACGTGGGGGTCGTCACTTGGACCAAATCCCCTCTTTTGAGTTTCACGGAGTAGAGGCTGGTCACGCCGGACTGCCCGTCACTTTGGGAGGAATGGCCATCCCATTTCAGTTCGATGGGGTCGACGAACCTGAGGCCGACCCGAACGGTCGCCTTTAGTGCCGTGTCGCGACCCCCGAGGAAGTAATAGTCTCCGTCGAGCGGTGCGATCAACGCGTTCGGAAGGACATTCCGAAACGCAGCCAGCAGGCCGGGATCAGGTAGACCCAGTGGACCGATGATCGCGCGAGGAGTGACCAGTACGGTCGGCTGGCCCTCGACCGGATTCGACACAAACTGCACAACCTGTCCCCTTTTCAGCTGGGCACGATACAGGTGTTCGCTCGTGTCGGTTACGACCCTGTCGACCGTACCGTCGTTGGGAAGGTCGGTGGAATCAAACACGCGGTACCGCATGTCGACTGGGCCGCCCGCTTTGTCGCGAAAGCAGCGCGTATGGAGAAGATAGGTGCCGGCCGACAGGCAACGCCAGAGAAGAAGGGGCCGTTGATCGCCTGGGTAGCGGTCGTCGTTGAATGCCAAGACCTTGCTGTTGGCGTCGACGATCTCAAGAGCCGGGTCGAACGAGTCACTGGTCGCTTCGGCGATCACGACTTGTCCCGGTTTGAGTTCAAGCTTCCATTCCGTGAACTCGCCAGGCGTCAGAATGCTGTGTGAGAAGTCGCCTGTGAGGTACGTCTGGATCGTGTTCGTAATGTTCTGATTGTTTGTCTGAACGTTCGTGCCACGTCCCCCTTCCTGACCTCCGAATCCACCGCCTCCGAATCCACCGCCCCCGAATCCACCGCCACCAAAGCCACCTGGGCCGCCCTGAGCGCTGGAACACTGAGCCAGCAAGGCCAACGAGAGCATCGCGCTCCACTGCCAAAGTCCCTTCATTCCCCGTCTCCGACTTTTGAGACGTCTTCCATACCCGGGAGTTTCAGTTCAAAGGCGTCAAGTTCACGACCGGGAGGCCGTCGTGTCAATGCGCTTCGAGAAGGCGTTCATGGCCGCCAGCGTCTTCTCACTCACATGGTGCTCAATGCCCTCGGCATCGACTTCAGCTGTTTCGGTGTCGAGCCCGAGGGCGAGCAGGAACGCGACGACGGTCTGGTGGCGAAGACGGCACGCCATTGCCAGGTCATGGCCCTTTGGCGTCAGTTTCACGGATCGGTACGCCCGGAGTTGCACCAGTCCCTCGCTCTCTAACCTTTTGAGGGCTTTCGAGACGGTTGGATGAGCGACTCCCACACGTGAAGCGATGTCGGTCAACCTGGCTTCACCGGACTCGTCGATCAAGTCCAGGATGATTTCGACGTAGTCCTCACCCAGTTCGAACTTGTGAGCCTGTCGGGTCTTGGCGAACCGTTGGGCCTGTTCGTGGTTTCCCACCGCCATACCGATAAATTGTAGCATAGGCTTACCTTTTTAGCACTGGGTTATGCTACAATCCAAAAGTTAGCCATGGCTACAATTGAGTCGAATAGATGAAGCCGAGCGAGCGACCGCGAGCGATCATCCAGGAAGGTGCGCACCGGTCTCTGCCGGAGGCACACCGCAGCATTGCCGTGCCGAACCGTGGGCACTGGTCGAAGAGGATCCTGGCGTTCGCCGGACCAGGATTCCTGGTCAGCGTCGGCTACATGGATCCGGGGAACTGGGGCACTGACCTCGCAGGAGGCAGCAAGTTTGGCTATGCGCTTCTTTGGGTCATCTTTGTTTCGAACCTGATGGCACAGTTCCTTCAGGTGCTCAGCGCACGCCTCGGGATCGTGACCGGCAAGGACTTGGCCATGGCTTGCCGGGACTACTATCGGAGGCCCGTCGCGATCGCCTTGTGGCTGTTGTGCGAGGTTGCGATCGTCGCCTGTGACCTCGCGGAGGTCGTCGGTTCGGCTGTCGCGCTCAACCTTCTTTTCAGAGTCCCTCTTGAGATCGGAGTGCTGGTCACTGGGCTCGACGTCCTCTTGCTCCTCGGGTTCATGAAGTTTGGCTTTCGCAAAGTGGAGGCCATCGTGTTCACCTTAGTGATGACCGTGTTTGGATGCTTCGCCTATGAGATCTTCCGAGTCCAGCCACCGATCGGGCCGATCCTCCAAGGCACGTTCGTGCCGAGCTTGCCCAACCAGGACGCGCTGTTCATCTCCTTGGGAATCTTGGGCGCGACTGTCATGCCGCACAACCTCTACCTGCATTCGAGCATCGTCCAGACCAGGGACACAGGTCTTGAGGACTCGGACAAGCGACAGGCGATCCGGCACAACACGTTGGACACGATCGTGGCCCTGAGCCTCGCGTTCTTCGTCAATGCAGCGATCCTCGTACTTGCAGCCGCGGTGTTCGGAAAAGCCGGGGTCGTCGTTGAGGAACTCCAACAAGGGCATGAGCTGCTCAAAGTCATGCTGGGAGGCGCTTCAGCAACCGTCTTCTCGGTGGCTCTTCTCGCCTCCGGACAGTCTTCGACAATAACCGGGACATTGGCTGGACAGATCTGCATGGAGGGGTTCATGCGTTGGAAAGTGCGGCCGTGGGCACGGAGGTTGATCACGCGGTCGCTGGCCATCATCCCAGCCATAGCTGTTATTCATTGGAGCGGTGGCAAGGACACCGTACAACTCCTCGTGGTTTCCCAAGTCGTTCTCTCCATGCAGCTTCCTTTTGCCATATTCCCGCTCATCATGATCACCAGCGACCGCCACAAGATGGGGGAGTTCGTCAATCCACGATGGGTGGCGATGATGGGCGCTGGCGTCTGCTTGTTCGTCACGGGCCTCAACGGGTTCCTGCTCTGGCAAGCGATCGGACCGGCCTGGCTCGCCTGCGCCGTCCTGCTAGGTCTGATATTTGCAGTCATCGTCCGCATCTATTACCGAGAGAGGAACTCGAAGGCGACGACCTGAAGCGCACCGCCCCTTCTCAAGCAGAAGCTCTGTTCAGTTTCTGCCTGGACCCCTTTGTCCAGGCTGCGGATCAACGCGCTTGAACGGTCGTCCACCCAAATCCTTCACTTTGGCCTTCTGGGCGTCCGTAAGCTTGAGATCATCGCGGACGTCCTCTCTGGAGAGGAACTGCAGGTCGTCCATCCGACCTCCGGGGCCACCGGGCACGTACCTTGGCGTTGAAACTGTTAGCCCTTGAGTTCCAAGCTCGCCTCCAGGATCGCGAAGGCCTCAGAGAGCGATACGGCTTCTGGAGTGACAAGGGTGACGGTGCCGGTCGGGCCCGGGTCTTTTGCGATCGTCACTGACGCCGTCATCGAGAAGAACCTGATCATGGCTTCTATCCCAGCGTTCACGAAATTGAGCTTGACCCTGCATTTCGAATTCGGCTTGAGTTCGTCCCACGGCTGGGTTGGAGACGCGGCCCCCTCGTATTGAGCCGGCGCACCTACCATCGCACACAGGACGGAAAGGACAAGGATCGGTCGGATCGTTCGGCGTTTCATCGGGTCGGTCGGCGTAGCTTTCTTGTGTCTGCGACCTCCAAATCCATGGTTGCCCTATGGGTCTGAAGAACTCGTGAAGCCTGGAGTTGTCCCGGTCCCTCATGGACACAGCTTCACAAATCCTTCACCTTCCGCGGCTCAATGCCCGGCTTCGGTCAAGTCCCATGGCGACCCGATGAGGACCTGCAGGAGACTTGAGCGGTCGTCCGTCCACGTGTGGAAGCCAGCGGGAACGGAGTCTTCTTTCCACTCCGGATCCTTTGCGATCGGCCCCAGGTCGGTGACCGTGCGTGTCAACACGCACCACTCGCTTGAGTCTTTGCCCGGCTCCATGGGGCTACCTGTGCTTCGGTCGTTTCGTCGTCTTTCGACGAGTCCCAACTCACGGGCGGCACTGGCGACTACAGGCCAGAGGTGCATGTACCTGTTCGAGATGTGCACAGCCAGGAGGCCTCCGGGCCGAAGGCGCTTCATGTACACCTCAAACGCCTCCTTTGTGATGAGGTGGACAGGCACAGCGTCCGAGCTGTAGGCATCCAGCATCAAGACGTCGTACTCGTCGTGGCTCTTGGTCAGGCTCACCCTGGCATCACCGAGAACGATGTCGACATGTCCCTTCGCATCCTGCAAGTACGTAAAGTACTTCGGGTTTGACGAGACCTTCACAACCTCCGGGTCGATGTCGTACACAGTCCAGTCTTCGCCAGGTTCCGAATACGAAGTGAGAGTCCCCACCCCGAGCCCCACGACGCCCATGCGAGCACCGACCGGACGGTGGCGTTTGATGAGGAAGTCTCCTACTGGGCCGGTCGGGTGGTAGTAAGAGACTGGGCTGTCGCGGTGCGCGTCGTCCTTGAGTTGAAGACCGTGCAAGGTCGTTCCGTGGAGGAGGACGTTCATGTCGCTGTACGAGCGGACGATCAACGTCCCAAAGAAGCCCCGGCTCTGGTAGATGCGGGTCGTCAGCGACGGGCCCCAAAACAGCGGAATCGCGACAAAGGCGGCCACTGAAGCCGCCATCCGGACTGGTCGCCCAAACGCAAGGAGCGTGAGGGCGCCGGGAAGCAACATCGCCTTCCAGGTGTCCTGTTCGAACCAAGTGCCGTTTCGCTTGAGTTCGTACAGCGACCAGATGCTGGCCGCCACCACGAGCACCGGGAGAACTACGTCCCAATAGGAGGCCTTCTTAGCCCAGGCTGGGGCGAGACCGGCACAAAGCACGAGAGCGATCGGATACTCGAGGACTTGCTTGAACAAAACGGGCGCTAAGAGGCCACAGAAAATCCCGCCGAGCACGCCGCCCAAAGAGACCCAAAGATAGAACTCGGTCAGTCGGTCAGCCGGAGGCTTGTTGTCCGAGAGCTCCCCGTGGCACAGCATGGCACACACGAAAAAGCCGGCAAATCCCGTCGCCAATGGCACCCAGCGGACGTCGTGGTATGTCCCGACGATAAAGACCAAAGGTGCCACGATCGCCAGTGGCGCGAGCACGCGGACAAGTCCGTGCGGCAGCCATCTCTTGTCAGCAAAGGTCAGGATGAAAGTCAGCAAGTAGATCGCGAGCGGACCCACCCACAGCAAGGGAACGGCGGCGATCTCAGTCGTGATGTACGTCGTGACTCCCATGAGGAGGGCACTTGGTACGAAGGCCAACAGGACCCACCTTCCACGGCGCTTCCAAGGAATCGGGTCGCTCGACACTTCGGCGATCGCTGGCCCAGTAGCCGATCGAGGGAGGAACGCCCCACACGCCGCCACCAACAGGGCCAACACGACGAAACCAAGCGACCAGAGACCACTTTGCTGAAGAAGCCTGAGCTGAGGTTCGACCACGAGCGGGTAGCCCAGAAGAGCCAAGAGGCTGCCCACGTTGCTCGCCGCATAGAGAAAGTAGGGGTTCTTGGCCTGTCGGTGCCCCGTCCTGCTGAACCACCGTTGAAGAAGGGGGCTCGTCGTGGAAACAAAGAAGAACGGGACTCCCACGCCAAGGGCGAGCATTCCGAGAAGCCAAAAGACGGGTGTGCCCGAAGAAGGGGGCTCCCCAAGGTGGTGCAATCGGATTGGCAAGAAGCTGAAGCCAACGATGAGAAGCAGCACGTGCCAGATCCAGCGGCGTCCGATCAGACGCTGAGAAGCCCAATGCGCATAGGCGTACCCTAAGAGTAGAGTCGCCTGGTAGAAGACGAGGGCCGTGTTCCAGACCGCGGGCGAACCCCCGAGCTGGGGGAGGACCATTCGGGCGAACATCGGCTGGACGAGGAACAGGAGAAAGGCGCTCACGAAGATCGCCAGGGTGTAGACCGGTTTGGCCCAAGGGCTCGTTGAGGCCGACCTGTCGAAGTCGAGTGCGTCTGCCTGGTGGTCCGGCGTCGAGGTCAGGGTCTCAGTGCCCACGTTAGGCCGATTCTAGCGCAAGCCTTACCAGGAATCTACTGCCGGGTCACGCGGCTCCATCCCAGTCCGCGAATCCATTGATCGACTCCCGACGCGACGAGAGCAAACTCGATCTTTGGATGTTGACCACTGAAAGGTGAAAGAAAACGGCCCGGGCACCCAGATCACACCTGAGGGCGTATGTAGAATCTGGGCCAATGGAAGACGCGGAAAAGAAAGCCAAGGACGAGCAGAAAAAGCCGAAGGAGCTGATGGAAGAGACTCCTGTCGTCACTCTCCACGAGTCGAACGGCATCAAGTACACGGTCACGACGGGTCGTATGCCGCTGAGGAACGAAGAGGACGAGATCGTGGCTCAGATGTTCTACGTCGCCTACGAGCGCGAGTCCGAGTCTGGCAAGGGCAAGGAGGGCGCGGCCAAGAGACCACTCATGTTCTCGTTCAACGGCGGACCTGGTTCGCCTAGCATCTGGCTTCACATGGGCGCCCTGGGACCCAAGCGCGTTAAGATGCTGGACGACGGAAACATGCCTCCACCACCGTACGAGCTCGAGGACAACGAGGCGACATGGCTAGAGTTCACAGACCTCGTTTTCATCGACCCCATCGGCACTGGGTTCAGCCGCGCGAAAACGCAAGAAGAGGCCGAGAAGTTCTGGGGAGTCAAGGGAGACATTGAGAGCGTCGGCGAGTTCATCCGCCTCTACCTAACGCGGAACAACCGCTGGATGTCACCGCTCTACCTCGTTGGCGAGAGTTACGGTACAACGCGAGCGGCCGGCCTATCGGGTCACCTGATCGAGCGAGGGATCGGCTTCAACGGCATCGTCCTGGTCAGCAGCATCCTTAACTTCCAGACGGCACGGTTCAACAAGGGCAACGACCTTCCGTATGTCTTGTTCCTGCCAACGTATGCCGCCACCGCGAACTACCACGGAAAGGCGGGCGGGTCGAAGACGGGTACGGATCTCTCCGAGTGGTTGCGCGAAGTCTGCCGCTTTGCGGGCGGCCGCTATGCAACGGCTCTGGCCCAGGGCGACGCCTTGGAACCCAAGGAGCGTCAAGGTGTCCTCAGCCAGTTGGTGAAGTACACGGGTCTTTCCAAGACTTACCTCGACCACTGCGACCTCCGAATCAATATCCACGCTTTCTGCAAGGAACTGCTTCGCGACGAACGCCGCACGGTCGGACGGTTGGACAGCCGCATCAAGGGCATCGACGACTGGACCAAGGGTTACACGGAACGACCCGAGCACGATCCCAGCATGTCGATCCTCATGCCTCCTTACAACTCGGCGTTTTGCCACTACGTCAGGACTGAGCTGGGCTACGAAAGCGACTTGGCCTACGAAGTGTTCAAGGGCATCAAGAAGCCGTGGGACTGGGGCTCGGCTGGCGACGGCCATCCGGACACAAGCGAGTCGCTCCGGTCGGCCATGGCGAAAAACCCCTACATGAAGGTCTTTGTGGCCAGTGGTTACTTCGATCTGGCGACACCGTTCTTCGCCACGGAGTACACGATCAGTCACATGGGGCTCGATCCCGCCGTCCGCGGCAACTTCACGTGCAGCGAATACGAGGCTGGGCACATGATGTACATCAACGTTCCCAGCCTGAAGCAGCTCCGCGACGATGTAAAGGCGTTCGTAACCGGAAAGAACTGAAGTGCGCCTCGGTTCGCCGGGCGCACCTTACTTCCTGGTATTTGCCAGTTCGCTCAGGGCACGGTACAGCTCGACCATCGCCAAGGTGTCGAGCTTGCAGTATGTGAGTAGGTTCTGAGCGATCTTCTTTGACTCTGCATCGACCGTTCCTGGTGCGTGCATCCGCAAGTACTCCACGGCAGCGGTGTCGCCGTCCTTGATCTCCAGTCCATCGTAGCTCAGTTCGGGAACCAGTGCCGGAAGAACCTTCTTGATCGAGAACGATCCACGGAAATCGGCATGGTAGACCTCGTCCTTGACCAGCTTGTAAAGGTCGAATCCACGGCTTTCCAGGATCTCGACGAGTTCATCCGCACCTGGAACCGCAGAAGCTGCCAAGCCACGGACTGTGGTCAGCTCGTACGAGGAGTAGAAGACGACCGTGGCAGCCGATCGGATGCGCTGCAGCAATGAGTCCGCGAACGCCGCTCTCGGGTCGCCTGGGGCCGTATGGAGGAACTCGGCGTGGTCGGGTTCTGCACCCGGATGCGATAGTTGGTGATCGGACCACTGAAACGGAAGCGTCTGGTAGGGCCGGGTTCCTGGGAACAGGGGAATCGCCGGAGCGACCGCCTCGAAGTCGATAAAGTGGGCAGGGAACTGGATCGCGGAGAGCGCATGGGCCAGGCCTTTGCCGATATGGGGTCGGTCAAACCGGACGACTTCCCAAGCCCGGCGTTGGAGGGGCTGCATTTTCGCCTCTTCGGGGATGTCGAGAATCGATTCATAGCCCTGCTCCCTGAACTCTGTCACCGCTTTGGCTCGGATGCTCGGGAGCGTCACAATGTCGTGCTCCGGGCGCTGGACATGACAGTGCTCGTAGAACGGGCACCTAGAGGGCGACACGCAGTGGAGGTTGGTCCGAACGTCGGGTTCCAACTGTCCCTCGGCGATACGGTAGAACTCCTTGGCCCAGTCTTCGACCTGAGGAAGCAGGGCCCTGGCTCCGTCCGTGACATCCTCGAGATGGAACAACTGTGAAGGGGGCACCGGTGCCTCACCCCTTTCCTGGCTCGAATCTAGGTGGCACAGGAACAGTCGTCCAACGCTGATTCCCGCGCGCTGTAAGACGAGTGCCTGGAACGCGATGTCCTCGACGTGCTCGTCCTTGATCTTGGTGGAAGACTTGACCTCCACCAAGTCCCATGAGCCGCCCACTTTGCTGAGAATGTCACACCGGACAACGAGGTCGTCCGCTTGAAAAGCCGCCTCAAAGAGGGTTTCGGCACCTGAGCCTATCAACCGCTCTGTCTCCGCCACTGCCTGTTCGTGGTCAGTCGGACTGACCTGGATCAGAACGCCACCTTCGTACAATTGTCGAGCCAGCCGGCCAATTTCCTGTCCCGTCACCATGCGCGCAACGTCTCCGGCGCTCGGCCCAGCTTCTTCTTCTGGCCGATGGAAAGATAGCCACAATCGGCGGACACAGTGCCTTCCGATCAGATACTGCGACTTCGTGATCACGAGACGTATGTATACCTCTTTGGCAGCCTGTAGACAAGATGGTGAGCCCAGACAGCTTGGGGGAACACAACAGATGGATCGAGCCGGTCGTAGCCCGTGTTCCTTGTTGGGCCTGGACACCCTTTCGCGGGGGGCCAGAATATTCGGAATGAGCAAGCCTGCCCGCCTCGGCCTCCTTGGTTTGGGAACCGTCGGTTCTGGCCTTGTAGAGATCGTCCGCAAGAACGCGGCGAGCATCGAGAAAAGATCGGGCGTACGACTTGAGATCGTGAGGGCACTCGTCAAGTCTCCAGGAAAGGCCAGGCCCCTTCCGCTTGAACAAGTCGTGCTCGATGCCGAAAGCATTTTCAACGATCCTGGAATCGACATTGTCGTCGAGGTCATGGGCGGCATCGAACCAGCCAAAGGCTATATCCTGCGGGCGCTAGAAGCGGGGAAGAGTGTCGTGACCGCGAACAAGGCCGTTCTTGCCGCGCACGGGGCCGAGATCTTCCAGAAGGCCAAGGACACCGGAAAGCAACTCGGGTTTGAGGCCAGCGTTTGCGGTGGCATCCCGATCATCCGGGCACTCAGCAGCGGCATGATCGCAAACGAGGTGGACGAACTGGTCGGAATCCTGAACGGGACCAGCAACTACATCCTGACCCGCATGTACAAGGACAAGCTGTCCTTCGAAGAGGCCCTTCGCTTGGCACAGGTGAACGGACTTGCTGAGGCGGATCCCACATTCGACGTCGAAGGAATCGACGCCGCACACAAATTGATCGTGCTGACGGAGTTGACGTTCCAGACAAAAGCCACCTTAGACGACTTGGAACGTGAGGGCATCACGCAGATCGAACCAGTCGACATCAAGGTCGCCGACGAATTTGGCTTCGTCATCAAACCAGTTGCGGTTGCCAGACGGCAAGGCGACGCACTCGACCTGCGGGTCCATCCCGCCCTCGTGCCGTTCGAGCACCCGCTCGGCCCCGTGAGCGATGAGTTCAACGCGGTCATGGTCAAGGGCGATGCGACCGGAGAGATGATCTTTCACGGCAAAGGGGCCGGGTCGTTGCCGACGGCCAGCGCGGTGATGTCCGACATCATTGAGATCGCCCGAAACCCCTCGAGTGGCGTCATGTGGAACCCGACCAAAAGCCGTCGTGTGAACCACCTAGAAGGAAGGTCGCGCTACTATCTCCGGTTCCCGATTCACGATCGCTCGGGCCTGATCGGCAAGATTGCGACCGTTCTTGGCAACTACGGTATCTCGATCACCCACGCACTGGCACGGCTGAACAACGGTACCGGCAATGTCATGATCGTGACCCACGAGACGAGTGAGACCGAGGTCTGTCGGGCGCTGGCTGAAATCACGGCAGCGGGAGTCCTCAGCGGCGAGCCCCTGTCGCTACGGATCCTTGAATGAACGGGAGCGTACGACGGCGCAGACCCGACCCCGCGCTCACCACTGGGACGTGTCCGGCCGGTTCAAGTGGTAACTGGCCGTCCGCTGGATCATGCTCGCCACCGCTGCAATCCTCGGTTCATCGTATAACCGACCTACAACGGACACGCTTCTGGGTTCGTTCTTCGCGTCGAGACCCCAAGGGATGATCGCCTGCGGATGTCCCGTGCCGTTGCAGATGGTGAACACGTCGTCCCAGAAGTGGTCCGTTACGATCAGATCCAGGTCGCCCCACTGCTCCTCAAAGGTCTTGGCCATTAGGGCTCGCGCGCGATGGGCGTTGATGTACTCGACGGCCGGCAGATAGCGGGCTGCGAGGAACTCCGGTGGCCAGACTTTGCCGATCGTGTCGATGCCAGCAGTCCTTGAGATCTCGTCGAAGAAAGCCGTTCCTTCGGCCACCAACAGAGACCAGATCCCCTCGGCTGGGGTGGTGAACTTGACGGGCTGGAGCTTCGCTCCCATCTTTTCGAGTGAGCGTGCCCAGTCTGCCCTTTCGATCACCGACCGATCCTTCAGATCGTCCTTTTCTCCGTAGAGGATGCCGATCTTGAGTTTCGAAAGGTCGAGGGTCGGTCGCCAGTGGTACGGGCGATCTACGCTAGCCAGATCGCGAGGATCCTTACCTTTGATCAGGCCGAGCACCAAGCCACAGTCCTCGGCAGCACGGCAAATGGGCCCGACCTTGTCCATTGTCCAAGTGAGCGTCATGGCTCCGTATCGGCTGACACGGCCGTACGTGGGCCGCAGGCCACTGACCCGGCAGCGGTTGGAGGGTGAGATGATGGAACCCAAGGTCTCTGTTCCGATACTGAAACCGACCAAGCCTGCCGCCGTGGAGCAGGCTGACCCTGCAGAGGAGCCGCTCGATCCTTGCCTCAAGTTCCACGGGTTTTTCGTCTGGCCGCCAAACCAAACGTCGTCATAGGCAAGGGCGCCGCAAGAGAGTTTCGCGAGGCAGATGGCCCCTGCTTCCGTCAATCGTTCGACGGCGGCCGCGTCGTGATCGATCGTCTGATTCTCGAACGCTTCTGCACCCCATGTCGTCCGGTAGCCTTTGACCGCGAAGAGGTCTTTGATTCCATAGGGAACCCCGTGAAGCGGGCTTCTGACCTTGCCGCGCATCACGTCGTCTTCGGCTTGCTTGGCTTGCTTGCGGGCCAGTTCTGGGGTCAGGGTGATCACGCATTTGAGCGTGTCCCCGTACCTGTCCAGCCTGTGCAAGTAGAGTTCAGTCAGCTCGACGGGGCTGACCTGCTTCGTCCGAACGAGGTGTCCGAGTTCGCGGGCACTCAGGAAAGCCAGGTCGTCCTCGTCCTTGGGACGCCGGAGTGAACCGGCCGGAGTTGGGCGCAGCGAGACGGCCTTGGACTCCTTCGGTTGACGGCCCTGAGGAGTGAAGACCATCAAGGGCTCGACGTCGTTCGGCATCTCGAGCTTCCTGATGCTCGCGAAGTTGCGAACATTGGTGCGGACACCGTTGACGGCCAGTTTTCTGTGCGGCTCGGTCAGTTCGATTCCGGCCAACTTGTCGCCGATCTTTAGGTCGTCAGCCGATATGGCCCCGGTCGCCTGCCTTTCGGTCTGCTCTTGACCGAGCGCCAGACTGGGTGCCGCAGCTGTCGCGACAAGGGCTCCGAGAAACTGCTTGCGTGTGAGGTTGCCGTCAATGCCCATGGAGCCGATTCTAGCCGCAAACGGCTCCATGGTTCGTTGGCAGGAGGTCACGACGCCCTCGTAAGAGCAAGCCATACTCTTTCTGAAAGTATGGAAGCGACCAAGCCCGAAACCTACGTCAGCCGCAGTCATTGGGATCCGAGCCGACCGAGAGTTCTGGTCGTGGCCTGTTCGGACGGACGACTTCAGGAGAGTGTGGACGAGTTTTTGACCCACAGCCTGAACATCACGCGATACGACCGCGTTTACCTGCCAGGGGGCCCGGGAGCATTGGCTACGAGCGGTGTTGAATACGTGCGGTCAGAAGCCCACAGGCTTGAGATGGGCTTTCTCGTCGACGCACACAAACTGGAGACGATCATCCTGCTGTTCCATGGTCCCGGCCCTGACGGTCCTGTGGATGCGGTCTGTGCCGACTATCGCCGGATCATGGGCGACGTTCCGGTCAAGAAGGTGAGCGACATGCAGATCGCGGACTACCACGAACTCAGGGAACACCTGCTCAACAAGCGCAACGACCTCACCGTAATGGCTTTTCGGTGCGAGGTCGGCGGCGATGGACGGATCCGTTTCGTCGAGTTGCCCTAAAGTCAGCCGCTCGTGCGCCCGGCCGCCTTGTCTTTCATGGCGAGCTTGGCCGCCTCGGCCTTTCTGTGGGCCGCGTCCCAAATACGAAGCATCTCGGGCACCGTCACGCACCGATATCCCTCCTTCTGGAGCTTGTCCAGAATGGCAGGCACCGCCGCGGCCGTATGTTCCTTCACGTCGTGCATCAAGATGATCGCACCCGGCCTTGCGGCCGCGATCACGTTCTTGTAGACGACCTCTGGACTTGTCGTCGCCGTGTCAGCACTGGAGCCCGTCCAAATGATACTGGCCATGCCCTCGGACTTTGCCAGGCGAGCCGTCCACGAGTCTTGGACGCCTCCCGGTGGTCGAAAGAGGGTCGGATAGAAGCCCACGACCCGGTAGATCGCTTGGTTGCAAAACCGAAGTTCGTCCTTGGCGGTGGCTTCGTCTGGGTGATAGGCGTGTCGGTGAGTGTGGTTGCCGATGGCGTTCCCGTCGGCCACGATCCGTTCAAGGATCTTCTCCCGGTGTCTGACCATTTGACCCACGATGAAGAAAGTTGCTTTTGCCTGATGCTTCTCGAGAGCGTCCAGAACCTTGGGCGTGGTGAAAGGACTTGGACCGTCATCGAAGGTGAGGGCGACGACCTTCTCCTCGACAGCGGGCTTGTTCAGGATAGTCCGGCCCACATATTCCGCAGGGATGGTCATGGCGGAGCGGGCCATGGCCGGGCTGAGTGTCATCGCGACAAGGGGGAGAAGCGGCATCGGAGCACCGTATTGTACCGTGCTGGGTGAAGTGGATTCAGGCTCGAAAAGGCTTGATTTTGAATCTCTGATGTCCGACCGACGTTAGATCCGCCAGCGTTGGCCCCCGGTGCCTGGGAACGAATCACCTTCGTCCATGGTACATATTCTCCATGCGCGTGCAAAAGCCCGTTCTGGTCACCGTCGTCTCCCTCGCTCTTGTGGCGGCCTCTTTCGCTGTCGACGTCACCGGCAAATGGACAGGCAAAGTGGAAATGACGTCTCCAGACCCGAAGATCGAAGCCAAGATCAAGGAACAGGCGGCTCAGATGCCGACCGTTGTGCTTCAGGTCAAAGCAGACCACACCTACGTTTCCCACTCCAAGAGTGCCAAGGGACAGGCGACCAGCACGGAGGGCAAGTGGGAGCTCAAAGGCGACAAGTTCCTTGTCACGCCGACAAAAAGGGACGGCAAGCCCGTGACCGGCGACAGGCCGCAGCTTCGTGCCTACATCCTCTCCAAGGACGGTAAGACCATGACCTTGGACATCTCCGACCAACTCAAGGCGCATGGCGCGAAAGGGACAGTCAAGATCGTGATGCACAAGTCCTGACCGAGTTTGTTCGGCGCGAAGGGCTCAGGGGGTTGAGGATCGAACAACACGTGCGCCACGATCCTCGGCACATAATGCGATCGTGAATCGGCTACCTTCTCTTCTGGTCAGTGCCCTCCTCTTGTGCAGTGCGACGGCTTTTGCACAGAAGTGGTCGTTTGTCGTCGCTGGTGATGGTCGAGCCGACCGAGCCGGTAAGCGCGCGGAGGACGAAAACGGCGTGAACAAGGTGATCACGTCCGAAATCGCTGAGGCGGTCCTTAAGGAAAAGGCCAAGTTCCTGTGCTGGACGGGCGACCTCGTCTCGGGATACGACAAGGAGCCCAGTGTCTTCGAATCGCAACTCATGACATGGCGCGGGCTCATGGAGCCCGTCTACCGAAAGCACATCCCCATCCTCGCTGTTCGGGGAAACCATGATTCCAGCAGCACCGACGCGACCGCCGTATGGCGCAGAGTGTTCAGTGGCCCGTACGCTATGCCGGACAACGGCCCGGATGCGGAAAAAGACCTGACGTTCTTCTTTGGCAAGGGGGAGGTGATGGTCATCGGCCTCGACCAGTACGGCTCGATCAACGAGGAGGTCGACCAGCACTGGCTTGAGCAGACCCTCGAAGCGCATCCCAAGCGGTTCGTTTTCGCCTTTGCCCACGAGCCCGCCTTCATGGACGGTTCACATGCCGACACCATGGATCGCGTGCCAGCGCTGCGAAACGCGTTCTGGGAGAGCCTTATCAAAGCTGGCTCACGGGTGTTCTTCTGTGGACACGACCACCTTTACGACCGGATGCTCGTGCACCGGGCCGAAGGCGATCCGGGTCCGGACATGTACCAAGTCGTGGCGGGAACCGCGGGCGCGCCGTTTTACAAAGAGGGACCGTATGCCGGAAAGCACGATGGGTGGAACTTGACCCGCGTCACGCACATCGACTCGACCTACGGCTATACGGTCGTCACGATCGACGGTCGAAAGGCTACGATCACGTTCAAAGGACGGACGGCACCCGGAGTGTACGTCCCCATGGACGTTTTCACGATCCAGGCACCAGGCAGATGAGGGGACCCGTCCGTGTCAAACGCATATACGACGAACCTTCGCAGGACGACGGAATGCGCGTCCTTGTCGACCGGATGTGGCCCCGAGGCGTCAGCCGGGAACGGGCCTGTCTTGACCTTTGGGCCCGTGACATAGCACCGTCGACAGGACTCTGCAAGTGGTTTGGCCACGAACCGGCAAAGTGGGCCGAGTTCCGAAACCGGTACCGGGCCGAATTGGGCGGTAGAGAGGATGAAGTGCGGACACTCGTCGACGCCGCTGGCACACGCCCCCTCACGCTTCTTTTTGCCGCTCGTGACGAACGTCACAATAACGCCGTCGCGCTGTTGGATCTGATCGAAAGCCTGCTCCCCTGACTGCAAGCGGAGCCGCGTAGCGCTCCGCTTGACGGTTGCTTGGTGGGCCCGTCGTGAACCGGGACGGTCCCCACCCCGTGGGTAGACTCGCAGAAGGAAAGGAGTCCAATAGTGAACGTCCCTTCAGACCTTAAATACACGAAGTCGCATGAATGGATCCGCGTCGAAGGCGACACCGCCACCATCGGCATCACGGACCATGCGCAGTCCGAATTAGGGGACATCGTCTTT
The DNA here is from genome assembly GCA_029781035.1 of Armatimonadota bacterium. GTDB lineage: Bacteria > Armatimonadota > Fimbriimonadia > Fimbriimonadales > Fimbriimonadaceae > JAEURO01. The sequence goes on from JAKOXK010000030.1 coordinate 147,451, forward strand.
GTCGACATGCCGACGCCCGGAAGGGCGGTCAAGGCGGCCGAGATTCTCGGTTCCGTGGAAAGCGTCAAGACTGTCTCAGACGTCTACTCGCCCGTCAGTGGGGAAGTCTCCGCGTCCAACGACGCGCTGGGTGCCCAAAGCGAACTCATGAACGCCGACCCGTACGGCTCGGGATGGATGGTCAAAGTCAAGATCGCCAATCCGTCCGAACTGGACGCCCTCATGGACGCGGAAGCCTACAAGGCGGCGCTTTCATAGGGGGGCGCGATGCCATACATCCCACACACTGAAGAAGACAAGCGAAAGATGTTGGAGACGATCGGGGCCAACTCGATCGATGAACTCTTCCGCGAAATCCCGTCCGAACTCCGCTTCAAGGGGCCTCTCGACGTTCCCGCGGCCCTCGATGAGTACCGGCTGTTCGGCCACCTCAAGAACCTGAGCGACAAAAACGTCAATCTTCGAGACGTGACCTGCTACCTCGGTGCGGGAATCTATGACCGCTATATGCCGTTCGTCGTAGGTTCGATCATCTCACGGGGAGAGTTCCTCACCGCTTATACACCCTATCAGCCCGAACTGAGCCAGGGATTTCTGCAGACCATCTACGAGTTTCAGACCATGGTCTCGGAACTCTTTGGAATGGACGTCTCCAACGCGTCCATGTACGACGGCGCGACGGCCGTTGCCGAAGCCGCCCTCTTGGCCTGCAGCGTGACCAGACGCAACGTCGTGCTGTTGAGCCGTGCGTTGCATCCCCACTACAGGCAAGTCGTCGAGACCTACTGCTGGGGGATGGGTGTCACCGTCCGCGAATTGTCAACGGACTCAGGG
>JAKOXK010000036.1 GCA_029781035.1 Armatimonadota bacterium
CCTTCCAGAAAACGGGCAACTGCGAGTCCTCCAAGAGCCATTCCTTGCCTCGAACTCGAAACAGCCCGACAACAACAACGGCTAGAAGGCACAGGCCCGCGACCAGACGACGGCCCGTCGGGTCACCGATTCCTTCGGTCCGGGCCCAGTGGATCGTTCCTCGCAGGATCGGCACGTTGAGCAACGTCCCCGCAAAGGCCAGGAGCACCAAGGGAAGGGTCGTCGACTTCAATCGCGTCCCGATGAGGCGCAACAGCGCCCGTTCAAGGAAGAGCCAACCCCAAAAGACCACTTGAACTGCCGCGGCCACGACCAAGAGCATGTTCAGCCAAGTCATGAAAGAGACCACTTCATTTTATCTCGAATGGCGCAAATCCCACTCGACTATTGCAATGATTCCATTTGTCAGCCATTCAGCCCCAGGCGCGACACTGTCGATGAGTCGAAAGGCAGCCGTGTTTGTTGCCAGGATGTCGCCCTTGAATCGCTTGATTCCCCGTTCCTGGGCAGCTTGGGCCAAGTGATGGAGCAATTCGCGGCCCAGACCCGCGTTCTGACACTGGTCGTGAACAAGGACCGCAAACTCGGCTATCGTCGGATCGTCCTGATGGCGAATGAACCGGGCGGCACCGATCCCCTGCCAGTCGGTTGTCTCGTCCCCGACAGGGCGGTCTCCCGCCCTCGACCGACGCCTCAGGGCGACGACCGCCAGGTGGTCGATCGCATCAACTTCGGTCAGATATGTCAGTTCGGAGTCACTGAACCGAGGTTTGGGCGAGAAGAACCGGCTGGCCATCGTCTCGGCCGACATCTCGGCAGCGGCCTGGCGGAACAAGGGCTTGTCGGATGGCCTGACAAGCCTCAGGACAGCGACCGTTCCATCCTTCAACCGGTGAAAGCTCTGCCACTCAGGCGTGTAGACCACCACTTCCAGGTTATCACGGAAGGAGCCTAGTCGCCCTGTCCCGGTCTCGTCGGCGCCGTGCCAGAATCGACCATGGATCGACAGACGGAGCAATTCCTCAGGGACATGCCCAAGGTCGAGCTCCATGTTCACATTGAAGGGGCGATCCGTCCCCAGACAGTCCTTCAACTGGCCCGAAGGAACAGGGTGGCTTTGCCGGCCGATACCGTCGAAGGCCTGCGCGACTGGTACCAGTTCCGCGACTTCCAGCACTTTGTCGAAGTCTATGTGGCCGTCAGTCGATGCATCCGTACGCCTGAGGACATCGAACTCGTCTTCCGTGAGTTCCTATTGGGCCAGTCAGAACAGAATGTTCTTCACACCGAGGCCACTTACACAGCGTGCACGATCCAGAAGTTCGCAGGCATCCCTTGGAACGAGCAGTCAAGTGCGATCTGTTCCGCCCGCGATTGGGCAGCGGCTGAGCTCGGCGTCAGCCTGGGTCTGATCCTCGACATCGTTCGAGGAGACTCGGTCGATAGGGCGTACGAGATCCTCGAGTGGGCGACCTCCGGTCCTGAAGTCGGCGTCGTCGCGCTCGGCCTTGCGGGAATGGAGTGGCTGGGCACCAAGGAGTACCGGGAGGTGTTCGACGAGGCGCAGCGCAGGGGGCTTTCGATCGTGGTCCACGCTGGTGAGACGACTGGGCCCGAGACGATCTGGGACGCCCTCGAGCACTGTCACGCCGATCGGATCGGGCATGGCGTGCGGTGTCTTGAAGACCCGGTTTTGACCCAGCACCTCCTGGACCATCAGACGCACTTGGAAGTCAACCCATCAAGCAACGTCTGCCTGGGCGTCTTCCCCTCGTTTGGCGTGCATCCTCTCGGACGAATGGTCTCCGAAGGGCTGAACGTCAGCCTCAACTCGGACGATCCACCGATGTTCAGTACGACGTTGACCGGAGAGTGGCTCAAGTCGGTCGAGACGTTTGGTTGGGATCGCGAGACAGTGCACCGCCTCCACCGCAATGCGGTCGAGGCGGCTCTTGTGGACGACGTCAGGCGCGAGGAACTTCGCCGGCTCGTGCTGTCTGATGTAGCTTCGGCCTGAACGTTTTCAGCTCTTGCGGGTGTAGGTGAAGTTGAAGGAGTCGTTCCCAACCTTTGCCGTGCCCTCGAGCTTGGCGACTTGACCCAATTGCGGGTCGTACCATATGTGGAGGTCCAGGTCACCGGCATCGCCTTCACTGGGCTCCAACCTCGATTTGACTTTGAGCTTGGGAAGCTTCTTTCCGCTGAGGTCCTCAAGGCCCTCAAACGTGCCCAGTCCCTTGTAAGACAGGGACTCCGTCTTCCAAGCGATGTCGAATGTGTCTCCGGGGGCCAACTCCTTGTTTGGCAAGTAGGCGAAAACCATCGGTATCAAAACCATGCCGCCGCTGCCTTGCAAGCTGGCCGACTCAGGAACGCCGTGCTCGTCCAGAGTGACGGACAAGTCTCCCGGCAAGCTGGATGACTGCTCTTGTCCGTTCATCGTCATCGACATGCTTTTCGTCGTCACCACGGCGCTCGTTTTGGTGTCTTTCTTGTCGCCAAAGGTGATCAGGATTTCCGCCTTGGCCAGGACGTCGCCCTGATTGGTCTTGCCTCCGAACTCAAAAGTGTAGGTCGAGGATCTTCCCGTTTCGAAGCGAGGTGAGAAGTTGACCTTCTCTTGGGTGGATGGAATCAAGAGGGCAGCGATGAGGGTGAAGGTTCCGATCATAGGTTCCGCTCCTGCCCAGGAATACGAGATTCGATGGTTCTAACTCCGATTTTCGGAAGTCGACAGAATCGAATGACCCTGGATAGTGTCGGTATCTTATCCTGTGTTTTGAAATTTGGGATGATGCGGAAGCAATTCGGGACTTCATCCTTATCGGGAATCCCGTGTCAGGCTGAACTCCAGCCCGGACTCGGGTCCCTGGACGATGGCGGGGACAAAATCATGGTCATGTTCCAGTCCGTCACCCACGTCCTTGCATCTCGCCCAGAGATTGTCGTCCGATGTTTCTTCAAGGGGGATTCGGCTCCCGCCATTTGGGAACCCGAAGCGGTTGAGGCGATCAACAGGCCGGGATTCGAGGGTGAGTGCGGGCAACTCGAGGAAGTTGCTCAGGAGCAGGGCCCCCGTATCCTTATTGTGGGATTAGGGGCACGGGCCGAATTCACGACGGCCAAGTTCCGGAAGGCGGTCGCCAAGGCGGGGAGAAGGATCTCGACGATGCGGGTCAGCGACGTCTGGTTCGACTTTTCCCCGTTGGACGACCTAATTCAGTGGGGTCAAACGGCTGGCGAGGTTATGGGACTTCTTGGATGGCAGATGAGGGCGTTCAAGGGTGCGGGAAGTCCTTCGGACACGTCGGTGGATCTCAGGATCGGATCCACGAACGAGGAGTTTGACAAAGGCCTGGTGAAGGGACTGGCGCTGGCGGAGTCGGTCAACTTGGCTCGGTCTCTGGCGGCAACGCCTCCCAACGTCGCAACACCTGACTGGGTGGCTGAGCAAGCAGCATCGCTTGAGGGCCTAGGGCTTTCGGTTCAAGTCCTTCGCGGCGATGAACTGGAACGCGAGCGAATGGCTGGATTGATCAATGTGGGCAAGGCCTCAGAGAACAAGCCCTGCTTCATCCGCGTGTCCTACAAGCCGCCCCAAGGTTCGGATCGGCCTCCCGTCGTTCTGCTGGGCAAGACAATCACGTATGACACAGGTGGCCTGGCGATCAAGTCGCGAGAGGGAATGAAAGGGATGAAGGGAGACAAGGCGGGCGGTTGCGCAGTCTTGGGGGCTATGCATGCCGTCGCGACGGTGGTTCGGCCGGACTTCCCCGTGGTCGGTCTGCTCGTCGCTGCTGAGAACTCCATCAGTGACAACGCGTTCCGTATGGACGACGTGCTGGATTTTCGCAACGGAGTCACCGTGGAAGTGACAAACACGGACGCGGAAGGTCGTCTCGTGCTGGCCGACGGATTGTGTTGGGCATGCGCTGTCGAGAAGCCACGCTGCATCGTCGATCTAGCGACCCTGACTGGAGGGGTCGTCGTCGCCCTTGGCAAGGTCTTTGCCGGGCTTTTTGCGAACGACGAAGTTCTCGCTGAGGCGATCCGTTCAGCAGGGGAAGACACGGGTGAGAGGGTGTGGCGACTTCCGATCGATGCCGACTACAAGGACATGCTCAAGTCCGAGGTGGCTGACATCGTGAATTCCGCCGCCAACAGGGGCGCTCACCCCGTCATGGGGGCCATGTTCTTGTCCTGTTTCGTTGACAGCGCGATTCCCTGGGCCCACGTTGATATCGCCGGCACCGCCCAGGCCGAAGGGAACAAGGGTCCGTTTGTTTCCGGCCCGACGGGCTTCGGAGTGAGACTGCTGGCACGGTTCCTCGAGGGTTTGGACTCTGTGACAGGGCCCGAATAGAGGCAATGTCGCGTGGCTGAGAAACTGGATCTAGCTGCAGCTTTGGAGCACCTCCAGAGCTGTCACGTCATCGGACCGCTCATTCGGCGTTACGGCGTCATTCACCACCCTGTTCTCGACGATCCATATCATCACTTGGCCAAGGCCATTGTGAGTCAGCAGCTTTCCAACAAGGCGGCTACCGCGATCTGGGCCAGACTCCTGCACTCGTTTGGCGGCGCGCTGCCCAAACCAGGAGTTTTGGCAGGTGCCGATGCCGGGCTCTTGAGGCAAGTCGGCCTTTCGCGCCAAAAGGCGGCGAGCCTTGTGGATCTCGCTTTGCACTTCGAGCGAGGCGATCTTGAAAACCGGTCGCTCTCGACGCTCGAGTCAGGCGAACTGCTGGAGCGGCTCACGAGAGTTCGGGGAATCGGCCCTTGGTCCGTCGACATGTTCCAGATGTTCGGGCTCAACCGTCCAGACGTCTTGCCGGTGACCGACCTGGGCATCCGCAAAGCCATGGCAGCGGCCTTTGGTTGGGAAGAACTGCCTAGTCCGCAGCAGATGGTGAGCGCTGCAGAGCCATGGGCGCCGTACCGAACGGTGGCGTGTTGGTACCTCTGGAAGAGCCTGGAGTCCTGAGGTGACGGACCGGGTCCTGGGCCACCAATGAACCGCCACATGCGGCGGGCGTCTTGCTGGCTACGGACATGAATACCAACACAACTGGAAAGATCAGCGGCATCATTCTGGGTGTAGTCCTCGGAGCTGGCCTGGTTGGAGGGGCGGCTGTTGCCCAGACCAAAACAGGCGGCGAGCACTGGCTTGGCCTGAGAGGACGGATCGTCCACGCCCTTGGACTCACCACGGCACAACGGCAACAGATTCGTTCAATCCTACTCGACGCCCGAGCTCAGAGAAAGTTGATCTGGCAGGACGACAACCAGACCCTTGGCGCGGCAAAGAACCGCCTCGCGAACCTGAGAGTCCAAACGCGGGCCAAAGTAGAGGCGGTCCTCACGCCAGCCCAAAGGGCCCAACTCGACGTGCTGAAGGGCCGACTCAAAAGTGGACTGAAAGATCGAAGAACTCCTCCTGGAAAAGTTTGACAAAACGTTCGTTCCACCACTGAACTTCCGTCTATTCGAAGCGTCCTTGCTCTACGACACAAGGCTTAAGGTCGAGAGACCTTAGGGTGAAGAGACATTGGCGGCCATTTGGCCGCCTTTTTTTGCTCAGTCTCGTGTTCAGGCGAGATCGAAGCGAGGGTGTGTGCGTCGCGCTGTGGCAATCGCCTCGATCGGTCGGTCGAGGGCCGACATTTGTCGGGCACGTTGACTGAACCTGCCGAATAGCCTCAACCCGCCGGGTCCAGGTAGCGTAGTCAGATGCTCTCCGTGATGGTCAGTCTGGTGCTGGCAACTCCGTCGGTCCAACCACACTCGTGGGATTCTGCCTTAGCCAATCCCCATCCTCGCGTGCTGGTCTTTTCGAAGACAGCGGGATTCCGACACGACAGCATCCCAGACGGAATCGCCGCCATAAAGAAGCTTGGATCGGAGCGGGGGTTCACCGTTGAGGCTACCGAGGACTCGACTGTCTTCTCGGACGAATCCCTCTCCCATCTCGATGCCGTCGTCTTCCTGTCGACGACCGGCGACATTCTGAACGAAGCTCAGCAGAGGGCCATGGAGAAGTTTGTCACCAGCGGCGGCGGGTTCGTCGGGGTTCATGCTGCGGCCGACACCGAATACGACTGGCCTTGGTACGGCGAACTGGTCGGCGCCTGGTTCAGGAACCACCCCGCCATCCAGCAGGCGAAAATCCTGGTGGAGGATCACTCGCATCCGAGCACGTGCGATCTGCCTGACGAATGGACCCGAACGGACGAGTGGTACAACTTCCGGACGAGTCCGAGAGGGAAGGTCAGAGTCTTGGCTTCGATGGACGAGACCAGCTATCAGGGGGGGAACATGAACCATGACCATCCGATCATGTGGTGCCGGAAGATCGGAGCTGGACGCATGTGGTACACGAACCTCGGACATCGTAAGGAGACGTGGCAAGAGCAACCCTTCCTCGACTCGCTGGCGGAAGGGATCGTCTGGACTTGCCAAGCTAAGCGGCCGGATGGCGCCGAAACGCCCACCTGGAGACAGGCCCGCGGCTGGGAACTTGAGGGCAGTGCGATCGTGCCTCATGAGGCTGGTCTGCCCCTCTTGAGCCAGCGCTCATATCGGGGGTTTCTGACCCACCTCGAATTTCAGGCTCAGACCGGCGCGCAGGCTTCTCTACGGATCGGCGATTTTACGGTCCGGCTTACCCCCGGTGTACCGAAAGGTGTCGCAGCTCCGGTGGAGACCCCCTGTGGGGCGCTCGATTGGACTCGTTCCGGATCGCTTGAGCGCTCGACACAGCCCCCAACTCGCTATGCGGCCTTGCCCGCCGGCGACTGGAACACGCTCGACGTCCTGTTCCGACCGCAGACAGGATCGACGCGCGACAGTGAGGTTGGCGAAGTCCGGTTGAACGGGGTCGTCGTACAGCGAAACATTCAAGGTCCACCAACGAAAGCCCAGCCGATCGGCCTGGTCCTCGACCGTGGTAAGGCTGCCTTTCGCAACGTCTGGATCAAGTCACTCCCGCAGGATTGACAGCACCTTTGTCGGATTGGGCTCAACTTCTGATGATTGGGCCTTCGGAGTGGTGGGCAATTGGAATTCCGAACCCGACAATGTACTTCGGGCGCCTTTCGCGAGCGTGAGGACGCCCGATGACCGGCCTGACAGCGGTCTGGCCTGCTAAGTACACTAGGAAGAAGACATGAAAGAAGTCGGCATGGGCGTTCCGTTCGTCATTGAGCAGACCGCGCGCGGTGAGCGCAGTTATGACATCTGGTCCCGACTCCTGAAGGATCGGATCGTGTTCCTCGGCACCGCAGTGGACGACTACGTGGCGAACCTGATCATCGCCCAACTCCTCTTCCTGGAGAAAGAAGACCCGGACAAGGACATCGAGTTTTACATCCACAGCCCTGGTGGCAGCGTCAGTGCAGGACTCGCCATCTATGACACGATGACGATGATCAAGCCCGACGTGGCGACATTTTGCGTCGGTCAGGCCGCTTCGATGGGGTCGCTCTTGCTGGCCGGTGGCACCAAGGGCAAGCGATACTGCCTCCAAAACGCCCGGGTGATGATCCACCAGGTGAGCGGGGGCGCGCAAGGCACGGTCGCCGACATGAAGATCGCCATCCAAGAAGCCGACCGCTATATGGATATTCTAATGCAGATTTACGCGGAAGCCACCGGCAAGACGCCTGAGCAAGTCAAAACGGACTGTGACCGAGACCATTTCATGTCTGCCGAAGAGGCGATGGAGTACGGATTGGTGGATAAAGTTTTGAAGCCGGGTGCGCGATAATAGAGGGAAGGACGCACAAATGCCTAAACCAGACGAGCGTCGCGACCGTTGTTGCCTCTGTGGCAAGGCCAAAGAACAGGTTCCAAAACTGATCGTTGGCTTGCACGGGGCAGTCTGTTCTGATTGTATTGACTTGTGTAACGACATCCTCCAGAACGAGGGTGGATCGCCCAGAGAGCCGCGGCAACCCGCTGCCTCCACGAACGAACCGGCCCGCACCAAGGCGGCACCGATCCCCTTGAGCGCACGGTTGGCCAAGTTGCCCAAGCCGAAGGAGATCGTCTCGTTCTTGGATCAGTACGTGATTGGCCAAGAGCACGCCAAGCGGTCACTCAGCGTCGCGGTCTACAACCACTATAAGCGGATCCACGACGATGACGATGGCGTGGAGCTCCAGAAGAGCAACATCCTCATGGTTGGACCGACCGGCTCAGGGAAGACGCTCCTGGCGCAAACCTTGGCGCGCATGCTTCAAGTCCCGTTCGCCATAGCCGATGCGACCGCCTTGACCGAGGCTGGATACGTCGGAGAAGACGTCGAGAACATCCTGCTCAAGCTGTGGCAAACAGCCGAGCAGATGGATCCTCGGAACGCGAAAGAGCTTTGCGAACGCGGCATCATCTACGTGGACGAGATCGACAAGATTGCACGCAAGAGCGATAATCCGTCGATCACGCGGGACGTCTCTGGCGAAGGCGTCCAGCAGGCGCTCCTCAAGATTCTGGAGGGCACGTTGGCCAACGTGCCGCCGCAAGGCGGCCGGAAGCACCCGCAGCAGGAGTACATCCAGATCGACACGAAGAACATCCTCTTTGTGTGCGGAGGCGCCTTTGAGGGTCTCGACGAGATTATCATGCGGCGACAGAAGGAGAATGTCATGGGATTCCGCGCCGAGCCGACCGGCAAGGCGGAGAGGAAGAAAGACGTCCTGCGGGCCGTCAATCCCGAGGACTTGCTCAAGTTCGGATTGATCCCTGAGTTCATCGGCCGTCTCCCCGTGATCACGTCGCTCGACGAGCTGGACGAGGAAGCGCTGGTCATGATCCTGACCGAGCCGAAAAACGCGATCCTCAAGCAGTACACGAAGTTCTTTGAACTTGACGGCGTCGCTCTCGAGGTTGAACCGGGGGCTCTTCACGAGATTGCGAAAGAGGCTTTGAGGCGAAAAACGGGAGCCCGAGCCCTTCGGTCGATCATTGAGCAACTGATGCTTGAGGTTATGTACGAAGTGCCGAGCAACGATGAGGTCAAGAAAGTCCTCGTACCGGACGGAGTCATCTCTGAGGGCAACAAGCCGTTGTTGCTGACCGACGAAGAGATTCGCGCGGCCAGTTAGAAGCTGCCGAGCCGTGAGGTCGCTACCAGGCCCTGAGGGATTCGTCCCCCAGGGCTTTCCTCTTTCACTGGCTAAGTCCGCTCGAGGCTGTACTTCTGCCTCACCGACTCGAGGCTTTCAGCCGTCACAGGCAGCCGCCATCGTTGGAACACTGGGAGGAGGTCGACCTTGGCCTCCCGGCTCAGGATGGCGGCCATAAGCGATATCTTCTCTTCAGCTGTCGAGGGTGGATGGAGACCCTTGTCCGCGAGAGTGCGGTAAGTCCGGTACCACTTCTTGAAGACGTCCCAACCGTACTCCACCTGAAGCCGCTGGAAAAAGGTCTGAAGCTCGTCCGACGACAGACTTTGCCACTTGCGGGAGGGGTCTGCCAAGTATTGGTCACCGAACTGGAGGAAGAACCGGTCTACCAACTCCTGTCCAGTGAGCCGAGTATTGGGATCGGGTGCCGGATAACCCGGCGCCTGGAACGTCCACTTGATGCGGAACGACTGGTCAGCGATGTGCTCAAAGGCGTAGGCGAGCTTGAAGTTGGCCTGGAACTCCGTCGACGCCCCGTCCCACTGATACCAGTCCCCGAGCACGTCGAAGTTGTGCCCGACCTCGTGGACCCAGCCAAATGAGATCAAACCATCGTCAAAGTCGCGCAATGTCTCGCCCACATAGTCGGTATTCAGAATCATCTCCTCACCAGCGTAGGCCCACCACGGATGCGGCGGGGCCTCTTTGAACACCATCAACCGGCCACCGAACGGGTGCTCTCCCGTCAGGTCAATCATGGATGCGTACGCAGAGTCGATCCATGTAAGTGTCCGGTCGAGGTGCTTGAACGATCGGAACCGCGACTCCATGAGTTGGATGCCGACCGTATGACCCTTCACGAGCTTCAAGGCTTCTGGAAGAACATACTCCGGCACCTCGATCCTGAATGGCAAGGTCGTGGACTTCTGGTCAGTCCGCACTTGGAAGCTGCCGACAATGACAGCGTTTCCAGGTTTGGCCGCCTTGACGGCGTCGGGAGGCAGAATCGCCACCTCGTTCCGCTCGACCCTCTTTCCCGGCTCGATGAAGTCTCCGACGTCTCCTCCGAAGGTGTCGCCAAACGGCTTGCCCGCGGCTTCCCAGTGCGCCGTCCACGACAGGATTTGAGCCCGAGTGCCGCCAGTGTTCCTGAGGACGAACCGAAAGCTGCCCCATCCTCCAGCACCCCACCCTTTGGGCATGGTGTTTTGAGCGGACAGACTCACCTCCTCGGCGAAGGCGGTTGCAGCCCCGAGTGCAATTGTCAGTATTGCCAATGAAGCGCAAAGTCCCTTCATGGAATCAACATAGCAGGTTTCTTGGTCGCCCGTCAGGGATTGGGGCACCCGGCAATAGCGCTGACGGAAACGTGACTAGAGTTGATCTTCCCTGTCAACGGTGCTGGTTGGAACCGTGCTGAGAAAGTGAATAAACCACACATGCAGGCAGCGAGGGCGCCTGTGGATTTGGTGAATACCATGTACATCTTGAACTGGAACCCTAATGAGCGTCAAGTCGAGGCGAGTTTCGGAGGCGTGCTGACACGAGCGGAAGCGGACGTCTTCATGAGCGATCTGCACGAGCTCCTTCATTCCGAAGGGCCGAACGATTTCGAGTTCGTCGTCGACTTTGGCAAGGTCAGCCGCATGGACGACGGCGTTCAGTCGGTGTTCGTCCTCGCTGGTGAGTTGGCACACAACGCAGGAGCCAGCCTCGTGACGTTTGTCACCAGGGACGAAGACGAGTCGGTCGGTTGGACGAACGACCGTCTGCAGCACGTTCTTGAAGGGGACGAGCGGGTCGTCGCGTACGAGCGGGCTGCCTAATCGTCAGCCACACTATGTTATCGGGCCGTGCCCTGGCCGTGGGCGCGGCCCCGTACAGATCTCAGAGGACAAGGGGTTGGCTGCCGGACTAGGGCTCGAACCTAGAACCTGCTGATCCAGAGTCAGCCGCTCTGCCAATTGAGCTATCCGGCAAGGCTTGCGTATGATACCTTTCCGCAGGCTCGAAGGTTAGGAAGCCTAGCTCTGGGCTTTCTCGATCCTGGCCCAGCTGTCCCGGAGGGTCGCCGTCCGGTTGAAAACAAGCCGGTTCTGCGTGGAATCCTTGTCCACGCAGAAGTACCCGACTCTCTCGAACTGGTAGCGCGTGCCAGGCTCGGAGCCTTGGACCGAAGGCTCGACGAGGCAGGTCGTCCGCTTGAGCGAGTCAGGGTTGAGGTTCGACAGGTAAGAACGGTCGGCGACTGTGGGCTGCTCTTCGTCTCCTTCGTCGTTGGCCTCGTCTCCGACCCCGAGATCATCGGGATTTGGCTTCATGAACAGGTGGTCGTAGAGTCTGGCATCGGCCTCGATGGCGGAATCCGCGGCCACCCAATGCAGCGTAGCCTTCACCTTTCGGCCGTCCGGCGCATCGCCCCCACGCGTCTCCGGATCGTAGGTGCAGCGTAATTCGACAACGTTCCCAGCTGAGTCCTTGACGACTTCCTGGCAAGTGATGAAGTAAGCGTAGCGTAGTCGGACCTCTTTCCCGGGCGACAGCCTGTAGAACTTCGGGGGTGGCTCCTCTCGGAAGTCGTCCTGTTCGATGTAAAGCACCCTGCCGAACGGGACTTGACGCTTGCCCGCGTTGGGGTCTTCGGGATTGTTGACTGCATCGACCGTCTCCGACTGACCTTCGGGATAGTTCGTGATAACCACCTTGAGCGGGTTAAGCACCGCCATCACCCGGAGTGCCGTTCTGTTGAGGTCTTCCCTGATGCAATCCTCCAAAACGTGGGCCTCAATGACGCTGTCCGCTTTGGCAACGCCTATCCTTCGGCAGAACTCTTTGATAGCCTCGGGCGTGTACCCCCGCCTGCGCATGGCGGCCAGTGTCGGCAATCGAGGATCGTCATAGCCTTGTACATATCCACCACTGACCAGTTCGACGAACCGTCGCTTGCTCATGACGGTGTAGGTCAGGTTAAGGCGGGGGAACTCGATCTGGCGTGGATGGTAGATACCGAGCTCTTCGAGGAACCAGTCGTAGAGTGGCCGGTGGATGACGTACTCGAGGGAGCACAGCGAATGTGTCACCCGTTCGATCGAGTCTTCCAGTCCGTGAGCCCAGTCATAACTAGGGTAAATACACCACTTGTCGCCCTGCCGGTGATGGTGCGCGTGGCGGATCCGGTACATGACTGGGTCACGCATGACCAAGTTCGGCGAGGCCATGTCGATCTTGGCTCTCAGCGTGCGAGAGCCGTCCGGGAACTCGCCGGTGCGCATGCGGTCGAGAAGGTCCAGGTTTTCTGCGACGCTTCGGTCGCGGAAGGGGCTGTTTCTCCCCGGTTGGGTGAGCGTGCCGCGTGCCCGCCTCATGTCGTCTGGCGAGAGGTCGCAGACGTAGGCTTTGCCCTTCTTGACCAGTTCGACTGCCCATTCGTACATCTGCCCGAAATAGTCGGACGCAAAGAAAAGGCGGTCGCCCCAAGGTCGCTCAGCATCGGCCCTTGTGCCTGACGGGTTCAACACCCAGTGAACGTCCTCGATGATTCCGTCGACGAACTCCTGCTCTTCCTTCTCAGGGTTGGTGTCGTCAAACCGCAAGTTGAACAGCCCGCCGAAGTCTTGAGCGACGCCGTAGTCGATCCAGAGGGCCTTGGCGTGCCCAATGTGAAGGTAGGCGTTCGGCTCAGGCGGGAACCGAGTGTGGACGCTTGTGAAGCGGCCGCTCTCAAGGTCTTCTCGGACGGCTTGCCGGATATAGTCAGTGGCTTCGCCCAACGGCTTGCCAGGTTCAGTCTCGACGGTTCCCATAGTGTTTGTCGACCCCATTAGTATGGGGCTTTCGCGGGTATCGGCCCGGATTTGCCTAGGCATCGGGGGAGCTGCTGGGCAGGGCTGCAACTCCAGTGCACGTACCGGCGTTAGGCCAAGTAGAGGCCACACGATGAGTGAGAAGGAGCGCAACGAGCGCGAGTGGGCGGACTCGGCTAACTGGAGCGGTTGGCTCGGCATCTACCGGAGCAAGAGGGACAGTCGTTTGTGGGTGCCTAAGCGTCTGCCGTGGATGGGATGGACGATCAACTTGGCCCACCCTAAGGCGAGGCTGGCCCTGGCCAGCCTCGCTTTGATCCCAGCGGTAGTCGTGTTGGCCAAGGTGGCCAGAAGGCGCTGACAGTCGCTTGGACGGCCACCAGGTCTGGCATAATCCGATGGCCGGCCATTCGGAGTCACTGGATTCTGATGTTTACCGCCTCAAACGCGACGCATGGCAGGGAAATGACTACCGGACCGGTCTGCGAGACCGTGACAGCACACTGAACGGTGTTGTCTTGACCGATGTAGTCTGTCAAGTTGCCTTGTGCGTCCCCGAGCGTCCAAGCATAATCGGAACCAAGCGGTTGGCCCAGAACCAGACCGTCGTCGGTATTGGTCACAAAATTGTGCAGGTAGACCGACGCGCGGAACAGCCCACTGTCATGCAGTTTTGCTGCTACTTGGGCCTGAATCGCCGTGGGGTTTGCGCTGGGTGAATCGAAGTCGCACCGGAACGCAATGATCGGAGACTGGAAACTGGGTACCATGAACTTGCACAAGACCTCAGCGTTTCCATCGAAGGAAGCGAGGCTTGCCACATCCCCGGAGCTGATTCGTCCAATGCTGACTGTCTGATCATGGGGAACGAGAGTCTGGCCGTTTCCGGGGCTCCAGACCACGGCAAGCAACTGCATGTCGTTGCTAGCCCAACCGACGATGTCGCCGGTGACTTCGTCAATGGCCCAGGCGTTGGAGCTCCAGCCAAAGTCAAGCGCGGGCAGATACTGCTGGAGGTCGAAGGCTTCGCCTGTTGTGGCATCCCACATGGTGGCCCTTCCATCGACTTGACCAACAATGGTGTTTCCCACAATCGCGTTAGCTGAACTTGACGTGGCCCATACAGGATTCAGGTCGACATAGCTCTCAGCTGTTCCGTGCCACATGATGGCGTGTCCAGGAAGCCCTTCGGGAGAGCCCGAACCGACTTCGGTGTCCCCCCAGACCGAGGAGATCGCTGAACCAGAGAACCCTGCCGGATTCACATCGATCCAGTCATCGGATGACCCGTGCCAGATGATGGCGTGCGAGTTGTAGTCCCAGAGGACGCTGCTTGCGCGACCAACCTGGACGTCCCCCCATACGGCGTTCGCAATGGAGTCAAAGTCGAACTCAGTGCCAAGGTTCACCCAGCTTTCAGGCGTGCCGTGCCACAGGGACGCCCTCATCGTGAGGTCCGTATTGGGGATTTGGACTTCGCCGACCTGATCGGGGCCGTCTGTGCCAAAGAGCACCGCTCCGCCCCACTGCTCTCCCCAGGGGGTCAAGTCGACGCAGCTTTCGTTGTTTCCGTACCAGACGAGGGCGCGAATGCCGTGGGAGCTTGACGCGCTACCCACCTGCAGGTTGTCGCGAACCGCGTTCACGTAGCATGGCCAACCAGGGAATGGGTTCAAGGTGACCAAGCTGCCCGCGGTGCCGTTCCAGATGGCACCTAGGTTGTCCACGAATCCGACCTGCTGTCCGTTTGACGCACCAAGGGCCATACAGCCTGCGCCGGGCGGGTTGAGGAATCTGACTGTGTACTGTCCTGGCGACGAAAGTGCGCCGCAGATAGCGGCCAAAACAAGCATCGCTCTAAGAGCAGAAGGAGTGTTCATGTTCAATCTCCGGCAATGGAGCCATTGGACTTGGCAGCGAGAACTCCAGGGGAACCGCTGCCGTTCATCCATTAGTCCTTGCCTTAGTTTCTACGCCTGTATTACTAACAGTGTGATGAGTTCCTGTATTGTGCACTTACAATGGGCGTTTCCAACCTCCACTAGTTCTGCGACTAGAACCGAGGAATGCAGGATCTGGAGCAAAGAGGCTGAGATGGGTATCGTGATGAAATGGTAAGAGTCGCGAGAGCCTTCTGCTTGGCCATCGTGTGCCTGTCGTTTGCCGGAACCTGGGCACAGTCTTCCGGTATGTCTGCTCGCCAGATCAGCGAGAGGATAGGCACCTTGAGGCAGATGGAGGATTCCGATCGCGCCAAAGCCACTCGGGATCTGGCACTCGCCATCAGGGCACTTCCTGATGGCGTGGAGAAGCTGGGCTTGGCCGCGTCGCTCGCCAACCTTTCTACAGAGGGCGATTTCGGACACGAGAACCTGCAGGAGGTCGGCACGACCTTGGCTCTTGCCGTTCAGAGCGCCCCCAAAGAGACCGACCACCGAATGGTCGAGGAAGTCTGTACTGAACTTGCCCAGCTCGCCAAGTACGAAGGTTTGAAGATCGATCTGAAACTTCCTGCATTCACCCAGGCGAAAGCAGACCTCGAGGCGACGGACGAAGCCCGAGCCAAAGTCGACTTCACGCTGAAGGATCTGGACGGTCGTTCCTGGACCCTCTCTGAGCTCAAAGGCAAAGTCGTCGTTGTCAACTTCTGGGCCACCTGGTGTCCACCGTGTCGGAAGGAGATGCCCGATCTCGAGGCCCTTTATGCCGAGTTCAAATCGGAGGGACTCGTTATCCTTGCGGTCTCGGACGAGCCGAGGGCGACAGTCGAGAAGTTCGTCGCTGCCAACATGTACTCATTCCCGGTGCTCTTGGACAGCGACCGCAAGGTCGGCGGTGCGTTCAAGGTGTCCAGCATTCCTAAGAGCTTCGTCTACGACCGTCAAGGCAAGCTCGTCGCCCAATCGATGGACATGCGGACTCGGCACCAGTTTCTCACCCTGCTCGCCAAGGCCGGAATCCACGAGAAAGGCGGCAACATCCAGAAGAGGCCCTGAGTTCGCCGATGCGCTGGCTAGTTACCGGATTCGGCCCCTTTGGCAACATCACCGACAACATCTCGGCTCGGTTGGCGCGCGCGCTGTCACCGGAAAGCGAGGTCATCGAGGTCTCTTTTGAGGCGTCCGAGACCTTTGTCCGTACCGCTGTCGAGAAGCCATTCGATGCTTGGCTGGCCCTCGGTGTCAATGACAGGGCCTCCCTCATGAGGCTTGAGACAACGGCGCGCAACCGGATTGGGCCAACAGCCGATGTGAACGGCGTCGTAAGAGCCGGCCAGGTGATTGTCGAAGGCGGGCCGGACACTATCGCAAGTCGACTTTGGACGGGAATCGGCGAGCCAGTTCCTGGCGGTCCTTGGGAGTGGAGCGACGACGCGGGCGGATACCTGTGCAACTTTCTCTTCTACCTCGCCTCACGTGCTTTTCCTGACCGTTTGGTGGGATTCCTGCACGTTCCGAACGAAGGATCTCTTGACTTTGACACTCAGTTGGGCGTCGTTCGGTTGTTGATGATGGAGATCGAGCAGCATGCCGCGACCTCCTGAGACTGAGGCTCTTGGGTTGCCAATGCGTACGTTTAATCGTTGAATCGTAGGGCGGCGATTGGACCACTATCTGGTTGAACGACATGCGGGGATGGCCTGATCGCCCTGGCAGTCCGGCGACGGGCCTGCCCGCTCCACTTCTCTTCGGCGAGGACTGAGGTTCGTTCCCAGACTGCACGTCCTGACGTGTTCCGAGACTCGTCCCTGCCCGATGGGTTGCCTCAACTCTTCGAGTCGAGGCAGCCAGGAACCTGCGGAAGAGCGGAAACAGAGCGGTCGCGACGCCCTTTACAGGTTTCGAACGAGCCTCGTGGATGCGTTTCAACAGAGAGACTTGCCCCGCAGCAGGCTCTAAGCGGGCGGCCCGCTAAATTTGCACTGTAAAATGAAGTATCGAAGGGCTTGCGACTGGAAACCGGTTGCGAGCCCAAGGTCTTTATGGCAAAGCTCACTGCAGGCGGCGGATGGCAGGCGATCCGGTACACGCTCAGAAAGGCACGTCAGGTCGGGCCCATCCGGCTGTGGAAGGCGATGCGAACGCGAAACGTCTGCAAGACCTGCGCGGTTGGCATGGGCGGTCAGCGCGGGGGCATGGTCAACGAAGCTGGACACTTTCCTGAGTTCTGCAAAAAGTCGATGCAGGCAATGGTCGCCGACATGCAGGGCCGCATTGACCCTGCCTTCTTCGAGAAGTACTCGATAGATGACTTGAAGGCCCTGACACCCCGGGAATTGGAGGCGCTGGGCAGGATCGTCGACCCCCTCGTTGCTGGCCCAGGCGACACGCACTTCAGGGTCACAGACTGGACCGGGGCCATTCGAACGGTGACCGAGCGCCTGTCCGAGACACGACCCGAGCGCGCCTTCTTTTATGCCAGTGGCCGAAGTTCGAACGAAGCAGGGTTTCTGCTCCAACTCCTTGCCCGCGTTTACGGCACCAACCACGTGAGCAACTGCTCGTATTATTGCCATCAAGCGAGCGGCGTCGGCCTCAAGGAGTCGCTTGGGACACCGACGGCCACAATCGAACTCGACGACTTGGATCAATGCGACCTGCTGTTCCTGATTGGAGGCAATCCAGCTTCGAACCATCCGCGTCTGATGAGCACGATGACGCGGCTTCGGCGGCGGGGCGGCAAAGTCATCGTCGTGAACCCGGTGCGTGAGCTTGGGATGTGCCGGTTCAAGGTTCCGTCCGACATTCAGAGCTTGTTGGGCGACGACGAGATTGCCACCCTATATGTCCAACCGAAGATCGGCGGTGATATTGCCTTCATGGCGGGGTTGGCCAAGTCGGTCATTGAGAACGACTGGGCCGATTTGGGGTTTGTTGACCAGCACACGGAAGGCTATGACGCGGTTCGCCAGCTCTTGGACGCAGTTCCATGGGAGCAGATCGAAGCGGGGAGTGGGGTGCCAAGACATGTGATCGAAGAAGCTGCTGCGGAGTACGGCCGTTCAGAGCGGGCTGTCTTCGCATGGACAATGGGCATCACTCACCACCTACACGGAGTTGAGAACGTGCAATGGATCGTGAACCTGGCTCTGCTGCGGGGGATGGTCGGCAAACCGGGCGCAGGGCTCATGCCGATCAGGGGCCACAGCAATGTCCAAGGCATGGGGACGGTTGGAGTCTCCCCAGCCGTGAGAGACGCCGCCCTCGAGGGTCTCCGGTCACTGGGCATTGAGCCACCGAACGTCAAGGGCCACGACACGTTGGCCGCTCTGGAAGCGTCTCACGCTGGCGCAATGGACTATGCGTTGTGCTTGGGTGGAAACCTCTACGGTGCCAGCCCCGACTCGACGTTTGTCGAATCGGCGCTGGCACGCGTGCGCACGGTCACCTATCTGAGCACAACGTTGAACACAGGACACGTGTTGGGTCGGGGTGAAACGACGGTGATCCTCCCAGTGCTGGCCCGAGACGAGGAGACGCAGAGCACGACCCAGGAGTCCATGTTCAACTTTGTCCGCCTTAGCGATGGGGGCACGAGGCGGCAGGCTGGCCCGCGGAGCGAGGTGGACATCATTACTGACATTGCTGAAGGCTCGGTTAGGGGGCGCGGGAGCCTCGATTGGACCGCGCTGAAGGATCACGAAGCGATAAGGAAACTCATTGCCCGACTCGTTCCAAGCTTGGAAAGAATCAAGGAAATCGGCGCTTCAAAGGTGGAGTTCCACATACCCGGTCGACTGATCCATGAGCCGCAGTTCGCCACACCGGACGGCAAAGCCCAATTTCGGGCACATGCCTTGCCGGACGGGCCAGAGCTGATGCCTGACCAACTGCTTCTTATGACGGTCAGGTCAGAGGGCCAGTTTAATACCGTGGTCTATGAAGAGGAAGACCTCTACAGGGGCCAAGAACGTCGTGATGTGATTCTCATGTCGGGTTGGGACATGCAGGCCATGGGCCTGAGACAGGATCAACTGGTGACCGTCACCAGCGAAGCTGGCGCTATGGAGGGTATCCGAGTCAGGGATATCGATATCGCAAAGGGATGCGCCGTTATGTATTTTCCGGAAGCGAACATCCTTGTCCCTCGGCGGGCCGATCCAAAGTCGAAGACACCGGCATACAAGCAGGTTCTGGTAACAGTGAAACCTGCAAGCCGATTGAGCGGGAACGGAGCGTTGATCCGGCTGTCCTCAGAGCCCGCCCACCGACGCGCTTCGCGGCAAAGAATGAAGTCCTGCTAGCTCTCACCCTACGTTGCTGGGCCCTTCACGATCGTCAGTGGTTCGAGGGCCTCCAAGGGGCGGTAGGCTTGGTCGGCGGCCTGTTGCAGGAGGGTCATCGTATAGGGGTCATTGAGGTCGGCTTCGGATCGGAGGCTCAGGTGCCTCACGCTCACTCCGTCGCCTTTGAGGCGTGACATGGGGTCGTCTAGCTCCGCGCCACGGTTGAACCCGAGATTTACGTGGTCTTTATAGGCCGTCACATGGGCGAACGCGTTAGCGAACGAGTGGGTAAACGTGAAGTTGACTGCGATGGTGTAGCCCACGTCGTTCACGAGTTCCGAGCACTCGGGGGCAATGGTGAGAACGGCCTGGCGAGACGAAAGGAAAAGCGTC
The DNA here is from genome assembly GCA_029781035.1 of Armatimonadota bacterium. GTDB lineage: Bacteria > Armatimonadota > Fimbriimonadia > Fimbriimonadales > Fimbriimonadaceae > JAEURO01. The sequence goes on from JAKOXK010000036.1 coordinate 19,545, forward strand.
GCGATGGCACCTGGGAATCTTTCTAATGATCCGAGAAGCTCGGATGATGGACCCCGCATGAGTCGATACAATACCTCATAAACTGTCGATCCAATTCATGAGTTTCTTATGATTTTCGAAAATGAGGAAGTCCCTAGTCGGCGGCTTCGTTTTCCATTGTCTCATCCGGAATCGCTTTCGTTTGAAGGACTTGCCATGCCATAGAAGGATAGAGTCAGAAGACAAGAGTGTTCTCAGGCTCTCGACGTTCCCGTTGCAGATCCTCCGTTTGTCTAGGATCCGGCACACGGTCCTGTTCAAGAGCCTCGCAAAAGACATCCAGCGAGGATAGTCCAGGCAAATGATCAGTTCTGCCCTTTCAAGGGGAACGTCGATCCAACTGGAGTATGCCGTGTCAAGGATCCATCGAGGCTGCCGACATATCTCTTCGATCCGCCGCCGTTGCTCGTCTTGAGGCACCATGACCCATCCCGGCTCCCAAGCGAGGTCGTCGACCGAATGGAACGGCAAGGCGGCGATCTGGCTGAGCATCTTGGCCAGTGTCGTCTTGCCGGAGCCCGTCACACCATAGATCAAGATTCTCTCGGCTCGGAGACGCTTCCGAGCGTCGGTCATCCTGTTCCAACCGTTTGTGTGGAGAATCTGACGGGTGTGAAGTGCTCCGTTTTGTGCGTGTCGTAGACGCCGTGCGGGGTGACACACCACGCAGCCTGAACCTCGTTGTCGCCCAGTTCGATCTTTTGAAAGCGGCCGAGGAAGAGCTTCCACACGTCACCGTCCTGCGGTGGGATCGACCTGCCGTGGGCCAACTCGCTCATCCCAGCCCACGGGAAGGCGAGTTCGACGGTCCAGCCGTGGCTGGACACGGAACGGTCATTGAGGCGTCCATCGACGTGGACGGCGGTTCGCAGGCCAGGAAAGTCCCAATCTAGGAACGCCCACCGCAGGCCGCGAGGATGGGTGCCCCGCCAAAAGTGCTCTTCGGTGCGGTCGAAGTTGCCTCCAAAGGTGACAGCGTCTCGCGACAGCAGGTCGAACTCCGCCTTGTCAAACCGACTACCCTTGGTGTAGGCGTCTTTCCAAACGAAGAAGACCTCATAAACCGTGTTGAGGGCGTTGACCTCGAACTCGTAGTAACAATCGCCCCCATCAATGAAGACCTCGATGTCGTTCTCCCGGAAGATCAGCGAGTCCCGCTCGGTCTGACGGGCTGTCGGATACGGCTCGTCGACCCAGAATCCGATGTACAAGCAACAGTCGTCCCAGAGGACCGCACATCGGGTGTCAAGGAGTGCGGGCCGACCCGTCGCCATGTCTACAAACCGCGGTGATTTCTGTGCCGCCTGCCAGACGGGATCGTCGAGGCACCCACTCAGAGAGGGCGGCGTCAGCGTACGAAGTGCGGACAAGACAGGGCCTTGCAGATCCGTCATGGTGGCGCAAGCGTATCCCCTCCACAGGAATCTGCGCCCGGTCTCACGGCCGAACCCAGCAAAACGTCTCGCGAGTGCCGTAATATTCGGCACGAAGGGAAGCCTGCGGGCGTCCCCGGCCCTTGGGGTCAAACCATGCACACCGGATCGTTCCTCTCCAAAATGTTCGTCACTGGCCTTGGGCTGACCATGGCGGCCCTCGCCCTCGTCGGCTGTTCTGAGAACAAGGCTGCTCCATCTTCGGGCGGATCGACTGCGAGTTCTGGATCGAAGACGAAAATCGCCTTTATCGTGAAGCAACCGGAAGAGCCTTGGTTTCAGCTTGAGTGGAAGTTCGCAGGCGAGGCCGCGAAGGACTTGGGCTTTGACCTGATCACGATCGCCGCGACAGACGGAGACCAAGTCTTGCCCAAGATCGAGAACGCCGCAGCTCAAGGGGCCCAGGGCCTCATCATCTGCACTCCAGACGTGAAACTCGGCCCAGCGATCGTCGCCAAGTGCAAGGAGCGGAACCTGAAACTCCTGACGGTGGACGATCAACTCGTGGGTCCGGACGGCAAATTCCTGGACGTTCCCCATGTCGGAATCAGCGCCCACAAGATCGGTAACACGGTGGGTCAGGCACTCATGGAGGAAATGAAAAAGCGAGGTTGGAAGCCGGAGGAAACGGCCATGATGGTCGTGACCTACGAGCAACTCGATACGGCGCGCGAACGGACTGACGGTGCGATCGAGTCAGCCGAGGCTGGTGGGTTCCCTAAGGACAAGATCTTTAAGGCTCCGGAGAAGACTACGGACATTCCGGGGAGCCGAGACGCGGCGAGTGTCGTGTTGACTCAGAACCAAAAGGTCAAGAACTGGTTGATCGCCTCAATGAACGACACCGGCGTCATGGGGGCTGTGCGCGCCACTGAGTCGTTCAACATTCCCGCCGACCGCGTGATCGCAATTGGGATCAATGGTGACTCTGCCTTGGAGGACTTGAAGAAACCCACGCCGACCGGACTGTTCGGGTCAATCCTGCTTCAAGCGAAGCGACACGGTTACGAGACTTGTAAGATGATGTACGACTGGATCACGAAGGGCCAGGAACCGCCGAAGATCACGTATACGGACGGCATCCTGATCACACGCGAGAACTACATCAAAGTTCTGGACGAACAGGGGTTGCCGCACTAGTCTGACATGGGCAAAAGGCAAGCACCCACTGCCGCAACGTGGCTCTCGACGGCCTGGGATCGGGGCGGCATGCTGATCGTGTTCCTGCTGCTCTTCTTCTATGCCTCGGTCGGCGTGTCGAACTTCTTCACACCGACCAACCTTGTCTATTCGTTGGGATTGTCCGTCACGACGACCGGAATCGTCGCGTGCGGGATGCTCTTCTGCCTTGCCTCGGGCGACTTTGACCTGTCTGTCGGCTCTGTCGCCGCTTTCGCGGGCATGTTCTCGGCCGTCCTGCTCGACAAAATGGGAGGCAGCCTAGTTGCCGTCGTTGTCTGCTTGGCCGCCTGTGCCGTCGTTGGTGCCTTCAACGGCGTCGTCATCGCGGTCTTCGGCATCAACGCGCTGATCACGACTCTGGCGACGATGCAGATAGTGCGGGGACTGGCTTATCTCTTGAACGATGGCAACTCCCTTGGAATCTCGAGCACAACTTTCGCCCAATTGGGCACTGGTCACTTTATCGGGTTGCCGATGCCGATTTGGACCTTGCTCCTGTGTCTGGTCGCCTTCGGGCTCCTGCTGCACAAGACCGTGTTTGGACGCAACACCTTGGCAATTGGCGGGAACAAAGAGGCGGCGCGGCTTGCCGGCGTCCCGACAAGCCGGACTAAGATTGCGATCTTTATGCTCCAAGCCGTATTGGCGGGACTGGCGGGTGTGGTGAGTGCTGCTCAACAGCAACTCGGCGACCCAAAAGGAATGGTCGGCTTGGAGTTGCGGGTCATCAGTGCTTGCGTTCTCGGTGGCGTGTCGCTGACGGGTGGCATCGGCTCTATCTACCACGTTGTCGTGGGCGTCCTGATCATGGGGACGGCCCAAAACATCATGGACCTCAAGAGCGTGCCGACGTTCTACCAGTACCTGATCAGCGGCGCTATCCTGTTGGCCGCCGTCTTGCTCGACCGGATGAAGCGGCGCTAGTCAGTTTGACGAGCACGACACCGTGCCTCGGCACCTTGGCTGAAAACCGCTCCGAGTAGGTGCCCACGTCCTTCTGACGCCACAAGTCGCGTACCTTGTGTCTGCCCTTGAGGCCAACGTCAGCCCACATGGCATTGACGGTCGCCTCGTCGTCGCCGAGGTTGAACAGCCCCACGGCGGTGCCTCCGTCTTCCAACGGTCGCGCCCAAACTTGGGTCTCGCCTACTTGTGACACTTTCCTGGCGGCTTTGACCAAGGAGTCTTGGTCGATCGCCAGCACTTCGTCGTTGGTGAGAAGACTGAGAGTAAATGGGTCGAGGTGCGTGATGTCGCCGCTGAGGATCAAGGGAGCAGCGAGCAGGCACCACATCGAGACTTGCGTGTACTGCTCGTTCGGTGTGAACTGAGTCGGCTGGGTCGTTCCGTTTGGTCCGGCGACCTGGCCAAGGAGAAGGTAGTCCGGATCGTTGAAGGCTCCCGGTCCCGAGTAGCTCTCAAGGTGCTGTCTGTCATAGAGGGCGAAACTGTCGCGAAACAGGTTATAACCATTGCCCAAGTCGTCGGCCGTCCGCCACGACTGGCCACCGACCTCTTTGCCCCACTTCCAAACCTCGCCCATCCCGTACTGGCAGAGATTGAGCACGATGTCGCGGTCTTGTTGCTTCAGGAGACTTCCCATGAGCGCATAAGGTTTCTTAAGTCCCTCGACGCCGGGCGCTTCGGCCTTGTAGCTGCACCAGTCGTACTTCAGGAGGTCGAAACCCCAGTCGGCAAAGGTTTTGGCGTCCTGCTCTTCGTGGCGAAAGGCGCCTTCAAACCCTGCGCACGTCGTGGGGCCCGGTGACGTGTAAATGCCAGCCTTGAGACCCTTGCTGTGGATGTAGTCGGTCAGAGCCTTCATGTCCGGGAACTTGGCGTTGGGGAGGAGGTTTCCTGACGCGTCGCGGGTTGGCCCGCCGTTTACAGGGTCTTTGCTTCCCGGCACCCGGGCCCAGCAGTCGTCGATGTCCACATACTGCCAACCGTGATTGACAAGCCCCGTGCTGACCATGGCATCGGCCGAGGCTCGCATGATCTTGTCGCTGACGTGCCCGAGCCACACATACCAGCTGTTCCAGCCCATCTGCGGCGTCAGGGCGATCTCGCCTCCGGCCACGATCCTGAGAGTTCTCGTCGCCAATCCGAGCCGATTGCTGGCTGAGATCTTTACGGGATACGTCCCTGGTTTTTCAATCCGACCGCTGATCTGCCCGTTCTCGGGGTTGATCGATAGCCCCTTGGGTAGTCCTTTGGCTGAAAACCGCATGGGTCGTCTGCCCGTGGCTGGCACCTGGTAGAGGAACGGATGTCCCGGCCGCGCGCCGTACACTGAGGGGCCGTTGATGCGGGGAGTCGGTGGCGCAGGGGGAGTGAGGATGATGGGCCTTTCAAGGGGAGGCACAAAAGCCAGGGGAACCTTCCCTGAATAGGTGATCGTTGCGTCCGCCCAATCAACGTGGTCGTAGTCGATGCCGTCGCCGCCGTCACCGCCTTCCAAAGTCAGGATCTTGACGTTCTTCAACGGCACGTCGACTTGAACGGCCGCCTGCTTCCACGTCATCCGTGGACTTTGCCAAAGGACATTGCCGTCACCCAAGACGCGAAGCACCACGCTGGCTCGTTCAGAACGAGCATTGTCGTCAACTCCGCACCAAGCGTGGAACCGTACCGCGCGACCGTCAAGTCGTATCTTGAAAACGCTCTTGGCGTGGGTGCCGACCCCCTTGCTGAACGGCCGTCCTCCGATGCTCAGGGGCGTGTCGGTCACTGAGCGGTCCTTCACCGCCTTTCCCCAGCCTTGCTTGATGGTGCTGAGATCCAAATCACTGACGGACAGAGACTTTGTCACTTGCATGGCGGCTAAGGTCATCAAGGCGGCACAGATGAGGCTCATGGGACTCCGATAGCAGGAGATTACCGCTCGGGACGCGGCGTCCGTGTGCCCAGGAAGCAGTCATCATAGAGTTGCCAGATGGATGTGACGAACGTCAAGAGGATCGAAGCCCCCAGAGGGGTGACCGCGGGGGTTGAAGCGTGGGTAGAGCCCGTTGTCATACCCACCTATCCGGTGATGGCTCCGGACCTCAACCCGATGTTTTTGGAGAAGCGTGTTTATCAGGGGAGCAGCGGCAAAGTTTATCCTTTGCCCTTTGTGGACAAGGTGAGTCACGAGAAGATCGATCGCGTCTACGAAGCGGTCCACATAGAGAACGAGTACCTCTATGTGATGATCTTGCCCGAGCTCGGGGGCCGGATCCACATCGCGGTCGACAAGACCAACGACTACGACTTCATCTACCGGCAAAACGTCATCAAGCCAGCCCTCGTTGGCCTGGCCGGACCCTGGATATCGGGCGGAATCGAGATCAACTGGCCGCAACACCATCGTCCATCCACCTTCATGCCATGTTCCTACAGCATTGAACGCGATCAAAGAGGCAGTTGCACCGTATGGTTGAGCGAGCACGAACCGATGAACAGGATGGCGGGATGGCACGGAGTGCGGCTGTCTCCGGGATGTGCGCGACTTGAACTCATCGGGAGGGTGTACAACCGCACTCCGTTGACTCAGACTTTCCTGTGGTGGGCGAACGTGGCGGTTCGAGTCAACGACCAGTATCAGTCCTTCTTCCCGCCCGATGTGAAGTGCGTGGCTGACCACGCAAGACGGGCAGTCACAGACTTTCCCAGGTGCTCAGGAACGTACTATGGTGTCGACTACAGCCCTGGAACAGGCTTGGACTGGTACAAGAACATTCCGGTGCCGACTTCCTATATGGTCATGCGCTCTGAGTTCGACTTTTTCGGGGGCTATGACCATCGGAAGTCGGCTGGCTTCGTCCATGTGGCAGACCATCACGTCGCTCCCGGAAAAAAACAGTGGACCTGGGGAAACCACCCGTTTGGTTGGGCTTGGGACCGGAACCTCACCGACGACGACGGCCCCTACGTGGAGCTGATGGCCGGCGTCTACACGGACAACCAACCCGACTTTTCATTCCTAATGCCCTACGAAGGCCGCGTGTTCACGCAGTGCTGGTATCCGATCCAGCAGATCGGTCCCGCGGTTAATGCCTCGCGGTTCGCCGCACTTTCTGTACGAGCCGAGGGACGCAGCCTGAAAGTCGGCGTCAGCCCTGCCCTCCCTTACCAAAGAGCCAGGGTCAGTGTTGAGTTCCGAGGGGAGCAACGGCGAAGAAGCGCCTCGTTCGCACCAGGAGTGCCGTGGGTCGGAGAGTTCCGCTTCAAGGAACCCGTGGTCGTCGAAGACCTGTTCGTCTCGGTCACATCCAGCGAGGGTAGCGCTCTCGTGTCGTTCAACGGCCACCAAGGTGAACAGGATTTCGAGCCCCAGGCGGCCGTGGAACCGCCTCTGCCGAGCGAGATCGAGTCTGCCGAAGAGCTCTACCTGGCAGGACTCCACTTGTCCCAATACCGGCACGCGACTCGACGCCCGGAGTCTTATTGGCTGGAGGGCCTTCGGCGGGACGCTTTGGACTCCCGCTGCAACACAGCGATGGCCGATCTGTACCTCCGTCGAGGCGAGTACGAGAAGGCCGAGGTTCATGCTCGCCGAGCGATTGATCGATTGACTCAGCGGAACCCGAATCCGCGGGACGGCGAGCCCTACTATTTGCTGGGCTACGCACTCGAACGACGGCGCCTGTTCAAGGATGCCCGGGCAGCCTATGAGAAGGCGGCTTGGAACGGAGCCTGGGCAGCGCCCGCCCACTATCGAATGGCGTGCTTGGCTGGTCGCGACGGGAACTGGCACCGCGCGGCGGTTCATGCGCAGCGGAGCCTTGACAAGGAGGCTCTGAACTGGAACGCACGGGCCCTCCTTGCGGCTGCGCGACGCCAAAACGACGCGATGGAAGAGGCCTTCGCTATCGCCACAGCCAAGGCGTCGCTCCATGTTTGTGACCACTGGACCCTGTTCGAAGTCGCTTGCGCGGCCCCAGAGGACGAAAAGGAGGCGTGGTGGGGACACTTGGCGCACATCCTGCGCCGAGATCCCCAGAACTACCTGGATCTGATCATCTGCCTGATAGAGGCTGGCCTTCACCTGGAATTGGCGTTCCTCCTCCATATGAACGTCTTTGCTGGTCAAAGCGATGACCACCCCATGTTGCATTACGCAAGCGCGTACGTTTCGAGGTTGGCCGGCGTCGAGGAGTCGGCGAATGAAGCTCTCGCTAGGGCCGCATCCGCTCCAGCCGGATGCTGTTTCCCCTCACGACTGGAGGAGATTGACTTCCTTGAGTCCGCCATCGAGGCAAATCCCAACGATGCGAAGGCTCCAGCGTATCTGGGCAATCTGCTCTACGACAAGTGTCGCTATGAAGACGCCATCGCGTGTTGGGAGCGGTCTGTCGCGGTCGATCCTGACTACTCGGTCCCATGGCGTAACTTGGGGATTGCCTACTACAACGTTCGTCACGATGCCGAAGCTGCCGTTCGGGCCTATGCGCTCGCCATGGAAGCCAACCCCCATGACAGTAGGCTGCTGTACGAGAGCGACCAACTCGCCAAAAGGTTAGGGGTGCCCAACGAGGAGCGGCTAGCCCTGTTGTGCAATCGTTCGGATCTGGTCTCCGAGCGAGACGATTTGTCGCTCGAACTGTGTCTCATATTAACGGCTTCGGGGTCGCCTGAACAGGCGGTGGAACTCATGTCCGGCCGCTACTTTGCGCCATGGGAAGGAGGTGAAGGGGTTGCGCTCGCATCATGGACAAAAGCACAACTTGCCCTGGGCCGACGTGCGCTCGATGAGGGACGAACAAGCGAGGCCCTCGGCCACTTTGAAGAGGCCGAGTCGCCTCCCCAGAACCTAGGAGAGGCTCGGCACCTCCTGGCCAATGCGAGTGACGTGTGGTACTGGCTCGGTGAGGCGCACGAAGCCTGTGGTTTCCGCGATGAATCTCTGTACTGGTGGGAGCAGGCAGCCCAGTTCAAGGGTGACTTCCAAGACATGGAAGTCCGCTCATACTCGGAAATGACACACTATCAGGCTTTGTCACTGCGTCGTCTGGGTCGGCTAGGAGAAGCCGAATCACTGCTTGCTGGGCTACACAGGTACGCGATCGAACTGGAATCCAAATCGGCGAATATCGACTACTTCGCGACATCGCTGCCCAGAATGCTCCTGTTCGAGGACGACATTCAGGCCCGCCAAACGGCGACGGCGCTGGTCATGCAGGTGCAAGCGCTGGCGGGGCTTGGACGACAGGTTGAGGCTCTCGAATGTCTGACCAGACTGCGCTGCATCGATGCGAACCACGAGATGGTGCCCGAACTGGAGGATCTGCTTCGCTCAAGGTAGCGTCAGTTGATCGATGTAAGTGTCCTCGAAACCCGGCTCTCGGTTGAGTTCGATGGTTTCGACGGATCGAGCAACACGTTCGTACTCCTCGAGGAGACCACGGTCCATGAGGGCCACGGTAGCGCCCCCCAAGGACGTGTTGCCGACGAGTTGAACTTGGCCGGGCTGAAACCCAGGGAGCAGCCCACAAGCGATGGCGTTTGCGAGGTTCAGGTGCATCCCAAATCCCCCCGCAAGGTAAAGGGTCTTGATGTCGCGCGGCTCAAGGCCTTGGCGTGACAAGAGGCAAAGGATGCCAGCCGCAATTGCCGCTTTGGCTTGGAGCAACTTGCTAAGGTCAAGTTCGCTGACAGTGATCGCGCGTTTGCCTTGACCGTGGGCGATCAAAAGCGACCGTCCGCCAGACGAATCAACTAACTGGTTGGTGAAAGTAGGCGAATCGATGATCCTGCCTGCGTTGGTGAGAACGCCGGCTCTTCTGCCTTCGGACAGCAGGTCGATGTAGGCCGAGCCGCAGATGCCGACCGGCTTGGCCCCTTTGGCCCCGATCTGTTGGTAGGCGACTTCGGGTTGTGTCGGATCGAACGAAATATGATCGATCGCGCCTTCTCCCGCCCGGATGCCGCAACTCAAGCCTGAACCTTCGAAGGCCGGTCCAGCGGCGGTCGCACATCCGAGGACGCTCCCATCGTGGGCCAAGAGGATTTCGCCGTTTGTCCCGACGTCGACCAGGAGGCAAGGTCCCTCGTCATAGGCGGCTCCTGATGCGACAAGTCCTGCCGTCAGGTCTGCACCGACATACGAGGAAATGCACGGTACGAAATGAACCACGGTTTCGGGAAGCTGGAGCCCCAGGCCTGTTCCCAACATTGGGCGGTGTGCGAGAAACTTCGCCGTGAACGGTGCGAAGCCCAGGGAAGACGGATCCTCCCCCACCAGAAGGTGAAGCATGGTCGTGTTGCCGGCAACGACGATGCACGCAGGGCCTGTAGATCCCGGCAGTTGATCCATGACCGCGGCGATGAGCGGCGCCAAAGTCTCCACAGCAATGGCACGTTGCAGCCTCGACACCATGTCCGGATCGGTCGAGCAGAGGTTGATCCGGGTCAAGACGTCGTCACCAAGTTGGGTCTGAGCATTGAAGGACGACGCCGTCGCGACGGTCTCGCCCTTGTCGAGCGCGACAGCCTGCACGACGACGGTCGTGGTTCCAATGTCTATCGCAAGACCGATGCCGTCGCGAACCAGCGGATCGTCCGCGTAGGGAACGTTGATCCTGTAGCTTTCTAGAACCTGAGGCGAATACGAGAGTCGCGAACGCTGAGGAATGCGGATCCTGGCGACAGAGCCGGACAGACGGTGCTGACAAGCCCGAACCTCCAGTGGTTCGCCGTCTGCTTGCACGTCGTCGCCGCCAGAAGTTGGCGTCAACCTACCTGAAAGTAACTCCACGGTGCACCCGGCGCACATGTCCTTCTCTCCGCAACGGGTGTTCAGCGGCCGGTTGTGATGCCGGAGCACGGACGCCAAGGTCTGCCCAGACTCATGGTCGGGCAAGACAAGCGTGATCGTCTCGTCACCGATCTCAAGCTCAATCCTCATCGGCGGGCACCGCTTCGATGATGCGATCGTCGGCCGTCAGGCGAATCGTCTCTCCGGGCTCCAACACGAGGAACCGCTCGCTGTCCCACTCGCCTGCGAGCAAGTCGTGGACGAGGCTCGACTCTCCGTGCAACCGGTCGAACTTCCAGCCGAGGTATCGGGCACATTCCTTGGTGAAGCTGACATCGCTCACAGAGTCCGTGACACCGAGGTCAACATAGGTGGCACGATCGTAGGTAGAGAACCAACTCTGCTCCGTCTCCATGAGAAACTGGGCGTTGTCTTCACCGTATTGCTCTGTATACTGGCGAAGAAGGGTTGTGTAGCGGCGCTCGCCTGGTGGATCGTGGTGCCGGTTCCAACCTGGAGAGTACCAATACGTGCCTGGGTGCTCTGCGACGTAGGCGGCGTAGCGCTCTTTACTGCCCAGAAGAAGGGTGACGCAGTCATGGGCCCTGGCTACCACGAGCCGGGCCGCCGTGGTCTTGACGCCTTCGACACCGCGGCTACAAAGTCCATAACCGAGCACGACAGTCTCTGGTCGAACTGAAGACTCGACCTGGTCAATGGCATATTGAAGCTCACGTCGGAGTACCGGAGGTTCGTTGTGAAGGCCCTGAGGGAGCTTGGTCACGCTGACGATATGAGGGAACTGGCGGGCGAAGTGCTCGATCTCGGACTCGAGCACGGCGCACGTTATGACCGCGGTCATTGAAGTCGTCATCGGCCAGAGCCATCTTATTCTAACCAGCGTCTTGGCCACAGGATCGTTCGCCCAAGTGATTCGGAGAACGTCAGGGCTCAGGGCGCTGAGGAGGCCGTGGTGAACCCGCTTGAATCCCTCACTGATGCTGTCGTTCGGGGTGACCGAAGAGAAGCCGTCCGCTTGACGAGCGAGCAGATAGACGGAGGCTCGCCACCCAAAGAGATCCTGGCTGCATTGGTCGCTGGAATGGACACCGTTGGCGACCGCTTTCAACGCAACGAGGCATTTGTCCCAGAGATGCTCATTGCAGCGAGGGCCATGACAGAGAGCATGGCTGTCCTGGAGCCGCTGCTTGCTGCACAAGGAATCCGTCCTGAGCACACTGCGGTCATTGGCACGGTGCAAGGCGACCTGCATGACATCGGGAAGAACCTCGTCGCAATGATGTGGAGGGGCGCCCACTTCAACGTTGTGGACTTAGGCACCAACGTTGCGGCTGAGGACTTCGTGAACGCGGCCAAGGACCACGGAGCCGACATCATTGGACTATCAGCCCTGCTGACGACGACGATGCCGGCCATGCGACAGACGGTTCAGTCCATTAGAGAGGCGGGCCTCCACGCAAAAGTCATCGTTGGTGGGGCACCGATCACGGCAGAGTTCGCCGACTCGATCGGTGCGGACGCGTTTGCCCCTGATGCCGCCACTGGGGTGGACATCGCTCGAAAGCTCGTATCGGCCTGACCATGAGATGCACGCGCATGACCGGCAAAGAGCGCGTGGACCGGATGTTCCGACGTGAGGAGCAGGACAGTGTTCCGCGATGCGACACTTGGTGGGACGAAACGGTCCTCCGGTGGCGGACTGAGGGCTTTGCCGGAGACTTGCCTCTCTTTGTCGGCAACGACTTCCACCCGTTGTCGTGGAGCGATCCCCGTCCCTTTGTGGGCCGCCAAGAGACAGTCGCTGAAGACGGGGCCACGCGCACCTACTTGGACGAATGGGGGAACACGGTTCGGTACTGGAAGTGCCGTTCGGGGACGCCGGAGCACGTCGCCTTTGGTTGCCGGACTCGCGAAGACTGGGAGACGACGTACAAACCAAAGCTGCTTGAAAGCTGGCCATTCGTCAAGCCCGCCGCCTCGTTTGAGGACTTCGCAGTGGGCAGAAGGAACGGCCGCTGGACGTACTTGTGTGGACTTGAGACTTTTGAAATGACCCGACGCCAGGTCGGAGACGAGACGTTTTTGATGGCTTTGATCGAGGATCCAGAGTGGGCGGTTGACATGTCCCAAACGATGAGCGATTTGGTCCTTCGAGACTTTGAACTCCTGTTGGAGACAGGCATGGAGCCTGACGGCGTGTGGATCTATGGCGACATGGCGTACCGCGGTGGTCCGATGTGCTCTCCGTCGATGTATCGTGAACTGGTCTGGCCCGACCATCATCGGATGGCACAGTGGGCCCACGACCATGGGCTGCCATTCATTTTTCACACCGACGGGAATGTGAACAGCCTCGTTCCCGACTACATCGCTGCCGGGTTCGACTGCCTCCAGCCTCTCGAGGCCAAGGCTGGCATGGACGTCCGTCTTCTAGCTCCTGCCGTTGGAGACCGGCTGGCCCTGTTCGGCAACATCGACGTGATGACGATGGCCACCAACGACAGGGACTTGATCGAGGAGGAAGTCGTTTCCAAGCTTCGTGCCGGCATGAAAGGAGCCGGCTACGTTTATCACTCTGACCACTCGGTGCCACCGTCAGTCACTTGGGATACGTACAAGTTCATCCTTGACCTTGTGGACTGTCATGGGAACTACGGGACATGACCGACCGCGAACGATTCCTGGCGACGATGCACTTCCAACCCCGTGACCGGGCTCCCATCTGCGACTTTGGGTTCTGGTCAGAGACCGTCGAACTCTGGAAGTCCGACGGCCTTCCGGAGCACCTCGACGAAAACACAGCCACAGACTTCTTCGGTATGGACAGGTTCGAGGGCTGGGTCGGAGTCGTAGACGGTCTGGATCCCGCATTTGAAAGTGTTGTGATCGAAGACCGGGGACAGACGGAGGTCGTCCAGGGAAGTGACGGTGTACGCGTGCTGCGGCACAAGTTCATGGGATCGATTCCCCAGCATGTCGGCCACTTGCTGACTGACCGCGAGTCCTGGAACAAGCACTACAAGCCACGCTTAACTCCCGAGTCGCCGGGACGCTTTCCCGGAGCCTGGGAGCAGCGCGTGAAGCGTTGGAGAAACCCTCAGCGCCCGAACGTGCTGACTCTTCCTGGAGGCAGTCTTTACGGATGGATCCGCAATTGGATGGGCGTCGAGGCCGTCTCCCTGGCCGTCTACGACGACCCCGCCTGGTTTGAGGAGATGGTCGAGACCATCACCGATCTGGTTTGTGCTCTCATTGACAAGGCTTGCTCGTTCGGTGTCCAGTTCGACACCTGCGGAATGTGGGAGGACATGTGTTACTCAGGCGGTCCTCTCTTGGGCCTCGAACATTTCAAGAAGTATCTGCTGCCTCGATACCGCAGGATCACAGACCGGCTGCGAAACCACGGCATCGACATTGTCTGGCTCGACTGTGACGGGAACATCGAACGGCTCGTGCCGCTGTGGCTGGATGCAGGGGTGAACTGCATCTTTCCGATCGAAGTAGGGACTTGGGGCGCTGATCCGGTCGCCTATCGGCGTGAGTTCGGGCGTGACCTGCTGATGCTGGGTGGATTCGACAAGCACGTCCTAGCCAGGGGTAAGCAAGAGATAGAACAGGAGGTTGACCGACTGACCCCTGTGGTTGAAGAGGGCGGATACGTCCCGTTCTGCGACCATCGGATTCCACCGGATGTCCCCTTGGCCAACTACATGGAGTACCTCTGCTTGGCAAGAGAGAGGTGGGGAAGGGGCGTTGATCTCAAGCCCATGGGGAAGCTCTGGCACGCCATGGCTGGAGCGGCTCCTTGAGGATCGACTTCGAGGCTCATAACGACGAAGTACGGGCGGTGTGGGCTGCGTACCGAGCGAACAAGCCGATCCGTGTTCCCATGATCCTGGGTGTCAATCCTCGGTACACGATGTTCAACCATCCGGCGAACCCTCGTGGGACAACCTATGAGCAAGTGTGGTTTGACCCTCAGGTCATGCTGGAGCGCCACCTCGAGCATCTCGAATGGTGTGCCTTCAACCTGCCCCAGGACGCCGAAATGGGACTCCCCGAAGAGTGGAATGTCAGCGTGGATTTCCAGAACGTATACGAGGCGGCGTCACTCGGTTGCCCGATCGAATACTGCGAAGGACAGGTTCCCGACACCCGTCCGCTGCTGGGGCCGGACGATCCCCCCACTCTGCCAAAGGTGCCCGATCCGTTCACGAATCCGTTTTGGGCGAAAGTCTGGTCGTTTTATGACCATATGGTCAAGGTTTGCTCAGAAGGGTTTGAGTGGCGCGGGCGGCCCGTACGCATTGGCGGTCTCAGTGGCCTGGGGACGGACGGCCCCATGACCGGCGCCTGCAATTACCGCGGAACCATGCAGTTCTGCGCAGACTTGATCGATGAGCCGAGATATGCCGACGAACTCCTGGCCCTCTTGACGGAAGCCATCGTCGTGCGCATACGCGCCTTCCGGGCCAGGCTTGGTCTGCCAGCCACTGAGCAAGGCTTTGGCTATGCAGACGACTCCGTCGCGTTGCTCTCGACCGAGATGGTGCTTGAGCGGATCGTGCCTCATCACCGACGGCTTGTCGAGTCCTTTTCGACCGGTGGCCCGAACAGCATCCATCTTTGCGGCAATGCGACCCGTCACTTCCCAATGCTCAAGGCAGAACTCAACATCAAGAGCTTTGACACTGGATTCCCGGTCAACTTCGGTGAGTTACGGAGAACGTTGGGTGACGACGTCGAATTGATCGGAGGCCCGTCAGTCCCGTTCTTGACGTCGGCCCCGCCAGAGGAAGTGGTCCTTGAGACCAAGCGTGTCCTGGAAAGCGGGGTGAAAAAGGGCGGTCGGTTTATCCTGCGCGAAGGCAACAACCTTGCCCCAGAGGTCAGTGTCGCCAACGTTGAAGCGATGTATGAGACGGTACGGGCTCACGGAGCGGTCTCGGAGGAACCATGACCGAACGGGACAACCTCTTGCGCATGCTTTCGGGAGAGAAGGCGGACCACCTGCCCCTAGACGTTTGGATGACCGAACCCGCTCGCGACCTGATGGAGTCCCATACGGGTTCTCGCGACGAAGTCGAGGCGCTGGGGCTTGCCGTCGAGAGGATCGGGCCCGCGTACACCTCCTCTCCCGAATCGTGGATCCAAGCCTACCGAGGCCTAGGTTTTATGTTGAGCCCCGAGGCAACGGTCGGTTGTCTTGGAACCGTGCATGATTGTCCTCCTGCTGAAACTCTGGGTGCGGCGTATCACCTGAGGGAGATGCGGCACCCGCTGGAACACGTTGAGACAGTGAGCCAACTCAGCGAGCTCCCTTGGCCCGACTGGGAATCGCCCGACGCCTACGCTCACTTGGGAGAGGCCGTCGAAGGGGCCCATCGGCGAGGGCTCGCCGCCGTCGGGCAAATGGACTGCACTGCGTTTGAGATGGCCTGGTATCTACGCGGCATGGGTCGGTTGTTCCTCGATCTTGTCGACCGGACAGGCTTGGGAGACTGGCTTCTCGACTGGTTCACCCAACGGGCCGTTCACGCTGTGGGGCAGTTCGTCCGTTCGGGTTTCGACATTGTCTGGCTGGGCGACGATGTCGGGACTCAGAGAGGCATGATGATGGCAGTACCGTTTTGGCGCGAGCACCTCAAGCCGCGACTGGCACAAGTGGTCCAGGCCGTACGGGACGCCGAGACGTCTCCTGTTTGGGTCGCCTACCACTCCGATGGCGACGTGCGAGAGATCATTGACGACCTGGTGGAAGTCGGAGTCGACGTGCTGAACCCCGTACAACCGGAGTGCATGCCCGTCGTTCAGACAGTGGGCGACCACCGGCACCATCTGGCGTTTTGGGGCATGATCGGGACACAGTCGACGATGCCCTTTGGAACGCCGAGCGACGTGAAGATGGCCGTCACTGAGCTGGCGGACCTAGCGCGCGATGGAGCTCGGGTGGTCCTCTCGCCCACGCACATGATCGAGCCCGACGTCCCATGGGAGAACTTGAGCACTTTGGTCAAGGCCTCCCACATGCCCCTCTTCAACCTACGGTGATGACATGAACTGGCTCCGTGAAGCTCTCAAGAAAGGTCCGATAGTCTCAGACGGCGCAATGGGAACGATGCTGTTCCGCTCCGGAATGCTTCCTGGCGAATGCTCGGAACACTGGAACGTCAAGCGCCCCGAAGTGGTCGCTTCGATCCACCGTCAGTACGTCGAATCAGGCTCGATGCTCCTCACGACGAACACTTTTGGAGCCAGCCCCCTGGCGTTAGAGCGTCACGGATTGAGCGGACTAGCGGAAGAGATCAACAAAAGGGGGGTCGAGATCGCGAAAGAAGTGGCTTGTGGAAAGGCTCGGGTCATGGCGAGCATCGGCCCGTTCGGTGGATTCCTAGAGCCTGTTGGCGAGACTCCCGTCGAAGACCTCCGGTCCGCTCTGAGGCATCAGATTTCGTGGTTCCTCGACGCCGGCGCTGATGCGGTAGAAATCGAAACCATGGTCGATCCCAACGAACTGGAACTCGCTGTCGAAGTCGCCCGAGCCCAGGCGGACTGGCCGATAATCGCCACCTTTGCCTTCAAGAAGACTCCGTCAGGTTTCCGAACGATCATGGGTACGACGGTCAGCGAGGCGATGACTGCGGCCATCGGTGCGGGGGCGGACGCTGTCGGGGCCAACTGTGGGACCGCCTTAGACCTCGACGATTACTTGGTTCTAGCGCTCGAGTGTCTCCGAGCCGCTCAGGGGCACATTGTGGCAGTGCAGCCGAACGCTGGGGCTCCACGAATGACGGAGTCTGGTGCGGTCTATTCCGTGACGCCAGGAGACATGGCGGATTGGGCCCTGCGGGCGATCGAGGCAGGAGTCTCGGTCATTGGCGGATGTTGCGGCACGACCCCGGAGCACTTGAAGGCGATGGCCAAGGTGGTGAAGCAGATTCAGTGAGTCCGCGCGATCGGTTCATCGCAGCCCTGGAGCGTCGCCCCCTGCCCGGACGTGTTCCACACTTCGAACTGGTCTTCTTCTTGACCATGGAAGCGTTTGGTGTCGTTCACCCCTCGCACCGAGAGTACTCACAGTGGGGCCAGATGAGCCAATCCGAAAAGGCGCTGCACAGGCGACAGATGGCTCAGGTGTTCGTCGATACGGCCGATGCCTATCAGCACGACGCCATCTTCGTCCATCCCAACCCGGGAGGAGTGGACGAGGAGATGAGGCTCCTCGACCTTATCGCGGAGATCGATTGCGGACGGCATTTTCTGATGATGCATGGTGATCCTACCTTTGGAATCCCTAATGGTCAGGAAATGGAAGAAATGAGCGTCAGGATGGCGGAGTGTCCTGAAGACGTGGAGAGGGAAGCCCAAGCGTCCCTCGACCGTCATTTGACTCGCGCTGATCAGCTCAGGGAACACGGAGTGTTGGACGGTTTTGCTCTCTGCTCCGACTACTGTTTCAACACGGGCAGCTTCTTGCCGATGCCCTGGTTCGACCGGTTCGTGACGCCGTACCTCAATCAAGTGGTCAAGGAGTACCGAGACCGCGGGTTCTACGTCATCAAACACACGGACGGCAACATCATGCCGATCCTTGACCGACTTGTGGGGTGTGGACCTCATGCGCTACACTCCCTGGATCCTCAAGGTGGAGTGGACATCGCGGAGGTCGTCCGACGGGTGGGAGACAAGGTCTGTCTATGCGGCAACGTCGACTGTGGCAAGCTCCAGACCGGTACCGACGAAGAGTGCGTTGAATCCGCTCGGTACGCGCTCAAGTGGGGGATGGAGGCGCCCGGCTACATCTTCAGCACGAGCAACTGCATTTACACGGGCATGGCACTCGATCGCTACGAGCTGATGCACTCCGTTTGGCTCAAGGAGGGCGTCCGCTAGGCCCGTTCTGCTCGAAGGGTTAAGATGCCCCAACCAGGGACAATCAATGGTGACGAACACGGCTTTAGGGGTCGTTCGCTGAGGTCCGTGAGGCTCACAGAGCGTACGGCTCCTTCACGCCATTGAAGTCTGACCGGACGTGACTGGCCGCTGGCACCCCATAGCCGTACGATAACGGCCTTGCCGTCCGCACTCGGCTTGAGTGAGGAGACGACCACGGAAGGGTCTTTCAGTGTCAGGAGCGGTTCTTCGATGGATCCCTCGCCCTCCGTGACGATCAGCGGTTGAGCCAGACCGACTCCGAAACGGTAGCTTTCCGACGGGTCCCACGCCCCGTGCGCAAACAAGCTGTAACGAAACGTCAAGAGCCCAGACTGCGAGGCCCGATAGTTCGTGTGCCAGTGGTTGTTCAACGCCCAGGAATAGAGCGTCTGGGTCGGTCCGACTTTCTGACGCCAATCGGAAGGGTTACCAACTCCACCCAGGAGGTTCGCACTGACTGCACCGACCTCCATGAGTGGCGCGTCCAGTGAACTCCAGGTCACACCGTACGTCTGATTGGAGATGTCCACGTAGTACTGTGTGTTGAACCAGTTCTTGTTCGAGCCTGCCAACTGGTCCTTGTCCGGGCGGATCACGGCCCAAGGAGTGTGGATGCGCACCTGTCCGTTGGGTATCTGGAATGGAAAGGCAAAGTGCACGCCTTCCTTGGCGCGTACATCGGTCTTGTCGAGAGTGTTCGCGATGTCCACACGGTCCAGTCCCGATACGATCCGGATGTCGCTCGTGAGACCCCGAGTCCCGGGCGCGTCCGAAGTGATCTGGATCTCCGAGACTAACGGGCCTTTTTCCAAGACCTGGACGCGGCAGTTGGTCGCCGTTTGTATGTTGTTGAGGTCGGTGCCCAACAGATAGAGATACTGATTCAGGTACCAAGGTCCATGCGCACTGGCGAAGTCACGATTAAGTTGTCGGTTCAGCAGCCGCTTGATCGTCCCTGTTGGCCTGTCGATCTGGATGTCCCAAACGGAGGACTCCATGCTTCCGGGAGTGGCAGATGCTCTCGACCCACAAGAGGCGGAACCCTTGGCCACACGAAAGGTCACCGAACTGAACGCCGGGATGTTCTGAACGAGTACCGCCAAGTCGCCGCAATCAAGCCTCTGGGATGGCTGGGGCTCTCCAGCGGTGTTGACGACTCGGTCACCTTGTCTTGACTGCGAGGAGGTCAGGGTCACAAGGTCCGTACGGGTCCAAGAGCAGGTGTTGGTCACGGTGAAAACGCCCACGTCTCGGCTGGATGGAGGTTCGGAGTTGATGAGCAGGCTTCGTGATGCCTCATCGGCCTGTAAAGCAAATCCGCTCTTGAACTCCCACTGCTCTTTCACGTTGTCGGCATCGGGCTGAGAGATGCTGTTCCAAGCGCCCCAGGTGTGCTCTGAATAGAGGATTGCGTTCGACCAAGCTCGATGGAAGAGGGCCGAGGCACCGACAGTGGCACCATTCATGGCGGACAAAGCCTCGGCCTGAACCAAACGGTCGACGCTCGCCCTGTTCATGGCCGTCTCTAGGGCCGATGACCCGGCACCGTCCTCCCAATACGGGCTCAAGTCCCCGCTATAGCGCGGGATCTTGGCTGCATAGCGAGCCTGGAAGTCCTCGCACGCTTCTGTGAAAGTCTTCGTCTCGACCCTCGGTACTACATATCTCTCGTTCCATGCCCTCACTGCATAGGGCACGTCCGCGTCGACCGGGAAGTTGTCCGTCCCGCTCCAAGGCAGGGCTAACACGGAGTACGGGTAGCCATCTGTCGACAACTGCCGCAGCCGAGGGAAGATGTAGGAGTCGATGAATCCCTTGGTGGGGTCTTTCGTCCGGAACATCTTGGTGCGGTCTCCGTTGAAACCCCGGAGCCCGTGCCCTACTCCGTACGAGGCCGTCTCCCAGACGAACACCTTTTTGTCGCCGGATGGCGAGATCCAGTAGAAGGGCTTGTCTTGCCAGGCCCGGAGCACGCCGCCTATGCGGTCGCTTGGATTGGGCATCAGGATCAACTGTTTGACGCCTGCTTCGGCCATCGCCGAAACGGCTCCCCAAGTCATGCCTGGAATGTCCGTCTGCGTGGCCGTTGTCAGACTGATTCCGTAGGCGTTCTTGAGATGCTGGGCGAACTCGTAGCTTCGGACCAGTTCTTCCGGCCGCATGAGGGCGGTCAAGGTGTTGCAGTAGCTGGCTGAACAGTCGATTGTCCCTGTCCGTATCGCCTTCACCACATGGTCGAATTCGGCTTTGGTGTTCTTCTGTTCGAGATTGTCGAGGATCCAGGTGCCCTCTGCATTGAATCGGACGCGCGCGTCGTGAGGGAAGGTGGCCGTCTCCTTGTCCAAGTACAAGGCGTCGAACAGGTTTCGTCTGTGCATGGCTTCCACGACTGGCTGGTAGTCGGTATAGCCAATGTCGAGGTGCGAGTGAGGCATCAGATAGACCGTCCAGGCCCGCACAGGCTTGATTTCCAGTCTTTGCTTCATGCTGTCCCCATTGAGGGAGAGAGTGACGCTCAGAGTCCGAGGCTGTGACACTCGCCTGACAAGAAGGCGGATCGATTGGCTACCGGAACCGACTGGGATCGACTGTTGGTCGACGCCGCGTCCTGAGACGACCAGCCGTCCTGGCTTGCCTATGTTGGTGACGCGGACTTCGACGACCTGTCTGGGCCCCCTTGGCGTGCGCAGGACGGCTTGCTCCTCACTGCCGCTGTCCACAAACAACTGATTGGGAACCGAACCAAGATTCAATTCCGGCGGGCCCTCGAACGCCACCGAGTCGAAGACGGCCCAACTTCCACTCTCGTTTTGGAGATCGACCGTATTGACCCCTTCACGGAGGGACTCCGCGGCAACTGTGGCCGTGAACGTTGCCGATCGGCCCCTCTCGGGATGGCCGAACAAGGCGTCGTCGCTGTTGCCCGCGGGTGCTTGCCAAGCTGCCACCTGGCGCCTGTTGACATAGAGAGCCAGACGGGGTGGCGAGGCGTAGTGAGTCTCGAGGAACTGGGCGGTCAAGCGGCACTGGCCGTTTTTGGGCTTCGACTTGAGCCCGAACACCACCCGGCATAGGTGTTGGCGCGAGCCTGCCCAGGCGTCGTCTGGGCCTGGCAATACGTACGGCCAAACCGAAGGCTGGCTTGCACCCACGACGAAGACAGGATCATCGCGATACTGACGGTACTTGTCGGGAGCGAGCGCGAACTCCGCATCGCTTCCGTCCCGGTCGCCGATCTGCCACAGCACGTGGTTCGCCGTCGTTTGGCCGATGGCTACCGCCGCAACAAGAGTCAACATAAGCCCCTCAATCACCTGATTATCGTCCGATCGGGCTGTAGCGCTTGGGCCGACACCCTGAGAGAACCACCAGGGACAGGGAGTCCATCTCGGCCCCTCGGTACACTGCCAGACATATGAAGTTTGGGGATTTCGAATACTCACGACCGGCCAACGAAGCGGTCCTTTCTTATTCTCCAGGTTCCCCCGAGCGGGCTACGCTCAAGCAGAAACTAGCCGAACTCAAGGCAAAAACGATCGAAGCACCGATGGTCATCGGTGGGCGAGAGGTCAAGACCGGCAACTTCGCCGCCATGCATCCTCCGCACGAGATCGCCCACACTCTCGGCCAGTTCCACAAGGGTGACTCGAGCCACGTCCGCCAGGCCATTGACGCTGCGATTGCAGCCAAGCCAGGCTGGGCCAACACAAGCTGGGAGAACCGCGCGAACATCTTCCTCAAGGCTGCTGATCTGATTTCCGGAAAGTACCGAGCCGAGATCAACGCTGCGACCATGCTCGGTCAGAGCAAGAACGCCTTTCAGGCCGAGATCGACAGTGCGTGTGAAGTCATCGACTTCTTGAGGTTCAACGTTCATTTCCTCAGCCAGGTTTACGCTCAACAACCCTTCAGCAGCCCAGGTGTGCAGAACCGAATGGAGTACCGGCCCCTTGAGGGCTTTGTGCTGGCCATCACTCCGTTCAACTTCACCGCGATCGCCAGCAACTTGCAGACGAGCCCAGCCATGTGCGGCAACACGGTCGTCTGGAAATGTGCGAACACACAGGTCTACAGCGCCAACGTCTTCATGAAGGTCTTGCTGGAAGCGGGACTGCCAGACGGTGTGATCAACCTTGTCTTTGCAGGCGGGCCCGAAGTCGGTGACGTGTGCTTCAGCCACCCCGAATTCGGCGGTGTCCACTTTACTGGCTCCACGTGGACCTTCAACACCATGTGGAAGACGATCGGCGAGAACATGGGACGGTACCGGTCTTATCCCCGTCTCGTCGGAGAGACCGGTGGCAAGGACTTCGTGCTCGCTCATCCGAGCGCCAACGTGGACGAGGTCGTTACCGCCCTACTCCGGGGTGCGTTCGAGTTCCAAGGCCAGAAGTGTTCGGCGGCATCGCGCGCCTACATCCCCAGCAACCTGGCTGAAGAGGTCAGATCGAAGCTTGTGAGCGGCATCAAGACTTTTAAGATGGGGACGGTCGAGGACTTCAGCAACTTCATAAACGCAGTCATAGACGAGAAGAGCTTTGACAGCATCAAGAACTACATCGATGGAGCCAAAGCAGACCCGGACGCGACGATCCTGGTTGGTGGCGGGTGCGACAAGTCGGTCGGCTACTTCATCGAGCCGACGGTGATCGAAACTCGCAACCCACGGTCTGTGACCATGTGTGAGGAGATCTTCGGCCCCGTGCTCACTGTGTACGTCTATGACGAGGACAAGTTCGAAGAGACTCTCCAATTGGTGGACACGACGTCGCCCTATGCCCTGACTGGATCGGTCTTCAGCCGCGACAGAACCGCCATTGAGCTCGCTGTCGACCGTCTGCGTAACGCAGCTGGCAACTTCTATATCAACGACAAGCCGACGGGTGCGGTCGTCGGGCAACAACCGTTTGGCGGTGCAAGGGGCAGCGGCACGAACGACAAGGCCGGCTCGGCGCTCAACCTCTACCGATGGCTCAGCGCAAGGACGATCAAGGAGACTCTGTCACCGCCGACAGACTATCGGTATCCGTTCATGTTGGAACCCTGACCAGCAGTCGGGATCTGCCAGAAGTGCCGCTATTCGTCGTCTGTCGGCGGAGGCGGAAAGACGATGCATCCGATGGCCAGCCCCGCCCCGAAGACGAGGACGCTTGCGATGACCACGTACGACCATGCCTGACCCCCATCGTTGAACCAGTCTGGGTGTGAACGTACCATCGGCACCGTGTAGAACAGGTTCACCGCCACGAGGGGAACAGCGCCACAGGCGATGGCACCGTTGCTGATCCAACGTGGCATGGCTCAGCCTTTTTTCGTGAATGTGGATTCCGTCGCCTTTTCCCACTTCTCGCCGTTCTTGAACTCAAGTGTGAACTTAGCGTGGGTGTCGTCCACTTTCTCCATCCATCCGCGCGAGATCGAAGTCTCTCCCATCACGTTCCAAGGATCGCTGGTCATCACGAGCTTGCCGTCCTGCTCCTTTCCATGCTCGATCCTGGGTGTCGGGCCCATGTTCGTGAAGGCGTAGTTCGTGTATTGGCTCGCCTTCTCGTCCCAGGTCATGTAGCTCGTTTCCTCCATCTTGATCGCGCCAAAATCCATGACGCTCACGGAACGCATGAACTGGCCGAACCAGTCACACTTGACCGTATAGGTGTAGGGCATTTCGGTGCCATGCATCGTCATCGTACCGACGCCAGACCAGTTGCCGAGCATCCATTCCTGCTTCTTCATCTCGGCAGGCGGCTCCGTGGGGAGCTGGGCAAGAGCGGGAGCGGCCACTCCCAGGGCAACGAGGAATAGTAAGAGTTTTCTCATGTTTAGATCATACCAAGAAGCCGGGGTGCGGATTCGAGCGTCTCCGCACCCATTGCTCCAACTGTCAGTCTCCTGACTTCATCTCCTGGAGCAGCTTGTTGACTGCGTCCTCGAGCTCCTGGTCTCGGAGATCCTGGTACCGGATGACGCCTTTGCCGTCGAGAACGTAGATCGTCGGCCAGCCACGGACGCCCCATTTTGTGGCGATCGGGCCGCTCGTGCTACCATCTACGGCTTGCCGCCAAGTGATGCCTTGTTCTTTGAGGATTTTGTTGAGGACCGACCGGTCCCCGTCGCTGTTGATCCCGATGAGTGCGAAGGGCTTGTCTTTCAGACGCGCCACCATCTCCTTTTCATGCGGGATCATAGCCTGGCAAGGGCCTCACCAGAAGCCCCAGAAATCCAGGACGACGACTTTTCCTCGATAGTCGCTGACCTTGAACGCTTTGCCGTCTTGGTCGGTGGCCTCGATGTCGGGAGCGACCATCCCAATCTGCAGGTTGTCGATGCGGAAGATCGCCACCGTCGCTTGCTTGCCAGCGTCAGTGTCTGAGTACTTGTCCTTCAACTGGACGTAGTACTCACGCCCTTTGGCCGCGTCTTTGGGTGTGCCCCAGCCGGGAGCGTAGACTTGAGCCTTCATTAGAATGGCCATGGCCTGAACGTCCCGATTGTTCGCGAGCTTCAGCACGTCGTCGCACTGCTGGAGAACCCATTTGTCCCTGGCGTCCCCGTCGTTCGGCATGAACGAGTACGCGTACTGGTCGAGCATGCCCAGGACACGACCGAACTCGCTGGAATTGATCTGATACTTCTTCAGGTCGGCGAGGCAATCGTCAGAGGCCTTCTGGTCGCCCACCCCCATCGCTAGGTTGAAGGCGAAACTACCGATGGTCGCACCGATACCAGGCTTCGTACGAGCCCGTTTCTCGAGCGACATCGCTTTGGCAAAGTAGACCCGGTTCGGGTTCTGGGCCGGATCGAGTTTGATTTTGGCCCGATCCTCTTCGGTTTTGGCCTCTTCGTAGGGTTTGTAGTAAGCCTCTTG
>JAKOXK010000048.1 GCA_029781035.1 Armatimonadota bacterium
CCCCACGTTCCTCGCCTTGGCCGGTCTTGGTCCGTTCGCCTGGTGCGACCAAGTTTGCGGCTTTTGGCGCCGGCATGGGACATCGACGACCAAGAGCCGACTGCCACTCATCTTGGACGGCGCGTACAGGTTGACAGGCGAATGGTTGCAGGGTCCGGCCCAAGGGTTGCGGCTCCCCTCTGATCGGTTGCAGGCGCTGGCCGACGACTGGTCAGCATTCATGGTGCACCGAACTGTCCTGTTGTCGCTGATGTTCCAACGTGCAGGTGACCGTCAGAGAGCGGTCGATGCGGCACGCCGTGGGTTGAGTTTCCCGGGTTCGTGGCGACGTCGGATGAAGTCGCTCTCTGCTCTGGGAGCCGCCAAGTTCGGAATCGGTGAGAGCGCCGTCAAGTGGCTCACCCATGTGACCGATGAGAGCAACCAGCTCAACCGTTACGATCGGCTCGTCGATGCACAGGCTCTGACCAACGTCGAGCCGTGGGTCTACTTGGCCTGAGGACGGCGGCGCATCAGCGCAGACAATCCAGCCGCACAGGCCAACACGAGGCTTGGCTCGGGAACCGTCTCCAGCCGAGCATCGTCGATGATCGCACCGTACGAGTCGCTCGCCCCCATGCCTCGGAATGTCACCGTGTTCTTGCCAGCGATAGCTTGCACGAGGAGGTGCTCCCGCTCCATAGCGCCGCTCGTGGGATCGTACGATCGAAGAACCTGGCCGTTCCAAAGAACGTCGAACTTGCAGGTGTCGCTTGACCGACCTTGTAGGTCTGTCGTTCGACGTGCAAACAGGAACGAAAGGTCATAGGCGCCCTGAGCGAGTGCCACGCTTTGGGACACGGCGACGTTTCGGGTGGAGTCGAGTTCCAGCATGTCCCTTCCCTCGAACCCTGTCACACCATAAACGACGCCGACGCCAATCTCCAAGAGGTCGTTCTGACCGACTGTCCATGCTGGGACTTCACCGTTGTGATAGTGGTTCCAGGCACCGGTTCCCGGCAGTTCGAATCCACCGTTGATTAAGAACGACGCTTGTGACCAGGCTGGAGAACCGAGAACCGCCAGCAGCGTGAGCGAGTGTTTCATTGACGCACGACCTCGAGCCGTTCGGGCCCGTCTCCGGACCTGGCAAGGTGCGCGCCGTCACACAGGATGTGGGCCAAACCTGGCAGTTCTTGGGTGTCAGGGTCGTCGTAGCGACGGTCAAAAACGCCGACGCCCCGTCGGGACATACGGGGCGATCGGCCATCCTCTCCAGCCCGACTGGCGCCGGTGCTTGGTTCCTGCAATTCAACAACTAGGTGCTGTCGCGACGTCCTCCATCGAGTCAAGGGACGAGGATTCTGGCCAATGCGACAAGCCGTTCCCGATCCGAACCGACTGGACGAGCGACAACGAAAGCCCGTTGTTGGTTCAGACGAGTTCGACCGCGATTTGTTCGGAGATCAGACTGAAGATTTGAGTAATCAGTTCAAGGTTCAGCAGCTGCCGTGGATCCTGCCCTCAATCTGGAGGATGTGCCGCTCGGTATGGTTTGTCAGGATGGAAAGAACGTCACCCAGTGTCATTCGGAACATCGGCAACAGCGCGTTCCTCGTGAATTTGCGGTTCAACTCACGGTTTCGAAGACCATCGATCAAGTCAATGAGCTGACTCTGTTGTGTGGCCCACTCCGAGACGACGTCGCCGGGCAACATGCCGTCTGGCGGCACGAGTGCCTTGGGGCTGGGCGCGTTCGTGCCAGGTCCCGACTGCTTCGCCAGGAATCCGCCAAACCACGACAGTTCCAGTTGTTGGTTGGAGGAGTCAAGGGGAAGACCCTGGGTCTCGACCTGCAGCTTCTCCAAATAGAGCGCGTTCGTGAGAACCAAGTGCTTGTAGACCTGTGCAGGACTCCATGCTGCGTCCATTGGCTTCTTGTTCAGCCTCTCGACAGGCACGCCCTCTGCCGCCCTGATTCCGCGCTCGAGGTAGTCACGGTTTCGCGCCATACACTGGTCGAAGAACTGGTTGTTGGTCAAGCGATCCTCTGATCTTCTTAGACGTGGAACTTCCGACGCACGATGCGGTGTAAGCTCGCATGCCTGCGACGATGTCACGCCTCACCTCCCTTTGCTTGCTCATGCTCCTGTCGACAGGAGCCTTCTCTCAGTCTGTCGTTGGAAACGATCGAGCGATCACACCGGCAAGACTTCGCGGCCATCTGGAGTTTGTAGCCAACGACCTCATGGAAGGGCGAAACACACCTTCGCGAGGGCTCGACGTGACAGCGCTTTACATCAGCACCCAACTCAAGCTGTGGGGCGCCCAGCCCGCTGGCGACAACGGCACATTCCTTCAGAAAATCGCGCTTTCTAGACTCGCCGTCGATCCCGACGCCAGTTCGATGAGCTTCGGAGGTGCGACGTTCAAGTACGGCGACGACTTCTACGCGCAGGCCACTCAGGGAAAAGTGAGCGGAGGGCTTGTCTTCGTCAGTCATGGATGGGTCGTGCCTTCGAAGGGGATCAACCCCTACAAGGGCCTTGATCTTCGAGGCAAGATCGCCGTCGTCTTGCCAGGCATGCCTGAGGGAGTGACGCCTCAGTTGGTGGCAGCGAGTAAGGCTGGCGACTACGTTGATCCCGAGACAGCTCTTCAAAGTGCCGGTGCGGCGGGAGTCGTCTGGGTTCCGGATCAAGCTGCTATCGATGGTTGGTCCCGGAGTGTCGGCAGGTCCGAGCGAGGAGGATTCATGAGAGTCGAGACTCCTCGAGAAGCTATGGGTGGCATCCCGTCTGTCACAGCGTCAGCTAAAGTGATGGACGCCATCTTCGGTGGCGAGAAGGCGACAGCCGCGGAGATCCTTCAGTGGGCCAAAGCGCCGCAGGAGCATGCCTCGTTCGCGCTGTCGACGGGTAAGTTGCTCAACTTCGATGTTGAAACCAAGGGCGACCTCCAGTGGACACAGAACGTCGTCGCCATCGTTCCCGGTTCTGATCCAGCGCTCAGGAAGGAATTCGTAGCGTTTGGCGCCCACATGGACCACCTCGGCATGCGGGACAGCGGCGAGGGCGACCGCATTTACAATGGTGCCGACGACGACGGTTCTGGAACCGTTTCGATCCTTGAGATCGCTCATGCGTTCCTCACGGGGCCGAGACCGAAGCGGTCTCTGTTGTTCGTCTGGCATTGCGGCGAGGAGAAAGGACTCTGGGG
Source organism: Armatimonadota bacterium (assembly GCA_029781035.1). Taxonomy (GTDB): domain Bacteria; phylum Armatimonadota; class Fimbriimonadia; order Fimbriimonadales; family Fimbriimonadaceae; genus JAEURO01. The sequence goes on from JAKOXK010000048.1 coordinate 3,199, forward strand.
GTCTTCGTTCTTCACAGACCATCCGACCGTCGACCTCAAGAACGTCGTCACTCAGCTCAACATCGATATGATCGGTCGATCCAAGAAGGCTGGCGATACGAACCCGGCGAACAAGGTTCTGACCAGCCCGAACGAGATCTATGTTGTCGGCTCGACGAAAATGAGCACTGACCTGCAGAAGACGAGCGAAACGGTCAACAAGGGTTTCCTTAACCTCACCTTCAACTACAAATACGATGACCCGAAGGATCCGGAGCGCATCTTCTACCGCTCCGACCACTACAACTACGCGCGAAAAGGGATCCCGATCATTTTCTACTTCGACGGAGTCCATGAGGACTACCACCGGCCGAGCGATGAAGTGACGAAGATCGACTTCGACAAGATGAGCAAGGTAGCACGCACTGTCTACGCCACTGGATGGACGATTGCCAATGCGGTCAAGAGGCCAGTGGTCGACAAGCCTTTGGGCGAGTGAGCCGCCTGGTCCCAGGCATTTAGTTGCATACGCAACTAAATGCGCCTATACTCCTTCATCATGTTGAATCTCCTGGTCGTCATTGCCAGCACCCGCCCAGGTCGCGCTGGCCTTCCGATTGGAACTTGGTTCACCGGGCAAGCGCAGGCTGACGGTCGCTTTGCTGTGCAAGTGGCCGACTTAGCCGAAGTCGGTCTGCCTCTCTTGGACGAGCCGAAACATCCGATGATGCAGCAGTACGAACACGACCATACCAAGCGTTGGAGCGAAACAGTCGCCAACGCGGACGCCTTCGTGTTCGTGACTCCCGAATACAACTACAGCGCGCCTCCAAGTCTTGTGAATGCGATGGACTACCTGTATCACGAATGGGCATATAAGCCTGTCGGCCTCGTGAGTTACGGCGGGATTTCGGGAGGTATCAGGTCGGCGCAGATGATCAAGCTGGTGGCCACCACGCTCAGCATGATGCCGATCCCGGAAGCTGTCCCGATTCCTTTTTTCCGAAAGCACATGGACGAACACTGGCGGTTTGTCGCTGAAGAAGTTCACGAGAAGTCCGCTCGAGACATGCTGGATTCGTTGGCAAAGTGGGCTACAGCGCTCAAGTCCCTGCGCGGCTGAGACAGGCCAAAGGATTGGGCCGGGCCGCAGGCAAGGAGGCGGCACCGGCCTCCTCTCCAAACTGACGCTCACAGCTCAGAACGGTTCCAAGACAGTCACTTTCACACCGTTTGCGGCGCGGTCGCTCCCGCTCACATAGACCGTGCCATCCGGGGCGAACGCGATATCGCTCGGTTGGTAGATCTGGAACGGATAGTACGCGTCGGGAAAATCGGACATAGGTTTGTCGGCCCCTCGACCAAACGTTCGGACAAACCGACCCTGGGTGTCGAAGACGGAGACTCTGTCGCACTCGTTGGCGTTCGCGTCTCTCGCTTCTGCAACATACAGCCATCCGCTGCTATCGAGCCGTATTGCACCATTTTGAATGATTTGGCCCAGACGCCATCCTGGCTTGGCGAGCAGCGTTCCGGTCTTGCCGTTGTCGTGAGTCGCCCTCAAGGCCCCCTGCACCATGAAGTACAAGGATCCGTCGGCAGCAGGAACAAAACGACCTCCCGTGTCGACGTCGTAGTCTCCGACCTTCTCAAAGGTTATGTCCGCCTTGTTGTCGGACCCGAACCGGCAGACCGTTGCCCCGAAACGTCCCCAGAGCCGTCCCGAAGGATCGTAGTGAAGCTCGTCGGCGTAGTTGGGGACGTTGTCCGGAGGAATCCCGCCGTCCTCGTCTCCCGACTTTGTATAGAAGAAGATTTTGGTGTTGTTGCCGCATCGCGCAGCGATCCTGCCACTCTTCAAGTCGAACGCACTGGCCACGCACTGATCTGGAGTCTTGGCAATCAATTCATAGGAACCGCTCGCTATGTCGATCCTCGTCACCCCGCCACCCGGGTCGCTGACGTAGACGTGTCCGTCTGCATCGGCGTCGATGAACCCACCGGCAGCTGCATTGTCGGCCGTCACCGTCTTGACAAACCGGAGTCCGGAGACGACACCATTCACTACGACTTGGCGAGTCTCCGTCGAAAACTTGATACCGCTAACGTCGAACAGGAAGGGTCCAACTTCGAGCCCCTTCTGCATGTCGCCAAAGAAGATGGGAGAGGCCAAGGAAACGTCCTGAGCCCTCGTCTTCTCCACGTCCTTGCCGCTCGCGTCTTTTGCCGTGTAAGTCTCGACGGCGCTGGTCACATCGAGGCGAACGCCTTGCACATCCACTTCTGCTGGGTTTGAGACTTTCGCTTGGGCGGTGAGGTGACCGTTCGCGTACCCGAGCGACGCGAGGCTCAGATGGAGCTTTCCACCTCCAGGGATCTGCAGATCCAACTCGTTGCCGCTCACGCGTGACCCTCCTTCCGAAACGGTCACGGCAAACGGGATTCCCTTGCTGACCGGGGCCGGTTTCTGGCCCTGGGGAAGAAGTTGACTGAGGAGTCCAACTTGCTGGAAATGTCCTGCGTCCTGAGGGACGAAGCTCTCGGCGATGAGGAGGAAAGCGGTCAGCACGCAGGACAGTATGGGGCCGACCCGCAAGTCGTTGATTCCATCAGAGGCACTTAACGTTAAATCAAAACTAGTGCTTGGTACGGTGTACAGCCATCTCACGCAATGCCCTAGGAGACAGTCCCGTCGCTGTTCGGACGACCTTGTTGAAGTACTGGAGATCCGGCATCCCGGTCTTGACCGCTACTTCCTTGAGAGGCATGTCGGTCTCTGTGATCAAGTGCCGCGCAATCTCTGCCCGTTTGTCACGGATGTATTGAAGGATCGTCCGATCGTGTTCTTCTCGGAAGAGGCGCAGCAGGTGTCCATGACTGATGCCCAGTTCCCTTGCCAGGCCCGCGACCGAGATCGGTCCGGCCAAACGATCCGTGATCAGAGCTTCCGCGTCAAAGACCAAGTCCGACTTCCGGAAGACTTCCAGTGGCTCGGCCATACACCACAGGACATTAAAAGCGCACGCCAAGCCCCTCATGATGGAGCGTTGCAGCCAATCGATCGAATCCGAGAAGTCCTGCCGACGGACGGACACCGAATCACCGAAGCTCTTGACGGCAGGGATGGCCACGGCTTCGATCCGGGAAACCAGACCGAACGTCATGGAGTAGACAAACGTCCCTTCTCCGACCCGGTCGAACTCAACCTTGGCGCCAGGTACGACGAGTCCCGCATCACCTTTGCTGAAGTTCTCGGGCCGGTTGTTGACCGTCATCTGACCGTCATGCTCGAAGAAGAAGAGCGTCCAGTGGCGCGGCTGTTGGGTCCACCCTCGATGCAGGCTCCCCAGGGGTCCTTTGTCGGCCCACATCCAAGGCTCAAATCCTCCGAGCTCAACCCTGAAGTACCGCATCGCTGCATCAATTGTGTCAATTACAGACAACAAAACACAAATAGAAACTAGTGACTCATTGTCTTGCGCATCTGGAGGACTTAAAGTGAAGAGGGCCAGCCCTTCGAAGGCCGGCCCCACCGGGTTCCTGCCCCTCTCGTCAGTCTTCGTCGTCTTCCGAGAGGGGCCGGGTCAGTTTCCCTGCACCAACTTGGCTTTCACGGCCTTCATCGCAGCCTCTGTCCTCGAGTTCACTTGAAGTGCCTTGAGGATGTTCGAAACGTGGTTCTTCACGGTCTTCTCGGCGATCGAGAGATGGTTGGCGATCTCCTTGTTTCGCATACCTTTGGCGATCAGCTCAAGGATCTCCGTCTCACGGTCGCTCAAGACGTAGAGCTCGGTATCGTCGGTCTCGTCATCGTCCTTCACTCTGCGGAAGTCTTCCAGGACCTTTGCCGCGATCTTGGGAGTCAGCTTCGATTCCCCTCGATGGGCCAGCCGGATCGCTTCGATCACGTCTTGCGGAGTGGAGGTCTTGAGCAAGTAGCCCATGGCCCCTGCCCGGATGGCTTCGAAGACGGTCTCTTCGTCTTCATTGACTGTCAGGACGACGACTTTGACGTCCTTTTCTTTGCGCAAGAGTCGGCGCATCAGTTCGAGCCCATCGACGCGCGGCATGTTAATGTCGGTACACAGCACGTCGGGTGGGTCCGAAAGGCATAAGTCGAGGGCTTCTTGGCCGTCTTTGCACACACCGATCACTTCGCACTCTGGCATCAGCGTCAGAGTGCGTTGGATGGCGTTGCGATAGCCGACCTCGTCATCTGCGATGACGACCCGTATTGTCGTCGACATGCGGCGGAGAATACCCAGGCTGGCTCACTTGAGTCTGGCCTAATGTCGGAATCGGCGTCGGCAAAAGTATCAGGGCCGATCCCGACTCTCGACTCAGCAAACACGGGGCCGCGGCATAATCGACCTATGCGGCTTGCGGGGGCCCTTCTCCTTATTGCCATCGGACACACAGCCCAAGCGGCCGGATTCCGAGCCGAGGCACTCATGCTCGTCCAGTCGAGCGACTTCCAGGGCCTGCAAGACCTCGCCGACCGGCTCGTGACCGCATCCTCGATCGCCTTGACGCTCAAGACTGTCCCCGATTCAGGCGCCCAAGTCGATTGGTCGATCCTGATCCACCGGATCGGGGTGAAGCCGCTGAACGCCGTCTTTGGCAGCGGTGCCGGCGATTTCCTCACCTGGCTTGTCCAGCATCCGGACGCCCTCCAGGACTACATTCATGGCGGAACGGAGGGGGAGATCAACCTCCGCAGTTTCCAGGTCTGGCACACCCTTTGGAGGGACTTCACCGAAACGCGAGAGCCTGGACCGTGGCGGAACTTCGCTATTGCCAGCGCACTCGTCCAAGCGCAACAGGTCTATGCGATGGCAGACGGCAAGCCGATCGACCCGGTGGCCCGTTACCGCTTCTTCCGTGAGTCAGCCGAACAGGGCGCCCTCGTGCCCAGTTTCACCAAGGCTCCAGTCTGGCAACTTCGGTACGTCGCCGGGAGCTGGGCCATGGACTCCGACCTAGCCTGGGTTCGGGCCGCGATGAAACCTGATGTCCGGAACCAGTTTTCTGTCGGCGATGCTTGCATGATGGTCCCTTACCGAGAGACGAACGCCCAGGGAGTCAGCGTCCAGAGCGGCAGCAAGTTCTACGACGAAAAGCCGATGACGCTGCAATTGATGACAGAGTATGGAGGGGTCTGTGGTGCCATTTCGCGGTTTGGGGCATCCAGTGCCCAAGCTCTCGGTGTGCCCGCTTTCCCCATCGCCCAGCCCGGCCACTGTGCTTTCGTTTGGGAGAACGCTGAATCATCCTGGAAACTAGGCAACGATGTTTACGGTTGGGGAGCGAGCAGCCAGCATGACGGGATTAGACTCCTGTGGGGAACAAGGCCCGTCTTCATCCCTCTATACAATCGGGCTCGGAGGGACGAGAAGGCGTTCTTGACCGCCGACCGACTGACCTACGCCGCTACGCTCAACCCACACAAGGAATCGATCCTCAGGAGCGCGACACTTTCAAACCCCCTCTTCCTCCCGGCCTGGCAACGCTTAACCCAGCTCCAGCCGACGTGGCTGGCCGGTGCAGCGAAGGCGCTCGGAACGTCGCCGTTTGCGGTCAGCGACCTCTTCGTTGGCGCCAAAGGAGACAACTACCTCGTCGCGCTCAAGTCGATCGCCATGGCCGACAGCGCTCCTCAACTCGGCACCCAGGCGTGGGCAGCGGCGGAGTTGGTCGCGCGCAAGGTGTTCGAGGACACCGGCAAGTCGCTTGACGTCTTTGGTGTCATCCAATGCAAGGAGAAGCACTTCCGTTGGGCGGGCACGGACGGGCCATCTCAAGCCGTCGTCAAGGCCGCAATCCGGGCTGTCGGATCGCGTGACGACATCAGTTCCCAGCTCGAGAAGTTGCTGTACGACGACAGGCCATAATCTTCGCGTGCCCTTGCTCGAACTCCGGAACCTCCATGTCGCCTTCGGCCCGGTCGAAGTGTTGCGTGGTGTCTCGCTGAGTGTGGAAGCAGGCAAAACCCTGGGTGTGGTTGGCGAGTCGGGCTGTGGCAAGTCCATGACCGGCATGGCGGTGATGGGGATGCTGCCCCTCACGGCCAAAGTTCCCGAAGGCGAGATCCTCCTTGACGGCCGCGATTTGCTCAGACTTTCGAAGCGAGAGTGGTTGGACATCCGTGGTCAGGAAGTCTCGATGGTCATGCAAGACCCGTTTACCTCTCTGAACCCGATGATGCGGGTCGGTAACCAGATTGCCGAGGTCTACCGGTTGCACCAGGGCCTTTCGTGGAAGCAGGGGCGGGAAAAGGCGGTCGAAATGCTGCACAAGGTCGGAGTGCCGGCGCCAGAGGAGTCCGCGCGCAAGTACCCCCACCAGATGAGCGGTGGCCAGCGCCAGCGCGTGGTCATCGCCTGCGCTTTCGCCTCGCAACCGAAAGTCCTCATCGCAGACGAGCCGACGACGGCTCTCGACGTCACGCTTCAGGCTCAAATACTGCGTTTGCTGAACGACCTCCAGCGCGAGCAAGGCACCGGCGTCATCATCATCTCGCACGACATCGGTGTCATTGGATCTGTCGCGGACGAAGTCGCCGTCTTCTATGCCGGTCGCGTGGTCGAGCAGGGCTCGGTCGGACAAGTGCTGAAGTCCCCGGCCCATCCCTACACAAGGGCCCTTCTGGAAGCCATGCCCAAACGCGGGATGGACCGCCTGGCCCAAATCCCTGGACAGCCGCCTGACTTTGCCTCTATGCCCCAAGGCTGTTCGTTCCGGCCACGCTGCTCGTTGGCTTTTGACCGCTGTGCTACTGAACCCGGGATCATCGCCTGCGGCAACGCTCACGGTAGCGCATGCTGGCTAGCCAGCCCTGAGCGGGCCAGCGCCAAGACTTGATCGTGAGGGCCTGTCTGCAAGAACAGGTCAACCCTGTTCACTGTCGGCTCGAGGAGGTGACAGCCGTGTGGGCCTTGGCTGCATCCCCGGTCTTCTTAGTCATGGGGTTGCCCGTCCGCAAGCTCTGCGCTGTCGATGCCAGGGCTGTCGCCATGCCCGCATCGTTGCCCGTAGTCGTTGGACTGGGCTTGGGCTTCTCCCGGGGTATCGGCGCGGGCTTGGCTCTGTCTGGCGTCGAAGTGTTCCTTTGAGGCATGCAGATCGGTCAAGCCACGGAATGGGAGCTTCGGCATTTCCGATGTCTGCCGTGGTGATGCACGCGGGACTGTCGGGAGTTCACCGGTGACGCATGTACGGCAGCGCGAGCCGTCTTTGGAGCCCTCGAGTTCGCTCTCGATGTCGCCCCTCTAGCCTTCGGCCCTAACCTCCAGGGTGAGTACGCTGCTGCCGTCCCTGGGATAGCGTTCTGTTTCCTCTCAACGACCCGATTGCGGGGCTCGTCCTAGAATGGTTCAGCCACGACGGTGATTGCCGTTCAGATTCGGGCACTGATCGTTGGGATCCAATTCAGGCAAAGGTAACCAGGCTCCTGGACCAAGATCAAACGCGGAGGTATTCCCAAGGCAGCGCGCCTCTGCCGACGATTGCCTCGCCTGAGCGCCCAGTTCCATGCTAGGGCGTAACGGGCTGACGGGGCCAACCGTCCGACTACCAAGAGGGATCCTTCGGATGAAGCGAAACGTTTTCACTTGCCTGCTCGCCTTTGCTTTAGCTCCTTGCGCTTTGGCGCAGGACGGTGTTTCGACGGGATCGGAGGCGCGTACCAAGTATTTGGGGAACCGGGGCGAGATCCCGGCTTCGAGCGAGATCGCAGTCGAGGACTTTGTCAACTACCACCGACACGAGCTACCGCGGCCAAAGTCGGGACAGGCCGTGGCGATGGACGTGCGATGGGGAAACGACACGGTTCGCGAGGGCAGGCACTCTGTGTTGCAAGTCGGCTTCAGCACAGCGCTCGTCAATGATCGGAGGGGCCTCAGGCCGCTCAATCTCGGCCTGGTCATCGACAAGAGCGGTTCGATGGCAGACCATGACAAACTCAGCCGCGTCAAGCAGGCGCTTCTTGCGTTGCTCAAGGAGCTTCGCCCGACGGACAGACTTTCGCTCATCGCTTTTGACTCGAATGCCGAGGTGGTGCTCCCCTCTCGTGCACTTGGCAATGGCCAAGAGGCGGTGTCGGTCATTCAAGGGCTCGGACCCGGCAGCTCGACAAACCTCGAGGCGGGCCTGCGATTGGGATACGACGAAGTGCTGAAACATGCCGACCGAGAATCGACCAACCGGGTCATTTTGCTTACCGACGGGATAGCGAACGAAGGCACGACCGAACCAGCGGCGATTGCCAGTGAGTCGCAAAGCTACAACGACCGAGGCATCGACCTGTCGACGATAGGAGTCGGTGAAGACCTCAACAAAGACCTTTTGCGAACACTGGCCAAGAGTGGACGGGGCTTGTACCACTTCATTGGCGACACCGAAGACATCACGAAAGTGTTCGTCAACGAAGTCCAGAGTCTCGTCTCTCCTGTCGCATCGGAGCCTGACTTGGAGATCACCTACGCCCCTGGTCTGAAAGTCGAGCAAGTCTACGGATTCGAACCGAAGACTTCGGGACGCACGGTGCGGATCCACTTGGACAACATGAACAGCGGGATGACTGAGGTCGTCTTGGTGCGGTTTTCGCACGATGCTGGCCAGACCAAGGAGTTCCCTGTCCAAGTGCGCCTGCGCTACCACGATCTGGAGCGGAACAAGAACGTCACCCTGGAAGATCAAGCTGTGTTGAGTTCTGGAGACACCGGCCGAAGAGGCGAATTGGACGACCCGGCTGTCGCCAAGAACTACACGATCGCCGAACTAGCCCAGTCGATCAAGGACATGGCCAAGGACTGCGAGTCCGGGCGTTACCGTGATGCCGAGGCAGGCGTGGCTGCTACTGTCGCCCGTACCGACCGTTGGTACCCGCACATGGAAGACGCGGACATCAAGCGCAACTACGACATGGCCGTGAAGTACCGAGACTTGCTGCGGGAGCGCTACGGCATAGGCGAGTCGACCAATGATGACCACGTGACGTTTCGAGGAGACGAACGAAGGCAGGTTTCGACAAAACCAGATCACGCTGTCAGAAGCGGCCCCAACCTCATTCCGAACGGCGATTTTTCGCAGGGCAACAAAGGGTTCGTCTCTGACCGGCCCTACATCAAGCCGAGTCCCAACTGCCTTTGGGGCGGGTATTACACGGTCGTTCCGGCGTTCAACGACCCCGTCTGGCTCCACACGAACGTCGCTTCACAGCCTTTCGCCGCCCCCTTTGGTGGGAAAGTGCTGTTCATGAACACGGGTGGTTCCGACCAGTTCACCGTTTGGTCGACGAAAGTGAGCTGCCGCCCCCACAACCGGTATCGGCTCAGTTTTCAGGAGATTGGCCTCAGCGGAGGTCGTGACTGGGTGAACACGTACGAGATCCGGGTGAACGGTGCCCGAAGCGAGGCCCAAGTCGGCGGTGACGGCCAATACGTCGAAGTCGCCTATGACTGGGATTCAAGCTCCTCCACCTCGGCCACAGTCTCCATCGTCCGCCTGCCGAACGTCCATGGCGGCGGTGTTGTCGGGATCGCGAACATTCAGATGGTGAAAAAATAGCAGGGTCAGGTCTCGGCTTGCCCGACCCTGCCAGGGACTCAGTGCGTCTTCGCTTGGCGCCTTCGCAGCATGGCTGCGAGCCCGATTCCCATTGCAGTGAGCGAAACGGGCTCGGGAACAATCTTGATGCTGATCGACTCGTAATCGTAGATCGCTCCCGGATTGCCGAATCGTCCGATCGTCCAGTTGTACGAGCTGAGGTTGCCTAGATTGTAGAACCCGACCGCGTCGAGTATGTCCAGTGAGTGGAGAGCTGACCCATTGGCGAACGTGCGGGAGAAGTCTAAGTCGTGCTGCGGAGTGAGCCCCGGGATACTGACGGTCCACGGCGTAGGCATGTCGACTTCACCTTGCGAAATGAAAAAGCCGTCTACCGCCGGATCATTGTCCCGAAGGACAAAGTACGCCAGACCGTTTGGCTGCGGCTTGACGATGTCGACGTTCACGCCACCGACGGTCATCACGAACGAGTCGAGATCGATGTCGTAGCCTCTCGTCGGATGAAACGGATTGTCGAGGTAGGAGTTCGAATCCACGACAAAGTCCATCGCAACAGGGTCGCCTGGCTTGACGCCGCTCATTCCGCCACCGATCACGTTGGATTCGACTTTGCCCAGAACTTCGATCTGGACGAACGTCGAGTGGGCCTGAGCGACCATTGCCGCACTGGCCAAGATGCCAAAGAACCTGGAAACCTTCATGCCTCCTCCGCAATGCACTCGCCAAGCGGCCTGCACCAGGCGCGCTTGAACTTTGCCATAACATTATTGCACAGGTTGTGGCGTCGGGCACGTCCGCATTCCTACGGGCTCTTTCATCCCTTGACAAAGGTCATGAGGTTGTCTACTGTCGTAAACGCAAGGCACGTGACCGTGTCGGCACCCCCATAGTAGACCGCGATCCGTCCTGTTGCCGAGTCCGCCAAGGCTGCGCACGGAAAGACGACGTCCGGAACATCCCCAACCTGTTCGTAGAGCATCTGCGGCGACAAGAGATACGAGTCGCCGCGAGCGACGACGCGCCAGGGCTCCTCCAAGTCGAGCAGACAGGCTCCCCAATGATAAACGTAGCCGTTGCAACTGGTGAGCACGCCGTGATAAATCAAGAGCCAGCCTTCGTCGGTCTCGATGGGAACAGGCCCGGCACCGATTTTCGTGCTCTCCCAAGGCTGTTCCGGCTTCATGACCCACCGGTGTCTTCCCCAATGCACGAGATCGTCGCTCTGTGAGAGGAAGATCTCTCCAAATGGCGTGTGTCCGTTGTCGCTGGGACGGCTGAGCATCATGTAACTGCCTCCGATCCGCCTCGGAAAAAGCACACCGTTGCGGTTGAACGGCAACAGGGCGTTCTCGATCATCTCGAACGACTTGAAGTCGCGGGTGGATCCGATTCCAATGGTTGGACCGTGCCAACCGTTGCACCAGGTCACGTAGTACCGGTCTTCGAGCCAGCAAACCCGCGGGTCATAGCCGTATTCGGGCTGATCGATGCCGTCCGGAACGATCCATTCGATCGGTGCTGGCTCGATCTCCCATTGGAAACCGTCAGAGGAGAATCCGGCATGGAGCCTCATCTCTCGGCGCCGGTCGTCACACCGGAACACGCCTGCAAAACCTCCCTCAAAGGGCACGGCTGCACTATTGAAGACGCTGTTGCTGGTGGGGGTGGCATTGCGTGGGACAATAGGATTGTGCGAACACCTCCAAACGGGTTCGGAGCAACCTGATGGTCGTTCCTGCCACGGGACATTCGGAAGTTCTGGGCCAACAATGCAAGGCACACTCCATCATATCTGCTCGCAAAAGCACGTGCACCGGGCCGTCTCGCCGGTGCTATGATGCCACGTTGGTGCTGTTATGGGAAAGTTGAAAGTCTTCGGGTGCGTGATCTTCCTCATCCTGGCCATTGGTGGCGGGATCCTGTTCCAGGACTGGCGGAAGAAGGAGACGGCCAAGACCGAACAAGCCGCCTGCAACTACTTTGCCTCCTTGCTCGCCCAAGATCCGAACATCAATATCAACGCCCAAAACGGTGGCCCAGTGCTCCACCCGTGGTACCTGAAGCAGACGCCGACGATGCAGGAAATCGAAGACAAGACCGGGATCGAAAAGACGTCCGACGGCGAATGGTACACCTGGACGTTGCACTGTGATCCAGACGGCGGAACGAACGTGCGCGAGGTCAAGATCAAGGTGAAACTCGACGCCCAGAACAAGCTGTTCGTCCTCTCGGGGATTCATGGAACAGCCACGGCGTACGCCGCAGGTTGGCAACCCAACTAGCTCACCTCGACGGGAATCCCGTGAGGCCTAGCTCGCGAGGCCATTGAGAGACTAAGCGGCGTGGTCAACGGCGTGACCGAAGTCAGACCCTGGGCCGTGTTGCCCTCGTCAGTCACCGCGGACGACGACTCACCCTCCTGGTGAGCGCGACCGTAAGGACTCTGTCAAAGGACCCTAGACCGCGGCAGGGAACCCGGATCCCTAGTTCAGGGTGATCTCACGGATCACGAGCCAGTTTCCATTGTCCTTAGTAAGCCGAATGCGAACCGCTTTGACGGGAAACGCAACCGGCCCGCCCTTGGCCACTCCCTTGTCGAACTGCCCGATCTCCTTCCATCTCGTCCCGTCAGGCGATACCTCGACGACTCCTGCATGGACATAGTCGTCCGGATGGTCGGGGGCACCCGTGACGACGGAGAACGAAGACACGTTCTGGGGGGAGTCGAGTGTCACGGTGAACGTCGAGCCTTGGGAGGGCTGACCGTAAGTCCAAAAGTACGTGTCGTCCAGTCCGTCAAAGGCCAGCTCAGGCACGTTGTCACCGTAGTGGTTCCACGAGGTCTCTATGTGGCACGGTCGCAAAGGAAATGTGTACAGCGCGGCCATGGTCGGGGACGTCGACCCGTCGGGCATGAAACGTGTTGCCCTTAGTTTGGCTGAGTGAGTCAACTCGATGGGGCCTGTGTATTGGGGAGAAGAGCTGTCCGGTTCGGTGCCGTTGAGCGTATAGCGCACGGTACCGACCTCCTTCAACGAGCCGACTGTAACTTGGATCGGCTTCTGGAATGTCCCTCCCTTCGGAGTCAGCAGGGGAACGGTGTCCAAGCCCTTGACGCTAGCGATTGCGCGGTCAAACTTGGCCAAGTTCCTATCCAACCACCACGGCCGGTTTTCCAGGTTCCAGGCGTCGGCATAGGTCTTCCGCAACCAGGAGAGTCGGAACGAGAGGTTGTCGGATGCTTCGGGGAACGAGTCTCTTCCAGCGACAGGGTGGATCTCAGCCACGGTCGCAGCTTCAGCCACGAGGTACTCCGCCCGATTGTAAGCCACCATTGTGGCGTCCAGAGCCTCGGCGTTGAACCGGGCCTTGAGGGTCGCGGCATGGAGTCCCTGCCACACCTCGTTCAGAGAGTTGCCGAACGAATCGATCTGTGCCTTGGTGTTCGCAGATGCATCCAAATCCCACGGCAGTCGCCAGAAAGCCTGGTCAGACATTCCATAGCTCAAGGGGTTCTGCCTGAGTCGCGAGAGCTGCCAGAAGGTCTTCGAAAGGGATCCATCGGGCAGACCGAAGAACAGCCTCGGGAACGAGTCGTCAAAAGCAGCGAGCCTTGCCTCCCGCTCTTGATCGAACTTCGCCGGATCCGCGCCGGCTAGCTTTTCACCAGCAGGAATGGCCGGATTCCAAGACACTTCGGCACCCCATGCCAATGGGTACCAGTTGTTGTTGAAGAGGTTCTCCCCGGTGTCGTCCCACGTCGTGTTCAACATCCCCTCGGCTCCAAATCGGACTCCATCGCGGACGAAGTTGCTGATGTTGACCGTCGCTGCATCGAGATCGGGAAAGATTTGCCCCCAGCAGGAGACACCTGGACAGACGAGAAACTTGAATCCGATCTTCGTGAACGGCTCGATCTGGTCGTCAAAGCTCTTGCGGGGATCGTATCCCCAAGTCAGCACGACCAAGTCCTTCGGGAGGTTCTTGCGGATATCAGGGTATTGCAGGGCGATGTCGCCCCACATCATGACGGTCTTTTGGTGGGCCTTGAGGAGAGAAGCGACCCGGTTGATATGCCCTGCGTACACATTGCCCAGCCCTTCTTTTTCGACCATAGCTTTGGCCGGGCCTTCCCCCAAGCCGTAGGTCTCGTCGCAGTTGATGTTGAACAGCGGTGACGAATACGCGGGCGCGATCTCGTCGTAAACGTCCTTCAGGAACTGATAGCTCTCCTCCTTGGCCGGTGTGATCACGTTCGGGGTCTCCGCGAGGTTCTGGTAACCAGGGACACTCAGAATGTTCGCGAAGTGGCCGAAGCTTTGGAAATTGCCTATGAGCTGAACGTGTCTTTCACGGCAGTAGGCGTCGAGCTCCCTGACTTCCTCAGTCGTTATGCCGTCGGCAGGGGCGATCGTCGGATGCTTCTTGAGCTTGAAGACGTGCTCGGTGTAGAGGGTGAAAGCGTTGAGCTTGTACTCGCTCATTTGCTGGACTTCTTTCTTGAGAAAGGCCAAGGTCGGAATCGGGCCACGGCTGATGTCGTCCTGCCAGCCTCGAATCTTGAGGGCGGGCCAGTCGACGATGTCTACGCACGGGATGGCGTCTCCCACCCTGTTCGCCCTCACCAGTTGCTTCAGCGTCTGAACCGCGTAGAACACGCCAGCCTCGGACTTTCCGGCACAGATGACCTCCCTCGGCCGAACACTCAAGATGTAGGACTCGTCACTGGCCTCAGCCGGCAGAACCAAGTGATACTGCTTCAGCTTTTCGTCAAGCCCGGCCACTTCGCCGATCCGAGTGACGTAAACGGCGAGCTTCTTGTTGTCGTAACTGGTACCAAAGCTAGCAGGCGACTCGTCGATCAGGTCCCTTGCCGAAGCGGCGTGCGACTTGTCCGTGACATGGACTTCTGCCCGTCGATCGAGAGGAAACTCGCCCGCCGCCGTCACCACGGTCCGAGGTGTAGGGATCAAGTAAAGCTGTGGTGTCATCAAGCCAAGGGCGACGAGCGTCGAGACCATGGCCTGATTCTAGTCCATCGTTTCAATCCCATAGTTGCCTGGGATTCCGGACCCGGTCTACTGAAGAGGTGGCTCAAATCCCAACGTCACGTCGTCAGCACAGAACTTGCCCTTTCCTGCGAGCTCAAAGCCAAAACAGAGATTGCGGGCACCGATGGGCACCCTGCCCTTCAACGTGTACTTCTTCCAGCCCACGCCTCCAGCCCGGACCCCATCCTTAAACTCGGGCAGAGACCGGTGTCGTCCATCGTCGAACCAGGCCCACATTGTCGCCGTCGGGCTGGCTGACGGATCGAGCTTGATCCATGCGGTCAATGTGAACTCCTGGCCCCAGCGACCTTCCATCGGGAGTGCCTGCAGAGTCACGCCCGGACCTTCATAAGTGGAGGAGGAAGACATGACGAGGCAAGCCCCGTGCTCGGGCATGCCGCTTTGTGCGACGGCCACCTCGAATCCTGCTTCACGCTGAGGTGCGGGCACGAACCACCCCAGGGGGCGTCCCAACTCGTCGGACATCTCGAACTGACCGTTGAGGACGGTCACCTGACTTGACTGGCTTCCGTAGGTCAATCCCAAGACAAGGGCATAGGCCGCGGTCATGCCCGTGGCCACCGAGCTCAAACCTCGAAGCACTCCCAATAGAGACCCTCTCATCAGTCATTGCACCTCTCTTGCCTTTCGGAGCCAGCGGCGTCCCGAAAGTCACTTTGCCGACATTACGCAAGGCTCTCTGACCACGTTTCGGCCTTGTGACAATGGGCGCATACTGGATCCCGGCCAGGCGAAGTGCCTGGTCACAGGGACCCTGGCCCTGAATGGGCCGAAGGCTTCACCAAGTGGGACGAGACCATGAGTGGAACACGTGAACGAGAGCATCGTCTGCGGCTAGTGAAGAGTTGAGCGGGGTATCTTGAACCCCCGGTGCCCGGTGGCAGGCACTCGTAGCCAACAATGTCCACGACCCGCGAGATCGCCAAACCCGACCCTGTAACGGCGCTCGGTGTGACGCAACCACCTGAGATCCTGGTGGAATGCGAGGCGTTCACCGGTTCTCTCGCGACGCTCTTTCTTTGTGTGCGAGACGGCAAAGTGGATCTTCTCGGCGTGCCCCTTGCCCCGATATGCGAGGCTTATTGGCAGTATCTCGTCGAAAGCTCGGGTACCGATATCGATCGGGCCAGCGCGGCTTTGGCGGTCTTGGCCTACTTGCTGGAACGGAAGGCCTGGGCGCTCTTACCGACTGAGGGTGACGAACCGAGCGAAATGGAGCCAGATGAGCCCGTCGAGCCCTGGATCCACGAGTTCGCACCCGCCATCGAGGCCCTCAAGGCTCTTGCCGAACAACGGGGCCAGGTGTTCTTTCGACCACCAGAGTCGGGCACCGAAGCCTATGAGCTTCCACTCGACCTTGGCGATGTCACCCTGTTTGACCTTTCCCGGGCTCTCCAGCGTCTTCTCGAGAAGGCCAAGCCGGAGCCGCCGGACACGTTGCGAAAGCCCGCCCGCTCCCTGAGCGAGATGATGACGGTCGTACTCCGGGTTCTGCCGCCGGAGTTCGCCAGCCTTGACAGGATCGTCACTGGCGAGTTCACCCGTAGCGAGGTCGTTTGGTGGTTCCTGGCCCTCCTCGAGCTGATCCGGTTGGGGCAAGCCCGGGTCAGACTCCACGAGGGCGAGATCGAGTTCGCCCTGGCGGTGACAGCGTGAATGTCCTCCGGCATGTCGAGGCCATTCTCTTTGTCGCCGACGCCCCAGCCAAGCCTGACGATTTGGCGAAAGCCATTGGATGCCCAGTCTACGAGGTCGAAGAGGCCCTCGAAAAGCTCGGTGGCCGTCTCCACCACGACTCGCCGCTCCAACTCGTTCGCATCGCTGGGGGCTACCAGGTCTGTACGAAACCCGAATACGCAGAGTCCGTGGCCCGATTCGCCAAGCCGCAGAAGACGCGTCTCAGCCGGAGCCTTCTCGAGGTCCTGGCGATTGTCGCCTATCAACAGCCCGTCACGGCCGCTGAGGTAGATGCAGTCCGAGGAGTGGACAGTTCCTACGCTCTACACCAACTCCTTGACCGTCGCCTCCTCACCGAGGTCGGTAGAAAGAAGGCTCCGGGTCGGCCCGTCTTGTACGGAACGACGCAGCAGTTCCTTCATATCTTCAATCTGGAGGACCTGACTGAGTTGCCGCCGATCGACCGAGCCTTGCCCCAGACGGTCGGAGAAGACAGGGTTGCCGAACAAGGGGTGTTCAGCCTTGAGTGACCGAGCGCAGCGGCTTCCTCGAAAAAGCCGCTTGCTTCCAACCATCGCATCGGTCGTCCTGTTCATCGTTGCTTGCCCGCCCGGTCGGGCTCAAGTCGTTCCTCCTGAGGCCAAGGCGACAGCCTGGGTCGTGATGGACGCCGATTCGGGACGGGTTTTGGCCAGTAAGAACCCGGACCTGCAGCGCCCTCCAGCGAGCACGACCAAGATCATGACGGGCCTCTTGCTCGTCGAGCATTGCGCTCCGGACGACGTCATCGTGGCGCCTCTCCACGTGGAGGACACCAAAGAAAGCAGCATGCACTTGGAGCCTGGTGAACGGGTCACTGCCAAGAACATGCTCTACGCGCTCATGCTGAGGAGTGCCAACGATGGTTGCCACGCTGTCGCGGTTCACATCGCTGGATCTGATGCGAAATTCGCAACGATGATGAACGAGCGGGCCAAGCAACTGGGTTGTCTCAACACGCATTTCGCCAATCCGCATGGGTTGAACGATCCTCGTCACCTAACGACGGCCCGAGACCTGGCCTTGATCGCGCGGGAAGCCATGAAGCATCCCCGGTTCGCCGAAGCCGTCCACACAGAGAAGAAGGTCATCGAGCGGAGCATGAACCTTGAGGACCGCCTCATGGTCAACCGGGACAAGTGGCTCCGCGATGACCCTAGGGCGATCGGAATCAAGACGGGATGGACAATTCCGGCCGGACACTGTTTTGTGGGCTGCGCCCGCGACGGCCGAATGACCGTCATCACCGTCATCCTGGACAGCCCAGACTGGGTGGCCGATCAGAAGACCCTTGTCGACTGGTCATTCATGAACTTCGCACCGGAGCGAGTCTTCAGGAAGGGAGACTTCGTTACCGAGGCTACCTTTGCTGACGCGACCAAGCCGCATCAGCGGCTCTACTCGTCCGAAGACGTGTGGACGATCGCACCCAAAAAGGGAGGGTTCGACGTCGGGAAAGGAACGCTCGATCTCACGATCACGAAAGCACCGGTCAAAGCTGGCACCGTCGTCGGCCGCTGGACCCTTGAGCACGACGGCGTCGGGTTTGTGGGTACCGACCTCATCGTCGACGAGGACGTGACACAAAGGCCGTTTGGTGCCGCGCTATTCAGTCCAGGCGGGCTCTTCGGGTTCGTCGTCTTGTCAGGCGGCGCCCTCTACATGCGGGCCCGGTCACGGCGGATGGGTCGCGGTTCCCTGCTGTAAGCTGACGAACCGATGAGGCTCCACCGATTCATCGCCCAATGTGGCGTCACGAGCCGGCGCAAAGCCGAAGACTTGATTCGTGAGGGTCTTGTCTCGGTGAATGGCGTGACCGTGACCGAGATGGGCGTCAGCGTCGATCCAGAGACCGACCAAGTGGAAGTCGAAGGCAAGCCGGTGGCGTTGCCAGACAAAAGGAGCTACCTCTTCAACAAGCCTCGGGGCATCGTCACCACGCTGTCGGACCCACGAGGACGACCGACCGTTGCTGGGTTCTTTCCAGGTGATGTCAAAGGGCTCAAGCCGGTTGGACGGCTTGACATGCAAACCGAGGGACTCATGATCGTCACCAACGACGGCGAACTGGCAGCGCTCTTGTCTCACCCTCGGCATGGAGTTGAAAAGGAATACGTGGCTCAAGTCAAGGGCGTCCCAGAGTCCAAGGCCATCGAGCGCTTGCGCAAGGGCGTCTGGATCGAAGGCGGAAGGACCGCGCCCGCCTCAGTCGATCTGACCGGCACCGATCCAAAGACGGGTACATCGCTCCTGACGCTGATCATCCATGAAGGCCGCAAGCACCAGGTTAGACTGATGTGTGAGGCGGTCGGCCATCCTGTGGTCCACCTCAAACGAGTCAGGATCGGACCGTTCCGGTTGAAGGGGCTGAGTTCGGGCGAGATGAGGAAGCTCAGCCAAAAGGAAGTCGAGGCGCTGAGGCTTGCTGCCCGCAAAGGCTGAGCGCAACTCTGCCCAATCCCCCGGTTCTTGCCCGGTACTCTAGGGCCATGCCCAACCGCTTGGCGGCGAGCACGTCACCTTATCTTCTTCAGCACAAAGACAACCCCGTGGACTGGTGGCCCTGGTGCGACGAGGCCTGGGAGAAGGCCTTGGAAGAGGACCGACCCGTCTTCCTGAGTGTCGGCTATTCAAGCTGCCATTGGTGCCATGTCATGGCTCACGAGTCGTTCGAGGACGAAGAGGTCGCCGAAGCGCTGAACCGGTCCTTCATTTCGATCAAACTTGACCGAGAAGAGCGGCCCGACGTTGACGAAGTGTACATGACGGCCGTGCAGTTGGCCAATGGTCACGGTGGGTGGCCCATGTCCGTGTTCCTGACTCCGGGACGAAAGCCAGTCTTCGCCGGCACCTACTTTCCGAAGGCTGCCCGCGGTCAGCAACCAGGTTTTCTCAACATCGTGAACTCCTTGGCAAGGGCATGGAAAGACCAACGTCCGGAAGTCGAGCAAGCGGCTGACGAGTTCGCTACCGCACTCGCAGCCGCCCTCGAGAAGACGCTTCCATCAACGACCAACCAATTGGACGTTTCGCTCCTTGACCATGCGGTTGAGCTGCTACACCAGGATTTCGACGAGGAACACGGCGGGTTCGGTTCGCGACCCAAGTTTCCGCCGCATGCTGCACTCAGGTTCCTGCTTGACTATGCGCAAATTCGAGACGCTCTGGTCGACGATGGCAGTGACCTCTCAGAACGTGCGGGACACATGGCGCTGTACACCTTGGAGCAAATCGTGCTGGGGGGCATTCACGACCATGTCGGCGGAGGGTTCCATCGATACTCGACCGACGAGTCGTGGTTGTTGCCCCACTTTGAGAAGATGCTTTACGATAACGCACAGTTGCTCAGCGCACTGCGTGCAGCTCTGGAAGCAAGCGAGGACGATCGGCTGAGATCGCTTTTCGGTCGGGCTGCCGATCAGACGGCTGAGTGGATCGCGCGGGAGCTCACGGCAGCTGACGGGCTGTTCATGAGCGCTCTTGACGCCGACAGCGACGGTCGCGAAGGGGCGTACTACACGTGGACCATGGAGGAGTTGTCCAACACCCTCGGCCACGCTTCCGAACCCTTCGCCACAGCCTTTCGCTGTCGGCCGGAAGGCAACTTCAACGAGGAGTCGTCGGGCAAAGCGACTGGCGAGAACATCTTGCACCTTTCCAACGACATCGGCGGTGAATTCGGACCTCAGCTCCGCCAGTTGTTGGAGGCTCGGTCGGCAAGGGCACGCCCCTTGACCGATCACAAGTGCGTCGCATCGTGGAACGGTCTGACGATCGGGGCCCTGGCCAAGATGGGAAGACTGGATATGGCGATCTCATGTGCCGAACAGTGGCGTCGACACATCGAGTCGCCAGCGGGGCTTCCACACATGGTCACGGACGGGGTTCCCAGCGGCGCGCCCTTTCTCGACGACTATGCCTTTATGGCCGACGGTCTCTTGGATCTCGCCGAAGCCAGCCGTGACGAGTCTTGGGCCGAACTGGCCCAGCGACTGGTCGTATCCATGGCCGATGACCTTGCCGACCCTGAGGGGGGTTTCTACTTCTCCAGCCCACTTCACGACACCCCGATCGGCCGGTCTAAGCCATTTATGGGAACGGCGACTCCCAGTCCAAACGGCGTGGCGGCCAGGGTTCTCCGGAGAACGGGAGATCCAGACGGGACCGCGGTCGTCCTTCGGGCTGGCTTAGGATGGATGCAGCGCGTGCCCCGGGCAGCAGAGACCCTTTTGCACGAGACGCTCTTATTCCTATGGGAGTCTGACAATCAGGCCTACTTGTTCCACCTCGGGGCCGGAGCACGACTTGACGGCGTTTCCGTGTACCTCGAACCCGATGACCCGTCTGCCGACCCAGACGGCTGGTACCACACGGATCTCGTGATCCAGATTCCGAGTGGTCACCACATCAATGCAGACGAGCCCATTGCCGACTGGCTGGTCCCGACCAGTCTGCACATCGAGGGGTCGTTCGGGGAGGCGGCCTTCCCCGGCGCTAAAGACGGTGTCTACCAGGGTGTTGTGCGGATTCCCCTTCGCTTGAGGCGCAGGGGTCCGAGCGGTGCGTTCCAAGTCACGGTCCGGTACCAAGTCTGCACAGAGTCCGAGTGTCACTTGCCCTCCGAGGTCACGTTGACCGGGTCTCTGGCATGAACCTGATGTAAACTTTCGGCCCATGCGCGTCTTGGTGGCTGACAAGTTTGAAAAGAGTGGATTGGACGGTCTCCGCAACCTCGGTTGCGAAGTCCACTTCGATCCAGACCTAAGCGGAGAGTCTCTAGCGAAGGCGATCAAAGATAACAAGTCAGAGATTCTGATTGTTCGGAGTACGAAGGTTGATGCCTCGATGCTCAGCGGGACGAGCCTTCATGTGATCATTCGGGCCGGTGCAGGCTACAACACGATCGATGTGGGGGCAGCGAGTGCAGAGGGGATCTTTGTCGCCAACTGTCCGGGCAAGAACGCGCTCGCTGTCGCCGAACTGGCATTCGGCCTGATCCTTGCTCTTGACCGCCGAATCCCTGACAATGTGATCGACCTGAGAGGTGGTAAGTGGGACAAGAAGAAGTACAGCAAGGCGCGCGGGATTTTCGGGTCGACTCTCGGCATCGTCGGTATGGGCCAGATCGGCCAGGAGATGATTCCCAGGGCCAAAGCGTTTGGCATGAATGTGATCGGCTACAGCCGATGGATGACGTCGGACATCGCGGCGGCTTTGGGAATCGGACAAGCCGAATCGCTCGAGGAACTTGCCAGCCGGTCGGACGCCGTCACAGTCCACGTCTCCCTCAGCCCCGAGACGCGCGGGCTTATTGGTGCGCCGTTCTTCAAAGCGATGCGGCCAGGAAGCCTCTTTGTCAACACCAGCCGTGCGGAGGTCATCGACCAAGCCGCCCTGGTCCAAGCTGTTCAAGAAGGTGCCATTCGTGCCGGCCTTGACGTCTTCGAGGGCGAACCTTCCGGAGCTGAGGGATCCTACGATGGGATTCTCACGAGTGTCCCTGGAATCTATTGCACCCATCACATCGGCGCCAGCACAGAGCAAGCCCAGGAAGCGGTCGCTGCCGAAACGGTCCGAATCGTCAAGGAGTATATGTCTTCGGGTGTCGTCCCTAACGTGGTCAACATCAACCGTGGTGAGGCTGCCACCCACCTGATTGTGGTTCGCCATCGGGACAAAGTTGGCGTCCTTGCATCGGTGTTGGCGAACCTTAAGGATGATGGCGCGAGCGTCCAGGAAATGGAAAACATCGTGCTTAAAGGTGCTCAAGCGGCCATTGCCCAGATCTCTGTCGACAAAGAGCCGAGCCACGACTGCCAAGCCAAGATCCGCATGAGTCAAGACGTGTTTTCGACGAACGTCATCGCTCTCGGAAAGTAGCGCTTCAGTAGTGATAACGGCGCGGCACGCGCGACATGATCCGCGTAACGATCTCGTGCGAGTTAGTGTCGGCCAAAGACGCCAGAAGCGGCACGTCCACACTGCCCCCAATCAGCTTCACTTCGTCGCCGATCGCCGCGCCAGGAATGTCCGTGACGTCCACGATGATCTGATCCATGCAGATCAGGCCCACGACTTGGGCTTTCTGACCCCTGATCTCCACGACTCCCTTGCTACTGAGGGTCCGAGGATAGCCGTCCCCATAGCCGGCACCTACCGTCGCCAGTCGGCTGTCCCGCCTCAGTCGGTATGTCCCCGAGTAGCCCACCGTGTCCCCAGACGGCGCCTCACGCATCGCGGTGACCCTGGCCGTCCAACTGAGCACAGGTTTCACGGTTCCCTCCAAAAGGTTCACCGGATCGATGCCGTAACCGAGGATGCCGATACGCACGAGGTTTCCGCGAGCTTCAGGATAGCGGATGGCACCTGCGCTGTTCGCAGCTTGAACGTGTTGGAACGAAAGGCCGGCCGACCGACAATCGGCCAAGACCTTCAACCACCGGTCGATCTGGAGCCGAGTGAAGTCAGGATCTTTCGGACTGTCCGCGAAGTGCTGGGCGATTCCAACGAGGCGGACGTTTGGCAACTCACAGATGCGGCAGCCAAGTTCGACCGCGCCCTCGGGGAGACAACCGAACCGATGCAGCCCCGTGTCTACCTTGAGGTGCACCCTAGCTGGTTTGCCCACGTCCTTCGCGGCCTCTTCGAGGGCCCTAGCGGTCTGAAGGTTCTCGGTCAAGACGTCAAGATCGTAGAAGACCGCCTGTTCGGCCTCAATGTCGAGGATGGGGGACAGTGCCATGATCGGGGCGTCAATTCCGGCGTCCCGCAGACTAATCCCTTCCTGAACGGTCGCGACCGCCGCCCAGTCGGCTCCGTGGCGGAGCGCGTAACGGCTGATCGGCACCAGGCCGTGTCCATATGCGTCTGCCTTCGTCACCAGAGCGATGCCCACACCAGGATCGTTCATACGCTGACGTACCAGACCCAGGTTGAAACCTAGGGCAGGCAGGTCGACATCGGCCCATGTGCGCGGGTAGGGCTGCACCCGGTCATTGTGACCCGAACCAGGGTTATGAACACTAGGACGCAACCTTACGGTTGACAAGAGCTTCACCAGTAGGTCAGACTCATCTTGTGAAAGACCGTCGACAGGAAATCCTCGTCACTGCATACGGGCTGATGGGCACCAAAGGGTTGGAGGAGGTCCATGCTCGGACTGTCGCTGCCGAAATTGGGGTCAACCACGCGACCGTCCACTACTACTTCCCACACCGCTCGGACTTGATCGCAGGGATCGCCGAGTATGCCCAACAGATCCTCCTCGAAGACCGTGCACGGTTCCAAGAAGGCAACACCACGGGACGCGAAGTCGTGGAGTCAGAACTGTCGCTGGCCGAAGCCTACTGCCGAAAACAGAGCCGGTTTGTCAAAGTGCTGGCCGGACTGTACGTGGCCAGCGTTGCGGACCCCGCCGTGCGAAAGAAGGTCAAAGGCCTCTGGTCCATCTGGCTACAGGCGTTCGCCGAAGGCATGGCATCGGCCCGGCCCCGAAAAGACTCGCCTTTTGCCGATCCCGAGATGCTGATGGCCTCCGTCTTCGGCCTCGGCTTGGCTAGCCATATGCTGGACGGGGGGATCAACGCCCAAGACAAAATCGAAGCGATGCTGCGATCCCTCTTCGGCAGCGCTTGACGGCCGTCGCCGCTGCCCAACAGACGACCAGGAGTTCGTGGAAAATGGGGGCATGCTTGGAGCGTTTGCCCTTATGGCCGCCTATCAGCAGACTAGTTTTCGCCCCCCTGCCATCCCCCTGATCGCTCACGATCCCTACTTTTCGGTCTGGTCCTTCAACGACAGACTCACTGACGACTGGACCAAGCACTGGACTGGCAAGAACCAGGCGCTGTGCGGAATGATCCGGGTCGACGGAAGGACCTACCGATGGATCAGCCGAGGGCTCGACGGCGTCCCCACCGTAGCGGAACAAGCGGTGTCCGTAGGCTTCCGTACGACCGTGGCAAGCTTCGTGGCGGGGCCGGTTTCCTGTCGCGTCGTCTTCGTCGATCCCGGTCAAATCTCCGATCCAGCGTCGCTTGCCTGGCCAATCAGCACGGTCGCGTTCGAGGCCCGTTCAAAGGACGAGAAAGAGCACACCGTTGAGTGGTACTTCGATGTGTCCGGCGAG
Source organism: Armatimonadota bacterium (assembly GCA_029781035.1). Taxonomy (GTDB): domain Bacteria; phylum Armatimonadota; class Fimbriimonadia; order Fimbriimonadales; family Fimbriimonadaceae; genus JAEURO01. The sequence goes on from JAKOXK010000048.1 coordinate 27,661, forward strand.
ATCGCCGTCGACCGTGACGACCAGGAGGTGACCTGGTCGCGACTCCGAGTTGGCGGCCGGGACGCTCTGAGCATCGGTTGCGACGACCAGAAAGTCTTGGGCAAGACAGGTGATGATCTGCGGATCGACTGGGGACGCGCCTACTTGGTCCCCTTCGACGGTGGGCAAACCGTCGTTGGGCCGAGCGAGACGACCCGATCCGCGTTTGCCAAGGAAGGCCGTCTCCCGATCAGCGACGATCTTCGGCAGCCGCGATCCGTAGACGACGACTGGCCCGTCATGGCTTGGTCGGCAACGATCCACGTTGCTCCTGAAGCCAAGCTCTTGTCGGTCGGTCTGGGCTACGACGATCTCTTCTCTATTCAGTACTTCTTCCGTGACCTGCAACCGATCTGGAGGTCACAAGGGATCGGTCTTGCAGAGGTCATCCAGCAAAGCGCTGACCATGCCAAAGAGTCGCTTGCTCAGGGCCTTCTCCTGGACCGGGCCGCCACGGAATCCCTCACCGGCCGGTTTGGACCCGAATATGCGGACTTGGCGACCATTGCCTTTCGCCAATGTCTCGCCGCCCACAAGATCGTGCGCGACATTGACGGGACACTCCTCATGTTCCCCAAGGAGAACTTTAGCAACGGATGCATCAGTACGGTGGACGTCATCTACCCCGCTTGCCCGATCTTTCTCGCATACAACCCGGCCCTGCTCAAGGCGAACATGGAGCCCGTCATGGAGTATGCGAGCATGCCACGCTGGAAGTGGCCCTTCGCTCCCCACGACTTGGGTACCTACCCAAAGGCCAACGGTCAAGTCTATGGGGGTGCAGAGCTGACGGAGCAAAACCAGATGCCCGTGGAGGAGAGCGGAAACATGCTCATCATGGCGGCCGCTTACCTTGAAAAGAGCAACGACAAGGCTTGGATCCAGAAGTACTGGGGCAAGTTCACGCAGTGGGCCGAGTACTTGAAGCAGTACGGGGTTGATCCTGGAAACCAGCTCTGCACCGACGACTTTGCCGGCCACCTGGCCCACAATGCCAACCTTTCGGTCAAGGCTATCGTCGCAATGGCCTGCTATGGGAGGATGGCCCAAGCCCTGGGCCAGAAGGAAGTAGCCGAACAGTGGACTCGTTTGGCAAAAGGCTTTGCGAACGAATGGATGAAGATGGCCGACGATGGCGACCACTACCGCCTTGCTTTCGACAAGCCAGGCACCTGGAGCCAAAAGTACAACCTCGTCTGGGACAAGGTGATGAACCTTGGGCTGTTCCCCAAGGATGTCTATGACAAGGAGGTCGCCTGGTACCTCAAGCACCAGAACGACTTCGGCCTTCCGCTCGACAACAGGGCCACCTACACCAAACTGGACTGGACTGTTTGGACGGCGTGTCTCGCTTCCAGCAGGTCTGACTTCGAGGCGATCATGGCTCCCCTGTACAAGTGGATGAATGCGACCCCTGACCGAATTCCCCTGACTGACTGGTTCGACACCAAAACCGCCAAGTGTGTGGGGTTTAGGGCACGGTCTGTCGTGGGTGGGATCTTCATGCCGCTTCTCTTGCGGCACGACTGACGTCAGCGATCGGTCAGTTCGATATAGTGGCCGTCTGGATCTTCGAAGAAGTAAGACCGGCGGCCACTTTCAAACTCCACTGGCCCTTTGACTTCGGTGCCTGTTTCCCTGATGGTTGCCGCATTACCGTCCAAGCTGCTGGGCTCGACTGCGAATGCCACGTGATAGACGTCCCCCCGGACTCCACCCGTCCTGGCGAGGTAACTACGGCCCAAGTCCGAACCTGGGTCGGCAGGGTTGAAGAAGGCCAGGAGGAAGCTGCCGGCATCCAAGAACGCGTGCTGGCCAGGAGAATGATCGGTCAAGACCATGTCGAAACGGTCCTGATACCATGCGACGGCCCTCTCCACGTCCGAAACCCAGTACACCACTTCCGTGACCGACCTTACGCGAGCCCGCTCTCCTGAACGACTCACCATGACCTCGCCGCGATTCGCCAAAGAGAGTGCCGATCCATGTCTCCCGCACAGAAGACACAACAGCCCTGTCCGTTGTTCTCCTTCACCAAACGGATAGTCTCGGCGAACCGTGTTGCCCGCTCCGATTCGGGCTCGTCGTCTCGAACCAGGGGCCAGATCGCGAAACCCGTCAGGTATCGGGTACATCCGATCGCCCAGCGCTTCTGTCGTTCGATGGTCTCCGCCAGGAGACCCAGATAGTGGTCGAACGTACCTGGAAAATGGTCGCGGTAGTCCATCGGGATCATCGTGTCCACATAAGGAGCGAACTCCCTCCAATCCTGACCGATGAACCGCCCGCTGTGGACCGGATTCTTGAACACGGCAGCCGAAACTCGCATTTCAGGTCGCGCCTGCTTGACGGCCTCGTGAGACCGTTTCACGAAGTCCAACATGGCTCCCTTTCGGTACTGGTAGTAGAAGTAGTCCAGATCCTGGCGGCCATACCGGAAAAACGAGCCCTCAAGCAGAAACCGTGACTTCTCCGCACGGTTCAGTTTCGACCAATAGGTTGGCAAGACGCGCGGCGACTGCTCCCAGTGGGCCTCGAGGTACTCCCTGTCGTACAAGGCATGGTCGAATGGCTCCTCAGGAAACGAGTCATTGACATATCCTGCCCACCGAGGCAGGTCCTCGAGGCACCAGTCACAAAAGCAATACTGGTCGGGCGCCAAGTCACCGGGATAGCGAACGTAGTCGTGGTGGACCGCGTCAAATGCGTATCTTTCGGCGAACTCACGGTACACAGGGACCAGCCATTGATCTGTGTATCCAGGACGGCGAGAAGGACACATCCAGAGTCCTGTGAACCTCTGTCCTCTCAACTGCTCTTCGTTTGTGCACCTCCCTTGAGCGTCACGGGCCGCCCATTCCGGATGGTCGAGGAATGCAGGGCCGTTTTCACCTTCAAAGAAATCGATGAACCACACGTGCAATTCGATGCCCCTCTTCTTGCACTCGTCCAGAAGCACGGCGGGCAGATCGAACTCGTCGTATGGCTTTTCGACAGCTTGAGGAAAGGCCTTGCTGGGATAACGCAACAATCCATGGCCGCCCTTTAGTTCGGGCAAGAGCAAGTTGAAGCCTGCGTCTTCGACTTTGGAAACGAATTCAACCACCTGGTTGCGGGTTGTCCCACAGTCGGACGCCCCGCACCAGAGACCGCGCGTTTTCATTGGGTGCTGCGGGAAAGGGCGGCGGCGGGCATGTCGTGCAACGGCTGACCGATGTTCCCCATACGCAAGAGCAAGTCCATTCCGCCCGTCTTGTTGTGCCACTCGACCTGGATCAGATGCTTGCCCTTGGCCAGTGCAACCGATCCAGACTTCTCAACTGGGCTGTGGAGCCCAGCATTGTCGACGACCAACTGGTCGTCGATCCAGAGGCGGGAACCGTCGTCCGACCGCAGGGCGAACTTGTAGACGTCGTCAGCCGATACGTCGAGGTAACCCGTGTAGGCCCTCACAACATTCTCCTTTTTCGGAATGTCGGAGACAGTGAAGCCACTAAGAACGAGGGAGCGCGCAGGAGTTCCAAGGCCCTTCGTTTCCGGCACGTCGTTGAAGTCGCCTTCCCATTCCTTCACGTCGAGCCCAACCACCGTTGGTCCCGGCTGGACGGCGGGGAGAAGCGTCGCCTTCTTGAACTCATGGGTGACAACCCCGGACACAGCTTTACCGTTGTGGAACGCCACCACCTTTAGAGTGCACGGTTTGGTGATTCTCACGACGCCTTTCGTCATGGCCGAAGCCGCCTTCGGGGTGGATCCGTCCAGGGTGTAGCGAATCTCAAGCCCTGGAGAGGTATGGATCATTACAGGCAGCGAATGCACAAACGTCGATGAATCGGTCTCGATCTCGGGCGCATCATAGACGATGGGGACACCCTTCACCTTCAATTCCACAACGGAAGCGAACGCGTCGGGAGCATGCGCCGGCACCGATACGATGACGTCGCTTCCCGCTCGGTGCGTCCTGACGTTGTGGCGTCCGGCTAGGAGCTTGGCGCCCAACACTTCGTTCCCGAGCCCAGGAACGACCAATTGACCGTTCGACGGCCAGTCGAACACTTGGAGGAACAACGCTGTGTCCTTCCCTTCTCGCTTGACGGTGCACCGGCCCCAAGGGAGCTTCTTGAAAACGCTGGCGGTCGTGTCGTATATCGACGGACTGTTCACCTTCATCCAGGACCCGATATCCTTCAACCGCTGCACTGATTCAGGAGGAAACTCGCCCTCCGGTGTCGGGCCGATGTTGAGAAGATAGTTGCCTCCCTTGGACGCAATGTCGCACAACATCTGAATGATCTGTTTCGAGGACTTGTAGTCCTTGTCGGCCTTGTTGTAACCCCAGTGGTCGTTCATCGTCATGCAGGTCTCCCAGTCGACGCCTGGGAGTCCAGTTGCGGGAATCTCTTGCTCAGGAGTGCCGTAGTCGCCCGCAAAGCCCTGGTCGCTCATCCCGCCCATGCCTCCACGGCCGACATCGACCCGGTTGTTGACGATCACGTTCGGCTGCAACTTACGGCACAAGTCGTACAAAGCCTGGCCCCGTTCATGGTTCCAAGTGCTCTCCCATTCGCCGTCGAACCACATGAGCCCGATCTTGCCGTACTTCGTGAGGAGCTCTGTCACCTGGTTGTGGAGGTATTGCACGTAGCGATCCATATCGGCGCCGTCGACAGGCCTGTCCGCGACCTCCCACGAACGGCGCGGAAGATAGTCCGGGTGGTGCCAGTCCATGATCGAGTGATAGAAACAGATCTGCATTCCCTGCGCGTGACAGGCGTCAGCCATCTCCTTCATCACGTCACGGTGGAACGGGGTGTGCATGATCGTGTAGTCGCTGTATTTGGAATCGAACATGTCGAAGCCTTCGTGGTGCTTCGACGTGATCACGACATACTTCATGCCCGCGTCCTTCGCCATCTTCACCCACTTCATGGCGTCGAACTTGACCGGATTGAACCGGTCTTTGACCTTTTCGTATTCACCGACAGGAATGTGGGCCTCCTCACGGATCCACTCGGCATAGTTGTTGTGGCCGTTGTACTCGCCCTCCAGGACCGAGTAACTGCCCCAGTGGATGAAGAGGCCAAACCGAGCTTCGCGCCACCACTTCATCCGGGCGTCTTTTTCGGCTTTGGTCTCAGCCGCAAAAGCAGACAATGACAGTGACGCAAGGGCAGCAAGAAGCAGTACGCGTAACATGGCTTGCGGCAGGAGATTACCTGTACCGGTCGGGGCCCGGCTTCCTCCAAACAACCAGCTGAAGTCAGGGTGAAACCAACTTGATCAACTGCCGGACCGCACCCAAATGGAACGACGCGTGAGCGAGATTGGCTAAGACTCCACCCAAGACGTCTGGATCCGGATCGTCAAGGGCCCGCACATGGCTGCAGAACTCGACGTAGTCGAACCGAAGCCCGTCCCGAAGTGCGTCCCACTCAGACTCATTGACCGTCTGCTGAGCCCAGCTACCTTCCCAGTCATAGGTCGGTCGCTCTCCACGAGCGACAGCGTTCGACTGGCTCAAATAGTAACGTGCGTGAACGATGTGGGCCGCGATCGAGCTCATACCGGGCTTGGGAGATGCCGAAGCTTGCACAGCGTTGACCGCAGCAAATGTGTCAAACAGGCCCTCCTTGCCTTGGACGAACCACGTGCCTCCAGCATCCGGTGCGATCCCATCAAACGCCTCGCGAAAGAGGTCCAAAAACGCTTCTTTGAATCGAGCGCCTTCCATAGACAGAACAATACCTAAACAGCATCTTTTTGTCTACTCTATTGATGTCTGGAGGGCATTACACCCTCCAGACGCTCAGTCATGGACGATCGGTCGGGGCGATCTGCTCAGGCATAGGGCTCTTGTTCGGTGGCGGGGTTCTCTCCTCTACCCTCGTGCGGAACAGACGACCGATGATCGGAATGTCTGAAAGGAACGGAACGCAAACAACACGAACCGTGCCGCCAAGCTGCCCGAGTCGAATCCTCTGGGTCTGTTTGCCAACCGGGTCAACCATGACCGTTCGTTGATCCAAGGTGACTGGCGTGAGCGGGTCGACCCTTGTGCCACCCAACCCACCGGGGCGAGACTTCGCTGTGCGGGCCCGTATGCCCGACACCGGATGACTTCTGGTGGCCACGGATGGCGTGGTTCCCTGAACCCGCTGGCGAGAACGAGGCACGGACATGGTGACAGCGGGCACAGCTGGGGCCACCCCCCTGACCGCCACTGGCGCCTCCGGTGCGCGAGCGTCAACGACGGACTCGTTGGGCGGCAACAGTCGGCCTGGAGCCAATTGGGGCGCAGCAGCCGGTGCGGCTTGCTGAGGCGCCGGGGTCTCTTCCACGGGTGGAATCATGTTCCCCGGACGATCATGGGGCGGTGCCAACCGGGCTGCCGGAGGCAGTGCCGGCACTGAGGGTGCCGCCGATCTGGATCGCTTGCGGGCTCTCCCATCCCGTATCCGTGCAACGTCTGGCTTGGTGTCGACCGCTGGTGCCGGTGCCAAGACCGGTGCGGGCGGGGCTGATGTGGCGGGCGTCGGGGCGACCTGCGGGGCTGGGCTCATGGGCGCTGTCGGCGCTTGCTGCATCCGTGCCGAGGCGCCTGCGACGGCGATCGTCGCTGACGTGATGCCCAGCGCCAACAGCAGTCCACTGGCCGTAACCATGCCTTGTGCTCGCGTTCCTAGGATCCGCTTGACGCGGTGTTCGAGTGTTCTATGACTCATGATCGTGACTCCCAGGGAGCGGACTAACCCCCGTGGCTTTCTGCAAAGGCGGGCAGTCGCGACGAGGTGTCCGGCGTAGTCCGTCGCCGGGACGCCTGCTGCGACCACCCTTTCGTCCGCCGCGAGTTCGGCCTCGTCCCTCAGTGCGCGCCTGAGGAGCCAAACAAGCGGATGACACCAATAGACCGCAGCCAAGACGTTGGCGAACGCCGTCCAGACGCAGTCAAACCGATTGACGTGTGCGAGTTCGTGCATCAGGACGGCACGCCTTTGCTCAGCGGGCCAGGAGCCGAACTCCTGAGGCAGCGAGATGACTGGCCTGAGCGCTCCAGTGACAAGCGGAACTGGGGCCCTGCCCAACACGAACCGCACCGGGACTCGGAGCCTCATGGTCTCCGCAAGTTCCATCCCTTCCGCCTTGAGCCACTTCGGTGTGTTGCCACGGCGCAAGGAACGGACCAGTCTTGCTCCCAAAACCACACGTCCGAGCAGTACGAGGACTCCAAGCAGCCACAAGCCGGTCACAAGGGAGAGCCAGTCAATACTGACCGACGCAACAGCAGGAGTCCCCGAGGCTCGCTGCACACCCTCCGCAACGCAGGCCGGTGACTGGAGTTGGATCGCCACCCAATGAGGCACGAACGGCCCAACCAAGGCCACGAGCACTGCCAATGCGAGAGTCGCCACCAGCAATGCATGCCTGGCGCTTGGGGCCGACCTTCGTAGCAGGCCGACAGCGACAAAGCCGAACAACAATACCGATGTGACTTTGGCGACGAGGAGTCCAAGTTCAGGCTGACTCAACGATCCCGCTCCCTACGAGACTTCTCGATCAAATCCACCAAACGGTCAAGCTCGTCGATGGTCAGTCGCCGCTCTGAACTTGACAGCAGGCTCGCGACCGTCTGTTCGACTGAACCCTCGAAAAACGTCTTCACGAGACCGGAAAGGGCCGATGCGGCAGCCTGCTCCTTCGGGACGGCGGGCCTGAAGACGTAACGCACCCCGTCCTGGCGATAGGAGACCCGACCCTTCTCACTGAGCACACGGAGCATGCCCCGAACCGCGTTGTAGTTCAGGTCCTCACCCAAGGCTTCTTGCACCTCCGCAACCGTCGCTTCGCCCAGCGAGTAGAGCGTGTCCATCACCTGCCGCTCCCGCTTGCTTAAGGGACCGTATCCACCAGGCATGCAAGAATTATTGCACAGAATCCCGCTATTTGCAATTTTTTTTGCACGTTACGCATTCCAAGCACCGACCGTCCTTGCATTGAGGACTCGGACGACATAGCCAGACGACATCGTGCATTGTCTTGGCGAACCGACCCGTCAAGCCTCAAAGGGCTGGGACTCCCAGCGGCTCAAGAGGGGACGTGCTCGACAGAAGAGTGGGACTCCTGGCTTGATCCGAATTGAACTAAGGAACCAGAACATGACACTCACGAACATGAAAGCAATGACGGTGACACTTCTAGCCGTCGGGCTGTGGTGCGTCGGCGGGTGCCAACCCGTACGCTATGTCCTCGATGCCAAAACGGAATGGGTCAGTGGCGTCCGCATGACACCGTACACCGAATACAGCTACTTCAAAGTAGACGCCACCGGGAGCAAGACCATACTGTGGCACGAGAGGCGTATGGAGGCATATGCTAGGCACTGGGTCTCGGAAACCGGAGCCCTATGGGTGATGACGAAGCCCTTTATCGGCCCGGGTGGAGCGGGTGGAGTCTGGTACGGTGATCCCTCGGGTGGAGAAGCAGGGCAGTGGCCCCGATACGGCTTGTCCTCGCTCGTCGATGACGATCACGAAGCCAAGGGCTTGACCGGACGGACCGTGACGCTCAGGACGGGAATCGCCGACGAACTGATAGTGAGCAACCCGCGGGGCAAGGAGGCCCGTTTGATCGCTTTCAAACCTGCGAGTGGGTTGCCTGTACAGCACGTCCAATTCACTCGTGAGCCATCTCAAACGGCCGACTCGCCAGGGATCCTCGAACAAACGCTACGGGATCTCTCATACAAGACACCGAGCATACGGCAAGTCGGATGGTCGCCCGGAACGTATGAAATGGAGGCCGCACGCACAACGCCAGGCGGCCCGCCACGGTTCTGGCTCCTCTCCGTGAACAACCCCGAGTCTGTCCGCAAGGGACTAGAGGGAACGATCGCCTTCGAGCACATGTGGGCATCCAAACCCACTCTTCTCAAGTACACACCATCCGGATACCTCGTCGCCTTCGTCTTTGACGACACCAAGTCCCCCGGGACGGCGGTTCTGAGCGTGTTCGACCACTCGACCAAGAACTACACGGCCGATCTCCTCCAACTGGGCGGTTTTGCGTCGTCACGCGAGGCCAGAAGAAGCATTGACCTGGACCGTGGTGTCTCATGGTCGTGTCCCAGCTCATCCTGGATGACCCTCCAGGATCGGTACGACATCCTGTACGGTCGCGGTCATGAGACGCTTGATTTCTTCGACCGATCCGGCAAACGCTACGTACTCGATATTTCGACCGCGGACAACAGGAAATCGACTTATTCCTTCCGTGTACAAACCGGACTTCAGGCCCGTAAGCCCCTAAGTTTCCAGGACGAGGCTACACCGGTGGTCTGGCAACGAACGGCCAGTTCACCGCACGGCACGTTCCATGTGAGCGCCTCAAAGCGGGCATACAGCAAGTGCTACGCTGGTTGGACTGACGATCCAGTCTTCATCCTCCTCACTGCCGATCTGCCGGACAATGGAAGGACTACACGAGTCGAGGTCTGGAGCAGCACCGAATATGGTGACGTCTATCCAGCAGTGTCCGACAGTGGGCGCGTGTTCCTCTTGAGCCTCAACGGAGCTTCGGGCAAGGCCAGCCTTGGGCAAAGGGACCACGCCACGATCCAAATCGGGGGTCCGGGCGCGCAGGGGATCGGCGGTCTCGAACTCCTTGGCCAGAACACGTGGGTCGACACGGGCGGAAGCTACTCGACTTGCGCAGAAGCGGTGCGAGGCATCAAGTGGGATCAGATGCGCATTGTCTCACGTGGAATCCTATCGACTCGGAACTATGACGGTTTACCCTTACCGGCATGGAGCATCGAGGAGTTCACGATCCCCCAGGACAACGGTCGCACCATCCATGAGGCGATCGTCGGTGACAAGCTAGCACCCAAGAGGATTTTGCCAGACGGAAAGAAGGTCTTGGATCTACCCGAGGGGTAGTGGAGGCGCCGAGCGGATTCGAACCGCTGGATGAGGGTTTTGCAGACCCTTCCCTTAACCACTTGGGTACGGCGCCAGGCCACCTGACTATACCTGTCTGGCGGTATCCCGGGACCTGACCTGCGGCCGTGCTGGAGCGGGCCTCACTTGCTTTCGACAGTCACCATTCTGCATTCTGCATTCCAAATGGACGTTGCCGAACGCGCCGCCTGGCTCAGGAAGGAGATCGAGCGCCACAACGTGCTCTACTACGTTGAGGATGCCCCTCAGATCAGTGACAGCGAGTGGGACGCCCTGTTCCGGGAACTCGTCGAGATTGAGGAGGCACACCCCGAGCTCAAGACTCCAGACAGCCCCACCCAGCGGGTCGGCGCGACACCTGTCAGCAGATTCCCGAGTTACCGACACGGGACGCCCATGCTGTCTCTTGACAACGCTTTTGGTGAAGACGAGCTGACCGCGTTCGACGAGAGGGTCAAGAGGTTCCTGAACCGAGAAGAGGACATCGACTATGAAGTCGAGCTCAAGTTCGACGGGCTCTCCATGTCCCTTACCTATGTCGACGGGCTTCTCACTGCGGCTGCGACACGAGGCGACGGCGTTACAGGTGAAGAGGTCACGCCTAACGCAAAGACTGTCCGTGGCATTCCCCTCCGGATTCAACAAGACCTTCTCGGCCGTATTGAAGTCAGAGGCGAAGTCCTCATGCTCAAGTCAGTTTTCAACGAGCTGAACCAAACTCGGCTGGAACGGGGAGAACAAGCCTTTGTGAATCCGCGCAATGCTGCGGCTGGTGGGATGAGACAGCTCGACAGCCGCTTGACCGCTGAGCGCAAACTCAGCTTTTTCGCGTACGGGGTCGGACTGCTCGACAATCCCCCGACATCGGTCAGCGATCAGTACGGCTTGATGCTATGGGTCAAAGGGCTCGGCTTCCCGGTGCGGCAAGAGACCCAAGTCTGTCGCGGTCGAGAAGACCTCCTGGCTAGGATCCATCAGATCCAGGAGCTTCGGCCAACTCTGCCGTTCGGGATCGACGGCGTCGTCATCAAAGTCAACTCGCTTGAATTGCAGCGCGAACTTGGGTTCACGGCGAGGGGACCCCGATGGGCAATCGCCTACAAGTTCCCGGCCGAGCAAGCTTTCACCGTCCTCAACGGCATCGAAAACCAAGTTGGGCGTACGGGAGTCGTCACGCCGGTCGCCGAGCTCGAGCCCGTCTTTGTAGGGGGCGTCACGGTCAGCCGTGCGACTCTGCACAACTACCAAGAGGTCGTGCGCAAAGACGTCCGGGTCGGCGACACGGTCATCGTCCAACGGGCGGGAGACGTGATCCCCGAAGTCGTCGGCCCAGTCCTGGAAAAGCGTCCGAGAGCGTCGCAAACACCCGTGGCTCCCACCCAATGTCCGGTCTGCGGCACGGATCTCGTCCAAGAGGCAGGGATGGTGGCCTTGCGCTGCCCGAACACGACGGGATGTGACGCTCAGATTCAATCGAAGCTCGAGCACTTCACGAGTCGAACGGCTATGGACATTGAAGGATTGGGCGAGAAGCAGATTGCCCGGTTTGTCGAACTGGGCTGGCTCAACGACCTTCCCGGCATCTTCGCCTTGAAAGACAGGGAGGCCGACATGGTCGAACTCGACCGAATGGGGGCTCAGAGCGTCTCCAACCTTTTGGCCGCCATCGAAGCCAGCAAGGCGCGGCCGCTCGACCGCTTCCTCTTTTCTCTCGGCATCCGGTACGTCGGAGAGCGGACAGCGCGGGATTTGGCCCGGGCGTTTGGCACTTTGGATTTGTTCCGACACGCGGACTACGACCGGCTCCTGCAGGTGCCTGACATCGGGCCAAGGACGGCCAGTGAGATTGAGGAATGGCTTGAGAACCCAGGCAACCAAGCTCTGATCGATGCCCTCCTTGCGGCAGGAGTCAGCCCCGTCGAAGCCGAGCGACCAAGCGGCGACCTCTTCGCCGGACAAACGATCGTGTTCACAGGGAAGCTCGAGCGCTTCACCCGCGAAGATGCCGAAGCGCTCGTCGCCCGTCAAGGTGGCACAGCGGCCGGATCCGTGAGTAAGAGCACCGCACTGGTCGTGGCTGGCCCCGGTGCGGGCTCGAAGCTCGTCAAGGCCGAACAACTCGGTGTGAAAGTGATCTCTGAGGACGAGTTTCTCGCCATGTTGCCCGAGGGCACACTCTCCTAGCTCTCAATGCGACGAACCTACCTGACCCATCAGGCGACCGGCGGACTGGACGTTCGCTTGTCCGTGTTTTGTGGGCAGGTGTTCCGATGGACGGAACGGCTAGACGGGTCACTAGTTGGCGTTGACGGCGACTCTTGGTGGCTCGTGACTCCGGCAGACGACGGTATCTTCCTAGAGGGCAGCGGCGAGCCTTCGAGTTTCGCAAAGCTCTTTCGGCTGGATGAGGACTGGCAAGAGGCGTCGGCCTTCGTCCGAGGCCGAGTACCCGAGTTAGGCCCCATGATGGACGCCTTGCCTGGGCTCCGACTGATGGCACCGGGCGACGCCGTTGAAGAGACGTTCAGCTTCCTCTGCACCAGCAACAACCACCTTTCCCGCATCAAATCGATGGTCGAGAAGCTTTCTGCGTACGGACCGGTTCTGACTGAGTTGGATGGAACTCGCCTTTATCGTTTTCCCACCGTCGAGGAAATCGCGGCGATTCCTGAGGGCGAGTTGCGGTCGCAGGGCTTTGGCTACCGGGCCGCCACGATCCCTCGCGCTGCAGCCCAGATTTGCGAGAAAGGGGGCCAAGACTGGCTGAGAGGCTTATCGTATGTGAGCTACGAAGAGGCCCGATGGAGCTTGCTCAGCCTGGCAGGTGTCGGGCCAAAGCTCGCTGACTGTATCTGCCTGTTCGCACTTGGGTACACCGAAGCGGTGCCAGTCGACACCCATGTCTGGCAGGCCTTCACCCGTCTGTGGTTCCCCGAGCTGCAAGGCGCACCCTTGACTCCGGCGCGAGTCGAACTGGTCACCCGCCCATTCAGAGATCTCTTGGGAAGACATGCCGGCTGGGCCCACCAGTTCCTTTTCTATGAGAACCTCTTGAACTGGCGCCAAAGGCGGGCGTCGACAGGCGGGCCCGCCGACCTGCCTTAAATGATCGAAGGCCCCGCCGATCGACTCAGCGAAGCCCTCGAAACCGTGGACTAGTCGGACTACGACTCGCCCTGTGTGTGACCGAAGAACGGTTCAAACGGGATGAGGCCAAGCCTTGTCGCCGCTCGCAGGGCCTGCACCCTGTTGTTCACCTGCAACTTCTGATAGATGTTGGCTAGGTGAAAATCCACCGTCCGTTTTGACACGACCATTCGGTCGGCAGCCTCTTGGCTGCTGTGACCCTGCGCGATGAGGCTCAAAACCTTGACTTCCGTCGGCGTGAGCCTAACGCCTCGGGGCGATTCGCTAGATCTACTCGTTCCTGGCATTGCCATAACCCATCCCTCGCTTCGGATTGCTTTCTTGCCGCCTGTGAGTCTCATTCCATGTTCTCAGTAGGATTTGAGATAGTCCGTCGAGAAATGTGCGAACGCCATCGAGAGGATGCCGTCAGACGTCTCCGTCCGCTCTGCCTCTCGTCCCCGACCCAGTTCCTCTCGCCGCCAACCTTGGCTTTCACAAGTACTTCGATACGCTTGACCCGGCAAATGTTCCGGGCTCAAAGCTGACTCCCTCTACATACTAAGACACCTCAGACGCTTTCGCAAGTTCAAACGGCCAAAAGTCCGGGGCCTAATTTCCAAAGCTCCGAAATCCAGTAGCCCTGGCAGGGTGACGGGCCCATGAACACGGAATGAGTTAGACGGCAGGTCGTCGGACCACGCTGCCGCCCGGTCCGACGCCTGTCGTTTTTTATCCGGGAGCCTCCAGACGGTACCCTCCGACCCATGGCCTCGGACAATGTTGCTCGGCTCCACGCCTGGCTGAAAGCCCACGAACAGCAGTTACTCGACGACTACCGTCGACTGCTTCAAGTCCCTTCGATCGAAAGCGAACCCGCGCCAGGATCCCCGTTTGGCGAGATGAACCGCAGAGCCTTGGATCTGATGCTCGGACTTGCGGAATCCTCCGGCATGGCCACAAAGGATCTTGAGGGCTACTGCGGGTGGGCAGAGTTTGGAAAGGGTGAACGGTTGGTGGTCACACTCGGCCACCTTGACGTCGTCCCAGTCGGGCCGGGCTGGAAGCACGAGCCTTTCGGCGCCGAGATTGAAGACGGCTATGTGTACGCCAGGGGTGCCGTGGACGACAAAGGCCCGACGATCGCCTCGTTCTACGCGTGTCGGGCCATCCAAGAGTCCTTCCCGGACCTTCCTGCCCGAATCAGGTCCGTCTTCGGCTGCAATGAGGAGAGCGGCTTCCAGTGCGTCGCCAGGTACGTCAAGACCGAGGAGCCACCGACCTATGGCGTCGCTCCAGACTCAGGCTGGCCTTGTATCCATGGGGAAAAAGGCATCGCCAACTTCGTGATCGAGCGGCCCCTCATCGTTGGCGAGCTTGAGTTGATCGAGGTCGAGGGAGGTCAGAGGCCCAATATCGTCATCGACTCCTGCCGGGCACGAGCTCGGGTGAACGGCCCGACGGCACGAGCGTTTGTGGAGTCCAAGGTGGCCGACAGATGGGACCGGAACCTCGATGTCGCTTGGCAAGGCGACGAACTCATTGTCTCGGCCCGAGGCAAAGCGGCCCATGGCGCCTTTCCCATGGGAGGCGACAGTGCCGCCACGCGGGTTTTTAGATTCCTGCGAGAGATCGCCCCGCTCTCCAATCAGCGGGAGTACGACCACTTGCTCATGATCTGCCACATTGGTGGGGATGGGCTCGGCATCGCAGGGTCGGACGAGGCCAGCGGAGCCCTCACTGCCAACATGGGAATCGTCCGCACCCTGAACGGCAACCTGCAGCTCACGGTCAATGTCCGCTATCCTGTCACTTGGAAAGGGGCCGAACTACAAGCCAGGTGCAAAAAGAAGCTCGCTGAATACGAGAACGGATTCACGATCGCCAGTTTCTCTGACTCGCCGCCTCTCTACTTCCCCGTCGACCATCCTTTGGTCAAGACTATTTGCGAGGTCTATCGTGAGGAGACAGGGGACACGAAGGAGCCTGGGACGATGGGCGGCGGAACCTACGCCCGCGCCATCCCGAACACAGTCAGTATCGGCACCGGCTGGGACGGCGACGGCGACGCCCACGAAACTGACGAGCGCTGTGCCATCGAGAGCCTGTTCAAAATGAGCCGGATCTACGCCCATCTCTTCTATCGACTCGCGACCATGGATTGACTTCTCGGTGAACCCGGAATCAGCGATGCGTCGGAAAATGGGCAGCACCGGGGAGCGGGCAGTACTCGCCCTTGCCTTTCTCGACCTGCTTGGCTTCGGCATGCTGATCCCGGACATCCAACTGCGCGCCGAAGCATGGGGCGCCCCAGGATGGATGATCGGGGGGCTCCTGAGCAGCACCTTCTTGATCCAGTTCCTCGTTTCTCCGCGATGGGGGCACTTGAGCGACGCTGTGGGGCGCAAGCCTGTCATCGTCGGTTGCACAGTGCTGTCGGCACTCTCCATGGCCGTGTACGCGATGGCCACAAACCCGGGGATGATCCTCGTTAGCCGGATCCTCGCCGGAGTCGGAGCCGCCAACATAGCTGTGGCTCAGGCTTATGTCGCGGACTCCTCAGACCCGGGTTCGAAAGTGGCGGCCATGGGGAGGGTCGGATCAGCCGTCTCCGCCGGGCTCATCTTCGGCCCAGCTTTGGGCGGGTGGTTGGCTTCAATCGGTGGCAACCACCTTCTTGGTGCTGTCGCCGCCACGGCGTCTTGTGCCGGTGCCGCGATCGCCGCGTTCGCCCTGCCCCGAATCCAACCCAAGCCACGGGAATCACAGGAGAGGGCCTCCATACGAGACCTACTGCCAATACCTGGGCTGGCACGCACCGTCTTCGTCATCGCCGTCAGCTGGTTCGCACTCGCAATGCTGGAGGGCACGTTTGGCCGACTCATTGAGTCAAGCCTAGGCTATGGCCAGTTCGAATTCGGCGTGATCTTCGCTTTTGAGTCCATGGTGACGTTTGGCGCCCAAGCGTTTCTTGTGGATCGACTGTCGAAGAGGCGGTCGACCCGGGCCAACCTCCGGGCATCGTATCTCCTGATGGGTGTAGGACTCGTCTCCTTTCCCTGGGCTCCCAGCTTCGCCTTCCTGCTTGTTGGTTCGTTCCTCTTCGCGGTAGGTTCCGGAGTGGCCAACCCGACGGCCAACGCCCTGTGCAGTTCTCTTACTCCTGACGACAGACAAGGACAGTTGTTCGGCCTGCTCCAGTCCGCCCGGTCGTTGGGCTATTTGCTGGGGCCATCCCTGGGGGGCGCGCTCTTCGACGTCTGGCACGCTGGCCCCTACGTTTTGGCTGCGCTCATCTGTTGTGTCGCGGCCATGGCCGTTCCGCGAATCAGGGTCGAACTAGGTCTGATCACCGAAAAGCTCTGAGGCGGCCACTGCTAGAATCCTCGCATGAGTCCCATGACGGTGGCGGAGATGCTGCATCAAGTCCTGACGGGCGTGGATATACCCAAGGTCGAACCCATGTTGAAAAGGCTCAGTGCCGAAGATGCTGCGCGCACCCTTGACGGCTTCCCCTATTCCATCCTGACTAACCTGGCCCATATGGACTTCTGGCAAAGAGTCTGGCTAGCTCGCCTTGAAGGGACACCACGGCCCGGATGGAAAGACGATTGGAAGATGCCCGATCCCAGTCAATTCAGTCCTTTGCGCATCTCGGTCGTCAACGGCATGAAGAGGGCGATCGCCCTGGCGTCGGCCGATCCGTTCATCCACCAGATGAAGTCGGACGATGTTGCAGTCAAGACGCTGATCGCCATGGCCGTACACGATGCCTATCATATTGGGCAGATCAAGCTCATCGCACGCGTCCTCAGTTCGGTTCGGGACAAAGATACAGCCTAACCGCCGGTCAAAACTCCTAGGGATGTGTGGCCCGTGTCGCTGGAAACACCCTGTACAATATACGAGTGCCATTTCGTGGTATCCGCGAGAGGAAACAACATGTCCCCAACTGCTTTCATCCGCATTTTTCTCGTTCTTGGGATGGTATCGGGCGTCGCCTCGGCCCAAGCGATCGACTCCATAACGTTGACCGACGGTGCAACGTCCTGGACGATCGGTAACATCTCTGGGCACCGACTCTTGGCAGACCCCGGCGAAGGAACCTTCGTCACGGGTGGTGTTGCAAGTCCGATGCAACACTGGCTCTGGTACCGCAGTGAAGCTGATCACCGGGAGTTCGCGCTCTCCAATCTCCACGACTGGACATTGGGCACGAATACGGCCACCCTCAACTACTATGAGCCCAGCGGCTCAAGCGACGCCGAACTTTGGTTCTCACTCCAGTACGAACTGCACGAGACCGCACTGGGTCAAGCATCGGGAACACTGACGTACGGCGTCTTCGCCCTGACCCAAAACGCGCACCACGTTGACCTATTCTCGTACCTCGACGCGGCCCTCGCCGGAACCATCGACGACGACTCTGCGATCGTTAGTGGGCCCCAGAACGAGATTCAAACCGTGACCGATGGAGGAACGGCAAGTTCCCTCATCATGACTGCCTCGACCAGGGCCCTGGTTGGCTATGAGATATCCGGGTTCTCCAGCCTCCGCGACAGTCTGACCGATGGTTCAGTGACGAACCTCTCGAACAGTGGTTCTCCTTTCGGCCCTGGCGACTACGTCGGAGCTGACCAGTGGACAGGCGATGTCCACTTCGGCCGTGTGGGCTATGTTGGGCAGGTTAAGTTCGACGTCATGGCTGTGCCGGAGCCGCCTACACTGCTGGCCGGGTTTCTGGCGACCATCCTCGTTCTTGGGGCGCGACGAAACAATAGTCGGGTTTGAATCTGGGGTGGAACAGTTCATCCCTCTTGGAACGGGGTAACATCAATTCGAGAGATGCGGGTTAGCTTCTCAAGAGGCTCGGCGTTGTTCGTTACGCTCATGGCGCTGGGATCTTGCGCAACGAACCAGAGCACAAGGTTGGCTCGTTCTCCCGACCCAGTTAACGTGCGGGGTCAAGGTGTCCAACCTGCCATGCCCCGCGTTTCAGGAAACACGGAGCTTCCCCTCTGGGTTCAGTCACCAAGCAAGCCAATGCCCCAGCCTGATGAGATAGTCGCTACCCCATACCGGACACCGTATGGCGACACTGTCGACGTGTATGGCGTCTGTAAGGTCACTGAGGATTCGGTGGCTTGCTGGAAGCGCGACGGTTCCGACAATCCCGAACTGCGAAAGGAACTGTTACACCAGCTTGAAGGCTCAGCTCCCGGTCATGGGCAGATATCCACACTTTATGGGAACAAGAACCGGCTCGTCGTCCTGCAGACGACGCTGCCTGCGACGTTTGCCGGAGTCCGTCGACGTTGGAGCATCGTTGCCCCAGAACCTGGGAACTACTTCCGACACGTCGCCTTCGCTGGTGGCACCTATGCCGATGGCAGGAACCAAGTCCAATATAGTGGCGTCGGCGTGTCGGCGCCTCGCGACCAAAGGACGGCGAGTGTCCTCATTCGAGTGCAGCATCCCGTCATAGAAGTCTCGACTTTGGACATCGCGCCGGGTGCCTCGTCAAGTTTTCAAGGCATTGGGTTCAGGATTCGGTCGGTCGATTTGATCAAGCCGGGATCCGAACAATCGGCGCCTTACTTTCGGGGAAAAGCCTGGAAGATCCAGATCGAAATCAAGAGACCAGCGGACGACGAAACCGACCTCGAGTACACACCCCTTGACCATGACGGGAACTTGGTCCGATTCTCGGACACCTTGGGAAACCCCTTGTCCGACAAGCAGTATGAGGAGCAGCGGCGGGCTTACTTCGCGGCGCCACACACTGGACAACTGTCCGCCCTCATGGACTACGTTCGAGAAGCGGTCTTTGATGGCTCGTTTGACCAAGAAGGCCTCGTGACAGTGTTCGACATGGTCGATCCAAAGGCGGCCCCGACGCTCCAGATCAACGGCGCAGTGCCCCACTATGTCAAGTTGGGCGGAATTCCATTGGATCCCAAGTAAAAAGCGGGCGGCGCCGCGGTGGACGCCGCCCGTTTGCTAGGGCCTAGACCCAGCCACGAACGTGGCAGGCCTCTGCGACCCTTTGGATCGCCACGACATAGCCAGCTAGCCTGGTGTGCAGTCGTTTCTTCTCCCGAATCTCGTGGACGCCGTAGAAGGCATCCGTCATGATCTTGTCGAGCTTCTCGTAGACGAACGGGCGAGACCACTTGTCGTGGCCTGCGTTCTGAACCTGCTCCATCCAAGACACCGTAACTCCACCTGCGTTGCAGAGGAAGTCAGGGATCACGTAGATGCCTCGCTCGAAGAGGATCTTGTCCGCTTCGGGAGTCATCGGGCCATTGGCCAGCTCAGCGCTGATCTTGGCCTTGACCTTTCCAGCATTATCGGCCGTAATGACGTTCTCCAAGGCCGACGGCAACAGGACGGTGCACTCGGTCTCGAGGATCTCATCGTTCGTCAATGGCTTGGATCCCGGGAACCCAACGACCGAGCCCGTCTCGGTCTTGAAGCTCGAAACTTCGCAGAAGTCGAGCCCGTTCGGATTGATGATCCCACCCTTCGAGTCGGATACGGCGATGACCTTGGTGCCGAACAACTCCTCCAACAGCCTGTGAGCGTGCTGTCCTGCGTTGCCGTAGCCCTGGATCACTGCGGTAGCGTCTTTCAGATTGATATTCAGCGCGTTGGCACACTCGCGCAGGGTGTACATGCCACCACGCGCCGTTGCGTCGTCGCGTCCCGCAACGCCACCCACTGAGAGCGGCTTGCCGGTGATCATGCCCGCTTGGCTCTTGCCGTTGATGGCCTCATACTCGTCCATCATCCAAGCCATGATCTGCGGGTCAGTGTAAACGTCCGGAGCGGGAACGTCGCGGTCTGGACCGACGACGTTGCTGATCTGTCGGATGTATCCCCTTGCCAAGCGCTCCTTTTCACCAAGCGACATATGCTTGGGGTCGCAGACGATGCCGCCCTTTGCACCGCCCAGAGGGATGTCGGCGATGGCCGTCTTCCACGTCATCCAAGCTGCTAGTGCCCGAACCGTGTCGATGGTCTCTTCTGGATGCCAGCGGATTCCGCCTTTGGCCGGGCCGCGCGCATCGTTATACTGGACTCGGAAGGCCTGGAAGGTCTTCACTTTGCCGTCATCCATGCGCACGGGCACGCGTACCCAGTATTCGCGCATGGGCCACCGCAGGAAATCATGGGTGGAAGGGTCGAGTTTGAGGTGGCTCGCGGCTTCATCGAGCTGCGCTTGCGCCGTTGCAAACGGATTCATAGGGCAGCAGGTTACACGAGGAAGAAAATACCGTTCGATGCCCGCGGTCATATAATGAAGGCCCCATTAGTGGGATACTAGAATCTTCAACATCTCGCCCTGCGAGTGAGGCTTCGATGACGCTTCACCTCGAGCTCGCCGAGAGATAGCCCAGCCCCACCGCTGTCGACTTCCGTTTGGCCCAATTGGCGAGAACCACGGCAACAGAGGGCCTTGTGGTCGTCGCCTTCATCTGTTGTACTCACGTAGCGGCGAGCCTCGTCAAGCGAGACTGGACTGACATCGTGGCCACAGTCAACGCCTACTTTCTCGTTTGGTGACTGATCGAGCCCTTGGCGACTTTTCTGACAAGGCGTAAAGCCCGCCATCACGAAATCGGCCCTTACCGCCTCAAGTCCGGCCACCTCGAATGTATCCCTGTCCTCTTCGAGCTGCTTCAGGGTGACCAGAAACTAACCGACTACGGCCTACCGGCCCTTGGGCCCTCAGTGAAGGTCCTGGGTCGGACGTCCTGGGTCGAGTTCGACCGAAGCGACGTTGTGAACCTCAACCACGCCGACCGCCTCGACATCGAGCAGGAGCTGGTGCTCAAGTTCATGTACCCTGGGACGCGACACAGCCTTCGGAGCGGCGTCAATGGCAAGTCAGATGAGTTCAAGAACATTCCCGGATGGCTGATCGACCAACTTGGGAAGTGGCGGGACTCCGCCCCGTATGCCCCCTCTCTTCCCCGGCCGCTCCCCTGAGCCGAGGTAACATCCCTGCGCCGCCAGACTGTCCGGGCTCCTGCGCCCAGACACGACGGGCCGGACTCCACGGAGTAAACGCTAGACAACATGCCACTCGAAAAGAACAAGAAAGCTGAGACGATCAAGACCTATGCGGTCAAGGAAGGCGACACCGGATCCACCGAAGTGCAAATCGCAATCCTCCAGGCCCGCATTGAGCAGATCACTAACCACCTCAAGTCCAACAAGAAAGACTATCATAGCCGGACAGGCCTCCTGAAGCTGGTCGGTAAGCGGCGCAGGCTCGAAGCCTATCTTCGAGCCAAAGACGTGGTCAAGTATCGCGAACTTATCGCCAAACTCGGCATTCGCGAAGTCCGACCCCGCTGACGCATTCAATCCGTTCACGCCGCCCTCGAGCCGAAACGAACCCGACCGCTCGAGGGCGATCTACTTTCTGACGCCCCAGAAGCCAAACGATCCGCAAAGACAGAGAGGTCTTCGCCGTTCAGCCGCCAAGAACATCCTGTAGAGAACGAGATGGCGAGCCACCGAGACTCTCCGTCGCGTTCAAAGCGCGTTCAATGCGCATCAGGCACTCGTCGTAGTGAGTTCCCGTGGTCCGATCTCTGACCGATGGGCGGATCTTGACGATCTGGGCCCTGATCGTCTTGAGGTTCTCCCAAGCCCACATACGTGCGTCGGCTGGAAGTCCCGATGGGGTCTTGTTGACGTCGGTGATGAGGATATCCAAGTATCGGCGTTGCAGGTTCCGTCGGACAGCGTCCACTGGATCCCCAGTGTGCAACTCCGACCACACGGCCGCCCGAGTCTTGTCGAACACCGTTCCGATCGACATCGAAGGCTCGCCCTTCTTCGCCTTGAACTCGTTGTTCGCGACGAGCGACATCCGAGTGGCGCTCAACAGGTCGCTCAGCACCATTGATTGCAGGCCGGTGAGGAGGTCGAGAACTGGATAGCTGTTCTGACCGTCCACAGTCACTTGCAGCTCGGATCCGTTGGGATTGCCCGTGAGCTTGTCCAGATAGCTCTTGGGAATGGAGAAGGCTCCAGCGGACAGACCGTACTGGCAGGCTAGATCGAGGGCTTTCGCCTGTACCTCGGCACTAAGCGGTGCCAGTGGCGGCTTCTCGCCCGGGTCGCCCTTGAAGTTAGCGTTCCTCCTCAAGCCTCCCACGAACCGGACTAGCTGGTCGGCTGACCGCGCTTGCGTGCTCACAAGCCCAATCAGTTGGCGGGTCATCATGTAGTAGCTTTGACCGGCTGTTGGGATCCGGGAACCCAGTGACCCGATGAGATTCCGCGTCAAGCCCATGTACTTTGTCCAGTATTCGACGGGGTTCGCGCTCAGGTCAAACCGGCTGACGTAGGGATCGTACCCATCAGCCGCTTCATCGGTCTGGTAGGCAAGCCCAGGCTGGTTACATTGGCTGGCCAGCTTCGACAGTCCGGCCGACTCAGCAGCCTGCGACGGGTACATCGTGTAGCCGTATTGGATCGCCCAGGCGTCGTACTTGCCGATTCCCTGGCCGTAATAGTCGATGCCCTTGTTGCCGATCGCCGCCAGATTGAAGGGCACATAGTCCATGACCGAAGCCGCGGGCTGAGCCTGCTCTACCAGGCCCCTGTCCCCGAGCTGACTCAGTGTCAGTTCAGTGCTCGCCTCAAAGTTGTGCCGCAAGCCTAACATGTGACCGAACTCGTGCGTGATCACGTTGTGGAGGTACTGGTCGATATAGGCTTCTTTGCTGACCTTGTTGTCCAGGCCAAGGATCGTGTCGGCGAGATAGCCGATGGTGGCCTGCAGCATCCCATCTTGGACGAGGCGGCAGCTCCGCGGGTCAAGTTGCGCCTTAGTGGCCGTATTGGCAGGATTGATAAAGACGTCCTGCTCCAACCCAAGGAAGCGAACCATGTTGGCGTCGACAAGGATGTCGCCGTTGATGATCTCGCCCGTGATCGGGTTCACCCTAAACAGGGTCACAGCGTAGGCGTCCCCCGCGGAATTGACCCAGCGGATCGTGTTGTACCGCATGTCTGCCGGATCCCAGTCCGCGTCATCCGGCATTTGCTTGACCTGGATCGCGTCCTTGATCCCCAGCTTTTCAAACGCCTGGTTCCACACGAGGATGCCATCCCGCAGCGGCTGCCTGTACTCCTTTGGGATCGCGTTGTCCAGCCAAAAGACGATCGGCTTGATGGGCTCAGACAAGGCGGCTTGCGGATCTTTCTTCTGTACGTTCCAACGCAGAATGTGTTGGACGTTCTGATCCACGCTCGCGACCTTGCCAAAGTCCTGGTAGGCCACCGTGAAGAAGCCGACCCGTGGATCAAACGCTCGCGGTGTGTAGCGGTCGTCTGACTTCAATAAGAACAGGTTGTAGACGACCTTGAGCACGATGCTCCTCGGGTCTGCCTGAGTCGAACTCCCACTCATGCCGTCCAGTCCGGCAGCCGGGCCACCCCCGCCAGTCAAGTTGTACACGGTCTCTGCAACGAGATTCTCAGGGAAGACCTTGAGTGCCGAGACAAACGTCTTCTCCCGGTCGAGGCTGTAGCTGCCACCGCCTCCGCCGCCGAAGGGGGACATTCCGCCCTGAAACGCCGCCTGTAGCCGGGAGATATCGCCGCGAAAGAGGTCGCTTACGTCGATCAGAAGACTGTCGCGCTCCTTCGAACGAGCCTCGACATTGAACTGGTCAAGAAACGAGTCGGCAAAGCTCCGCTTGACCGCCCGTTCTGTCGGACTGCCGGTTTTGGCCCGGTTACCGATGTTCGGAACGACAATCGTGATCTTGTCCGGTTGGAGCTCCTCGAACTGGAAGAGCAGGTCTCCGATGGGCGAGCCCGAAACAACCTGGGTGGAAGTGCCTGTCGATGCAGTCGCCTGGAGCATCATCGGCTGGTTCAACTGGCTCTTCTTCAACTCCATGTAGATGGTGAGCCGGCCGGCCTCGCGTTTCTTGTACAGAGTGACGACACCTTCCAGCTTCTCACAGCCCTTCGTGACGTCTTCGATCTTCTTTGCCTCAGGCTCCGCCGAAGCAGGAGGGCCGCTTTCAGGCAAAGGTCCGCCCGCGATCCGCTGGCCGGTTCCCTTGGCCTGGGCGGCCATATTGCCATTTGGTCCGGGGAACGGCAGTCCTTCAAACTGATAGGACTCCTTGACCACGTCACCACTGACGAGTTCGACCCACAGCGTGATCTTGCTCGTCAGGGCTGGATTCCCCGTCGTCTCGTGGTACTCCATCAGGATCTTCGCGCACTTGGCGCCACTGACGTCCTCTAGGGCCTGGAACGTGAAGGCCGCCTCGGCGGCTGGGGCGTTCGTCGCAGCGTCCGCAGAGTAGGTGTGAGACCACTTGTCTCCCACCCCGACGGGCTTGTCGCTGAACACGGGCGACTGCGCCTGCCATATGCGGACGTCCAGGTGGTTGGGGTCTGGCTCTTTCGAATCGCTCTTCAGTGAGACCAACGTGCCATTGGCACGAACGACCTCGGTCGAAGTCGTGTTATCGTCACCGGCAGGCAGCTTCTGCCCGTTGAAGGTCTGTTCGGACGACTCCGTCTTGTGCTCGAACGTCAGAGTCCCATCGGCGGCCGATTTGGACACCGTCACCTTCGTCGTTTCCTTCACCACAATCGTGGACGGCTGTCCTGCCAGGTCAAGCGTGATCGTCGTCTCAGACGTGTATCGGCCGAACGATCCCTCCTTTCCCTTTACAGTGATCAGAGTCTTGTCCTGGGCGACGGCAAGCAGAGAAGCGGCGGTCAGACACGCGACCATCACCACACGGCGACAATTGGGACTTGCCATAGTCTTTCCTTATACAGAGCGGCGCGAGCCGCCACCGAATTATGTCCGTTGCGCGTCACTGAGGCTTACCGAGAGTCCCCCGCGGGCTGGAGCCGTCGCTATACTTCTGCCATGAGCCTGAGTTCCACCGCATCCCAACGCATCGACCGACTTGCAGCTGTAATGGAGGCCAACAACATTGGCGCGGTGCTCTGTTCGTCAAGCGTGACCATGGGTTATTTGGCCGGACTCCACGAGGAAGGTGGCGAGCGGTTGCTGGTTCTGGCAGTCGGCAAGTCGGGCAAATCACGGTTGATCGCTCCCGCCCTGGCCGAGACTCAGGCGAAAAAGAGCGGCCTTGAGGATATTCGCACCTGGCGCGATGGCCAGGATCCGTATCGATTGATCCGCGAACTGGCCGACGACTGGCACCTAGGGCAGTCGGTCGTCGCCGTGGACGATGAGATGAGATCATCGATCCTCCTTGAGCTCCAAACGACATTACCGACCATCCAGTTTCGAGCGGCTCAACCTGTTCTCTCAGCCCTGATGCGGATCAAGGGGCCGGATGAGATCGCCCTTCTCAAGCGGGCCGGAGCTGTTGCCGACGATGCACTCGACCCCACGTTGGCCCAGTTGCGGCCCGGAATGACCGAGTGGCAAGTCCACGAGCTTCTGACGGAGAGCATGCGTTCCGCGGGTAGCCAACCTAACTTCTGCATCGTGGCGACAGGCGCACATGGAGCTGAACCTCACCACGGCACAAGTCAGACAGTCATCGAGAAGGGGGATGTGCTGGTCATGGACTACGGATGCAGCATCGACGGCTATATGAGCGACATCACGCGGACAGTTGTGCTGGGAGCGCCTTCGCCTGAGCAGTGCTCGGTCTATGACACCGTGTATCGAGCCCACATGGCCGCGCGAGAGGCCATTCGCCCAGGCGTTCTGGCCGAAGAGATCGACAAAGCCGCACGGCGCGTCATCGTGGAAGCGGGCTATGGCGATTTCTTCATCCATCGCACTGGACATGGGCTCGGACTCAGAATCCACGAGGAGCCGTACATCTGTGCCGGCAACCAGCACCGCCTCGAGCCAGGGAACGTCTTCAGCATCGAGCCAGGCATCTACTTGCCCGGTCGGTTTGGAGTCCGGATCGAGAACATCGTTGCCGTCACGGAGGACGGTCACGAAAGTATGAACGCAGAGCCGAGTTCCACACTCCGTTCCGTTGCGTTCTAGCTGTGGCGCCTTCGCGACAGAAGGCCGACCGCGCAAAGACCACCGAAGACGGCCAGAGGTCCGAGTTCGGGCACCGTCTGCTCGTGGCTGGAACTGCCACCGATACCAATGGCGACTAGGAACGGGAGCACGTTCACGACGTTGAAGCTGGGAGCGTGGACGACGGGCAACGCGGGTGCGATAGGCGCGAGTTCCGCGGCATTGGCTTCCATGCCCGCAGGCGCCATGGCCTCAGCCGGCATCGAGGTCGGGATCGTCGTAGGCTCCTTGACGGCGATCAGGCTTCGCTGCTGATCAACCGGGGAAACGGCGAATTCCGGCGCGACCTGCGCCACGCCTATGTCTGTTCCTCGGACAAGGGGATTGCCACAGGAGGCTTTGAGCACTGGTTCGCCAGTCTTGTCCTTCCAGACCAGCGTGCCCTTCTTGTAATAGAGGGCCCTCTGACGCACTTCTTCCCATTTGGGAACGTTGTAGACCAGGTAGACCCCATCTTCTTGGAGACGGTCCAGTGTCAAGCCGTCCACCATCTGGATCACTTCGTCCTTGGTCATACCGAAGTGCCGCATGTATCGGTCGGCTACGACAGAATCCGTACGGATCTGATCCTCCAATTCCGCTTTGGTATACGCTGGACGATTGAGGAAGCTATTGGGCTCTGTCCTCGCCAAGGCACTACTAGCCACCGCGGCGACTGCAATGACCGCAAACAGAATTCGAAGTAACCTCATCTCTCACTACCCTTGCTTCTGACGTCCTTCACCCAGGTTCAATCAGAGCATACTAAGGATCCGATGGATATCTTGACCGCAAGATTAGGGCCAATGTTCATTGTACTCCTAAGAATCTCTACTTTTCGAGTCCCTCACGGGTCTTGGTCGCGAGTACCGACCGCATACTGACGCGCTTTCTGCGCCCTCTCGATAACCTCTAGTGCATCTCGGGCCGCCGATTGTTCAGCTTCTTTCTTCGACCGACCGGCACCCTCGCCCATGACCTCGTTGTCAAAGACCACCTGGACCGTGAACCGTCGGTCGTGGGAAAGGCCGGTCTCGTGCACGACTCGGTAGAGTGGGGTTCGGCGCCACATAGCCTGGGCTACTTCCTGGAGCCGTGATTTATAGTCGTTCGGGCTGACGTCGCCCGCACTGACTTGCATGAGGAATGGGTTCAGTTGCTCGAGCACGAACCAACGTGCCTTCTCAAGACCGGATTCGATGTAAATCGCTCCGATGACGGCTTCGAAAACGTCGCACAGCACAGCAGGACGGCTCCGACCCCCTGCCGACTCCTCGCTCGGGCTGAGGCGGAGCCGTTGATCGAGGCCCAGTTTGAGTGCCGTTTCGGCAAGAGGACCTTCTTGAACCACACTCGACCGCGCCTTGCTCATCATCCCCTGATCCCAGTCCGGATGATGCTCGTAAAGGTACTGCGCGATGATAAGGCCGAGCACCGCGTCGCCGAAGAACTCAAGCCTCTCATAACTGTCGTACACCGAGTCTTCTGCCGACGACCGATGGGTCATGGCCAACTGGAACAGGTCCTCGCTCTTCAGGGGGATTGAGTTGGGGATCATGCGGAAAGCCGTGCGAGCGCCTGCCCGATTCGAGCCACCCCGCGTTCAATGTCCTCACGAGATGCTGCGTAAGAGAGCCTGACATGGGCGGGAGCCCCAAAGACCGACCCTGGCACCGTCGCCACAAGTGCCTCTTCCAGCAAGAATGTGGCCAAAGCACTGTCGTCAGGAATTCCGCCGCTGAGGAACCGACCGATGTCGGGGAGAGCATAGAAGGCCCCCATCGGTGTCTCAATCTGAACACCTGGAATCGCACGGAGGAGCTTAAGGATCAAATCTCGACGGCCCTCGAACTCCTCGCGCATGTGCTCGATGTCCATCGGATCCATTTGAAGCGCCGCCAAAGCTCCTGCCTGAGCAAAGCTTGTCGCATTGCTGGTCACCTGGTCTTGTAGGTTCGACATCGCTTTCGCCACTTCGATCGGTGCCGCCGCATACCCGACGCGCCAACCCGTCATAGAAAAGGACTTGCTGCACCCGTTGATCGTCACCGTGCGGTCGGCCACCTCTGGGCCGAGCGAGGCTGGGCTCACCGCACTAGCCCCATAGACAAGCCGTTCGTAGATCTCGTCACTAATGATCCAGAAGTCCCGCTTGACCGCCTGCTCGGCCAGCCATTCAAGGGTCTCTCGGCTCAGAACTGCTCCTGCAGGGTTCGAGGGTGAATTGATCACGATCGCCTTTGTCCGGCTTGAGAAGGCAGCCTCAAAGTCTTCCCGACGAGGCTGAAAGCCCTCTTCGTGCCGTGTCTGGACGATCACGGGCTTTCCGCCTGCGATAGCGACTTGCTCCGTGTAGGTCATCCAGTAAGGGGCGATGACGATCACTTCATCGCCAGGATCGACCAACGTCATGAAAGAGTTGAAGAGGCTGTGTTTCGCGCCACAGGAAACGATGACCTGCTCTGGTGAGACCCGAATGTCATTCTCGCGTTCGAGCTTGGCCACGATAGCCTCGCGAAGAGCGGGCATGCCTGGCGTCGGAAGGTATTTGGTGAGTCCGTCGCGCATCGCCTTTATCGCAGCCTCCACGATCGGTTCGGGCGTCGGGAAGTCAGGTTCACCGGCCCCAAAAGACACGACGTCATGCCCTTGGGCCTTCAATTGTTTGGCTTTGGCCGTGATTGCGAGCGTCGGGGACGGGCTGAGGAGTCGGGTGCGGGACGCAAGGCTCTCGGTCTTCACTACAACTCAAGGATACCAGCGCATCCTGATACACCCAGCCGACCCCTCCTCGCCGGGTTGTCCCATAATGCCCGTGTGCCCCTCCGTCCGCTGCCGTGGAAACACCTGGCCTGGGCTCTCTCGGCGGTCATAGTCGCGCTTGTCGCCTATCTCGCCATTGGTAGCGTGACGATCCCACTTCCCGTCATTCTCATGAATTTGGCCCTCGGAAACACAGGAGGGAGCGGTGACAACCTGATTCTGTGGCAGATTCGGATGCCTCGGGCCTGCGCCTGCGTCTGTGTCGGGGCGATTCTCGGCTCGGCAGGCGCCGTCTTCCAGGCCCTCTTCCGGAACCCTCTGGCCGAACCCACCCTTATCGGAGTGTCAAGCGGGGCAGCGGTGGGTGGCACGTTCGCCATCCTCGTCGGGCTCGATGCCGGCCTTGGCCGTGTCGGTTTTGCCGCGCTCGGCGCCCTGGGCAGTCTCGGACTGGTGATGGCTCTTGCCAGGAGACAGGGTTCCATCAACGTACAGACACTGCTCGTCAGCGGCGTCGTGATCGGCACGATGCTTTCGGGTTTGACAACCTTGAACCTCACTTTGGCTGGGCTCAATGTGAACATCCTGTGGTGGCTGTTGGGCAGCGCCACTCCCATGTTCTGGAACCGTGTGGAGCTCCTCTTTGTGACGGGACTTGTGGGCTCGGGCCTCCTCCTGCTTCAGAGCCGGAAACTCAATGCCTTGACCCTCGGTGAGTTCATGGCGGAGCGCCAAGGAGTAGACGTCAAGCGGCTCAAGTGGATCGTCCTGGGGGCCGGAACCGCAATGACGGGTGTCGCGGTCGGAACGGTCGGGATCGTCGGCTTTGTCGGTCTCATCGGGCCGCACCTCGCCCGTCGGGTCGTGGGAAACGACCTCCGGGCCTCCCTGCCCTTGTCTTGCCTCTTGGGATCGCTGATCCTTCTCGTTTCGGACAATCTGGCCCAAAGACTGATTCCTGGTGGTGGCGAGGTTCCGTTGGGGGCCGTCACCGCTGTGCTGGGCGCTCCGGTCCTTCTTTGGATGCTGAGGAGAAAGGGCTAGTCAGCGACCCCTCTCACTACTTCCGGAACGGCCGGCACAGGGGATCCCCGACGACCACGTCCTTCCACTTCACGACGAGTGAAGCCATCGAAAACGACTCGGCCAAGTTGTAGCCCTTCGTATAGCGGTCGAACAAGACCTGGGGGTTGGCGAGTGCGAAAGTGTAAGGCTCGCTGACATAGCCTTTCACCCCCGTGACACCTTGTGCGATGAGGTCGGTGATCTGGCTTTGTCCGCCCGACAGCTTAGCGAAGCTACGGGCGCTGGTCGAGACAAACGTCTCGGCGATCGCGCCAGGTAGGAACTTCAACTTGTGGTATGTGTCTTCGCTGAAGCCCGAGTCGTTGCTGCCCCAACTCGTGTAGCCGATCAGAGCCTCTGACGGCGCGACGAACGCCCCCGTTGTCTCCAAAGCGCTCTTGAAGCCTGCCGCCCTTAGCGAAGCGTCAGCATCGCCAAGGGCCTTGTTGAAGGCTCCGTAGCCCCCATCAGTCCTGTTCCCTGCTTGGTCAAAGAAAAACGGGCCCTTGACAGGCTTTGCCGCCAACGAGTCGTCCACCAACTTCTTGGCGTCGGCGACGCTCTCGCCATCCAGTCTGGTCACGAGCAGCATTCCTCCAAACTTGTTACTGGCGAACGGCTCGTCCTTTAGAAAGAACGGGTTGACCGACCGTTTGATCTGGTCCGCCTCCGGCTTGGTAATCGGGCTGATCCCGAGTTTCATCGCGCCGAGAAAGGCGTCGACTCCCCAGCCCCCATCGTTGTCGATCCGCAAGGGAACACCCTTGGTGAGCACGACGTAGTCGATCCGAGTCTTGCTCCGGTCGACGGCTTCTCGGACCGGCTTCTCAAGATCCTTGACATAGTCGGCATAGGGGACGTTGTCGGTCGTGACGGTCTGGATTACGAGCACGTTCTCTTTCGGCACGCCACGCCTGTCGCGGTAATAGTTGCCAATCTCGACGCTGTCGGTGCTCGCCTGGTTCTCGACGACCAAAACGTGGCTGGCTTCTTCCCGCTCCTGGGGCGTCAGGTCGCTCGCTGGATCCCAGTAACAGGCAAGGTTGAGGGCAAGGACGACGGTCCACATGGCGATCCACCGAGTCATCGGTCTAACGTTATGAACGACCCTAGGGCCTGAATGGTGCCCGGTGATCTCCGATAAGCCAACGGAATCCGTCCGTAGGTTCCTGAACCTGTAACTATCGAACCGATGTCGCACTCCGGCAGAACTCGGCGACTTTCATCGCCGCATAGGCGGCCTGTTCGTCAGACAAATGCTGGTGAACCGGAAGGCTCAGGCACTCGTTGCTGACCTTCTCCGTGACGGGCAGGCCGCGCCATGCCGGACCCCCCGCAAACGGTCTGTACGGTTCGTGAAGATGCAGCGGCACAGGGTAGTAGATGCCGCTGTCGATCTGGTTCTCTTTCAGGAAGGCCATCAGGTCGTCGCGACGTGGATGGCGGATCGTCAACTGGTGCCACGTGTTGTTGTTGTCTGGCGATGTCACAGGCAGTCCCACGTCCTCGTTCTTCAGGGCGTCCAGGTAGATCTGCGCGACCTCACCCCGGCGTTTGTTCCAAGCCTCCAGTCGCTGGAGCTTGATCGCCAGAACCGCGGCCTGGACCTCGGACATGCGGCTTGTGTAGCCGACCTCGTCGTAGTAGTAGCGCTCTCGGCCCATACCGTGGATTCGGAGGCTCCGGCTCCGGCGGTCGACCTCGTCGTCGTTCGTCAGGATCATGCCGCCGTCGCCTGCAGCACCAAGGTTCTTCGTCACGTAGAAGCTCAGTCCGGCAGCTTTGCCCCAGTTCCCGGCATAGACCCCATCGTGGTGATTGGCGATCGCCTGTGCCGCGTCTTCAAGGACGGTCAAATGGTGTTCCTCGGCGATGCGTGCGATCTCTTTGACATTGACCAACTGGCCAAACAGGTGGATGGGTAGGATCGCCTTCGTCCGTGGGGTAATAGCGTCCTCGATCTTCGATGGATCGATGTTGAACGTGTCTTCTTCGATGTCCACAAAGACAGGAGTGGCACCCAGTTGGACGACAACCTCGACGCTGGCGACAAATGTGAACGCCGTTGTGATCACTTCGTCCCCCGGGCCGATGTCACAAGCCTGCATCATGATCCGAAGTGCGTCGGTCCCGCTGTTCACCGCGATGGCGTGCTTGACGCGGTGCAGCCGGGCCAGGTCGTCCTCGAGCTTGCGGTTCCACTTGCCAAGCACGAAGGCGCTTGTCGCAAAGATCTCGGCAATGGCCGCGTCGATCTCCGACTTGACTTCGTTGTACTGGGCGGTCAGATCGAGGAAGGGGACACGCATAAGGACAGTTTACGTGGAGCGCACCTGAGGCCTAAGGGCGAGAGCAAATCGCAGCAGTCAGAACGGTCTGCGGAGACCCCCGAAACGGGCTGGTGCCGTCAGCAAGCTAGAATCACCGCATGGGCAGGAGCTGGCTGAGCCAAGCCAACAACGTGCAGGATATCGGCGTCAATACCCATGCCATCAAGTTCAATGCCCAGAACTGGCAAGAGCGGGAGGCTCGCGCTGAGACCAAACAGATGGCTGTCAGACGCCGTGACTTACCGAACACAGTTCGAGATCCGAGCTTCTTCGGTGGCCGGCTCCACGACAGCGAAGTCCTGTCCATCGTGAGGGACGCTCAAAGGATCACAGTCGAGCTGAACGACAACGCGGCCAATGAGTTCGCATGGGTTGTCTCCTCGATGGTCGGCAGTGCTGATCCCCCCGCCAATCCGATTCGAATCGCACTCGTGTTCCACGAACCGAACTTCGTCCGTGCGGCCCGTCACGACCCCGATGGTTGGCTGAAATGGTGCGACTGGGAACACCTCGCACGCACGGATGAGAAAGCGAGTGTCATCCACATAGACGACTGGTTCTACGAAGATTCGGGGGCACTCCAGTGGGTCGCCAACCTGTGGAGCCCCTGCCATGGACGACTCAGTGACGACGTCTTCTTGATGATCGATTGCCACGGTGCCCACGTGATCGACCGTCGGGCCGCCGACATCGAACGAGGCTTCTCCCCAGGCGCACGGAGACTGTGGGAAGACGTTGCCACGGGCGTCGGGCTTGAATACCCCGGCCATCTGTGGGGAGTCGACGCCGTCGACTATCTCTCGGAACGAATGGCCGTCCGCGGGCTTCGCACCGACGACCTTGTCCCCACCGGAATGGCGTAGGTCGTCGCAGGTTCGGTCTGCTCAGTCCTTCCTAGTCGCGCTCGGCCGAGCCCGAAGCTTGGCCCAAGCGCGCAACGCGGCAATATCTTCGGCCATCGTTCGACTGAGCGGTACTTGAGCTTTGGCCTCTCCGGAAAGATCCTGGTAGGACAGCTCTCTTCCTTCATCGAAAGCGTGGTTCAAGGCGCCGACCACGATCTGTTCGATCTCGGCACCGCTGTAGCCGTCAGTCTCCTTGGCGAGTTCGGGAACCTTGAATTTGCGCGGATCTCTCTTGCGCTTGGCCAGATGGATCTTGAAAATGTCCTTGCGTTCGTCGAGATCTGGGAGGTCGACGAAGAAGATCTCATCGAACCGACCTTTGCGCAGGAGTTCTGGCGGCAACGTCGACACGTCGTTGGCCGTCGCCACGATGAACACCGGCTTCGTCTTGTCCTGCATCCAGGTCAAGAACGTCGAGAAAACACGCGCGGTCGTCCCGCTGTCACTGACCCCGCCGCCACTCATCCCGGCAAAGCCTTTCTCCAGTTCGTCGATCCAGAGGATGCACGGGGCCAAGCTCTCCGCGATCCGGATCGCCTTTCTCATGTTCTCCTCGCTCTGCCCGACCAAGCTTCCGAAGACCCGGCCCACATCCATCTTCAACATCGGCAGCGAGTAAGCCGCAGAGATCGCCTTGGCAACCAGGGACTTGCCGCAACCTTGTACGCCCAGCAGCAACACGCCCTTCGGATAGGGGATACCAAACTCCCGCGCCGCGTCGGTGAAGCTCTTCTCCCGCCGGTTCAGCCACTCCTTGAGCAGGTCGAGGCCCCCAACGTCGTTCAGACCCTGGTCAGCCGGATAGAACTGGAGTATTCCCGTCTTCCTGACGATCTGCTTCTTCTCTTCGATGATCTGCTCGACGCTGAGTGTCTTGGTTTCGACAAGACTACGGGCCAAAGCGCTCTCGATCTCGTCCGCCGTGAGCCCTTGGGCGGATCGAACCAACATCTCTGTCTGCTTCGCACTCAGATCAACTTTCAGGTTGGGGTTGTCCTTGACCGCGGCCACCGCCTCTTGGATCTGCTTCTCAATGTCCTCTGGGCCTGGGAACGGAAACTCCATGACCGTGACGTCCTTCTCGAGTTCCAGGGGCAGATTGAGGTTCGGCGAAACGATGAACAGGGTCTGCGTCCGTCCCCGCAACCTATTGGCCAAGTCCCGCATCAACCTCACGACCCGAGAGTCCTTCATGTAAACATGAAAGTCTTTGAGGAGGAAAACGGTGTACTCGGGCGCCTCGTGCACGAGCGCCAAGGCTTCGAGCTCGCCTGGAAGGGATGTTGGCTTGACCGGGCCTGTCGTCCGATTGACAGGCGGCTTCATCCCTTGAGTCACGCTCCACGAGTGCAGGTTCCGCTGCAGCTTCTGGCTGACTTGCCTGAGAGCTTCCTCAACCCGCCTTTCCTCCCAGGTCACGATGTAGACGATGGGGTACTTGGCGCGCATCAAGACTTCGATCTCGTGCAAGGGATCCATGTGCCGAAATCCTACCTCTTGGCCCCGTTGCCCAGGCTCCAGGAGTCTGAGGCGTCGGAGCCACCCTGTGTCGAACTCCGATATAATGCGCCGGATGGCTGAAGCGGGCGCCCGACCCAAACGAGTCACGCTTGTTGACGTCGCCAAAGTGGCCGGAGTCTCTGTACAGACCGCATCACACGTGATGGCCGGCAACATGACGGTCCGTCTCCCTGAATCGACTCGGAGCCGGGTCGTGGCGGCTGCCCAACAAGTCGGGTACAGGCCGAACCGGTACGCCCAAGCTATCCGCAGCGGCAAAACGAACGTCGTCTCCGTCTGGATGCCCCTAGACAGGCCCAATACGTCGTATTTGCGAATGCTCCATCTGATCAGTGAGCACGCCAAGACGACCCCGTATCAACTGATGATCGTTGGACTCGACCGCGAAAGCGCCCTCGGTGCGACGGCAAAGGCTCCCCAAACCTGGCCCGTCGACGGGGTGATCAGCATCGACGCAGGCAAAGCGATTGAAGCCTTTCGCAAGGACAGTTACAATGACACGACGCCCGTCTGCGTCCTCGGCTACGAAGAGGTGGCCAATGGAGACACCGTGGCCTGGGACGTCCTTGGCGCGGAACGCCGAGCGATACAGGAGCTGATCGCCAAGGGCTGCAGGAAGATCGTGCACGTCACGCTCGATTGGATCCTGCAGGACTTCCCCCGGGAAAGGCGGCGCACTGGCTACACCGAAGCCATGACCGAAGCCGGCCTCGAACCTGTCTTCTTTGGTTGCCAAAGCGAGTCGAGCGGTGCGATCGCGAATGAGTTCAGCCAGTTCCTTGACGTGCACGGGGTGCCCGACGCCATCACCGGGATGACCGACACGCTCGCCATAGGTGCGGCGCGGGCTTTGCTGACCCGTGGTGTCCGCATCCCTGAAGACTGCAGAGTGTTCGGTTTTGGCGACTATCCAGAGTCAGAGGACTTCATGATCCCGATCTCGACGATCAGCCCGCCTCTGCCCCGCATCATGGAGACCGCTTGGTCTTGGCTCACTGAGCGTATGCAGGATCCCAACCTCGAACACCGATTTGTCGAGATCCCGATGCAGATCGTCGAACGTCTCTCTTCGCAGTGATCTTGGCAAAGGTGCCCAAGATGCTCCCGTTCTGGTTGTGACAGACGTCCTTAAGCCAACGTGGCGAACACATTGCTGGTCGGGCACCCAGGTTTCTCCTGGAGGCCTTGGATCAAGATGCGAGAGCGCCCGCTTCTGTGCCTGGATCCTTCGAGTGCCGAGCACGGCCCTGCGTCACGCGTCTTTCTACTCGAAGGCTCGAAAGTCCGAGCATGGCGCCTAATCGGGTCCGTCGACCCCCGACGTAATCCTGTCGCCGCAGCAACTGCGGCCTGGGAGCTCTCGCAAACGGGGGCAGGAAATTGGGACGCGGTTCTGTTTCCCGTGACGAACGGCCCCATGTCTCGAAACCTCGCCCTGAGCATTGCTTCAGCTCTGGCGCCCGACTCGATCTACGTGCCCAAAGGCTCCGGCCTTGCAGAACTGGGATGGCCTGTCGGTGCCGAGGAAGTCGACTTGCCCGCCGAAGTCCCTTCCATGGTGCTCGAGGCCCAGCGGCGGGCCCGCTGGATCGAAATGCTTGAGTCTGCAGACGACCATGAAGTCGACTTGTGCAGCGTGTCCGTCTTAGGTTCGCGGCTCGGCAGTGGCCGCCGAACAGACCTACCTGAGTGGCCGGGCTGGGCTGAAGTCTCCGGCAGTGTGCTTCACCTGGTTGGCGACATGGAGGCTAGCGACCAGGAGGTGGTCCGCTTCCTGAATATGACCCATGCGTCCCGCGTGTCAGCGTTGCGGTCGGACGCTTACAAAGGCCTGGTCTGTAGCTTTGCGAACCAAGCCGGAGACGATTTCGGGATCGGAGTCGTGACATCGTTCGATCCTCAGAGGTTCCTCATGAGAGTGAAGTCTACGGCTGTGGCTCCGGCACCGGTGCGTGTTCTCAAGATAGGGACCCTGCGACTTGACGAGGACGGGCGCGAACTCGAAGACCTGAAGCCGTGGACGGTTTGACACTCCCACGCCCCCTCCCTCCAACCCAGTCGGATCCACCCAAGCCCCGGTATAACCCCCGAGTCGATGCGTCTCTACCTCGTCCGCCATGGCCAGACTGCCTGGAACTCCACCAACCGCGCCCAAGGACACACCGACATTGACCTGGACGAGACCGGCCTTGAGCAGGCCGCCCTGCTCGGCGAAGAGCTGAAAGGAACCGACATCCAAAGGATCCTGGCCAGCGACCTGGCCAGGTGCATCCAAACTGTCGCCCCGTTCGCCGACGCCTCCGGGCTCGCGATCGAGACACGCAAGGACCTGCGGGAAAGGACTTTCGGCAAGATGGAGGGGAGCGACTTCTCGAAGCTCCATTCCTGGATGCGTTCCGAAGCTCAGCGACTCGGAATTCCGGATTGGCAGGTCCGGCCCCCAGGCGGGGAGTCGATGGAAGACGTTTGGCACCGACTGGCGGTCGTTGACGAGGCCGTCAGAGCCGAAACGGCGGACACCTTGGTCGTCTCCCACGGTGGTGCCTTGGCGCAGTTTCTCAGCAGACTCCTCTTGGGTTCGCACGAAACACCACGCTCGTTCCGGTTCAGTAACTGCGGCATCACGGTCTTAGCTAAGCGGCCAGACGGAGCTTTTCTGCTGGAGGACTTCAACAAGACCCGGCATCTGGAGGCGCTGATTGCGGTTCGTCCAGTCTCTTAAGCGGGCATGGCCCGTCATCGCTTCGGTCGTGCTTCTATCGATCGCCTTTCCGCCCCTGAACATCGTCCTCCTCGTGTTTGTGGCGGCGGCACCCTGGGTCGCCTCGCTACGCGACACTGACGGCAAGGGGGCCGTTCGCTCGAGCCTGCTGTTCGGCGCCTTGTATATCCTCTTCCAGATGTACTGGCTCGTGCCGTTCGTGACCAAGTGGACGCACAAGCCACTGACGGCCCTGATCCCGTGGATCGTGTGTGGAACGCTTGGCGCGTTGCTCTATCTGCCTTTGGGATGGCTGATCCATCAGTGTTGGAAACGCGGATGGCCTTGGCTGATCCCGCTCGTTTGGGCGGGTCACGAAGGGTTCCGGGCATATGTCCCTGTCCTGGCCTTCCCCTGGGGCATTCTGGCCAACCCGCTTTGGATGTTTCCCCAGTTCGTGCAGCATGCGGCATTCGGGACCGAGTTCTTCGTGTCGGCTTGGCTGATGATCCCTAACACAGCCCTAGCCCTCCTCGTCTTCGCGAAGAAAACGAACGAGACGAGCGAACTGCCTCCCGCACGCTCGACGCTCCGCATGGCGATGGTCTTCGGCGGATTGCTCCTCGTTTCGGCTTACCGCTACTCTCAGATGCCCGCTGGCACCAAGAAGGTCGTGACATTGGGCCAACCCGGCGTCGACATGGCCTTTACCCCGAGGGACAAGAGGGCGTTCGAGCTCTACTCAGTCGGCAACTTGCTGCAGTCCCGGTCCCTGGAGCAAGGCACGGACCTCTTGGTCCTGCCGGAAGGCTTCGCTGAAGACGACCCCAGCCTGGCTCCATACTCAGCCCTCGGCCCCCGGCCTGAAGTCCCCGTGATCATGGGCGGTAGGCGCGACGCAGACGGCAAGACCTACCAGACAGCATTTGGCTACGACGGAGTCTGGAAGTCCACGGACAAGACGCGCCTTGTGGTGTTCGGCGAATACGTCCCGTTCCGTGACCTTCCGCTCCTGAAGAACTTCGACCTCCCTTCCGGTGACTTGACTCCAGGACAAGAGCTTCACACCTTGACCGTAAACGGCATCGTCACGGGCCCACTTCTCTGCTTTGAAGGCGTCTTCCCCGACTTAGCTGAGCGGCACGGACGGCTCGGTGCCCAGTTACTGGTCCAAATGTGCATCGACGACTGGTATGAAGGAACACCAGCCTGGGAACAGCTTTGGCAGTCGTCCGTATGGCGGAGCATCGAGTCGGGACTGCCGATGGCCCGTGTTGGTGGTCGCGGCCGAAGCCTGGCCACGGACGCCCGAGGGAACGTGGTCCTACTCGTTCCTGGAGGACAGACTGCGGCGGCCCGAGTCGAGCTTGCCATCCCCGACCACTCAGACGCATTTCCCTACCGCATGGCCTTTGTCTGGGTGTGTTGGGCCGTCTGCGGCGGACTCGTTGTCGTTGCGATCATGGACCGCTTGGCAGACGGCAAGAACAAACCGAAAGCACCTTAGGAGTGGCCCGCTGCTTCGCAGGAGTCACGAACTTGTGCACGCGTTGCCAGTTCCAGCGCACGTCTTCTTGGCACCGTCGCTTGAATCATGGGTTTTGGCGAGCGAATTGGGAGATGCACGGGGGTAACGGCTGGGAACGGCAGCTGATTTGGCAGTTCCTGCGCGGAAACTGCCAGCCGCTAACTGCCAGCTGGAGACACCTGGCGGAGGGGATGGGATTCGAACCCATGAGGAGTTGCCCCCTAACGGTTTTCAAGACCGTCGCAATCGACCACTCTGCCACCCCTCCGGACGGACTCTGCATTCTAACCCGACCGACCTCTTCAAGAACCTGCCCGCTGTATAGGACCTAGTGGTCCAATGAGTCCTCGACCCCCCTCACCCCTCAACGGTCGGGAACACCGTGATCCTCAATCGTGCGGCGCCCATCGGGATCAGAGTCAGCTTTGCGGTGGGCCTACTCGTCGATACCGGGCTCTGGGGCAGGAGCCCGACCATCCCGAGCTTGTCCATAGACCAGTCCGGCAACTGCCGCCCACGCGCGGTCAGTTCAAGCGGCGCGCCGTCTTCGGTGAACGGCTGGTCGTTGGTCGGCCACGGCCGCTTGGTGACCTTCCACCCCCTCAAGTCAGGGATGAGGGCGTAGTTCCAGTCGGACGCGGCGAAGAGTTCCTCTCCCGGCCAGTTCTTTGCACCGCCGTCCATCACCTTGCGCTGAGCGATGTCGAGCGAAAACGTCAGCGGGCCGTAGTCCACTGAGACCGCCCCTTTCTGCGCCTGCCAATGGCGCAACTCCAGCTCCATCGGCAGGCTGAGCTCCAAGTTGTCGCCGGTCTTCCAAGTGCGGTTCACGATCAGGTAAGCACCGTTGCCCGAAACACTCAGTCTCTTGCCGTTGACCTTGATCTTCGGTGCCTTGCACCATGACGGCACACGGAGCGTGACCGGAAACTTCGAAGCTTTCGTCAACGAGAAGTGGAACCGAACTGTTTCCTCGAACGGGTACTTCGTGTCCTCCGTGATCCTGGCCGTCGCCCCGTTGCCGACGTCCGCGCGCACCTCGCACGGACCATACAGCAGCGCGGCAAGTCCGTTCTCGTTGCTCGCCATCCACATGTGCTCGGCAAAGTACGGCCAACCGAACCCCGCGTTGTGCTGGCAGCACCGGTAGTCGGTCGGGTCGTAGCTCAGCATCTTGCCCCTGTTCTCGATGTCGGGAGCTTTGTTCGCCGAGTCCGACTGCACCATGTTCGGGCAAGTCAGATACCGTAGCGCCTTGAGTTCAGGTGTCATCGACGCGGGGAAGGAGTTGAACGCAACGTCCTCGCACCGGTCGCCCCATACCGCGTCGCCTGTCTGTCCCAGCAGCCACTCGGACGACCACATCATCTCAACGAAGCTGCATGTCTCCGTGCCTTGCCGTGGGTCGGTGTAACCCTTCCGGGCGTTCTCGTCCGCCGCATACATCCCGCCCGGCACTTGGCCGTACATCGCCCTCATCGTGTTGTAGTTCTGATCCGCTTGTTCGATCAGCTCCTTGTCGTCACGGGCTACGCCGATCTCTGCCGGCTCTCGGAAGCCCTGCGCGAAATTCACGCCGTGTAGGTTCGCCACGCCCTTGGCCCACGGTGCCGAACGCCGGTGCAGACGGTCGATTAGCTCCAGAAGAGCCTTGTTGCCTGTCCGGTTGTAGAGCCACAGCACACTGCCCATCTCGTCCGCCGCGCGATGGTTCTCCCAGTAGCCGGTCAGGAACTGATCGTCCGGGAGCGTCATCTGCCACTGGAAGTACCGCGTCATGAACGGCACCACGCGGGAATCGCCAGTCGCTTCGGCATAGCTTTGCAGCACGTTGAGAGCGAGCATGTTCGGCCAGACATCGGGTTTGCCATCGCTTGCCGTCAGGTTCGATTCGGGGCCAAAATAGCCGTCCTGGCGCTGGCTGCCCAGGATGCCGTCGATCCAGACCATCGTCTCCTTTTGGACGCGCTTGTCGCCGAGCACCCAACCGAGATCGCCAAAGCCACGCAGCCAGTAGGGCACTTCCTCCCAACCGTGCTTCCCCGCTCCCGTTGGGCTGAGCCAAGCGTTGTCCTGCTTGTCGAGGAAGCCACTGATCTCGGTCAGGTGCCCGGTGAACCCATCGGCCTCCAGCTCTAACTGCTTTCTCACCCAACCGTGCGGTTTCACCTCGCCGATCGGCAGCTTGTAGAACGAAGCCGGCTTCAGTGGCGCCTTGTTGACAGGCACGTGGGTGTTGGTGCCAGCGAGCGGGGTATCGGTGCGGACTGCGTCAGCAATCGAAAGCGTAGCGGCGACCAGGCTGAACATGGCCTCAGTTTAGTCGTCGCCGTGGTCAAGACTTGAGCCTGGAAAGGGCCCCCTGGCGTGGAATCCTCCTCAACCGCAGTCTCGGTGTTCCAGTATCCTGGCCCTATGGATTTCGGGCTGAAGGGAAAGGTCGCCATGGTCGCAGCTGGAACCAAGGGGATTGGGCTGGCCATTGCCCAGGAACTTGCCGAAGAAGGCTGTAGAGTCAGCGTTTGTGCCCGAAATCAGCCAGAGAAACCACTCGGCGAACGGATCGATTTTCACGCCTGCGACGTATCCGATGTCCATGATCTGGAGCAGTGGCACGCTGTGACCATGGAGCGCATCGGTGCTCCCGACATTCTTGTCACCAACACCGGTGGCCCGCCGGCAGGCCACTGGACCGAGATGACGGATGCCCAGTGGCAAGGAGGCGTTGACTCCACCTTGTTCAACGTCGTCCGGCTGACCCGGCTCGTCGTCCCAGGTATGGCAGCAAAGGGTTGGGGCCGCATCGTCCATGTTACGAGCCTTGTTGCCAAGGAGCCCTCGGCCATGCTCCCCATCTCCTCTACTCTGCGCGCGGGCCTGATGGCCCTTACACGGTTACAGTCCACGGAGCTGGCACCCAAGGGAATCACAGTCAACTCGGTGTTGCCGGGCCATACGCTGACGGACAGACAACGTCACTTGGCACAGATGCGCGCAGACCGCGAAGGAACGGAACTGGGACAAGCTCTCGAAGCACAGGCGAAGTTGATTCCGGTCGGGCGCCTGGGACGGCCGGAAGAGATCGCAGCGGCGGTGGTTTTCCTCTGTTCGTCCAGGGCAAGCTTCGTGTCAGGCACGAACCTTCTCGTCGACGGCGGATCGGTCAAGGGCCTCGCCTAGCCGCCGTCGCCGTACAGTTGCCGCTGGCGAATCTGGACTTGCTCGTCCAGCGTGTCCACGTTGCCGGCAAAGCCCCGGGCCTCGTAGAGCGCCTGCATAGCACCGTCCCGGTCTCCCGCCTTCATCATGACATCGGCTGCTTCCAAGAACGTGTTGACCGCTTGCTCACGACCTTTGGCCGGGTTTCCTTCGTCCACGACTTCCGACCAGAGCCGTGAAGCCTTGCTGAACAGACCGCGTCGCTTGACCGGGTCGGGTTCGTCGATCGCATCCTGCACGGCTTGACGCGCCTGAGAAGCCTTGTCGGCAATGGGCAAGTCGCCTTGCTGTGACGTGGGCACCCCTGAAGCCCCACTTGTGGGTGCTGGAGTCCCACTCTGAGCCGTGCCATCAGACGGCACCCCGATACCTGACTTCTTGAACGGCGCGTTCGCTAGTTGCACGATCGCCACCACGACGATCGCCAAGATCATGCCGATCAGGAGCACAGCCTTGAGCACTCGGCCAAAGAAGACCCGTGCTTCGGGAGTCATGACCGGTGCCTTGGGCGGAGGCGGATAGTAGGTCGGAACTGGCGTCAGTGCCTGAGGTTGGTAGGAACCATAGGGTTGAACGGCAGGCGGATAGGGTTGAGGCGCCGCGCCATAGGGTTGTCCATAGGCTGCGCCATAGGGCGGGGGCGGAGCCGGGGCATAAGCTTGCTGCGGAGGAGCCTGTCCGTACGGCTGATACGGCTGTTGTGAGATCGTGCCAGGCATTGGGGTGCCGTAGGGCGTCAGTCCACCACCATATGGGTTCGGTTGTCCAGGAGCCACATGGGTCTGCACCGGGGGTGGCCCGGGGTTGACTGGGCCCATCGTCGGATAGGACGGTGCGGGCAAGGACACGGGGTCGGCGACGATGGAACCGCTGGCAAACTGGGCTTGAACCGACCTCAGCGCGTCACCCATGTCCTTGGCGCTTCCCCACCTGAGCTGTGGGCTCTTGTCCAAAGCTTGACGGATGACTTGCCAAAGCGATGGCCCGCACTGCTGAGGCTGCGACGGCTCCGAGTTCATCACGGCATACGTGATCGAGACCACACTGTCGCCGGTGAACGGCTTGCGGCCAGCCACCATCTCGTAAAGGATCACGCCAACGCTGAACAAGTCGCTGCGCGCATCCAGTTCGCGGCCATTGATCTGCTCCGGGGACATATAGCTCGGCGTTCCAAAGACCTGTCCGTCCATCGTCAAGTTCGGTTCGAACGTCAAGCGAGCGATGCCGAAATCCGTGATCTTGACCTCGCCGTTCTCGAGCAGTTGAATGTTGTCCGGCTTGATATCCCTATGAATGACGCCGTGCCCGTGTGCGAACTCAAGGCCCTTCAGCACCTCTGTCGTGATTTCGACCGCTCGCTTAGGCTCGATAAAGCCCTTTGTGTCCAAAAGGTTGCGCAGGTTCTGGCCATCGAGGTACTCCATCGCGATGTACCGACGGCCAGAGTCCTCCCCGACCTCGTAGATCGTGACGATGTTTGGATGGACGAGCGAACCTGCTGCCCTGGCTTCCCGCAGGAACCGCTTGATTCGGTCGTCGATCTGTTGCTGCGATGCCCCGCCCGGCATCGCTAGCTCTTTGACTGCGACACGACGATTCATGACGGGGTCGTACGCTTCATAGACGATGTCGTTGGAGCGTGCGATCTCCCGGATGATTTGGTACTTGCCTAGCGTCGACGGAGGGCTTTGGCTCATTCGCCGTGTTCTATATGACGATTGAGGCGCGGATTAGGTTGGCCTCCATGCGTCCTTTCGATCAGAAGGCGACAATCTCCGGCGCTGCTCCAAAGCTGAAGCCGGGTTTTCGGTCAATCCTCCGTCAGCTCCTGAACGATCTCGCGCCAAGGTCGCTGGGCGGAAGAGGAAACGTCGACTCCTGATTCGGCCAGGTCGAGGAGTCGACGGCCGATCTCGCTTTTGCGGGCAGACTGGGTTTCCTGCGCGATCCTTTGGGCAGCGCGAAGGGCCAAGGTCTGCTTGAGAGGATCGCCGATTGACGACCAAAAGTCTGAAGCGTCGATCAGTCCTGCCGTGAGGGCTTCCAGCCTCTG
The DNA here is from genome assembly GCA_029781035.1 of Armatimonadota bacterium. Lineage (GTDB taxonomy): Bacteria > Armatimonadota > Fimbriimonadia > Fimbriimonadales > Fimbriimonadaceae > JAEURO01. The sequence continues at coordinate 71,915 of JAKOXK010000048.1, forward strand.
GCCCTCATGGGCCAGTCGGATCAATGCCTTCCAGTTGCGCTCGCTTTCCGCCGGCTTTCCGCACGCCTGGTACGCCAACGCGATCGGCCGGTGCACGTGCAACATCAGAGACTTCTCCGATTCCGCGACGGGCACGCCTTCCGCCTGTTGAGCCCGCCTCAGGGCAGCGTCCTTGTCGCCCTTGCGCAAAAAGTGCGCAGACTGCATGGCACGGGCGGTCGCCTCCACGCCGGTCAACGCTGCATGTCGGGCCTTCCGGAGACCGATGGCCATGAGCCGCTTGAACTCGTCTTCGCGACCTTCCCCCTGGGCAAGGTCGGCGAGATCCAGTTCGGCGTTGACGGCAGCCTTGAGGTCGCCAGACTCGAGAGCCAACGCGCGCCTCCTTTCCCAGGCCTCCCTCGCTTGGTCCCGGTTACCCGACCTGGCATGATGGGCGCCGTCCATCCCGAGAAGCATCGCCTCGAGCTCTCCATCCGGCGACTTGGCCAGGACATCGTGCATGGCCCGGGACAGCTTTTCGTATTCACCGCGCATGCCTGCCTCAATCAACAATCCGCCCATTTCGGGAACCATTCTTCTGACGGCCTCCAAATCCACGGTCTGCAGCGCATGGTTCATGGCCTGCCGCAGATTCCCGAGCTCGGTCACCAACTGGCCGTGCGCCTGGCCGAGTCTTCCCGTCTGCAACGTTCCTTTGATCGAGTCGGCCACTGCCAGAAAGCGGTCAAGGTGTCGTTTTTTCAGTTCAGACTCTCGCTGGACGCTCTCAGTGAAATACTCCCGCACGGCGTCAAGGAGCCAGTAGCGTATCCGGCCAAAGTGAGTCTCAGCTTGCAGAAGTGAGTGGTCGCGCAACACCGCCAGGTGCTCAAAGACGTCGTCGCGAAAAATCGGGCCACACACCGCAACGGCGTCTTCGGCGTAGAATCCACCGCTGAACCAACTCAAGAGACCGACGAGTCGTCGCTCCCGATCCGAAAGGAGCGACAACGAGCCTTCCAACACGCTGCGCAATTCGACGTGCCGATCCGGAACTCCGATCGGGCCCAACCATTGACTCGACTGCATGAGGATCTGTCGATGAACCTCCTCCAGGCTCATCAGCCGAAGCCTGGCCGCCGCCAGTCGTATCGACAGCGGCACCCCCTGCAGGACTTCGCACACCTCGCGGACAAGAGACCGGTTACCGCGATCCAGTTTGAACTCGGGATCGACGACTTGCGCCTCATGCTTAAAGAGCTCCATCGCCTCGGACGAACCACCTGACACGATCGTGTTCGACAGTGGAGCCAGCGCGAACTCGGACTCGCCGTCAATCCTGAGAGCAGTGCGGCTCGTCACGAGAAAGCGCGCTCCAGGAGCACGGCCGACGATGTCTTGCACGAATTGAGACTGCGCTCCCAAGCGGTCCATCGAGTCGAGGACGAACAGCACGTGCCCATCGTCGACCTGGGCGATGACTCCAGCGACATCTGACGTGGTCGGAGCGTCTTCTGAATGCCCGACCATCATGGCACCCATGACCTCGTCCGGCGTCTCAAACGGTCCACAGTCGATGAAGACGGCCATGCAGTCGTCGCGACAAAGCGTCTCCGCCACCCGGCACGCAAGCCTGGTCTTCCCGATCCCGCCCGATCCGGTGATCGTGACGACTCGCGAATCGTCCCGCGTCAGCAGTCCACTGATTTCCGTCAGTTCCCGGTGTCTGCCGATGAAGGGTCGGCCGGAGCCCGGATTGGGGCCGACGAAACGCAATGGACGGACTGACATTTGGACTGGCAGAGCCAAGGTCGCCGACGCGGCTTCAAGCCGGAACACGTTCAAAGCAAAGGGTATGTCCCTGAGTTTCCGGGGGCCAAGGCTCGTCAAGCCGACGCCTTTGGGCAGGTCGTCCCGCGCGAGTTCGGCCGTCGCCGACGTCACGAGCGTCTCACCTCCTGAGCAGGTCGCCAGGAGCCGGGCCAATCGGTTGAGCCCCGGTCCGAAGTAATCGTCCCCGACCTTGTCGACTGCGGCCGTGTGGACGGCGACGCGGACCCGGATCTGGCAGTCATCCGGCCACGCGGTCGCCTGAATGCGCTCTTGCACAAGATGGGCAGCGTTCACTGCAGACGGCGCATGGTCGAAAACCGCATAGAACCCGTCGCCGACCGTCTTGAAAACGTCACCGCCGCAACTGCCGATGACGTCCTTGAGGAGGCGGTTGTGCTCGGGCAAGGCCAGTCGCATCGAACCCGGGGTGGCTTCCCAAAGTCGGGAGCTACCCTCGATGTCGGTGAAAAGCAACGTCACGATGACGCTGCCATCGGCGGCTTCTGTCGTCATTGGACGGCACCTTGACAACGATGGTACCGCTCCTTCGGCCGAAACCGTGGCGCGGTGCAGATCGGGTTCAAGCGAATCCGGCCTACTCCCGGAACTTCTTCCGGAAGATCAGACCGCCCGCAATGATCAACATGAAGACCAAAGCGAGCGCTGCGAACGCCAAGGTGGGAGGTACCGGCGTCATTTGGGCAACGAGCACCCAAGGCATGTCCCATCATACCAAGTTACGGACATTCGTTCGGTTACGCCGCATACGGGCCTACTGCGGGCACCAACTGTCGGTCGGACATTTGACCCGCCCAGTCGGGTCACGCGGGGATCGAACCGCGGTCTGAACGGCGATAGGTGCCATAGGTGAACCTGTGAGGCCTCAAACTTGATTGTTGTAATCTGCTTCTGAGTGGCCGCATGAGAACGGACAGCGAGAAACTCCTTATCTAATAGCCGTCAAATGTCGGTCGGACAAAGACCTTATTTTGTTCGACTCACGCGGAAAAGGGCCTCTGTACGTCACACAAACACACGTAAAATCAATTCTTACTATGTCGGCAACAGTGTCGAGCCCGAATGTTGGCTCGTCGGCCGAAGTCCTTGTCTCAACTGAATGGGTCGCGGAACACCTGGAAGATCCGTCGGTGCGGATCATCGAGTCGAACGAAGACTCGTTGCTCTACGCCACGGGGCATGTGCCGGGTGCTTTCGAAGTCGATTGGACGCGAGACTTGAACGACCAGGTTGTTCGGGACTTCATCGACGGGCAGAAATTCTCCGCCCTGGCCTCCCGGCTGGGGATCACGCCAGACACGGTCGTCGTTTTCTATGGCGACAAGAGCAATTGGTGGGCCTGCTATGCCTTCTGGGTCTTCCAACTGTTCGGCCACACGAAAGCGTGCGTCATGGACGGCGGCCGCCTGCTTTGGCTCAAGGAGGGCCGTCCGTTGACGACGGTAGTGCCACAAGCCGATACCACCTCCTATCCCGTGCGAACTCGGAACGACCGGGTGGACCGGGCCTTTCGCGAGGACATCCTTTTGCACCTTACGGAGCGGGGCTGCCTCGTAGACGTAAGAAGCCCACAGGAGTACGCGGGCGAACGGTTGCACATGCCCGACTACCCGAACGAAGGAGCGGTCCGCGGGGGCCACATTCCGGGAGCCGTGAACGTTCCTTGGGCGAATGCCGTCGACCCAAACAGTGGGAAGTTCCTGTCCCCCGACGCCCTCCGCGTCATCTACGAGGAAGAGGCTGGCTTGAAGCCGGAAGACGACATCGTGACTTACTGCCGGATAGGAGAACGGAGCAGCCACACGTGGTTCGTACTCAAGTACCTACTCGACTACAAGCACGTGCGGAACTACGACGGCAGTTGGACCGAGTGGGGCAACGCCGTCGGCCTCCCAGTCGAGCGGTGATTCATGCCTTATCCCCAGGCGATCCAAGAGATCGTTGACCTTCTCAGGGCCTTGGACGACCGGACAGAAAGGATCCAGGTCCTGGTCTCGCTCGCCGAGAGGTTCCGGGACGTAAGCCCTGAGACGGCGATACGCCCGTTCGAGGAGTCTCGCAGGGTTCCCGGCTGTGAGAGCGATGCCTTCGTTTGGGTCAAAGCGGTTGGCGACAACATGTTCGTGGAGTTCGCAGTTGAAAACCCACAGGGCGTGTCAGCCAAGGCATTGGCGACCGTTCTCAAACTCGGGCTCGATGGACAGCCGATCGAAGCGGCCGACCAACTTGATGACGAGCTCGTCTTCACGTTGTTCGGCTCAGGCCTGTCGATGGGCAAGAACCTGGGGCTGACCAATATGGTTAGGGCTGTCCGCCACCAGGCAGTGTCCCTCCACCGCCAGTCCCCTCGTCCTTAGGCACCTTCCACAGCGTCTCCTCACCTTTGGTGACTGCAGCGCTGCCGTCTCCGGAAGCCGAGAATCCAGGCTTCGCCTCTTTACCAAAGAGGTTGAGGATCGCCGTGCCACCTTTGGGAGACAAATCTGCGATCGCCCGCTGGTCCTTGTCGAAACCTGTGACTCGCCCGCCATCTGCCGTCGTGTCAATACGGACACCGTGACCGCCTTTCGCGTTCGAGACAAAGATCCGCCCTCCGTCGTTGGCGGCTGTCAACTCAAGTCCCTGGAGCATCTTGACGACGACGCTCGAATCTGTCGCCGTGGCGGAGAAGCCGTCCTTGCCGGCCGGACCCGAGACCCGAATGACCGCGTTGGCGTTCGTGTTCAGTGCAATCTGGCCCTGACCTCCGGCGAGCAAAGACACCGACGGCCTGCCCGATCCGTCCAAGAGCACGAGCCCTGCCCCTGACGGCTGATTGAGGATCATCCCGATCACACGGTTCCGCTCATCGACCATTCTCAGGCCACCTGAGGGCACAAAAAGCTGGTTGCTGTTCCGAATGTTCTGGTTCATCTGGCCATAGTCGCCCGGCGGTATTTCGCGCAACTGGCCCCAAGCCTTCTGGGGCCCAGCTTGAGCCAGGAAGCCGCCGAGGAAGCAACCCGCAAAGGCAACGATGCACAACGTCAAGAACTGACCGCGTCTCATGAATACTTAGACGGTCCGGATGCTGCCTCGAATCGCGACCGAGGGTAAAAGGGCTTCATGCTCTCAGCGATGGCGTTGGCCGTGACGCTTCAGGCTGGCCCGCCTATCCCGCGCTTTCAGCCCGCGGCGCCTTTCCCACGACTCCCATGGATTCGGATCGACCAACGGTTCGCCGGCGGGAGCTTTGCCGACGATGTCTGCCGCCTCAATGATCTTCAGGGTCGCGTGCTTTGGATCGACGGAACCGCCAACCTGGACAAGATCAACTCGAACGCGAAGATAGAATCTCTGCTCGCGAAGATCGCCGACGTCGGGTTCAACACGGTGGTTCTGGACGTCAAGCCGATCGTCGGACGGACCCTTTATCCCAGTCGATACACCGATCCAATGAATTCGTGGAAGGGCCAGAGCATGCCCAAAGGGTTCGACCCTGTCCGAGAGTTCCGGAAAGTCACGAAGAACCTTGGGCTCTCGTTCTTTGTCAGTCTCAACGCCTTCAGCGAGGGCCATTCGTACGCCAAGCGCGACGCCATGAAGCCAGACTCCCTATTCGGCGAGCCGGGCTGGGGCTACGCTCACCCCGAACATCAGTCCGTGGTCTACAAACCGGTTCCCTCCTTTAGGATAGGGCTCTCAACCCGACTTTGGTCCCTTTGTCCTCGGTTGAACCCCGACCGATGGTCGGAGGACGGGGCCCTCTTCGACAAGCCTCCCCTCCGCGAGGGCGGGGAGGCGACGTTTGTCGAACTCGACAAGCGCCTTTCTGTCGTGAGAGTCGGTTCGAGACCGCCCGAGGGCCTCAGTCCGGGAGAGCGGATCCTAGTTCTGACCAACCGAGCGGCGACCGTAGTGCCCGGGAACCGGGTCTCCCTCGAGACGACCCCCCGCTATGCCCTCACTTCCGAGGATCAAGACCAGATCCCTCTGATGATGAACCCCCTCGACCCGGCCGTACAGGAGCGGGTCGTCCGATTCGTCAAGGAGGTGTGCGACACCTATCGTCCAGACGGTCTGCTATTCGACGACCGTTTCCGGTTCCATGGGCTCGACGCCGACTTCAGTGAACTGTCGCGCGGACTGTTCGAGAAGCACGTCCATACCAAGTTGCGGTGGCCCGACGACGTCTATCGGTATACGCTGAAGCCCGATCTGACCTCAGGTATTGACCCTGGGCCGTACTTTGACTCGTGGCTCGCGTGGCGCGCAGGCGTCCTGGCCAGGTTCGCTGCCAAAGTTCGGCAGACCGTGATGGCCTCGAGTCCTGGGGCAGAGTTCGGAATCTACGCCGGATCGTGGTACGGCGACTACGCCAAGTACGGTTCCAATTATGCATCTGCGGCCCTTTCGGCCGGCTTCCCGTTCCTGACCCCACTTTATCAGCGCACGGGCTTCGCCGCCGACCTCGACGTGCTGATCACGGGCTGCTACTACTCTCTGCCGACGATGGAGGCGGCGATGAAGAACAACGCTCCTATCGGTCGGACCGTCGAAGCTGCTGGTGACATCAGCGACAGGGTGGCCCGCGACCAGTGTTGGGTCTACGCAGGAATCCAACTCGCCGATTTCCAGGGCGATACTGGCGCTGCCGCGAGAGCCATTCAGGCTGCTGCCGCGACGACTCAGGGCGTCATGGTCTTCGACCTCTCGCACGACATTGATAAGTATTGGCCTCTCTTTCGGGACGCGTTTGCTCACAAGGCCAGGGCGCCACACGCTGTGCGTGGCCTGCTTGACGAGGTCAGGAAGCGACGCCACGACTGGGATTTGAAGGGGCTGAAGGAGAAGCCGTTCCCGATCCTGGAAGGAGCTCCGGGTTCGGGATTCTGACCGCGACCAAACTGAGCAAGCACGATCAAGCCTGGGGCATGCCCGCATGCCCATCATAGTGTCGGATGAGGACAGATACGCGAAAGGAGTACACGGAGAGGATCACCCTGGCTGTCCAGGCTGCCCTCAAGCACCTGGATCGTGATCCTGATCCGCGGACTCTCGCCGACGAGGCTGGGTTCTCAAGGTTCCACTTCGGCCGCGTCTTCATGGCTGCAACCGGCGAAACGCTCTCCGAGTTTGTGCGCCGTCTGCAGCTTGAGCGCGCAGCATGGCGCTTGGCCCACACGCGGCAGAGCGTGGCCGAAGTTGCCTTCGACGCCTCGTATGAATCGCACGAAGCCTTTACTCGAGCGTTCAAGTCGGCCTATTTGGTCGCACCGACCGAGTTCCGTCTGCGCCCGACCCGTCACGAGATCCAAAGCCCCAACTCCGTACATTGGTGGCCCGACGGTCGCCGTTCCTTGCCCGAGATAGTCCTTGGTAGAGACACCCCTATGGAAGCAAGACTCACAACGGTTCCTCAATGGAACCTCGTCGCTCTTCGTCACATTGGCCCGTACCACGAGATCGGGCCCAAATTCGGCGCCCTTTGGCAGTGGGCACAATCCCACGGCGTAGAGATCCAGGGGGCACTCGGCATCTGGTACGACGACCCAGGGGCCACACCGGCCCACGAACTCCGGTCCGATGCTTGCCTGATCGTCGCTGACGACTTCGAGCTTCCCAGCCGCGGTGAGGGAGACCCCGACTTGCGGCTCACAACAGTTTCGCCAGGGGAGTACGCCGTCGGCACACACATGGGCAGCTACGAAGGCTTGGGAGACGCTTGGGCCCGTTTCTGTGGCCAAGCCTTGCCCAATTTGGGGCGTGAAGTAGCGGACTCGCCCAGTTTTGAGGTCTATGTCAACGATTGCACAGCCGTTCGGATCGAGGAAGTGCGCACCGACCTCTACGTGAGACTGCTGCCCGAACGTCACGACCAAACATGAGAGTCTCGCGCTGCACATGATCCGGAGCTTCATGTCATTTCGACTCGCACTCCTTCATGGACTGATTTGTCGTTTTTGATCCGGGCCCTTGGGGTTGGTCGCCCAAGTCGGCCCTTCTGACGCGGGTATCCTTGCCGGCAACGGTCAAGTCCTGGATGCGTGCCGTTCTTCGGAGCCTCCCACGGGAGTTTGCGGAGAGCGGCATTCAGACGAACTTGGCCCGTCCACGTGACGGGTGACGAGTGACGGGTCGCGCGACAGCAGTCGCGGCCTGAAATTGGCCAAACGATAGCCTCGCCGTACCCGGTTGATTCCGTCACGGACCTCCTCACTCGTCAAAAGCGAGAATCTAACAATGATCCATTCCCACACCTTCGAGGTCGGTGGCAAGACCATCTCCCTCGAAACAGGGCGCGTGGCGAAGCAAGCGGGCGGTTCCGTCTTGCTCGGCATGGGCCAAACCGTGGTGCTCGGCACCGCGACCATGAGCAAAGAAGCCCGAGAGGGCATCGATTTTCTGCCTTTGGTCTGTGACTTCGAAGAACGGAAGTACGCCATCGGCAAGATTCCGGGCGGCTTTATCAAGCGAGGCGGTCGGCCGAGCGACAAGGCCGTCCTGGTCAGCCGGCTGATCGACCGGCCCATCCGGCCCCTCTTTCCCAAAGGCATGCGCAACGACGTCCAGGTCATCACGATGGCCTTCAGCGTCGACAAGGGCGTTCCGCCCGACGTGATGGCCGTCAACGCGGCCGGCGCCGCCCTGGCGGTCAGCGACATCCCGTTCAACGGCCCGATCGGCTGTGTCCGTGTCGGACGCATCGACGGTGAGTTCGTCCTCTTCCCTTCCAACGAAGAGTTGGAACGATCTGAACTCGACCTCGTCGTCGCCGGGCACAAGGGCGCCATCAGCATGGTCGAAGCGGGCGCGAAGGAAGTCAGCGAGAAGGTGATGGCCGACGCTCTCAAGTTCGGGCACAAGGCCATTCAAAAGATCTGCGAGGAGTTCGAAAAGTTCGGCAAGATGGCCGGCAAAGACAAGCGGGAGCCCGTCATCGTCAAGGCAGACGAAAAGCTCGCCGACGAGATCAAGAAGAAAGAGGCCAAGTACATTGCCGCGAACATCTTCGACCCCGACAAGGCCAAGCGTGAGTCCGCGATGGACGACCTCGCCAAGGACCTGATCAAAAAGTACGTCGAGAAATACCCTGACGAGACTGCCCAGATCCCTGGTGCGGTGGACAAGGCGATCAAGGAGATCCTCCGCAAGTCGATCATCGAAGACGGCAAGCGTCCTGACGGGCGCGGTGTCAAGGACATCCGGCCCTTGGAAGCCGTTGCCGGCCTCCTGCCTCGCGTCCATGGCTCGGGCCTGTTCACTCGTGGCCAGACTCAAGTCATGACAGTCCTGACGATGGGCATGCCCAAAGACGCCCAAATGATGGACACCCTGGATGAGGAAGAGGGCGACAAGCGCTACATGCACTTCTACAACTTCCCGCCTTATTCGGTCGGCGAAGTCAGGATGTTGCGGGGCGCGGGACGGCGCGAAGTCGGGCACGGAGCCCTCGCCGAGCGCGCGCTACGGTATGTCGTCCCACTCGACGATCCGAACTTCCCTTACACGCTCCACCTGATCAGCGAAGTCCTTGAGTCGAACGGCTCCACTTCCATGGCGAGCGTCTGCGGATCGACCCTGGCCCTCATGGACGCGGGCGTGCCGATCAAGGCACCGGTTGCCGGTATTGCCATGGGTCTCATGAGCGATGGCAAGAAGTTCGTCGTCCTCACCGACATTCAGGGCGTCGAGGACTTCAGCGGCGACATGGACTTCAAGGTCGCAGGAACTCGCAAGGGCATCACAGCCCTTCAACTCGACACAAAGCTTGAGGGAATCCCTGACAAGGTCTTGGCCGACGCCCTGAACCAAGCGCTCGACGCCCGACTCAAGATCCTCGACGTCATTCAGGCTGAGATCCCTGAGCCGCGCAAGACGCTCAACCCGAATGCGCCTAGGGTCGAAACGATCCAGATCGACCCGAGCAAGATCGGCGCGCTGATCGGCCCAGGTGGGGCGAACATACGCAAGATCACTGAGCAGACCGGTGTCGAGATCGATGTCCAACAGGACGGCCGGGTGCTGATCGCCAGCACCACCGGCGGTTCAGCCGAGGAAGCGATCGCCATGGTCAAGGCTTGCACGATGGTCCTCGAAGTCGGAACCGAGTTCACAGGAACCGTCACCCGACTCATGGGACGCGGAGCCATGGTGGAAATGCCAGGAGGCAAAGACGGCATGGTTCCGACAGACCAACTGACGAAGGCCAGAATCGGCAGGCCCGACGACGTTGTGAGCGTGGGAGACGTGATCAACGTTCGCGTCCACGAGGTGGACAGCCAAGGGCGGATCAACTTGACCGCCATCGGGCTCAATCCTGACAATCCTCGGCTCAACGACCCGAACCCGCCAGCGTCCCCGAGGCCAGAGCGGAGCTTCGGCGATAGGGACCGGGGCGGACGCGACCGGGGCCGAGGAGGGCGTGACGATCGTGGTCGTGGCGGCCGAGACCGGGGCGGATATGGTGACCGAGACCGAGGCCCACGTCCAGACCGTGCGGCGGTCGAGACCCAAGAAGCTGGCTCAGAAGAGAGACCTCGGCGTCATCGTCACGATGAAGAGCAGAAGCCAGAGAAAGCTGAACGTCATCCGGTCGAGGACTTGCCCGAAGTTCCGGACGCCTTTCCCGGCAAGAAACGCGAAGAAGACGTGAACGCGAGGTTCCGGCCCCGTCGCTGATGCCGAAGTGTCCACTCCGCACCCTCAAGCGCGGAGTGGACACTCCACCTCGTCCAGCCGCTGCTCGAACCAGGGCGAGGTAAAACCGCACTTATATGCGCCACTTCGTGCACGGTTCAGACGGCAAGAAGTACGGCCCTGCCGACCTTGACCTTCTCCTTGAGTGGCGCGAGGACGGGCGTATTGCCCCTGAAACGTTGCTTGAGCCCGAAGTAGGAGGTCCTCCGTTTGAGGCCAGGAACCTGGCTGAACTGTTCCCGCAGCCGCAGGAACCCGTTCGCATGGAGCCAACGGAACGAGGGTATGCCGAATACCCAACACCCCCGGTTCAGCCGGTCGCACCGGATCAGACCAAGTCGCTGGCGACCGCCACGTGGCTCTTGGGAGGATGTTCCGTCCTGTTCTGCCCGTTACTCCTGGCACCGGCCGCCATCGTGTGCGCTGTCTTGGCCCGGACCAAGGGTCATCCACAAGGAAACGTCCTCGTGGTCTATGCAGTCCTTTGCGGCGTGCTTGGGTTTGGCCTGGCTGTGCTCTCGTACAACTTGATGAAGCAGTTCGGCTTTCCGAACTAACACGTCACCACGGGGTGATGTCCATGGTCTGGCCGTCCACCTTGAGTCTGGCCTGTCCGTCGCGGACCGACAAGACATGAACGCCTCCGGCCAATTCATCGCCCGGACTACCGTAGTGGACTTGCTTTTCCTTCACGAAGACTCCGGTCGCCTTGCCTTCCATCTCAACGGTTCCGCGGAAACTCCAACCGCGGAGGGCGTCGTCGAACCGAGGCTTCTCCGGAGGAGCCTGACTCGCGGCTCCCGCCCCCTGACCGGGCGCTCCAGTTACAAGTTGGCCGTTGTCGAGGGCATAGACCATGCCGCCCGTCTTCGGATCCTTCATGTGGGCCACGACCGAGCCCGTCATCGAGACGACTGTCCCACGCTCTTGCTTGGGGAAGTTCGGATCGGTGATGTGGAAGGCAAACGCTTCCTTGTGCTGGGGATCTGCCCCCCGCACCAGGACGACGACCCGTTGCCCGTCTTTGACTTCGTCTGTGAAGACAACGCCTTGCACCGTGAACGGCTTGCCGTCCTGGGGTGCCAGCGATGACGGGCTCGAGGCGTCGTTGGCAGTCTTTCCGTCGCCGAAGACTTCTGCGCCTTCAGCGACCTGTCGTTTGGAGTCCTGGACCAATGCCCGGGCCCCTTTGACGGCCCTCATGCCGCCTTTGACTCCGTTCGACATCGAGTTCAGATGCCCCTGGACCGCGGTCGTAGCCGCTGTATCGGCCAACTGCGCGCCTGATACCTTGGGAACGATCAAGGAGCCGCCCGCCATGCAGACGGCAGCCAATCCTGCGAGAGAGCCTCGGACACTCATAGGAGGCTTGTTCCACGCGTCCGGCCCTTGATCGACCGCAGAAGTGCGGTTTAGCTCTCGTGCTCGTATCGCTCTTTCAAGTTGGCGACGACTCCAGGATCCGCCAACGTCGTGGTGTCGCCCAGTGCACGCCCCTCGGCCACGTCCCGCAACAAGCGCCGCATGATCTTGCCGCTTCGCGTCTTGGGAAGCTCGGCGCAGAAGAACAGGTCGTCGGGTCGGGCTATCGCACCGATCTTCATGGCCACATGGTCTTTGATGGCCTTCTCCAATTCAGGAGAGCCAGTGTGACCGGTCCGCAAGATCACAAAGGCGGAGATGCCCTGACCTTTGATCTCGTGCTTCTTTCCAATAACGGCTGCTTCAGCCACGGCGACATGATCCACGAGGGCACTTTCCACCTCCATTGTCGAGATGTTGTGCCCGCTGACTAACATGACGTCATCGATCCTGCCGAGCAGCCAGAAGTACCCGTCTGAGTCGACCTTTGTCCCGTCTCCCGGGAAGTAGGCGTCGTTGAATCGACTCCAATAGACGTTGTAGTAGCGTTCCGGATCGCCCCAGATGCCTCGGAGCATGGACGGCCATGGCTCTTTGATCGTGAGAATCCCGCCGATCTCTCGGCCATTCGGATCGGGTTGTCGGCCCTCGGCCGTGTTGTAGAAACCGAGTGCCCCGTGACGGGGCGTCACGTCGTCTCCGATCTCGTTGTAGACCGCTGCATGGATCCCGGGGAAAGGCTGCGTCGCGGATCCAGGTTTCGTCGATGTGATGCCAGGCAGCGGACTGATCAAGATGGCCCCGGTCTCCGTCTGCCACCACGTGTCCACGATCGGACAGTTTTGCTTGCCGATCGTCTCGTGGTACCAGACCCACGCCTCGGGATTGATCGGCTCACCCACGCTGCCGAGGAGGCGCAAAGACGATAGGTCGCAGCGGTCCGGGTATTCGTCGCCCCACTTCATGAACGTTCGGATGGCAGTCGGCGCCGTATAGAGGATCGTGACGCCGTGCTTTTCGATGACGCGCCAGAAGCGATCCTTGTCAGGTGTGTCAGGTGTCCCTTCGTAAACGACTTGCGTGACGCCGTTCGCCATCGGCCCATAGACGATATAGCTGTGGCCCGTGACCCATCCGCAGTCTGCCGTGCACCAGAAAACATCGTCAGGCTTGTAGTCGAAGACCCACTGGGCCGTCGCATAGGTTTGCGTCAGGTACCCACCCGTGGAGTGCATGATGCCCTTGGGCTTACCTGTCGAACCACTTGTGTAGAGGATATAGAGCAGATCCTCGCTGTCCATGGGCTCGCACGGGCAGTCGACGGACTGCTGCGGGACGACATCACTCCATCTCACGTCCCGACTCGAGTCCCAATGCCCCTTGTCGTAGGCGGTAGCGTCGCCGATCCGCTCGTACACCAAGACCTTCTCGATAGTCGGGCACCCCTTGGCCAAGGCCTCGTCGGTGATCCTTTTGAGCTCGACCACGTGTCCGCGGCGCCATCCACCGTCCGCCGTGACAACGACTTTGGCTCCTGCATCGTTGATGCGCTCATGCAACGACTCTGCCGAGAACCCTCCAAAGACGACGGAGTGCGCGGCTCCGATCCGCGCACAAGCCAGCATCGTCATCGGTAGCTCCGGAATCATTGGCATGTAGACGCAGACACGGTCGCCCTTCGAGACGCCGAGCGACTTGAGGGTGTTGGCGATCCGGCTCACTTCGTCCTTGACCTGAGCGTAGGTGAAGCTCCGGACGTCGTTAGGCTCGCCTTCGCCGATCAAAGCAACCTTGTCACCCAGTCCCCTCGCCACATGTCGATCCACGCAGTTGTGGCACGCATTGATCTTCCCGCCGACGAACCACTTGGCAAACGGCCGCTCCCAAACGAGCACCTTCTTCCAAGGCTCGTACCAATCCAGTTGCCTGGCCCAACCCTCCCAAAAGTCTAAGGGATCGGACAGTGCCCGCTGGTAGACCTCGGGGTCGTTGACGTTGGCTTGGGCACGAAACTCGGGTGTCGGCTCATAGCTCCGGTCTTCAGTCAACAGCGTGTGGAGGGTGTCGGACATGCTGTCCTTGATAATACTGCGGAGACTGTCCGGGACTGGCGGAGTTCCCAGTGCTTAGGCAGTGAGCCGCACCGGCCTCGTGTCGTTGCGGGCTGGTTTCCCTACTGGCCCGTGATCGTGACAGTTCATTCCGGAAACTGGCAATATCCGTTGCCGGCTCCCCTAATGCCCGTGGAACTCTCGTGGTGAGGGCGCCATGGCTTTTATGCTGAGCCGGTGCGTGGGATTGGTGACACCTGATCCGGAGGTGGCGGCTAACTACTACCAAACCCACTTTGGGATGACGCAGGTCCAATCTGAGGCCGGCGTCGAACTTTGTGCTGGCCCCCTCCGGCTGTTCCTGGATCCGGGCCAACCGAAACCGATGGTGCTTGAGGTCATCACACCCGACCTTCGAGAGGCCAGGCCGATCGTCCGCAGGCTCGGCTACGAGGAGATCGTCTGGCGGGGCCCTGGCCAGTCCTGCCTCGTCCGCGACCCGTTCGGACTGGTCTTTAACATCCATGAGGACAGGAGTGCCTTCCTTCTGCTCGACATTGACGGATCCCAAACTGGCTTTCTCAAATCCTGTCTTGGAGCCATCGTCAGTTCTCCCGTGGACGTTGCCGGGTTCTACGCCGAAGTACTAGAGTCCACGGCAGACCGCCTGCCTGACGGCACCTACCTCGTCGAATCGGGCCCACTCAGGCTTCGCTTCAAGCAAGGGATCTTGACGACTCCAGTCGTCTGGATGCGCTCAGACGCCCCCATCGACAAGCTGATGGCGGCGGGATGCCACGGTTCGGAGCCCAGCGTTTTGACCGATCCCTTTGGGCTTAGCTGGTGCGCGGAGTCGCTTCGGCAGACCGAGCGGGCCGTCGTCTGCCTATAATCAGGGCCAAATGGTCCTGCACGTGGACTTCGAACACCTGGCGGAAGAGGCAAAAAGGCACGGGCTCAAGCCTTGGGCCTACGTTTCGTCAGAAGCCAGTCAGCGCGTCGTCACGATCGGTGATCCGGCGAGCCATGTCGTGATCCAAGCGGAGTCGGACATGCCCTACACCCAAGTTGCAGCGGCCCTCACTGAACAGGGACTGCTTGTGGCCCATGGTCGGTGGTTGCCGGATCCGTTGGCTGGTGAACTTCAGATCCAGGAACAGACGTGGGTAGCAGCCGTCGCCTACAAGAGCGTAGAGGAAAAACCCGGGTTGTGGGTTCACGGCTATCGGGGCGAGCCATCGGTCGGCGACGTGCTGCGCGACTTCTACGAGGAAATGTCCGCCGAGTCTGGGCTGAACCAGATGCCTCTCGACGAGTTCCTGTCCGCAGTAGAGCCGAATGTGGTCGTCCTCAGCCCAGACGAACTGGCCGCCTACGCAGAGGGCCACGTCTGAGGATGTCCGGGTAGATTCCACCTATGCCCGTTCTCGCCTTGACGCTGGCGCTTGTCGCGGCGGGACGGCCCGCCATAGGCACCAACATGGAAGAACTCGTCCAACGCTACACCACCGACCTGCAAGGGATCGACCGCTATTACGACGTCCCGCTTTCTGAGAAAGGGTGGCAAAGGCGAGAGGAGTTCGAGAAGGGCTGGCTGCAGAGTCTCAAAGGGAGCGATTTTGCCGCTCTCGACCGGAACGGGCAGGTTGACTACATCCTACTGCGCAACCACGCTGAGTCCGACCTTCGCGACATCGCCGCGCAACGCAAGAAGGCCGCCCAGATAAGGAAACTCCTCCCCTTCGCCGACAAGATCGTCAAACTCGAAGAGAACCGTTGGACCCTCGCACCGCTTGATCCTGAAGCTGCCGCGGGCGAGATTGACGACATAAGGCACGAAGCCCACCAGCTCATGGATGACGCCAAGTCCAAGCTTGAGAAGAAGGAACTGGATCCGAGCCTCGCGTTTAGGGCGTCCAAGACGCTGGGCGACCTACGCGAAACGTTTCAGCGCTGGTACCGCCATTACGACGGCTACAAGCCCTTGTTCTCTTGGTGGTGCGAGAAGCCGTACACACAGTGCTCGAAGGAGCTTGAGGCCTATGAGAGGTTCCTCAAAGAGGATGTTGCCGGACAGAAGGGTGGTGACGACGATCCCCTGATCGGCGACCCGATCGGTCGTGAGGCCCTGATCGACGACCTCAAGTCTGAGATGATCGACTACACCCCTGAAGATCTCATCGCTATAGCCGAGCACGAGTACGACTGGTGCCAAAAGGAGATGGTCAAAGCGTCACAGGCACTGGGATGCGGCGACGATTGGAAGAAGGCATTGGAGCTGGTGAAAAAAGACCATGTGCCACCCGGCGAACAGGACGACCTTATCATGGCTCAGGGCCGGGAGGCAGTCCAGTTCGTCGAAGATCACGACCTCGTCACCTTGGAGCCGCTCTGCAAGGAGACCTGGCGGGTCCAGATGCTGACTTCTGAGCAGCAGAAGAACTGGCCCTTCGCCTTCTACGGCGGCCAGCATATGGCGACCTCATACCCACTGCCGGACATGGACCACGCCACAAAGCAGATGTCGATGCGTGGCAACAACAGGCACTTCCTACGTGCGGTCACCTTCCACGAGCTGATCCCTGGCCACCACCTTCAGATCTACATGTCCGAGCGGTACCGGCCCTATCGACGCGTCTTCTCCACACCTTTCTTCATCGAGGGATGGGCGCTCCACTGGGAGATGCTGATGTGGGACCTTGGGTTTGCCCAATCGCCTGAGGACAAGATCGGCATGCTCTTTTGGCGCATGCACCGGTGCGCCCGCATCGTCGTCAGCCTCAAGTTCCACTTAGGGCAGATGACGCCGCAGCAGATGATCGATTACCTGGTGGACAGAGTCGGCCACGAACGATGGACGGCCACGTCCGAAGTGCGGCGCTTCATCGGCGACATGTACTCGCCGCTCTATCAGTGCGCCTACATGATCGGCGGACTCCAGCTCAGGGCGCTCTACAAGGAGCTCGTGCCCTCGAAGATGACGGTCAAGCAGTTCCACGACACGGTCCTGCACCTGGGCCCCATCCCCATGGAGATGGTCCGCGCTTCGCTCACCGAGGCGAAGCTCTCGCCTGACTTTGTGGGCGGCAAGCACGTCAAAGCGTCCGACTCGGCTCACTGACTGCGCGGCTTGGGCCACTCGGGGAGCCCCTCGGGCGGCCCAAGTCGCCCGGCAAGTGCCCCAAGTCTCACGACAAGTGCCCCAAGCCTCGCGGAAAGTGCCCCAAGTCTCACGACAAGTGCCCCAAGCCTCGCGGAAAGTGCCCCAAGTCGCTCGGGAAGTGCCCCAAGTCGCTCGGGAAGTGCCCCAAGGGGGCTGGTCAGACAAGTTCGATCAGGCTAACCTGGGGCGGACAGAACAGGCGAGGATGCATAGGGAATAGACCGCCGAGCCCCCGGTTCACGTAGACACGGTGCATCTGGCCGTGGACGAGCCCTTCGCGAAACTTGTTCCCATAAGAACTGGGAATGTGCGGCGCCCAACCCCACGGAAAGCGTATCTGCCCACCGTGCGTGTGCCCACTGATCTGGAGGTCCACCCGATAGCCTGGAGGCATCTCTTCGGCGAGGTCCGGGTTGTGTTCGAGCAGAATCCTCGGCATGTCCTCGGGCAGGCCCCGGAAGGCCTTCCGCTCGTCTGGCAGTCCCACCCACATGTCGTCCAGTCCCACCAGCGCGAATGCGTCGCCACCCCGCTCGACGACGGCGTGCCGATTCTCGAGGAGTTCGAGGGAGTCCGCCTCTCGGATGCGTCGTCGCACGTTTTCGGCTCCCTTGTGCCCGTCGTGGTTGCCCAGGACGCCAAAGACTCCGTGGGGCGCCCTTAAGTCGCCGATGGCGACTCGCAGGTCCGGCGTGTGCCCGCTCAACCCATAGCCGTGCACGAAGTCACCAGTCACGACGATGAGGTCTGGCTTCTCCGCCATCGCACGCCGGCCCGCTTCCCTCACGAACTGGGGATCCATCCAGTTGCCACAGTGGAAGTCGCTGAGCTGGGCGATCTTGAACCCTTTGAGCCCAGGGGGAAGGCCGTTGATCGAGACCTTGATGTGGTCGATCGTCAGGATGCTCGGCTCGATCAACAACGAGTCAAGTGTGAACGCCGCCACACCGCCGATCAGGCTGCGCTTGAGCAGCTTGCGGCGGCTGATGCGTTTCGAGCCATCGTTCTGCGGCACTCCCATACCAACGCCTCTGCAGGATGATCGGTTTCGCGTCCCGGCCACCAGTCCTGCGCTTCTCTCTCCAGGGCCTTACGGCTTGCCGGACCGGAAGGCAGACAGCTCCGCCTTGGCCTTTTCCCCGACCTCGGTCAGATCCTTGAGCCAGGTCTTCTTGTAGGGTCTTAGCGCGTGGACGATCGCCTCGGTCACGGCGAGGTTCCGGTACCACTTGTGGTCGGCGGGCACCACATGCCAGGGGGCTTCCGCTGAGGCGCACTTGCCGATCGCGTCCTCGTAGGCTTCTTGGTAACGGCTCCATTGCTCTCGCTCCTTCCAATCGCCTACCGAGAGTTTCCATGCCTTTTCAACCTCCTTTTCCCGGTCGAGCAGCCGCTCCTCCTGCTCCTTCTTACTGATGTGAAGGAAGAACTTGAGAACGATCGTGTTAGAGGCTGTAAGAAGGGACTCGAACGTGTTGATTTGAGCGTAGCGCCCGTGCCACACGTCCTTAGGGACGAGTTCGTGAACCCGGACTACGAGTACGTCCTCGTAATGCGAGCGATTGAAGACCGCTATCTCCCCCTTGCCCGGTGCCTGCTGATGGATCCGCCACAGGAAGTCGTGAGCCAACTCGTGCGCGGTCGGGACTTTGAACGAAGCGACCCGGCAGCTCTGGGCGTGGGTGTAGTTCAGGAAGTGGCGGATCGTCCCGTCCTTGCCGCTCGTGTCCATCCCCTGCAAGACAAGGAGGAGGGAATGCTGGCCCGCAAAGAAGAGGAGGTCGAGGAGCTCTTCCATCTCGGATGCGAGTTTCTGGGTCTCCGCCAACGCCTCTTCTTTCGTCATGCCCTTGGGCGGATCAGTATCGATCTCTTTGAGGTTGACCTTCTGGACGCGGTCGATCTTGTGGGCATGGGCCATGGCCACAGTATTGACGGTCCGAAGCTCCGAAGTGAAAGCCGATGGCCTCAAAAGCGGAGGGCGAAAGGCCACCGTCGATTTTTCACGGAAAGACCTGGCGGAGAGGGTGGGATTCGAACCCACGGAGGCTGTTACACCTCACCGCATTTCGAGTGCGGCGCACTAGACCACTATGCGACCTCTCCCGGGAAGACGATTATGGACCGTGACGCTGGGCTACGGCTAGGGCGTAGACGCCAAGGCGGCCAAAGCCTCCTCAACCTTCATCGGACCCTGGACTCCACGGGAAGAGCATAGGTACACGCCGTCGCCTTTGGCCTGCAAGTCCTTGCGTACACCGCCGAGGGCCGGAAACACCATGGCGCTGGGGGCGGCTGCATTCAGCTTCGCCGCGACGCCGACGGCACCGGGCCCGGTCACGACGCAGTACTGGTCCCGCGACGTCTCGACCGTGGCCAACAAAATGCTTCCAAGTCCAAACCGGATGGTCTTGGATAGCCCCGCGTACCGTCCGACGGCCTTCTGGGCCGCCAGCTTGAAGGTCTCGCCCACGTCGGTGTCTCGCAACACGCAGGAGTAGGCTTGAAGCAGGCGGACAGTCTGTCCCTCGATGGACTCTCGGGCCCCGTCGACAACAGAAGGAAGTCCGGTCCATGACGCGCCAGCCAAACGCCTCTCTCTTGGAATGGCCAGCCAAGTGCCGTCGGTTCCCGAATCGAACAGGCTTAATGCACGACTGAGGACGGCCCTCCCAGATCCCAACGCTCGCTCGTCGCCTGTGGCGAGGTACTGAGACAGCATGGCGTCGGCAAAAGCCGCATAGTCGCCGAGGAACGGCGTTTCCAAGATGTCGGGGTTCTGGCGATGGATGACGACGTCTGTTCCAGCCAGGCATTGCCAGACACTCGGCAACAGGCAAGCGATCTGCTGTTGCCGCTGCCGGTCGCCCATGAGCCTTGCCGCCTCCGACAGGCGGGCAAAAAGCGTGCACACCGTCTCGGTACTACCCTCCCCACTCAATTCGGGCCCGTTGCCCGAACTACCCTTTCGAAGTTCCTTGAACGCTTCATCGTAGGAACTGGCCCGAGACACGAAGTCAACCGGATCGACGATTCGAACCACCATCGATGGGTTCGTCGAAGGGTTGATCCCCAACCTGTCGCGGAGGAACCCCACCGACGGGTTGGTCGTCTGACTTGGCCTCACCGAATACCAAGGGTTCCTGCTGAGGACGAACGGGTCGGCCCAGGAACAACTCCACGACTTCTCACCATCCCAGAACTGGGCCAACACGCCGTCCCACACCCGCGGAAAGACGGCGGTCAGAAATGGATCTTGACCTCGTGCAGCGATGCCGGAGAGAGCGGCGACCATGTCGGCGTTCTCCACGGCGACCTTGTCATACCTTTGCCCACCTGACAGTCCTTGAGCCGTCCTGAAGAAGCCGCCGTACTTCCAGTCGATGAGAGTCGAAGTAGCGACCCGCTTCATGCCGCTCGCCACGTCGTCGGAGAATCCCGCCGCTTGGAGAAAACGCCACTCCCAAGGGCCCAGCCTCGCCAAACCATTGACCATGAAGCCATACGGCGTTTTCGCTCCCTCAAGAAGAGAGGAAACGTAGAACCGAAGGTCCGCACCGTCGACATTGGCTGATCCGGTGAGCAGCTCTCGCTCTGAACGCATCTCCGCCTCCAAGTCGGCCGAAACCGAAGTGCCTGCCGGTGTGTTCCCGTTCTGAGCAGCGGTCAACAGAGTCTGGAAGGACACGAAGTCGAACTTCTGATCAGGCCGAGACCGTGCTAGCCAGGCAAGCGGCCGCCCATCGGGACGGAGGACAACGACGTACCATCCCGGATCCACTCCGCTAGCAGCGAAGGCAAGGGGAAAGGGTCCCTGAGCCCACTCGGGGTGGATCGTAGAGTCGATCCTGA
The DNA here is from genome assembly GCA_029781035.1 of Armatimonadota bacterium. Lineage (GTDB taxonomy): Bacteria > Armatimonadota > Fimbriimonadia > Fimbriimonadales > Fimbriimonadaceae > JAEURO01. The sequence goes on from JAKOXK010000048.1 coordinate 92,855, forward strand.
GTGGGACGAACTCTCGGTTCAGCCTCTCTGCGACCTCTGAGTCGCCCAGGACACTCCTGTCAAAGTAACGGCCGGTCTGGTTCCACACGGTGCCGACGACGGCAACCACTGGCTTGTCGTATCGACGTGCCTCAGCAAACGGTTGATCTTGGAGCGTCCGCCAATGGATTCGTTGAAGGGCCGCCTGCGCCATGAACCCACCTGGGAGCGACGCGACGGGATTGGGGTCGGGGGGTGGGATGAGCGGCCGGAGCAAAGCCGAGGCTGTGAAGACGGCAGCGAGCGTCACCGTTGTTCCAACGACGGCCGGATACGTCCGCCTGGCGCCCCACGTAGCCATACCGGCCCATTATGCGACGGTTATAATGGTTGTATGTCGATATCCCTGGACGAAGTGCGCCATGTGGCCCGCCTCGCCCGCCTCGAACTGGATGAGGCCGAGTTGGTCGCGTTTCAGAGTGAACTGAACGCGCTGCTGGGTCATTTCCAGGACATCCGGGGCATCGACGTGTACGGCCAGTCGCCCCATTCGCGTTCGTCTGCCCTACAAAACGTTTGGGCCGACGACGACACTTGGCCGTCGCTCCCCCGAGGTTCGGCGCTCCAAAACGCAGGCGTGACGAAGGCGGGGCTCTTCATCGTCCCGACGATCATCGAGGAGTAGCCTTTGCTCACTCAGTTGAGCGCGTCTGAGCTTGCGGCCAAGCTCAAATCACGGGAAACCTCAGCGATCGAGGTCGCCGAAGCCCACTTGGCACGCATCGACCAGATGGATGGAGAAGTCGGCGCTTATCTGGAAGTCTGTCGAGAGGCTGCTCTTGAGTCGGCCCGTCTGGCTCAAGCTCGGTTGGATGAACACACTGACGGCCCCTTGACAGGAATACCGATCGCAGTCAAAGACAATCTCTCGACTCTTGGGATCGAGACCACTTGTGCATCGCGGATTCTCGAGGGTTACGTTCCGCCCTTCGACGCCACGGTCGTCTCGAAGTTGAAAGAGGCCGGGATGGTCCTCTTGGGCAAGACAAACCTGGACGAGTTCGCCATGGGGACTTCGTGCGAGAACTCGGCCCTCAAGGTCACACGAAACCCGTGGGATCCCGACCGCTCTCCCGGAGGAAGCTCGGGAGGTTCGGCTGCTGCCGTCGCGGCCGAACTGGCCCCGATGGCCCTGGGCTCCGACACAGGAGGCTCCATCCGAATGCCAGCCGCACTGTGCGGGATCGTGGGGTTCAAACCGACCTATGGACGCGTCTCTCGGTACGGCCTCGTTGCGTTCGGATCAAGCCTTGACCAAGTCGGTCCCCTCGCCAGGACGGTCGAAGACGCTGCCAGTCTTGCGGCGGCCGTTTCGGGCCACGACCCAAGCGATAGCACCTCACTTCGCGACAGCGCGATCCGAACCGACGGTCTCAAGAACGGCTCACTCAAGGGGGTCAAGGTCGGCCTCCCGAAGCAACTGATGTCGGACGCCGTGCAACCCGGGGTACGAGACGCATTTGACATGGCCCTGGAGGCACTCGTCCGCGAAGGCGCCCTGGTCGACGAAGTCGATCTACCCAGCATCGAGTACGGCGTAACGACTTATTATGTGATAGCCCCTGCCGAAGCTAGTAGCAACTTGGCCCGGTTTGACGGCATCCGGTTTGGCGCCCAACGGACAGGCGAAGGGCACATCGGGAACGTCAGTGCCACTCGGGGTCAACTTTTCGGCCATGAAGTGAAACTGAGGATCATGGTCGGTACGTACGCCCTTTCGGCGGGGTACTACGACGATTACTACGTACGCGCCCAGCAGGTGCGATCGATGATGTCTGACGAATTCAACCGCGCGTTCAGCGACTATGACTGTCTGCTGTCTCCGACGTCGCCGGTCGTCGCCTTTCGCCTCGGTGAACTGCGCGACGACCAGATGGCCCTCAAGATGCTTGACCTTTGCACGATTCCGGCAAACCTGGGAGGATTCCCCTCCATCTCGTTGCCTTGCGGGTTCTCCCAAGACTTGCCGGTCGGGATGTGTTTGACCGGGCCCGTGAACAGCGACGAGCGGCTCCTTCAAATCGCCTATGCTTGCGAACAGGGCCTCCCCTGGGGCTACCGCCGACCGCCGATGCCTTGAAGTCCATGGACGAAATCCGACGACGCGACACTGTCTGTTTCCTGAGGGAGCTCGTAGCTGGCCCCCGAATCTTCGGATATGCCTTTTTCGGCTTCTTGACCTTTGTGTTCGCGCACCCGTGGAGTCCGTTCCTTCTGTGGCAGCCCTACTTCTTCTGGATGGTCTTCATCGGCCTCAACGTTTGGGGCGCTCATCGGGCAAGTCTGCCGAAGAGGTTTCAATCTCAGCGGTTCCACTTTCTCTGGTCCGCTTGTCAGGAGCGGCACAGCCGGTTCAAGACGGCTTTGCGCCAGTTGAGCCGTAAGGGCGTGGCCGACCTGCAGGAGCTTCCCAGGACAATAGAGGCGGTTTCAGACGAACTCTATCGAGCCCTGCGGCGCGCGGACATCGTGGCGAACGAGGTCGTGGCCAGTGAGGGCTGGCTCGTGGCACAACCCCGCCTCGGGCAGCCGATGAGCGCCGATCCCCAAGCCCAAGAGCTCTATCGCATCGCCGACAAGAACATCGCTGAGTACCGAGTGCACTATCAGGGGGTCATGGCTGGAGTTCAACGCACGGAGGCTCAAGCCGCTGTCTTCACTACGACTCTGGACACTTTGCGAATGAAAATGCTCAGCTATCGACTCGTCGGCCGCGAAACCGAATCGCCGACCCAAGAGTTCCTGGCGGCATTGACTGAGGCTCGGATGCAGTTGGAGTCGATCGACAAGGCTTTGGAGGAACTGGACCTGACGCCTTTCCCTCGAACCATCTCAGTCGTGCCTGACGACGTCCTCATCAGTGGCGACGCTCCACCGCACTCTGTTCCCACCGCGTCTCCGCCCACTCCCGAGAGTCTCGACGAACTGTCTCAGAGGCTGAAGCTCGTGCCACCGCCCATCCCGGAAAAGGAGCCCGCTCGCGAACAACGCGAAATCGGGGGCGAGAATCAGTGGCACTGAGTGTCGTGTGTCCAGCCAAAGTCAACGTGTTCTTGTCGATCGGGGGGCCCGACGCCACCGGCTACCATCCACTCCGGTCAGTCTTCCAGACGGTCAGTCTCGCCGACGAACTGCATCTCGAGGTCGGACAAGAGGACGCTTTCGTATGCGACTGCGACGAAGTCCCGATTGAGAACACGGTGACCAAGGCCTGGAGACTGTCTCGTGAGTACAACGATATCCCTCGGCTCCGTGTCACCTTGAAGAAGCGCATTCCCGCGCGGTCAGGACTCGGCGGCGGCAGTTCAGACGCGGCGGGTTTCCTTCGTGGCCTTACACACCTCCTGAAAGGGCGCTTCACACAGGACGAGGCTCGGGAAGTCGCCACGGCGGTTGGAGCCGACGTCCCCTTTTTCCTGATTGGAGGGACGGCCAGGGCCACGGGCTACGGCGAAGTCTTGACGCCCCTCCCAGACGGCGATCCTTGCCACCTTCTCATCGTGATGCCACAAGCTTCATCGGTGTCGACGCCTGAGGCCTATGCGGCCCTTGACCGCGTTCCTCGGCCGTTTCTGGACTTTCCTGACACCGTTTGGAGCCAGCACAACGACTTTGAGCTTGTCGCGCCCGCCGCCTGCCTTGAAGCGATCGAGTGGATGCGGCGCCGAGGTTCCCAGCTGTGCGGTCTCACCGGCTCTGGGGCGGCCGTGTTCGGTGTTTTCGATTCAAACGCGGATGCCCACGATGCCGCTGGAGCCTGGAGTTGCGAAATGCTAGGATCGTTCTGGGTCTGTCACACCCTGAACCGGAAGGAAAGTCTATGGATGTCGTGATTCTTGCTGGCGGAAAGTGCGATCCGGAGTTGGAGCAGCTTACGGGTGTGAGCTACCGTGGTGACATCCCCTATGAGGGCCACACAATGGCCGAAACCGTGCTGGCGGCTGTCAGCAGCGTCGGTGAGCCGATTCTCGTCGGAGGATCACCAGGGCTTCATGAACGTCAGGTACCGGCTGGCGACACCTTTATCCGGAGCATCCGCAACGGGCTTGAGGCGGTCAAGACCGAGACCTTCCTTCTGGCGACCGTCGACCTCCCCTGCCTGACTGCCGAAGCGGTGACGGATTTCGTCAGCCGCTGTGACACATCGGCTGGCCTCAACTACCCCATCATCCGGGCCGAAGACTGTGAGAAGGCGTTTCCGGGGATGAAGCGGACTACGCTCAAACTGCGCGAAGGCGAGTTCACCGGAGGCAATCTCGGGTTGATGAGGACGAACCTGATGCGTTCAGCCTTACCGGTGCTGGAAAGGGCGTATTCCGCGAGGAAGAGTCCGCTCAAACTCGCCGGGATCATCGGCTATGGACTCCTTGGGCGCGTGATTGTCGGCAGCCTGTGTCCCTGGACCCTCACTCTGGGATCACTCGAGAAGAAGGTCGGCCGCTTCCTGGGGGTTCCTGTCAAGGCGATCGCAACCCCGTACGCTGAGATCGGGGCAGACATTGACAACGCAACTCAGTACTTGTGCCTGAAAAACCTGAGGAAGTCAGCCTAACTGACCGAAGACACAAGTGTGCAGTTAGACTTCGCTGACAGAGGTCTGCCGGACACCCGGTTGATCGAAAGGTTTCTCCTGTCGCTCAACGGCGTGCTCTACGCCAAAGCGTGGGAGCGCCATGGACAAATCCTGGCGTCAGTGACGGTGCTGGAGGATGCCCATTGCGACGATACGGGGCTCCAAGAAGCCTGCATGGCTGAACTGGGGCCAAGTCTGACGCCGGCCCTCATCATGATCGAGCGCGCGATGCGGCCCGCTGCTTAGTCCTCGGTGTCCTCGTCGTCGTCGTCAAACGCGTCGTCTGCGGTCAGAGCCTCGTCGTGGTCAGGGTCTCGAACAGGTTCCAAGGACACCTGCGTGATCGCTTTGACTGTGCGGTTCGGGCAATTGTTGCAGACGAACTGAACGGTCGTGCCGGCCAGCCAAGAGGGCACCTTGTCGAGCGTCTTGCCACATGTGCAGTTGACCATCATTCTTCCTCTGTGTCTTCTTTGTAGGCCTGTAAGGCCTGTTGGTGGCTGATCACTCCGTTGACCAACATGACGACCCCGCCAGCCACGTAAATCCAGACCAGCCCTCCTTCAGGGACTTGGCCAGGATCTCGGATCACGTTCTGACCAGCGAACAGACCCCAGACCGCGAGCGCGAACAAAGCGCCTGCGAACCAGAAAAAGGTGTTCTTCCACCGTACGGGCTGAACATGCCGCTTCGGGGCCATGGAATGGTAACGATACCCGCTGGCTCACACCCGGATGTCGAGGAGTCGGCCCTTCGGCTCCAGGCGCCTGAGCAGTTCGTCGGCCTCTTGACGCTGCGTGTCGAGTGCCTTCCTGAGGGTCGCGGCCTGGACGCCGTCCTTCATCGTGTCGGCGGGCTTGACCGACTGGCCAAACGCTTGGGCGACCCGGTTCGCATCGATTCTCATGGCCATAGGAAGTATCGGTCGATCCCAGCGATTTCACGAGTGTTGCCGAAACAGAAGGTTCATCTGCGGTTGCATTCGCATTAAGATGGGTAATAAGCTTGCCGCTTGAGGTTGAAATGAGGTTTGTTCTCGTGACCAAGGATCCCGATGTCGTCAAAGCGACGAACGGAGCGTTTCAGCCGGAAGACGAACTTGAGGTGTTCGAGGATTGGCGGGAAGCTTTGGAGTCCAGTCGCGACACGGACATCCTCTTCGTCGACCTCATTGCGACTTTGGAGCACCCGCACAAGGTGGCTGGCTACGAGAGGTTCGCCCTCGCCAAGATGGCACATCCTCTAGCCGGGCCCGTACCGCTCGTCTTGATCGCCCCGCCCGAAGACTATGAGATGGACTTCTTGGTCGGTTGGCCCAACTTCGTCTTCGCCCACCTCCGTCGCCCATTGAGCTACAAGATCTTCCGCCGGGCGACGACCTGGATATGAGTTCAGTCCGACAGCTTTGACTTCGGATGCGCCTTCCCCACTGCGTCGCGCAGGCGCTCAATGCTGACATGAGTGTAGATCTGAGTCGTCGCAAGGCTCTCGTGCCCAAGCAGTTGCTGAACGGTTTTCAGGTCGGCGCCGCCGTCCAAAAGATGGGTGGCGAAGCTGTGGCGCAGAGTATGGGGCGATACTGAGGGAGGCAAGCCTGCAGCCAGTGCCCAGCGCTTGATCACATTCTGCAGCGTCCGAGTGGTGAGGCGCGCGCCCTTCGGATTGGTGAAGATCGGTGAGCCCTGGATCGGCGCGACCCTTTCATGTTCGAAGTAGTTCTTGAGAGCCTCTGCACAAGCCTCACCAAAGAGCGCGACCCGCTCTTTGTTACCCTTACCAACAACGTGCACTGTACGCTCCCGCCAGTCCAAATCATTCGAGTTCAGGCTCACAACTTCGCTCGCGCGGAGACCGGCAGAATACGCTAGCTCTAAGAGCGCACGGTCGCGCAACGGGGACTTGCCTCCTGCCTCCTGGTCGAGCAACGACGAGGCTTGGTGCTGGTTGAGTGTCTTCGGCAGGTTCCGCCGGCGGTAGGGTGCCTCCAGGCTTTCGGTCGGGTCGCCGTCGAGCGCACCGATGGCACGGAGGTACTTGATGAACGACCGAACGCAACTGAGCTTTCGCGCCCGCGTGACCGGCGTCTTGCCATAGAGCCGCAAGAACCGGCTCACGGCCGCCTCGGTCAACTGGGCAGCACCCTCCGTTACGGTCGCCAACTGGGCGAGATCGGCACCATAGCCCCGCACGGTGTGGGGAGACCTCGTCGAAGAGAGGTGATCCAAGAAGCCCTGTATGTGTACGTCGATGCTCGTCGCCACAATCACTCTAAGGACGGTCACGAAGGGCTAGGCGCGCCCAGCACAAAGTCAGTACTTCTTGAGTACGAGCGTGACGTTGTGCCCGCCGAAGCCAAAGCTGTTCGACATGGCATAGTCGAACGTTGCTGGCCGCGAGGCGTTCGGAACATAGTCAAGGTCGCACTCGGGATCTGGATCGGTGAGGTTGATCGTCGGCGGCAGGACGCCGTCGCGCATGGCGAGCAAACAGATCAGGGCCTCGATCGCTCCAGCCGCACCCAAGGTGTGGCCGATCATCGACTTGGTGCTGCTCACCGGGATCGAATAGGCTGCTTCGCCCAGCGCCATCTTGATCGCGCCCGTCTCGGTCTTGTCGTTCAAGAGCGTCGATGTCCCGTGGGCATTGATGTAACCAAGTTGCCTTGGCTCAATCCCGGCCCGGAGCAACGCCATCTTCATGGACCTCATCGCTCCATCGCCATCGGGATCCGGCGCCGTGATGTGATATGCGTCACCACTCATTCCGTAGCCGACGATCTCTCCCAGAATGTTGGCACCACGTTGAAGAGCGTGGTCGAGATCTTCAAGGACGAACACTGCGGATCCCTCGGCAATGACGAATCCGTCACGGCGTGCGTCGAAAGGTCGGCTGGCACCGGTAGGGTCGTCGTTGTTCGTCGTCATTGCTCGAGCGGCACAAAAGCCGGACATTCCTATCTCGTTGATGGGTGCCTCAGCACCGCCACAGACCATGGCCGTGGCGTCGCCGCGCTTGATGATGTGGTAGGCGGTTCCGAGGGCGTCCGCCCCGGTCGAACAGGCAGAGACCACGCAGGTGTTCGGGCCCTTCAACTGGTTCAGGATCGAAACATAACCGCTTGCCATGTCCGGAATCATGTACGGGACTAGGAAGGGAGAGACCCGTCCGGGGCCGCCTTCGTGCAGCCTCCGCGTCTGCTCTCCCATCGTTGTAAGTCCCCCAATGCCCGAACCGATCAGTACGCCTGTGTCGAGCTTGAGTTCCTCGTCGTCCGGGAAGCAAGCGTCGTCAAGAGCCATCTGGGCAGCCGCTGCGGCAAAGGCCAAGAACCGGTCGATGCGCCGAGCTTCTTTCTTGTCGATCCACTTCTCAGCTTCGAAATCTTTGACTTCCCCCGCGATGCGGGTTGGATACTCGGAGACGTCAAGAAGCGTGATCGGGGCGATCCCGCTCTCTCCGTTCAAGAGGCGGGGCCAAAAGACGTCAAGCCCAGTGCCAAGAGGCGTGACCGCCCCGACGCCAGTGACGACGACTCTGCCCGACGGCGATGGATTAGGCATTCGTCAGCTTGAGGACTTGCCCTCAATGTATTTCACGGCGTCGCCAACCGTCTTCAGGTTCGCCACGTCGTCATCAGGGATTTCGATCCCAAACTCCTCTTCCAAAGCCATGACGAGTTCCACGACGTCCAGTGAGTCTGCGCCGAGGTCGTCCGTGAAGGACGCTCCTTCGTTCACTTCACCCTCACTGACGCCAAGTTCCTCGCATGTGACCTTCTTCACTCGTTCCAATACCGTCGCGGACATGTTTTGTTCCACCTTCACCCCCGCAAACCGAAGGGGTGAGTTGCCGATGATAATACACCTTACGGGCCTAACGTCAACGGTCGTTCGGCCAGTCCCTGCCGTTGGGCCGTGGCGCGCCTCAGGAGCCGCTTGACGCCCGCACCAGGCTCACCGGACCCTGAACAGCACGAACTCCCGGCCAACACCGATGATCTCCGCACCGGCGAGTCGGGCCTGGCTCGTTTCTTCGGTCGTCACAAGGACGTACAGTCCAGCTGGCTGGCGCCCGCTGGCTTCGTATGTCCTGTTAAGCCTGGCCTGCATCGCCTTGACCTTAGGGAGTTCGGACTCGACTTCCTGCCACGAGTGGAGCTCGACTGGGTTGTTGTTCTGGTAGTTGTGGAACTCCTCGAATTCAGGCCGAAAGACCATCGGTTGCTGGAGCTTCTTGGCGAAGTTCTGGGCGACGAACACGGGCTTGTCGATCAGCAACCAATCTGGGTTGTGTCGCTGGTACCGCCACGTCGGACGTCTCGCCAAGCCGATGTCGTAGCTGACCAATGTGGACCTGTCCGGAATCCGTTGCAGAACGTCGACCATCTCGTCCGGCCTCCCCAGTGTGGCCAGCGCCCAGGCCGTCAGCCCGACCTTCGCGATGATGAGTACGACTGCGACCCGCGCCATGACTGGCTTCTCAGCGAACTCAAGCCTCTCCCTGACGGAGGCATAGAGCAGCAGTAGGAAAGGGAGCGTCAGGCGGTCGCAGGCAAACGCCGTACCGCCCAGGAAGTAGGGCCCCATCAACATCACGGGGGCTATGCCCGCCAAAGCCTGGCTTGCCTTATGCTCGCGGCTCAGCGACTGTGTGCCAACTACGATGAAGACCAACGCGATCACGCCGAGAAGGCTCGGGCCAAAAGCATAGTAGAGCGACTTGCCTCGGGCTTCCCAGTTCACCGGCGTCTTGTGGATCATTGTTAGGGCCAGATAGGCGGCTAGACACACGCCCGAGCAAACCAGGAAGATGGTTGAAGTGGCCTGCTTTTGGCTCGTCCTACGCAGCAGTTGGAAGCTCAAGATGACGCCTCCGGTCACCACAAAGGCCATGAGGTGGGTCACGAGCAAGGCCACTCCAAACGCCCCCATCACCGACCACCGAAGAGACGGCGACCACTTTTCAGACCAGATCCAGACGGCCATCGCCCACAGTCCGATGCCGAGGCCCATCAAATAGTTCGCGAAGCCCATGAAGTACCACTGGTCGTACAGAGCCAAGGCGGGCAAGAAGGCGGCCACCGTGACCTTGCGGTGAAGGGCGACGGAAAGGGCAAACCCACCCGTCAGTAGCCCCAGGAGAAGGGAGCATAGGAAGAGCTTGGCCGCGACCACAGGAGCCACGAACTTCATCACGACCATCATCAGGAGGTCCATCCCAAGGTTTGGAATGGGCTGGATTCGAGACTGGTAGAACTCCGTGATCCCTTGGCCGTTCTGTGGCAACGACAGCAGATATCCCCTGGCCACGTGCATCGGGTAGTCCACGATCGGAGGGAACCGGTCGATCCAGACTGGAGCACAAGCGAAAACGGCGAGGACAGCCAAAACCAGGAGGGCCGGTTTCAACCGAATCTCGTCTCTGAGGTGCGGGCCGTAGGGCAACGTTCGATTTTAGCCGGAGGAGAGACGCGCCTGTCTGAACGGCGCCATGGATGACGCCGGGCTAAACTCGCAGCCATGCCGTTCTTGCGGCGCCATTGGCCCGTTGTCGTCCTCGCGCTGTTGCCTCTCGTTGTGTTGTGGCGGTGCGTTTTTCTTGGTGAGTGCATCGGACCATGGGATCAAATCCGGCAGATGTCTCCCTGGAACGGTCCGGCCCCCACGACGTCATGGGACGTGCTCCAGGCCGACGGTGTACTGCAGTTTTATCCCTGGCGCGACCTGGTCTTCAGCGCGTGGGGCAGCGGACACCTCCCGTTGTGGAACCCCTATCAGCTCTGCGGAACGCCCCTGCTCGCAAACTCGCAGAGCGCGGGTTTCTACCCCCTGCACATTGTTCTTGGGCTCTTGCACGTTCCCACGCCCTTGGCGATCACTCTTCTCGCTTGGTTCCACCTGGCATGGGCTTCCATCGGCACGTGGGCACTCTCGCGCCGCCTTGGGGCAACCGACCAGGGAGCCGTCTTCGGCGGGGCGTGCTACGGACTGTCTTCGTTCATGGTCTCGTGGACGCCTTTGGCGAGCGTCGTCACGACGTGCTCCTGGATTCCCTGGATCCTCTATTTCGCTTCAAAGATTGTTGCGCCAAAACCCGGTTCGTACTCTTCGATCCTAGGCCGAGACATGGCGGGTCTGGCCGGCACGGTCGCAATGATGCTGCTCGGAGGGCACCTTCAGTTCGCCGCGTACGGGCTCATGGGGTTGGCGGCGTTTTCGCTCGTGATGGCGGGTTTGCACCCCAGCCGGCTCGGGTGGAAGTGCGGTGCAGTCTTGGGCGGCGTCCTCTTGGGGGGACTCCTTGCTGCGCCACAAGTCCTCCCCGTCCTTGCGTTTTCAAAGGACAGCCCCAGACAATCAAAGCCGACGGACGAGGGGGCCAAGGCCTACGGTGCCAGCGCCCTGGGTGCACCTGACCTCGCGGGATTCGTCGTTCCAGCCGTGACAGGCCTACCTGGTCAGTTGGCGAGGATCGACGACCAGAACCTGCCAGCCTATTGGCCCGCCTACCTGCGCCGAGGCGCAGCCTTCGCCGAAGGCGCCATAGGAATCGGCCCCGTTGCGTTCCTCGCCCTGTTCTTGGGTCGGAAAAAACGATGGCGCGAGCTTTCACCTGCGGCTGGGCTGGGTGTTCTGGGATTTCTCTTAGCGACTGGGTCGCTCTCGATCCTCTTGTACAAGTTTCTGCCCGGATGGTCGGCGACAGGCAGTCCCGGGAGAGCGGCAATCCTCGTTGTTCTGGCCTGTGGGGTCTTGGCCGGCAACCTGTGGCCGCAGGAAGGTCTCAAGCACGAGCACAGATTGACCGCCTCCGTCGGTGCCGGTTTGGCGATTCTCGCCACAATCGGGCTCACTCTGTTGTCTCGGGGCATGAAGCCGTGGATACCGGGCATGGACTCAGTCGCGGCCATAGCGGAACAGAACTATCAAGGCAGTCCGGTCATCGTTGTGCTTCTTCTCGTGCTTGCTGCCAGTTCTCTTTATCTGACCGGTCGATCCAAAGCGGTGGGCTTGGCGCTGGCATTGGTCACGACCCTCGCCTGCGGTCCGGCCCAATGCCTCCCTTCCGGCCGGGGACCGCTCGACTTCCCCACCGATAGATCGACGGGCAGAGTCGCCTTTGTCAACGCCGATTGGGAACTCCTCGTTGCAGCACCAGCGTTGATGCCCGGCAACTCTGCGACGACCGCTCGCATCCACGACGTCGCCGGATATGACTCGATCTTGAGTCGAGAGACACTTGAACTGCTCCGCGGAATCGACGGGGGTCAGGATCCCGCACCGCCAGCCAACGGAAACATGCTCTTCGTCAAACCGACGTTTGACGTTGAACGGCTCCGGGACGCCGGAGTGACCGAACTCTGGTCGACCCGCCCCCTTCCGCTCGAGGGCCAACCGGAGCCGATGGGAGGTGCCTACGCCTATTCCATCGCGGGCCCTGGACGATTTGAGGCTTCATCAGGAAGGGTCACGGTCCTTTCGGACTCGACCGACTCCCAGGCTCTCGCTGCCGATGGCCCGGGAGTGTTGACGGTTCGCGACCGCAACATGCCGGGTTGGTCAGCGACCGTCGACGGGCGCCCTGCGCCGATCGTCAACGGCTTGTGGCGCACGATCAGTCTTCAGCCGGGTCATCACGAAGTCGTTTTGCGCTACGATCCACCGGGCATGAGGCTCGGATTCATGCTTTTCGGGATCGGACTGCTGGCGACAACCCTCTCCTGTCGGCGTTGGGGCAAGTCTGGCGGCGATCCGGCAGCCGCGGATTCCTAGCATCCTTCCGGGACGCGACTTGTCGTATAATCAGGACTCGGTTGAGGTTTTCTGTGCAGTCTTCCGGCAGTCCGTCGGTCACCCCGCTCCGACAACAGGTACCGACGCGAGACGCCCGGTATATGGTCGTCATCTTTGACAACGACTTCACGCCAATCGATGACGTCGTCCGTACCCTCATGTACGCGACGGGCTGCGATCTCGAGGAAGCCTGTGTCGAGACTTGGGAGGCCCAACAGTATGGCAAGGCTCCGGTCCACTTCGCCGGCGAGCCAGCGTGTCTTGCAGTCGCTGCCATGATTGAGTCGATCGGTGTCCGTACAGAAGTCAAAAAAGAGTGGGATGACTGAGACGATCTGCCCCCCGTGGAGCGCCGCATTGGAGGCACCTGAGCGCGAGCGCGCCGGTCTCCGGTCGAGCGGCGAGAAGTGGATCGTGACGGTCTACAACAACGATGAGAACTCCTTCGACGAGGTCGAGACCGTGCTCATGATCGCAACAGGCTGCACACCAGAGGAGGCGTTCATTGAGGCATGGGAGATCGACCATTACGGTTCTTGCGTCGTCCACAGGGCCGATGAAAACGAATGCCGGGGCGCGGCGGAAGTCATCGCCGTCATCGGGATTCGGGTCGAAGCGACTCCAGAGCCTTAGGCCGCGCTTTCCTTTTCCGCAAGCAGGTTGACCAGGCTCAAATCGTAGCGCCCAGGGTCGCTTGTGAACGTCTGGCCACGAGAGCTGACCAGTGCTTCCACGACGATCAGGATGCGTGTGAGCAATGGGATCGCTTCTCCCGCAAGGTGTTTGGGCCCGTCGCCATCGAAACGCTCCTCCCACTCGGCGAAGCATGCGACCACGTGTCTCAGGCTTTCGCGGTCCGTTATGCTGTCCATCTCCTCCCTTTCCTGCCGTCTCTTGAGGCTCGCCCAGTAAGGGGACAGCAGAGCCGCAGCTTCCAGGGTCTGAGCTTGCACCGTTGACAAGCCCAGTTCCTCAACCAAGCAGGCGAAGTGGGGTCGGCAGCTTCCCAGGAACTTCTCGGTCAGGTCGTGAAGCTCCGCCGGAATCAGGGATCTGACGACAGAGAGGACGCTGCGGTTCTCCCCCGACTTGCACTTGCCCTCATAGAGCACAGTCCGGTTGCGCGTCGTCCGCTTCGCTTCGTATAGAGCCAGATCGGCTGCTTTGATCAATGACGCCGCATCTGAGGCGTTTTCGGGGAACACGGCGCATCCCAAGCTCGCCGTTACTCTGCGCGGCTCACCGGTGTAGGACGTGTACTCCAGCGACTCGATCCCTGTCCGAATCCTCTCGGCGATCTGATAGGTTCGGCCCGCATCCACTCCCGGCATGACGATCGTGAACTCTTCGCCGCCATACCGGGCGGCGAGGTCGTACGGCCTCACAATAGTCCTCAGCACGTCGCTGACCATCTTGAGCACTCTGTCCCCGGCATCGTGCCCTTCCTCCTCGTTGAAGGCCCGGAAGTGGTCAACGTCCAGCATGATCACACCGACACGACCGTCTGAGCGGCTGGCCTCCGAAAGCCTTCGGTGGAGGAACTCTTGCATCGTGCGGTGGTTCGCGATGCCAGTCAATGGATCGTAGGCTGCCAGGCGCTCCAGATTCTCGTACATCAGGGCGGAATTCAAAGCGAGGGACAAATGCTCGGCTACGGTCGCAAACAGATCCTGGTAGTCCAGGAAATGCTTGTCCTCTTCACGACCGATGACTTCAAGGAGTCCTAGCACGTTTCCCTGGATGATCAGGGGAAGCAGGATCATTCCGCCCGGGGCTAGGTAGCAGAACTTGCCCTCGACGTCGGACGTCATGGGATGTTCTTTGACGTTCGCAACAACAAGGTTCCGGCCGCTGCCAACGGCAAGCTCCGCCACGCAACTCACGCCGTCGTCTGGCCGGAGACAGTGCAAGGAGACAGTTCCCGCCCGGCTGGCTCCGACACTTGCCAGGAGCTCGAGGGGCCCCTCTTCGGAACTCCTGACCCACAGGAGCGTCGCCGCCAGTTCAGCCGCCGTTGCAATAGCGTGTGTCGCGGCAACGGCGAGCGGCTGAAGGGTTTGGTGGGAAGTCAGAGCTTTCCCGATCTTCTCAAGGGCGTCAGCCTTTCTTTGGCTCTGGACCGCCCGACGGTCAGCCGCAGCTTCCTCTTTAGCTGTGACCATCAGCAACAAAGCTCCTGGTGGACCGTCTCCGGTCTGGGGTGCGCAAAAGAACCTCAAGTCGTCGAACCGCTGAATGCCTGGATGTCGTCGGGCAAAGCAACTCCGGACAAACCTCGCCAAGTGGGCGCACGGCTTCTGCGCAATCGAGTCGGCCAAGCCCCAGGTATGAAGGAACCGGCCCTTGTCGTCAACCCAAGCGACCCCGACGACCCCGGGGTCGAACTGGGAAAGGAGCGGAGGTTCGGCGACGCTCCATAGCGACTTGCCCATTTGCCATGGGAAGCCGGTCTCGATTGACTCACCCTCGCGGGCCCGGTGCAGTCCAGCTTGTCGCAGGTCGGCTACCAGATCAGAGAAGTCAGTCCCTTTGTCCAAACCTGATCAAGATCGTCGGAAGGTCAAAATGGAGCCGTGACCCGGAAAAAACATGGATTATTGTTCAGCGACTCGCGTCTATCCAAGGTGCAGCGTTGGCTTCTGCTTTTTACAGTGTTTGTGGCAGGGTGTGGCGGTGGCGGCGGTGGCGGCGGATCCGCGGCACGCAGCCTCGGCGACACTTGCCCGGGCTATCCGGCCGGAAACCTCCATTACTCGACGGCATGGGGAACCTCTCCAGCCGATGCCTCCCAGGTTGTTACCCTCTATGACGCTGCGGGCAACGCGGTGTACTCTGAGGATCTGGAGCGTACAGCCGGATCGGAACTGACGATCCAACAGTTCCCGGCAAGCGTCTACGAGCTACGGTCTAGCCTTTTCAAAGGGCCGCTGGCGTCGGGGCAGCTCTTGGGTGTGGCGAGCGTCGTCGTCGACATGTGCGGATCGGGCGCTGGTGCCACGGTCAACGTTGCAACCACCTATGCCACCAAGGCTCAGTCCCTCCGCCTGAGCCCGGCCGTCACCAGGCTGAACCAGCAGCAAACGAAGCGGTTTGTCGCCACGGGGGCTGCCGGCGGGGGGCAAGTCGCGTTCCTGCCACCAGGATCGGTTTCCTGGACCACAAGTGGCGGCGTCGGAACGATCAACTCGACCGGGGTCTTTACCGCCAAGGCGGCCGGAACGGGCCTCGTCGTCGGTACTGTCTCTGCGCTCGGCCTGTCCGCCAATGCCCAGGTGACGGTGGATCCCTTCAACCCTAAGAAGGGCAAGTGGACCGTGCTGGTCTACATGAACGCCGCCAACGATCTGGCCCCGGACAGCGATCTGAACATCAATCAAATGGAATCGGTCGCGGGCAACACCGACGTCAGGTTCGTCGTGCAGTGGAAGGAGTCGCGGATCGCCTTTCCCAGTTCGACCTTTGATGGCGTGCGCCGGTACTTGATCCTTCCGGACACCGATCCGAACACAATCCACAGCCAACTCGTTCAAGACAACATCGTCGACACGCAGGGCAATCCACTCGACATGGGCAGTCCGCAGACGATGCTCGACTTCATCAACTGGGGCAAGACCTACTACCCGGCAGACCGGTACGTGCTGGTCATCTGGAACCACGGCGCCGGCTGGAAGAAAACACCCGACCAAGGCACCCGGGGATTCTCCTACGATGACCAATACGGCACGCACATCGAGACGTGGCAGCTTGACCAGGCTTTGGGCACCAATCACTTTGACATCATCGGCTGGGACGCCAGTCTGATGCAGATGCTTGAGGTCGGCTACGAGATGCGGAGCCATGCCGACTATATCGTGGGTAGTGAGGAGAGCCCTCCAGCAGAAGGCTATCCGTACGACACCGTGTTCCAGGCGTTCCGCGACACACCGGACGCCGCGACAAGCGTTCTGAGCAAAGGGTTCGTCGACGGGATGCTGAACGACCCCCTCTATGCCAACCGCAAGATCACTCAGAGCGTCTTGGACGCTTCCAAGCTCGGCTCACTCGCGAGTGCCGTTGACGGGTTCGGTACGGTTCTGTTCAACAACAAGTCACAGATCGCCTCAGTGATCCAGCAGATCCGCAACGACGGACAACGGTATAGCTGGAACTCAAGTCGGTACTTCTACGACATCGGCGACCTATGCTCGCGGTTCATGGCGGACGGGTCGGTGCCGGCTGAGGTCAAGACGGCGGCAGCGGCGGTCCAGTCAGCAGAACAGGCTGCCATGGTCTGGGAGGGGCACAACGCCTATTCTCCGGGGAGCACCGGCATCAGTATCGACTACTCGCCGGGAACGACATTCCAGTCCTACCGGTCAGACTACATCCAACTCAAGCTGGCCAAAGACACCTACTGGGACGAGTTCCTCGGCGCGGCGCCCTAGGGCGATACAGACTTCGGGCCGGCACAGAGGCCGGCCCGTGGCTGGAGGGTGCGTATGGGACTGGATGGGCGATCCAGCTGTTTGTTGTGTTCGTGACGGCTTTGAACCGTCACAACAGGTTGATTCCGCCTCATTCTGTTCGGAAAACTTGTACTAAGACGGGCACCAGGGCCAAGAAACGTAATTCAAGCTGTATTGCGATGGTGTGATTGCGGGCGACGGCCCGGCACGGTGGGTCAGCCCTGGTACAATCGTGGCTCGCCAGGCCCCTCTTGGGCCCGAGAAAGACCAATGAGCGACGATACTAAGAACGAAGAACAGCTTGATCCACTCGCTGAAAAGGCGGCGGCCGACGACGGTCGCGGTGAGGGCAAACGGTCCAAGCGGGGCCGACGAAAAGTCAGCTACCTGACGACCCAGAAGATCGACTACGTTGACTACAAGGACATCGCGATCTTGCGGCGCTTCTTGACCGAGCGTGGCAAGATCCTCCCCAGCCGGCAGACCGGCAACAACGCCAAGCAACAACGGATGGTGACCCGCGCCATCAAGAGAGCCAGGGAAATGGCTCTTCTGCCGTTCGTCGTCTCCGATCTTAGCGACGAGGGCCGGGCACCTCGGGCACCTCGGGGCGAATAAGGCCTCTCCGATTCTGATAGGTTGCGTGGTCGGCCCCTGAGTGGGCCGACCACGCTTTTGTGCCCGTTCGTTGTCGGACCTGCAACCCGATAGGGATTGCTCACGTCGGCTATCTCAACGGTGCTGCGGGCCACCTGCCCTAGGGCGAACATGTGGCAATGTATGATTCACATGTTCTGCAGGAATTCTCATGCGCATTTGCGGCGGCGGTCAAATCGATGTGGACAGTTGCTTCTATGGAGCAGTGACTGTGGGTGAGCGGGGGCAAGTCGTCATTCCGGCAGAGGCCCGTACCCAACTGGGCATCAACCCAGGGGACAAGATTCTTATAATGCGTCACCCCGTCTACGACGGTCTCGTCATGGCGAAGCTGGATGCGTTCCGAGGATTCCTCGACGAGTTTCATCAGAGGCTGAACAAGGTTAACGAAATGGCAGGTGAAGAATGATCGGACTTGCGGCGCTCGTCTTCCTGGTTCCCCAGGAGGCCCCTCCCACCCTGACCCTGGACGATGCTCTTGCCATTGCCGCAAAAAGCGCCTTCAGCATCCGCCTCTCAGAGTCCAAGGCCCAGAAGGCTAGGAATCTGGAGAAGGCCGCTAAAGGACTCTTCGGCCCGATGATCGGGATCTCAAGCAACTACTCGCACTTTGACGGTGTCGTCAACACATCGGGGCTGGGGGGGAGCGGCGGAGGAAGCACCTCATCGTTCTCGGGCGACTCAAAGTCGGTCGGAGCATCACTAAGTGGCACGATCGACATTTCCGGGACGATTCGGAAGAACGTGGAAGCGCTCGAGTACGCGCGTATGGCTGCGGAAGCCGGGGTCGGGGTGGACATGAACACCCTTAAGCTCCTGGTCCGCAATGCCTTTGACAACGTGCTGCTTGCGGATTCGCTGGTCGGTGTGCAAAAGGAAGCCCTCAAGGCCTCACAGGACCGACTGGACAAGGCCAACGTGAGGTTTCAAGCAGGGGCTATCCCCAAGTTCGACGTTCTGCGGTTCCAGAACGAGGTGCAAAAAGCGGAGCAGGCCCTCGTCCAGGCCGAAGGCACTGCCGAAACGGCAAAGCAGGCTCTGAACAACGCCTTGGCCCGCCCGATCGAAACGCCGTTCCAAGCCGCACCCATCAATGAGTTGCCGGCTGTGCCTGACGATCCTTCGAACCTTGTTGTGGCCGCCATCAGGTCGCGACCGGAAGTCAAGCAGACCCAGTTCACGATCACGTCGCTCGACCGGCTCGCCGACGCTCAAAACGGCAGTCTCAGGCCCTCTTTGGTCGTTCAAGCGAACTACAACAAGTACATCGATCCGTCTCCCGGCCAGAGCACGCAGAGTTCGACGGCCGCGGTCACGCTCCAAGTTCCCGTTTTTGACTCTGGAATCACCAAGGCTAAGGTCGATTCGGCTCGAAAGGACGAGGAACAAGCCCAGATCGGTTTCGAACAGTTGCTGTTGGGAATTGCGCTCGAAGTCCGCAACGCCCACACTCAAGCTCTCACTGCCAAGAAGGCGTACGATGTGGCGCTCGACAGCCAGAGCCTTGCCCAAGAGGCCTTACGCCTAGCCCAAATCCGTTACGACGAAGGGGCTGGGATCCTACTCGACGTGACAAGTGCCCAGGCTGACCTGACCGCAGCCCAGGGCAATGTGCAGAACGCAAAATACCAGTACTTGAACGCCTATGCCGCGCTCCTCAAGGCACTGGGTCGGGACGACCTGAACATACAGGACACCAAGTAAATGCTGAGGACTGCCCTTCTTATTGCCATTCTTTTCACCCTGACCGGCTGTGTGGACCGAGCGGCCCAGAAGCTGGGGAAGAAGACTGAGGAACTCGTTACCGACACGACCGTCCCCGTCAAGGTGGCGGCCGTCACCCAACAGGACCTCCAAGACACTTTTGAAGTCACCGGCGCGATCGCGACCAGCGAGTCCAGCAGCGTCGGCCCCAACGTCTCAGGGCGGCTGGTCGCCGTGTACGTGAAAGACGGAGATCCGGTCAAAGCAGGACAGGCTATCGCCCAGCAGGAGACGGAAGACGCCACCGCCCGGCTAAGACAGGCTCAAGCAGGAGTCAGTTCGGCTTTGGCGGCCCTGCAGCAAGCAACGAACAACGCAGCGGTCGGGCCGACGAAATCCGATGCTGGCGTCAAAGCGGCTCTAGCCCAGCTGGCCCAGGCCAAAGCCCAGTACGAGAAGGCGAAGAACGGTTCGCGCCCCGAAGAGAGGGCGCAGGCTGAATGGTCGGTGAAGCGCGCCAAGTCGGATCTGGACACGGCAAAGTCGAACTTGGACAGGACAAAGAAGCTGTTTGCAGACGGTGCCGTCGCTGAAGTCGACGTCGAAGCCGCCCAGAACCGCTATGACAACGCACTTTCCGCCTACAACGCCGCAGAGCAGAGCTTGAAAATTGTCCTATCAGCGACCAGGCCGGAAGACCTCGCGGCGGCCAAGGAAAGCGTCGCTGCGGCTGAAGAAGCGGTGCGGACTGCGAAAGCCAATCAGAAGCTCGATCCCACTCTTCAGGAGCAGGTTCATGCGGCCCGAGCCAACCTCCAATCGGCTCAAGAGCAGGTGCGTCTCGCCCAAAAGGCCGTCTCGGACGCTACGATCCGGTCTCCCTTCAACGGGCGTGTCTCAGGACGTCCCGTTCAGGCAGGCACATTTGTTGCCCCAGGATCAGTGATCGCGAACATTGTTGGTGGAACGGGAAGCTACTTCGAAGCCAACGTGCCCGAGACGAAGGTAACCCAGGTCAGGCCGGGTGCGCCCGTAACAGTCCAAGTCGATGCGCTGGGAAACACAAACCTACAAGGCGAAGTCATCGCGATCAACCCGCAAGCATCGACCCAGGGAAGGCTCTTCACGGTACGGATTGCAGTGCATGGGGCCGAGGGACAGCTTAAGCCGGGGATGTTCGCCCGGGGCCAGCTTCTGGTCGGTGTGCACCGTGGTGCCACCGTCGTCCCCACTCAGGCTGTCCTGAAGGACGGCGAGGACAGCTACATCTTCCTGGCAGAAGGCGATAAGGCCAAAAGGGTCAAGGTTAGCCTTGGACTCCAGACTGACGGTCTGACCGAAGTGACAGGCGTCCCGCAAGGGGCTTCCATCATCGTGACGGGCCAGGCAACCCTTGTCGACGGGGCAAAGATCAAGGTCGAGGCGTCGAAGAAAGGAGTCTGAAGCATGGGTCTGACGAAAATCGCAATCAGCAGGCCCGTCTTCATCGTCATGCTCATGTGCGCGGCGGTGCTCATGGGCTTGATCAGCTACCGCAGCATGCGGGTCGAGCAGAACCCCGACGTGACTTTCGGTGTCGTGACGATTACAACCGTCTATCCGGGTGCCGGGCCGGACGAGATCAACACACTGGTCACACGTCCGATCGAAGAGGCGGTCTCGAGCGTGGCCAACCTGCAGGAGGTCACGAGCACCTCGCAAGAAGGTGCGTCCAGTGTCGTCCTCCGGTTTGAAATCGGTGCCGATCAAGAAGCCGCGCTCAATGACGTACGGGCCAAGGTGGACGCTGTCATTGGGCAACTGCCGCGCGACGTGGACAAGCCGATCGTCGAGAAGTTCGACACGGCAAGTTCACCCGTCATGACGCTCAGCGTCAAGAGCCAGAGACTCTCCAACCGCCAACTACGGGACTTGGCCGAAGACAAACTTCAGGACCGCTTTGCCCGGATCAAAGGTGTCGCTCAAGTGGAAGTCGGCGGCGGCGATGTTCGCGAAATAGAAGTCCAGTTGAAGAAGGACGCCCTCGAAGCCTACAAACTGGGGATCGTTGACGTCCAGCGCGCCCTGCAGGCCGCCACTTTGAACGTGCCGAGTGGCCGCATCGTCACCAAGGACCAGGAGTACACCGTCCGAGTCCTCGGCGAGTTCAAGTCCGTGGACGAAATCGGCCAAACCTGGCTCACCTTCTCGTCGAAGAACAACGATGGGCCGAACAAGAGCGTCCGCCTGTCCGACATTGCCCGGATCGTTGACACGAACGTCGAACGGCGCGCTTACAGCCGACTGAACGGAGCTGACGCGGTCACGATCAACATTCAGAAGGCTAAAGCCGGCAATGCGGTCGAGATCTCTGACGCGATCCTCAAGCCCCAGGTCGGTCAGAAGCTCAGTCTCCTGAAATCGTTGGAGCAGGAGTATGGGCTTCAGTTCGTGGTCACCCAGGACGACGCCAAGAACATCCGTGAGTCGCTCGCCGACCTGCAGTTCGCCCTCGTCTTCGGGATCGTGCTCGTCATGGCCGTCGTGTGGCTGTTCCTGCACAACCTGCGCGGGATGTTCATCGTCGCCTTGGCCATTCCAATCTGTATGATCGCCTCGTTCATCTTCATGAACGCGGCTGGCTTTACGGTCAACTCGATGTCGATGTTGGCCCTCTCATTGGCGGTTGGTGTCTTGGTGGACGACGCGATCGTCGTCATTGAGAACATCTATCGACACTTGACGATGGGTGAAGACCCTGTCGAGGCAGCGATCAATGGGCGGTCAGAGATCGGCCTCGCAGCCATTGCCATCACGTTGGCCGACGTCGTCGTTTGGGTTCCGATCGGAACGATGGGCGGCATCGTGGGCCAGTTCTTCAAGCCGCTTGGCCTGGGATTCGCCTCGACGGTTCTGCTGTCCCTGTTCGTGTCCTTCACCGTCGTGCCCATGCTCGCGTCGCGGTGGTACCGGTCTGGCGAGGACTGGGAACACCCGAAGGGCGGGTTCCCAGCTTGGTTCGAGACGACGTTCCACAGCTTCGCGCTTCGGTACCGACGCGTCCTAGAGTGGTCGCTTCGCCACCGCTGGTATGTCTTCGGAACCGGCTGGGTCGTGCTGTTCGGCATGTTCCAGTTCATTGGAGGCACGTTCGCCAAGACAGCGGGCGAAGCCGTCATGGGAAGGGTTCCCCTCTTTCTCTTCTGCTTAGTCATCGGCGCGATCGTGTTCGCTGCGAACATTCCTCGTCGCCATATCAAGCCTCAGTTCATCTTGTACGGAGCCATCTTCGGGGCAGCATTCCCTTCAGCAGCCTATCTAGGCTGGAGTTACGCCCATTGGAAGCAAGAAGCGGTCTTCAAGTTCGCCTTCTCGCCTCCGACGGACAACAACCAGGTTCAGATCACGATCGACCTGCCTCCGGGAGCGAGCCTGGAAAGGACGGCAGACGTCGTCTCACACGTCGAGCAGATCGTCCTCAAGAACCCTGAAGCCAAGTACGTCATCAGCCGTATCGGCTCGCGGGCTGCAGGCTTTGCGGCCGCCCAGTCAGGAACAAACTACGCGGCCATTTCCGTCACCTTGTTCGACAAGGCAGCCCTCCTTGACGATCTTCTCTTCTGGGTCAAGCACTCAGAGCACCTGAGACGGGTCAGCGACACCGAAGTGGCAGCAGACATGCTTCAAGCTATCGGCAAGGTCCCGGGGGCTAAGGTCTTGGTCAGCGCCGTTCAGGGCTTTGGTTTCGGTTCTCCGATTCAGATGTCGTTCCGGTCTGACGACCAGTCCAAGCTGTTGCCGACCGTCGTCAAGATCCGCGACGCCCTCGCCGCGGGCGCGATCAAGGGTGTCATCACGCCCGACATCTCCTCGAAACCAGGCAAGCCTGAGGTGCGAGCGATCCCGGACAGAGCCAAGATGGCCGACGTGGGGATCACCACGGCCGACATCGGCGCGGCACTCCGGATCATGTACGAAGGTGACAACACGACCAAATACAGGTCACACGGTCGCGAGTACGACATCCGGGTGATGATGGACCGCAAGGATCGAGACAACGCCCAGATTGTCGACAGTGTGCCCGTAGCGTTCAAAGACGGCAACCCGATCTATCTGTCTGAGGTCGCCAACCTGAACTATGGACAGGGCATTGACAAGATCGACCGCAGAGACCGCCAGGAAGAGGTCACGTTGTCCACGGACTTGTTGCCAGGCTACGCGGCGGGCACGGTTCAGGCTCAGATCGACCAATGGCTGAAGGACAATGAAATGATTCCCGAGGGAGTCTCGTACAAGCCTCTTGGCCAAGCTGACGTGCAGGCTCGTGAGTCGGGTTACCTTTTTGGCGCCTTCATGATTGGCCTCGTATTGGTCTACATGCTTCTGGCCGCCCTGTTCAACAACTACGTCTATCCGTTGATCATCCAGCTTGCCCAACCTCAAGCCCTGGTCGGCGCACTCTTGGCACTGATCTTCACGGACAAGACGTTGAACATCGTTGGGTTCGTCGGGATCATCGCCCTGGTCGGCCTGGTCGGAAAAAACGCCATCCTGCTCGTAGACTTCGCCAACACACTGCGTTCTCGGGGTGAAGACCGTCACACGGCCCTGTGCGATTCGGGGCAGACGCGGTTGCGACCGATCATGATGACCACGATGGCGCTCCTGTTCGGCATGCTGCCAGTCGCACTTGCCATCGGTCGGGGATCCGAGTTCCGCGAGACGATCGGTATCACGATCATCGGCGGCGTGCTCCTCTCCACTCTGCTCACCCTGCTTATCATCCCGTGCTCGTACACCCTGTTCGACGACTTCTCGGAGTGGATAAACAAGGTGCGGGGACGGCCAAGCTCGTTCCCATCTGACATCGGGACTCCAAACCACTAAAGCCTGACCTTGTGTCCGGATCTCGACACGATCCGGGCACAGGGACACCGAGGACCCACGCGTGAACTCTGCACAGTGGGTCCTCGAGTTGTCAGGAGGCTCGAGACCGTGCCATAATCACGATTCGCTGACTCCCTTGAGGGGTCGAATGCGCTTCTAACCAGGACGGTGCCCACGATGTACGCAATTGTCAAAACAGGCGGCAAGCAGGTCAAGGCCGCGAAAGACGAGACCTTGATCGTTGAGAAGATCGAGGGCGACCCCGGCTCTACCGTCACTCTGGAAGAAGTCCTCATGGTCGTCGACGGAGCCAACGTGTCCGTCGGGAGTCCATTTGTCAAGGGCGCCAAGGTCCGCGCTGAGATCGTTCGGCAGGGCAAAGCGAAGAAGATCAACGCTTTCAACTACA
>JAKOXK010000053.1 GCA_029781035.1 Armatimonadota bacterium
TCCCCACGGGCGTGGGGCGGTTCAAAAGTGTCCGGCACCTACCGCGAGCTCACCCGGTTCATCCCCACGGGCGTGGGGCGGTTGGCTTCTTGTCGTCTTTCTCGCCGCCCTCAGCCGGTTCATCCCCACGGGCGTGGGGCGGTTACTACGATCAGCCCAAAACTTACACATACCTCTATGCGTTTGTCAAGTCGCTCAGCGCTCGCGGCGCTCGATCCGTTGACGGATCAGGGTCAAGCCTTCCAAGTCGACAGGAACCCGTCGACGGTCGCCATGGCACCGCACGGCAAACCCCTGCTCTGTCCTCGCTGAATAGAGCATCACGGCGGATCCCTCCCGCACTTCGCGCTCCACCTTCTCCCACAGCTTGTCTCGCACGCGGGCCGGAAGATTCCCGACGAACACACCAGCTTGGGGCTCGATCATCCACCTCGTCAGCTCTCCGCGCAAGCCAGGCTTGACGGCCGTCACGATCAAGACGACGATGGCTCGACCTCCTCGACATAGGCAACGCCGCCTTCGGCACCCCCAACCAGCCCACCCGGCAGCGACGGATCGTCGTCATAGACTTCGGTGTCCTCTTCGTCCGGCCCGAAGATCGCCATGAGGTCGTCTGCCACCCGTCCCAGGAACTTCGTTTCTCGGAACCGATCGCGCAGGGCAAGACGAACCCGGCGGTCGATGTCCTCTCCGCCCTCGGCCGCTGCCGCGAACGAGACGGGCACCGACAAATCCAGCTTGTACAGATCCGCCAAGTCGTATACGAAGCTGAGCTGCTTTCCGGTGTGGATGAACCCCAGCGCCGCGCTGAAGCCCATGCTGAGCACCGCCGCATGGCAGACGCCGTAGAGGCAGGCGTTGGCGGAGCTGAGGGCGCGGTTCACAGGATCGGCGCCCTGCCACTTGTTGCGGTCATAGCTGCGGCCCTGCCAGTCGATGCCGTGCTTTTCCGCAGCGAGACGGTACGCCTCGCGGACGCGGAAGCCCTCCTTGCCGCGAAGCTGCTCGATGGTGACGCCGGGGTCGGTCGCTTCGGGAAACCGCATGCCGTAGAGCCTGCGCACAGTCTGGAGGCGCAGTGCCGGATCGCTCACCATCATGGCCTGTCGGAGCAGACGAGAGGCTGAGTGAGTGCCGCCCGTGCCAAAGGCATAGAGCCGGACCCCCTCTTCGCCTACCCACGCGACGAGGCAGTTGTTGCGGGCGAGCACGTCCACCGCGGCATGGCTGAGCTTGGTCCCTGGCCCCAGCATGAGGAGCGTCACATCGCACACCGGGACTTGCGTCATGCACGGCTCGCCGTCCTGGTCCTGGGTGTAGAAGGCGATGCTGTTGGCCTCACGCTCGACGACGGCGTGCTCGACGTAGAGGTACGTCAGCCGGTCACGGAGCTTGGGTACGAGGTGGAGGTCAGCGGGCATGGCGGTCACTCGCGCAAAGGAGCGAGGCTGAGGAGTCCGAAGCCGAAGGCCTTCTGGGGGCCGATGCCGTTGCGGACGGCTTCGCGGAGCTTGTCTGGGTCAGTGACGACGAGGATGCCGTCGAAGACGACGCCTCCGAGGGGTTTGGGATCTTTGCCTTCCTTGGAATCATGCCAATACACGCGGTCGAAGGCGGCTTCCTCGACCTTGAAGCCGTTTTCCACGGCCTTGCGGTGCAGCCAGTCGAAGATTTCCTCCCTGGTTCTGAGGGACTTGCGCTTGCCTTCGTCGTCGTTGCCCGGGTCTCCTATCCGCTTGCTGGGGCGACATCGGAGGCGGAAGGCGAGGGCTTGGCCGTCTTGCAGGCCATCGAGGCGGACTTCCTTGGGTCCGTCGTGAGCCTTAAGGTAGTTGGCGGCGACGTCGAGCCGAGACCAGTCGGGAGGAGTGAGGCTCTGGACGATAACTCGGACGACGCCTGGCGCGGTTTCCGGGCGAAAGAGAATGCGGGCGGCCTCGGGGTCTTGCCACGCCTTGCAGATTGTGCGGTGGAGTTCGTAGGGGTGATCGAGCTCGCTACGCGTGCGGTTGTGGTCGGCGGCCAGCGTGAGGCAGGAGAGATAGAGGCTCATGGGATCCTCCAGGTGAGCTTGTCGGTTGGTACGTTGAGGCGACTGCAGCGCCGAAAGTCGTAGAAGCGGAGTTGGTTGAGACGAACGGCGTCAGGCCGCTCATAGTCGCCTGCGGGGTCTTCGATCCATGCGGTCAGCTCTTGGGCAGGGCCGAGCCTTCGGC
This sequence comes from Armatimonadota bacterium, assembly GCA_029781035.1. Lineage (GTDB taxonomy): Bacteria > Armatimonadota > Fimbriimonadia > Fimbriimonadales > Fimbriimonadaceae > JAEURO01. The sequence continues at coordinate 2,217 of JAKOXK010000053.1, forward strand.
AGGTGGCGCACGGAGCGTGCTCGCCTCGCCGGCGGTAGCAAGAGAGATGGGCGATCTGGCGTGGAGCAGACCAGGGCTCCTTCTTCAGGGCCCCTTCCAGGTCGGCGTATTCGGTGGTAAGCCGCTCAAGCACGGGTCGGGACGGGAGGCACGCCTTGCGCCCAAGGAAGATGGGCCACTTCGGCGAATGGAGGTGCGCTTCCAAGTTCTTGAGGAGATCGCAGTCACCTTCCAACGCGACGAGGAATGCAGCGTCGTGGAGATAGTCTCGCCAGGTTTCCTCATTGTGAGTCTCCCAAAATACCCATTTGCCGCCGGAGTATTTCACCTCCTTCTTCGTCTTCTTGAAGTTGCCCTCTGCGTCCCAAAGCGGACCTTGAACCGTGTGGTAGTCGGTCTCGATCACGCCGGGTCGGTCGACGCGGACGCCGAAACGCAGTGCCTTGTCCCACTCTTCAAGTGTTCGATCCGGCTCACTCTCGGAGCGCCAGTCAGGGCGGAGGATGCCGGCAGCGGCGCCGAGCATGCCGATGATCGCCGACTTGGTCGGCTCGGGCCCGGTGTCGCGCCTAGACCAGCGGGAGCGGACGCCCCAGCTTTGGAGCGGCCCTTCGAGGCGAAGGAGGAGGATCGGCTTACCCATTGCTCCCAGGGCAGACGGATTCACGGACCTTTGCTAGAAGGATGTCGATGTCCTCGACCACCTCCGCAGGCACCTTGCCGTTCTCGAGCGTCGTGCCAAGGTCTTGTCCGCCGGTGAAGACGTATCGGGCACTCGCATTTCGGCTGAAGGCCTTCGTGATCCGGTTGGCTTCGCCTAGTAGGCGCTTGGCCGATTCCTTCGGCAAGTCCGTGCGAATCGAGCGGCCCTGGTCGTCCAGCTTCTCTTCTCCCTTCGGGTCCACCGGCTGGGCAAAGGCGTCGGCGTAGCTGACGGCGACGTGGCTGTCGCGAACCTCCACGAGCACGAGCGTGGGAAGCGACGGTGTAGCCATCGAGTTGAACTTGCCGGTAGGCCGCTCGAAGATGGCGGCCTTGATGAGGCCCGCGACTGCATCGCAAGCGCGCTGCTTGGCCGCGTTTCGATCAGCAGAGTCGTCGAGGTCGTGCTTGAGCGCCTTGCCGGTGAGGTTGTCCACCAGCGCCTCGAAGTTCACGTTGAAGTAGCTGTAGTAACAGGCGGAGGTGAACTCGGCATCGCCCATGCCGTCGGTGCCCGTTTCCAGCTTCTCCTCGGCGCCGAAGGCGCTCTTGTAGAAGTCGAGCCGCTTGTCACGTCGGTCGTCCACGCGCGTCCAGAGGTCGAACTCGCGTTGCCATTCGTGGGTGCTGATTGCGTGAGCAAACTGGCTGCTGGCTTCCACGTTCAGCATGAGCGGGCTTGCAATCATGCGACCGAAAAGGCCCATGTCCACCGGAATCCCCTCCGGTCGCAGGCCAGCACCGCGGAGAATCGCCTTCGGATCCATACGTTCGACGAGCAGTTGCGCGAGAGCCCTCGCAGCTTGTTCGTCAGCCCGTGCCTTACCGTCCTTAACTTTCTTCTCCCGATCTTTCTTTGCCTTGTCTGTTTCGCCATCTTTGGTCGGATTCTTCTGATCAATTTCAGTGTGGGAAGAGTCTCGGCGAGATTTGATCGAAGAAATCTGGGTGCCCAGTAGCCCGTTAGGAGATGAATCGAAAACCTTCACCATCTCCTTCACCTTTACTTTGCCCTTGTCGTCGAAGGCCTTGCGCATAGCATCGGGCACATCCTTGTCCCACTCGATTCGCTCCTTGTAAGCGTCAAAAAGTGCCTGAAGCTCGGCCTCGCGCCAGAAGATGCTCTGCGCTGTCTGATACTTGTCCTTCTTTGTGGTCGCTTCGGACTCTTCTCCTCCTTCGAAGTCGCCGTCCTCGCTCGCTTGCTCACCGGATTCAGCCGTCTCCGCTGCCCCCTCCTCCTTCTCCTCATCTTCAGCCTTGGCAGCGCCGCCGCCCCCTTTACCGAGAATTGCCGTCAGCTTCACTTGCGACTTTTCCGCCCACTCGATGAACTTGGCCTTAAGACCGGGGTCGGTTATGGTCTCGGCATGTGCGAGAAGGCGTTGCTTGACTTCTGCCGGCATCGACCTGGTGTGCATACCCAGCGCATCCACTTCATCCCGGAACGTCTGCGAGGTCCGGTAGCAGCGTTTGAGGCACTGGCTGGAGATGCGGGCGCGGCGATAGCCGCCGAACATGGCGCTCTTGGGGCTGCCCGAGTCGTCTCGGTTCAGGTTGCTCGGGGCGTGGTTCTGGATGATGTGGACTTCAATCAGCATTGTCTTCTTCTTCCTCCTGGTCTTCAGCTTCTGGTTCGTCGTCGCTCGCGTCGTCTCCACCCGCGCCGTCCGCGTCTTCGGATGGATTGCCGAATGGCGGGGCGTAGAACGCCTTCGCCCATCGTTCCTGGACATCGCGGCTTTCCGCGCGCCAGCCTCGTAGGTCGTGAGCGAGTTGGATCACATCTATCGGGATGTCCTCGGCCACCAACATGCGCACGAGCCCGCGCAGCCGATACGCTAGCTCGCCGGTGCCGTCGAGCTCGAGTTCGGCGTCGAGCAGAGTGCGGAACCGCTCGTGAATGCTCGGGACATTGGGCGGACTGTTGCCCTTCTCCAGCGCATCCTGGCGGCGCTTGTAGAAAGCGTGCGGGTCGTCCTCGGCACTCCGGCTCTTGCAGTAGGCGGCCCAGGCCGCGCCGATGTTTCCCTCCTCTTTGAATGGCCAGTGCGCCCGCTGTCCCGGCTTCTTAGTCGAAGGCAGTCCAGAGCTCTTGATCGTCTCGGACTTGTACTGGCATGCGAGGGTCAGGCTGAGAAAGTCGACAGCTAGCTTCGGCCCGGCTCCTGGGAACTGCGCTTGCTCCGGGCATGGGCCGGGCCAGCGTTCGCCACAGGCGCGCCGTAGGCGCGCGAGAGTGCCCAAGTCCTCATGCTTGAGCGATATGAGGTATCGCGTGAATTGGTCTTCGCTCATGAGTTCTTTTCCTTTGGTAGCAGTCGCGCGAGGCGGCGCTCCAGCCAGTTGCTCGCGTTGGCGATGCGGAAGAGGCCGTCGGCGCTGCGTCGCTGGGGGTCGGCGGCGGCTTTGAAGGTGGCCATGGCTTCTTCTCTAAGCTTGCCGGTCAGGGTCTTCTTCGCGTCAGCCTTCTGGGCTGCTAGGTCTTCGAGGTAGCTATGAGCCAGCACGGGCTCCAGGGATTCCCAGAACTGGCCGATGCGGTCGGCTTCCAGGCGTCGTACCTCGTTCAGCTTCGCTTTCTGCCTTGGTAGGGCATCCATCTTCGGGCGTAGCATCCGCATCGCGGTGCGGGTGGCGTCAGCTACCTTCTGGGCGGTCTTGAACGCGCCGAGGGCTTGGTAGGAGAGGCGGTCGTCGCGCGCGACTTCAGCAGGGAAGGTCAGGCTTGAACGTAGCCACGTGCGGAATACCTTGTTGTTCTTGCCGCCTTTGTCGATGAACCCATAGACTGTCATCCGAAGGCGCTTGTCCTCCTTCACTCGTAGCGCATTCGTCACGACCTCAGGGCGGGTACGTTTCTTTTCGCCGCGCAAGCTTTCCCCTTCCGAGCCGATCAGAAAGAGTGGCAACAGATCGCGGGACAAGATCATTCCTTCTCGCCCTCTGATGTGGCTCAGTCGGTCTGCACTTGTCACCGTTCCCGCATTGGGGTCGCGCCATGAGCGAACGCGCTTCTTAGTTTCGGACTTGCCGGCTCCTGCGGTGTTCAGAGCGGTTCCGACTGGTTCGGCATCAGTAGGATCATTTAGCCTGATCTTCCTCACAGGCCACGTCCAACCCTGGCAGATGGTGGGTGCAGAGGGAACCTGGTTTGCGTTCCCTACCTCGGTTCGCCATCTTGGGCCGGCCGCCGCTTCCGAGGCAACGGTCACGCGGCCGCTTGGGCGCGGCAGGTTGAGCACCAGGGTCTCCAGTAGAGACTCACCCTGCACAAGGACATATAGCGGGGGATCGCCTGCAAGGGTGCAAACATCAGATGGAGCGTAGTCGAAGCAGAACGGATTGCATGCGCAGAGCTCTTGCGCAGCTTCGGCCTCGTCCAATGCGATATCAGATGCGAGAGTGTGCTGCCAGTGCGTCACCTTGGTTCCGCTCGGTATTGGTGCTACCATCTTGGCGACGGGATCGGCAGAACCAGGAACCGCTGTGACTTGCATGAACCGCTCGCCGTCTCCCCAAAGCTCGAAACCCTGCTCGTACTTCTCCTGATAGTCTCCGATTACGCAGTCGTCGAACATACCGTCACTCAACATCTGCCGCATCTTGCCGATGGTTGGGCGTTTGCCGGCGACGATGTACGCGTCGAGCACGACAGTGATGAGAAGACGATAAAGGCCGAACTCGATGAAGGGGGACGTGTGGGAGATGCAGCGAATTTCGGGTGCGCGCTGCAGTGCCTCGCGGATGCCGATCTTCGGCTCCTTGGGTTCGGCGGCATCATCGCGCCAGACGACCGGAATCCAGGGCAGGCAAAGGAGGTTGTAGGAACGGGAATCGCTCACTTATCGCCTCCATGGGTCAGGCCGATGGCGGAGTCGTAGGCGATGGTGTAGGGCTTCCCGTCTTCCTTCACCCCTTGCCATTCCCAACCGCCATTCGTCGGTTTGACCGGAAGAAGCCACACGCCTTTCAGCTTCGTCTCACCGAGGACAGCCTTTTCGTATCCCGTGGCCTCACGCGGCGGCCAGTAGTAGGGGGGAATCTTGACGCTCCGCTTGTAAAGCCATTTGACCAGTCGGGGCGGAAGGTCGCCGTCCTTCCACTTCTCGACCTGCTCCGGCTTCAGCGGAATCACGAGCACATCCTCCAGCCCTAGCCTCGTCCGCGCACGCCAGCCGTTGCCGTCGTCGCTGTCGTCGCCGACCTCGTCGTGGCCGACTGGGTCGAACTCGTCCGCCATCGGCTCGCAGAGCAAGAACTCACCAGCCTGAGCGACGAGGTCTTCCTGAAGGTCGTCCCAATTGGCCTTGGCATCCTTTAGATCTTGCGATGCATTGTCTGCCGCGGCATCCGCGTAAGTGGCCTCGATAAGTTTGCGAAAGTCGCCGGGAAGCTGCACGGTGAGTTCGCTGCTCCCGTTCGACGGCGCGAGCTGGGCAAGGGTTCTGAGGAGCGGGTAGCGCTGGTAGATGAGCTCGGAGGAGCCGAACTTGGGCGGCTTGCCCGACTCTCCCTTGGGGAGCAGCACATGTAGAACGGGATTGCCATTGCGAGCCTTGTGCCGATGAAGCCTGCCGCTGCGCTGGAGGAGGAGATCCATCGGAGCGATCTCGGTGATCATGTGATCGAAGTCCACGTCGAGGCTTTGCTCCACCACCTGAGTGGCGACGAGGATGAATCTTTCGGGGCGGTCTGCGGGCTTGAATTGGCGTTCACCGTTCTCTTCGATCCAGCGGCCCTTGCCGAAGATGTCGAGGACTTGTTCGGTAACGCGCTGCCGGTCGGCGGCGGTAAAGCGGGAGTGGAAGAGGAGCTTCTGGTCAGATGGGAGGTCGGCCAGTTTGGAATAGACCTCCTGTGCCTGCTTGACGGTGTTGAGGATGACGCAGCAGCATCCGCCGTTTTGTATGAGCTCCTTGGCCTTACTGGCGGTTTTGGCAGCGTCGCCGAGAAGGCTGGGATGCGCTTCAAAACTCAGCGTGCGGCTTGTGCAGACAGTGATCGACCTGTCGTCGGAACCGGGAATCGTGAAGGGCTCCCCTTGCAGAGGAGCTACGGTGATGAGTGGGTAAGGGGCGTCATGCGCATCGGACGTGCTGGACGGGTTGGACTTGTCGGAGGCCTTGGGATAGGACGGAGAGGACCGATAGGACTGGTAGGCGTCCACCATTGCTTGGCGTTGCTTGGCGGAGAGGGTTGCCGAGAGGAGGATCGCTGGGATCTTCAGGCAGGCGCACCATTGCAGCAGACGGCCGATAATGGCGCTCATGTAGGCATCGTAGGCGTGAACCTCGTCTATGACGAGCACCTTCTTGTCGAGGCCATAGAGGCGCAGGAAGCCGAATTGGACGTTCATGCCCGCGAGCATCGCCTGGTCAACGGTGCCGACGCCGTGCTGGGCGAGCATTGCGCGGCGGGTGGGGCGGAACCATTCGGCGGCCCTGGTTCGGTCGTCACCCGGCTCGCCGACGTGCGGCGGCTTCTTCGGCTCAAGATCGTCACGTAGCCAGGCCATGCCGTGGATGAGATGGGCTGCCTCGTCGCGGCCGAGCTTCTTCAGATAGTCGTCGCGGTAGCGTTGGTGAAGGGAGTCGCTGGTGGCCATGGTTGGCAAGGCCATGTACATTCCTGTGTAGCCGTGCCCGCGCCATTTCTCGGCGAGAATCCAGGCGGCCTCGGTCTTGCCTTCGCCCATGGGGGCTTCTATGATGACCAAACCGGGCGGGATGTCATGGTCGAGGATGGCTTGCTGGAGGGGGCGTGGCGACTCGACAACATTCTCTGGCTTGGGGGCACCCATTACCCGCTCGAGCCCAAGCTTGCTCACCCATTCCTTGGCTACGGTCTTTGCCTGCTCGAAGTAGTCCGTTGGCTCATCGATGCCCCTTAGTCGGCTGTCTTGGAAAAACTCTTCGTTGCTTGCGATCCAGTCGCATAAGACGATGTGGCCGGCGAGGCGCATGCCGATGGCGCTCAGATCGGCGTCGGGCCAGGACGGCAGGTCCTGCACTGCCAAGTCTTCCTTCAGGAGCTCGAACAACTGCTTTTGCGCCTGTTCATAGGGATCGCATGGCGGCCAAGGACAGCCTTCGTCCCAGTAACCGTGATGAGCGACGACGGCTCGTGCAATCGCCATGGAACGATAGGGGTTTTCACTGGCCAAGACCACGTTCTCCAAGAACTTGGCTGACACTCGCTCGTGCCGATACCTTGAGTCGGCGCATCGCGGAAAGCCGGCGCCTGCTGCTTCCTTGGACGCAATGGCGGCAGCAATCTTGCGCTGGCGGTGCCTGGCTTCGTCGGGCCACTTCCATTCAGGGAGATCCCTATTCTCCGACCTCCACTGCTGCTGCTTCTTAACCAGGGATTGAAGATCAGTATCTTGGAGGAAGCCCTGGTGTTGGAAGCATGGATCGGCTTTGCCGATGTCATGCAGGCCGACGACAAGTGCCGTCTGCTCGACGGTCCAGTTGTCATCTGCGAGCGGGTTACGCACGGAGAGACTCACTGCTGCCGTATCTAGCAGGTGCTTCCACAATGGGTGGTACGGGTCAGTCTTCGCCCACAATGAGGTCACCGGAACACAGCTCCGTGTTCGGATATGTTGATGCGTCTCATCGAACCCTGGCAACTCTTAATGCCCCCCCCCCCGCAGATTGGTCGTCTCCCAAGTTCTGAACCCTTCGCTCCCCAGATCACTAGTATATACACATCGACGCACTGTCGTCTACCCTTACAGAACCCGCACTTTTCCACCCATTTTCCCCACCGCAACCGCGAGAACGGCAGTAACGGATCCTACGGCAATTGTCGGAGCAGGGGCGCAAAGGTGTGGTGGAGCAGTTCCAGCATCTCGAGGAGCCAGGCGTGCTGGCGGGGCCAGTCGTCTCGATCGTTAGGGTCGGCATCGTCAAGGTGCAACGAGATGTAGCTCTCGACGCCCTCGGGCCGCTCGTCCCACACCAGGCCTGGCAGAGATGCGTCCAGTGATGATCTGTGGGGCTGCAGTGCTGCCCAACCCTCCTTCGCGTTTGGCCCGAGCATCGATACCCTTGCGATCACGCGGTTCTGCGGTTTGGAGATGAGCGCCGTGTACGAAAACGGCGATCGGCCCGTCGACCAGCCCAGCCATGTGCCACTCGAGGAGCTCCGAGGCTTGAACCAACTCTTCTGAGACTTGAGACGGTCGCAGAAAGTCGTCCAGTACTTTTCGTAAAAGGCAGACGATTGACCGGAGGCCTGTGACCTTCCCGCCACTTGGCGCTTGACGAAAGCATTGGGCCGGCTGACGACATTGAACTTGGGAGCCGGCGGCGAATCTCCGATCCGCCAGAGTTCCACCTCAAGCCCGAAGAACGCTATTTCCTCGCTTGTCACCTCGTTCAGCCAGTCCAGGGCGGCTCGATGCTCTTCTGTGAACGTCTTGGCCACCCAAACGATGGTAACGGCACTAAGACCGGCTGCATAGGTCAGAAGCTGCCCAAGGTGGCCGTGGTCGGTCTTCTCGATTTGGTTTTCGATGAGCACCCAGTGGTCGCTTGCTATGTCCTTGCACAAGAGGTCGGCACGGTATGGACCTACATTCTGCTCCTGGGCTTCTAGGCCGAGTTCGAGGCCGATCGCCTCTCCAAGCAGTCGAAGGTTCTCTTCCTCAGCCATCCAAGGTGTGAAGTTGTGTGCCTCGTGCGCCCAGACAGCCTTCAGTTCTACGCGCTCCAAGCGCCCAAGATTCGTCGCGGATGCCATATGCGTCGAAATCTACCCCCCGGTTGCCTCATGCAAAAATATCGGTGACATGGGCGTCACGATCGCCGACAGAATCCTGGAGTTCCTTCGGACTCGACCGGGCCTGTCTGACGGTGAAATCAACCATCAACTGTTCGCTGGAACGAAGCAGCATGCGACAATCAACATCAACTGCCGATGGCTAGCCGTCGGGGGCTATTTGGATCGCCGACAACGTCCCCAAGGCCAAATCGGCAACTATCCGACTGAGCTTGGCCAGACCGTCCAACTCCCGTTTTCAGGTAATCGAGCCCCGGAGCCGATCCATCATCCTCTCGTGCCAGGCGGCTCGCCTCAGCATAAGATGCGAAATGATGTCAGCGCCTGCATTGGCCGCTTCATCGCCACCTCGCAAGCGCCTTGCCACCGCTATCTCAGCTGGGACTACTGCTTCGCGTTCCTGAACCGCCGTGACGAGATCCGCAGGTACGAGGCCCTGAAGGACACCGCGACCGTCCATCTGGCTTGGTTCCTCGCGAGCTGGGGCATGTTGCGGGGCTCAGGTGACCTCTTCTGGAAGAACTACAAGTACCTGGTGCCAGTCGTGGACGAACTCATGAATCCACAATTCGACGGTTTGGTCGGATTCGACCCACGGGCCCACCCGAAGGAGGGTCTACTGGATGGTCTCTTTGGCCACATGGGAATCGTGGAGGCGGTACGGCGAGGCTTCATGACCCTCGACACCGGATTCAGCGTTTCCGATACGATGGTCACGAAGACATTGCTCGGCGCAATGGGCTGCTCGATGGCCTATGACGTCAACGTCCGAAACGGGCTCTCGAAGGCGGGTCTAACGTACAATTTCGGACGGCGCTCATTGTCGGCCGCCATTGACTTCTATCTCGACCACCAGAGCCAATTCGAGGACGCAGGCAACCTCGTCCCGCACTATCCGCCCCTCAAACTGCTTGACATGTACTTCTTCGAGCTGGGAGCGGAGTAGGTGTTGTTCGGATCATCCTGGATTCATGGGAGCTGGCCATGAGGATTTGTGGAGTTGACGGATGCAAGCGAGGATGGGTCGCAGTGTGGAATTCGGGTCCAGATCGCTTTTCGCTCCAGGTCTTTGCCACCTTCGAGGAACTTGCCGCAGCTCGATGGGACGTCATTGCTGTGGACATTCCTATTGGAATCGAAGACTCCTGGCCAAGAAGTGCAGATGAGGAAGCCCGGGCCGTTTTAGGTTGGCCACGGCGAAATTCGGTCTTCCCGGCACCGATTAGGTCAGCTCTCCGAGCTTGCACCAGAGAGAGCGCATCAAAGATTACGCGTAGGATCGTCGGCAAGGGTGTCGGAGCCCAAGCTTGGGGAATCTTCCCGAAAGTGAGGCAGGTAGACGATGTACTCCGGCAGGCCCCAGATCTGCACCGGATCACATTTGAAGTTCATCCAGAGGTGAGTTTCTGGGCCATGAACGACCGGCGTGCAATGACCGCCAAGAAGAGCTCATCTGACGGCTGGAAAGAGCGGCACCGTTTGCTATGCCTGGCCTTTGGCCCGGACTACTTCGAACAGGTCAGGGGGATCGAACCCCGGAAAACGTGGGTCGCAGATGACGACATTCTAGACGCGTTTGCCGCCTTGTGGACTGCTGAGCGCATCGCACGAGGGGAGAGCCGGACTCTGCCAGAGGAGCCACCTCACGACGCCTCGGGCAATCTGATCGCGATCCACTACTAGTAAACCCAGCATTCACTCGTATAGCTCACTAGCCCCCTAAACTGTCAACTTAACTGTCAAACCGCCCGCCGGGCAACGAAAAACCCTTCGCTTTCCGAAGGGTTTGAGTCTAATTCTTGGCTGCCGCAGTAGGACTCGAACCTACGACCCGCTGATTAACAGTCAGCTGCTCTACCGACTGAGCTATGCGGCAGTACCGAGGAGCACGATTGTACCAAAGATCATCGGCACGCCAGGGACAGGGCCTTACCCCGCCGAAAACGGGGGTGGCGCCGGGCACTCGGACTTGGCTATACTCCCCTCCCCAGTTTGAATCGTTAAGGCACCATCAAAATGAACCGAAGCACCCGACTCTCGATCGCCCTTCTTGCCCTCTCCAGCACCGCTGCCATTTCGCCAGCTCAAGACACCGGCGATTTGAAGAAGGAGATCGAGCAGCTCAAGCAGCAGCAGAAGGCCATGCAAGAGCAGTTCGAAAAGAAGATTGACGAACTTGAAAAGAAGCTGGATGCCAAACAAAAGGCGCCCGCGGACGCGCATCCGATCAAGACCGAAGTGATGTCCCAACTGCGCTATGACTTCGACTCGGCCGGTACCGACAGCTTCTACACGAGGAGGATTGAGATCAAGTTCAGTGGGCAGGTCAATCCGAAGGTGTCCTGGGCTGTGATGTTCGACCCAGCCAAGACGCTCAAGCAAGACGCCAATGGAAATGTAGACCAGACAAGCCGGATGCTCCAGGACGCGACCATTAGTTTCGCCCTTGGCGGGCCTTGGTCCGTCGACGTCGGCCAAAAAAAGACTCCCTTCAGCGCCGAAGCCCTCCAGAAGACCAGTGAACTGGACACTCTCGAGCGCACCCTTTTCCTCGCTCAGGGCCACTATGGGGACGTCAGGGACCAGGGCCTCTGGATCAACGCGAAATTCCCCGAGGTAGAAGCCACTGCCGCCGTGCTCAACGGCGTGGGTGAGAACCAGAACCAAAGGGACCTCAACGACCAAAAGTCGTATGGGTTCCGAGCTGTCTACAAGCCCAAGTCCGTCGCCGCCCTGCAGGTCGGTGCCTCTTTTCTGACGGGCCAGGCCCCAACGGATCAGAACCGCGAACGAGCCGGCCTTGATGCCGTCTACAAAAAAGATGGCCTGACGCTCAAGAGCGAAGTCGCTACAGCTCTCACCGACGGCGTCCGCGGACGCGGCTGGTACGGTCACGTGGGCTACATGTTCCAGCCAAAGCTCGAAGGTGTCCTTCGCTATGATCGGTTCGACCCCAATCTTGAAAACGGCGGCGACGATGTCACGGACACGACCCTGGGCATCAATTACTACATCCAGGGCCACGACGCGAAGCTCCAGCTCAACTGGGTCAACAGGTTATATGGAGACAACACGCACCGCAGCCTCTGGGAGTTCGGCGTCCAAACTCGCTGGTAGGTGGCTGAACGACCATCTCGAATTGAGTAACCTCGTGCCGTGATCGACCGGCTGTCTCGGTTTGCCCGGTTTGGATTGGGGGTGCTGGCCCTGACGGCAGCACACGGATGCGCTCCGAAAGAGTCGACAGACACCGAGGCGGCGCCGATCGTCAGCGTCAAGCTCACGAAGGCCGTGCTTGCCGACGTGCCGGACACGGTGCCTGTCGACGGCCATTTCGAGCCTCCACAAGGTGGGCTGGTCCACGTCGGCTCGCCCGTACAGGGTCGGATCGTCAAAGTTCTGGTCAAAGAGGGCGACCATGTCGCGAAAGGACAACTGATGGCCCTCGTGGATCCATCGGTGGTCCAAGCCGAATCGGTCAGCGCCGCCCTCGGTGCACGGGCTGCCCAGGTCCAGGCTGCTCAGTCCGACGCTGACCTTGCCTCGGCCAAGGCGGACCTCGACTCCACTCTCTCGCAAGCCAAACTCGGGGTCGAGCTGGCCGAGACCGAACGAGACTCAAGCATCCGGGCCGCCACGATCGAACTCCAAAAGCTCCTGAACGGCTCTCGCCCAGAAGAGATCGCCCAAGCCAAGCAGGCCGTCAACGAAGCCCAAGTCGAGCGCGACAGGGCCAAGCGCGACGCTGACCGTGACCGCCAGTTGCTTGCAGAAGGATATGTTTCGAGACAGCAGGCCGACGCCTCCCAGGCATCCTATGAAATCGCCGAAGCTGCGCTGGAACAGGCCCTGCAGCAGTACACGCTCGTCAAGAAGGGTCCGCGAGACGAAGATGTGAAGGCCGCTCAAGAAGCTCTGGCGACCGCCCGCGAAGTCGGTAATAAGAAGGTCGCAGTCGCCAAGGCCGTCCTGGATCAGGCACGCCAGGGCCAATTGGCCGTGCGGGCCAAGGAAAAGGAAGCAGCCGCGGCGCATATCACCGCGCAGCAACGACAGGCCGACTCACAAGCTGCGAGCGCCGGCGCGGGTTTCACCGAAATCAGGGCAACGGTCTCTGGCACCGTGATCCGGCGCGGCGGCTCAGAAGGCGATATCACCGATCCACAGATACCAGTCCTGTTCGATGTTGCCAAAGACGGATCTGGTGTCGACTTTGTCGGGACACTGACTCCAGGCATGGCCAGTCGCGTCTCAGCCGGTATGCCCGTCATCTTCCCGGGATTCGAGGGACGGTGCGAGATCTCCCTGGTCGGTGCCCCTAGTCCCCAAACGGGCCTGATCTCCCTGAGGACCTCCGGACCACCTGGCGCCAAGCCAGGCTTGTTCCTGACGGCCCGCATTGTGAAGCAGACCCTAAACTCGGTCGTTGCGGTTCCCTCGTCTTGCGTTGTTGACCGCGACGGTAAGCCGATCGTCTTCGTCGTCCAGAACGGGGTCGCCCGCCTCCGAGAGATCCACGCGGGGCCGGAATTCAACGGACGGACCGCGGTCATCGATGGCGTCAAACCCGGAGAACAAGTTGTGCTGTTGGGACAGCACGAACTCAGTGACGGCACCGAGGTTGAAGAGAAGAAGGACGAGGCCCAGTGAGCCTGACCGACTGGTCGCTCCGTAACCTGAAGCCCGTCGTCTTTCTGACGGCAGTCCTCTGCCTTGCTGGCGCAGCCGTCTACAACACTTTCCCCGTTTCGATTCTGCCAGACGTGACCTTCCCTCGCGTGGTCGTCATTGCTGAGGCTGGCGACCGCCCCATGCGACGTGTCGAAGCGTCGGTGACAAGGCCGATCGAAGAGGCCGTCGCCCAGGTTCCGAACGTCAAACGGATCCGCTCGAAGACAAGCGATGGGTCGACCGAGGTTTCCATCGACTTTCATGACGGGACGGACGTCGTCCTGGACGAACAGCTTGTCATGGCCCGGATCAACCAGATCCGCTCTGAACTGCCCGCAGACACGAGTATTGACGTTCAGCGGATGAACCCTACTGTCTTTCCCGTGTTGGGGCTTACGGTCAATTCGAACTCCTTGACGCAGACCGAACTGTGGAGCCTTGCGAACTACACATTGAAGCCACGGTTGGCGCGAGTCGACGGCGTGGCCCGCGTCGTCGTCCAGGGTGGCCGAACACCCGAGATCGCGGTCGATGTCCGGCCGGGCGATCTGGCTGCGTTGGGCCTCTCGACAGACGACGTTGTGGCAGCTCTTTCGTCCGGGAACATCGTGAAGGCGGTCGGCAACTTGGATCATAGGTTCAAGCGGTACCAAGTGACGGTGACAGGGGAGTCCAAGACCCTCCAGGATCTGAAAGACACCGTTGTTGCAGAAAAGGAGGGAAACCCCGTACGTGTCTGGCAGGTCGCCGACGTTCACGATGCGGAAGCAGACAGGCTGACTGTCGTGTCGGCCAACGGACACGAGTCCGTCCTGATCAACCTCATCCGACAACCGTCGGCGAACACGGTCCAGATGATCAACGGGGTCAAGGAAGAACTCAAGCGCATCTCACTTCCCCACGGCGTGAGCGTCGGGGTGTTTTACGACCAGTCAGTATTGGTCCATGAAGCCATTGACTCCGTGCGGGACGCGGTTCTCCTGGGATCGGTGCTCTCGGTGTTCGTACTGCTGCTGTTCCTGCGTGACCTCCGTGCCACCGTTCTCACGGCCGCGATCATCCCCATGACGCTCCTGATCACGTTCCTCCTGATGCGGCTGGCGGGCCTGACACTTAACTTGATGACCCTCGGCGCTCTGGCCGTCGGCATCGGCCTTGTCATCGACGACGCCATTGTCGTCGTGGAGTGCGTCTTTCGGAACTTGACGTCGGGCCTCGCCCTGGCTGATGCCGTCCGGGCTGCGACCTCTCAGATCGCTGCACCGATGGTTTCGTCAACGGTGACGACCGTTGTTGTCTTTGCTCCATTGGCCTACCTGCAAGGCGTTTCCGGTGCGTTCTTTTCGGCGCTGGCCATCACGCTTACGATCGCCCTCATGGTGTCGCTGGCGCTTGCGCTCTTCATAAGCCCCAGCCTGTCGGCAGCATTCCTGCGCTCCCGAAACCATCACCGCCAATCCCGAGGGCGCCTCCTCGAGCTCTATTCAGCAATGCTGGAGAAGCTCCTTCGGCACAAGTGGATCGTCGTTCCGCTCTTTGGTGCGATCGCCTTGGGAACGTTCATCGTCGCGTCAAGGCTGGAGTCGGGCTTTATGCCGACCATGGATGAGGGGGCGTTTGTCCTCGACTATCTCTCTCCCCCAGGAACTTCCCTGTCCGAGAGCGATCGCCTGTTGAGAAAAGTCGACGCCATCCTGCAGGAGACGCCAGAAGTCGAAACGTTTTCACGCAGAACCGGGACTGAACTCGGATTCTTCATCACAGAGTCCAACAGTGGCGACTACGCGGTGATGCTCAAGCCAAACCGGCACCGGTCGATCGAAGACGTGATCTCCGAGATTCGGTCCAAGATCGCACGGGACGTCCCCGGCCTCGACGTCGAGTTCGTCCAAGTGCTTCAGGATCTGATCGATGATCTCGCCGGCAGTCCAGAACCGATCGAAGTCAAAGTGTTCGGCGAAGACAAGGCTGCGATCGAGTCGATCGCTGACGACCTGGCTGACAAGCTGTCAAAGGTCAAGGGACTTGCCGACGTCCAATCGCAAGCCGTCACGTCGAATCCACAGATTGAGTTTCAAGTGGATCCTGGGAAGGCGGGACGACTCGGCATTTCCGCAGAATCAGTCGCAAATCAAGCCGAAGCCTCGTTGATCGGCACGGTCGCGTGCCAAGTCATGCAAGGCGACCGCCAAATCCCCGTGCGGGTCCGCTTGAACAAGGCATCGCGCGACACACTCGCAGCCGTCAAGCAGATCGGCATCGAAACCTCCCATGGCCGAGTGCACTTGGAGGACTTGGCCTCAGTCACGATGACCCAGGGCTCGACACAGTCGTCCCGGGAAGACCAGCGTCGGCTGGTCAGCGTGTCGGCGCGACTCGAAGGCACCGATCTGGGAACGGCCGTTCGTCAGGTCAGGAGAGTCCTCAAGGGAACAGTGTTGCCCAGTGGTGTCACGACCGTGATCTCGGGCCAGTATCAGAGTCAACAAGAGGCGTTCCGCAATCTCCTCGCCGTTCTCGGCGCGGCCGTACTCCTCGTGTTTGTCGTCATGCTCTTTCAGTTCCGTTCCTTTATCGCACCGACGGTCATCCTTCTCCTGATGCCCCTATCGCTCTTCGGAGCCTCCCTCGGTCTTTGGATCGCCCATACCGCTCTCAATGTCAGCAGCTTCATGGGAGTGATCATGCTGGCCGGCATTGTCGTCAAGAACGGGATCCTCCTTCTAGATCGGGCACAACACGGGGTCGAACAGGGTCTGACCTCTGACCAGGCTGTCCTTGAAGCCGGTGCCCAACGCCTGCGTCCGATCCTGATGACGACCCTCACGGCCATCCTTGGACTTGTGCCGCTCGCGCTGGGCCTCGGCGCTGGCGCCGAAATGCAGAAGCCTCTCGCTGTCGCTGTGATCGGAGGGCTGTTGGTCTCGACCGTCTTGACCCTCGTCATCGGTCCCGTGCTCTACGCTTGGCTCAGCCAGGTCCGCCACCAAAGGTGAACAGACTGTATTCGTGGCAGGTTTAAACCGTCGATCCATGTACGGCATCTATTGAATCGTTCCGTCAACGAGAAAGGCGTTGGAAATGATGCACGACCTGGAAACGGCAAAACAGATCGCCAGCGGAGACCGCGATGCGGCCGAACGATTCGTCCGCGACAACTACGCCTCAGTGTTCAGGCTGCTACGCCACTTGTGCGGTCGACGGGAGGACGCCGAGGACTTGACTCAGCAGACCTTCCTGACCGTTCGAACCAAGGTGTCGTCCTACCGCGGACGATCCGGTCTCCGCACGTGGATCCACCGGATCGCGTTCAACGAATACTTGCAGTGGAAACGCCGCACCAAAAAGGTGTCCCCACTGCTGCCCAGCCAGGGCAAAAACGATCCCGCTTTTGCGTCGTGCATCGTCGGCGAAGCCCTTCTCGGGGCTCTGAAAACCCTCCCCGACAAGATGCGGGAGGCCTTCGTGCTCCACGAGATTGAGGAGTTGAGCGTCCAGGAAGTCGCGCGGATTCTCAGCGTCCCCACCGGAACCGTCAAAGCACGACTGTTCCATGCGCGCCGAAAGCTAAGGGCCCTTCTGAGCGACGGAATAGAGGTGAATGACTATGAACCCCAAGAAGCCACTCTCTGACGCATCCTGGCTGGGCGAGGAACTGCAAGCCCTTCGGGCCGAGCAGCCGTCCCCGGAGAGCATCGAGCGCACGGTTCTGCTGATGCAGGCTCCTCCTCCGACCGTCAACCGTCCGAGGGCCAACTGGAAACTGCGTGCGGCAACGCTGGCTGCTGCAGCGGCCCTGCTTGTCGTCCTCGTTTCCGTCGGCGATCAGCGGGCCAACGCTTCGACGCTCCGCCAGATCGCCGAGGTGTTCCGGGCGCACAGGACGCGGCACCAGAAGACTTACCGACCAGACGCAAACGGTCGTCTCGCTCTCCGGAACGAGGGATGGCAAGATGGCGACAAACAGTCGACCCGGTTCTACGAGCCAGACGGAACCTGCCAGATCACCGGATATGACGGCCACGTGATGTTCAACGTGACTCTAGGAAAGGGGGGGTTCGTGGACGACGGGGCCCCGTCAGGTATTCCTGTTGAGGACATCGACACCTACATCACGATCCCTGGGGCGCACTTGCTGAGCCGCGCGTTGGGGCGTCAGGTCGATGGACGTTCGGTCGATCTCTACACCATCGGCTTCAGTGACGTCAAGTTCACCTTGTTCGTCGATCCAAAGTCGCAGCTTCCGGTCCGTCGAGACGTGTTGACCCTGCACGGAGTCCTGATCGAGCGCAACGAGTACGACTACCCCAGCTTAATTCCAGCCGCCACTTTTCGATTGCCGGCACACGAGAAAAGCAGAGTGTGCGATTACCCAGCGCTTCGGGCCCGCCTCCAGAGACAACTGCTTCAGGGCGGCGAGACCAAGGAAGTCGCTGGTGTCCGAATCACCCTCCGTGCCGTTCTCGTTGGATCGACAAAGGTGATGGCACTCTGGACGGGAGGTGCTCCTGTCGATGGGAGTGATTCGAAAGGCGGCCTCCGAATCCTGGGGGACGGCCAGTTCCTGATGGACAGCGCTCCCGAGCCGTTCTCAGTTCCCTCCGAGGTACCAAGGAGGAACTCCCGGGCGCCGCTCTTTGTCGGTAAGGAGCGGCTGTTCGGTCAACAGGCCTGGTACGCAGAACCGGTCGACTGGCGGACTCCATTCACGATCGACATGCCAGTCTGGGAGGAAGACAGGAGCCGTCCCATCGTGAGTGCCGATGGAAGGAAGCTCGGTTATCACAGCAAGCAGGTGGGCCGCCTTCAGTTTGTCGTGAGCCATGTGATCCGGGCGGACGACCCCGAGCGTGTCCTGTGGAGACCGTCTAATGATGTCGTCGAAACGGGGACGACCCGCTGAATGGTGGCCCCTGGCCGAAGGGTCAGGGGCCACCATCGCGTAAGGCGGCCCGAAGGTCAGGCATCGTCCGGTCGCCAGAGCCCGCACCATGTAAAATCGACAGACCATGAAAGGGCAACGGCGCCCGGACGCCCAGGTCGAATTCGACCGATACCGGCATATTGATTTTCTGCGAGTGACGGAAGAGGCCGCCTTGGCTGCCAGTAAGTGGGTGGGCAAAGGCAAGCGAGACGAAGCCGACGACGCGGCCTGCAGTGCCATGAGGTCGTGCCTGAACCAGATGGAGGTCAAGGCTCGCATCGTCATTGGTGAGGGCGAGCGTGACGAGGCGCCCATGCTCTACATTGGTGAGGAGCTAGGCAGCGGTGACGGCCCCGAGGTCCAGATCGCCGTCGATCCGCTCGAAGGGACCAACCTTTGTGCCAATGGCACGCCGAACGCCATCAGCGTCCTCGCAGCAGCGGTCGTGGGCGAGGGCTTCTTGATGCACGCCCCTGACTGCTACATGGACAAACTCGTGGTTGGCAGCGAATGCAAGGGGGTGGTGGACATCACCCTACCGCCGCGCGTGAACGTTCGGCTCATGGCCAAGGCTCTGGGTAAAGACATCGACGAGATGATCATCGGCATCCTTGACCGGCCGCGACACGAAAAGCTGATCAACGAACTGCGAGAGACGGGTTGCCGCGTGCACCTCGTTCCTGACGGTGACCTTTCCGTCGCCATCGCGGCCCTCGATCCAGACGCTGGTATCGACGGACTCATGGGCGTCGGTGGCGCTCCAGAAGGCGTGCTCACGGCCGCGGCCGTCCTCTGCACCGGTGGCGACATGCAGGCCAAACTCGTCTTCACCAAAGACGAGCAGCGGGAGCGGGCCGAAAAGATGATGGACGGCGCGATCGACCGCGTGCTCAAGACCCAAGACTTGGCCCGGGGAAGCGTAACGTTCTGCGCAACCGGCATAACGCCTGGCGACTTACTCCGTGGAGTCCGATTCCGGCGGGGGTTTGCCTTGACCGAGTCGATCATTATGCGATCGGCCACGCGTCAGATCCGACGAATCGAGACGATCCATCAGGACCACAACAACGATTGAGTCGGGTGCCTCAAAGGGGCACCCGACCCATATCATGGTTTAGCCTCCGGATCCCAGGGCTTCCTGGGCCGCCCGCTTGATCCGTCCTCGCCGGTCCTTGATCTCAAGGGCCCTCTTAAAGACGTCGGCGTTGGCCTTGGCGTCCCAGCGCTTTAGAGCATTGATCGCATTCACGACCACCTGGATGGGCGACTTGTCGTTGACCAAGCTCCGCAACTTTTGAATGGTGGCAGGATCTGCCGGAAGGCTCCCCAGGGCACTCACGGCCTGAGCTTCTCGACCAAAGTCAGCGTGGCCGAGTTGCCCCGTCCAAAAGGCGCGCAACTCAGGCTTCTTCAGGTCGGCTAGTTGGAACACGCGCTCGAAGGCCGGGCTCACACCCTTGTCCGCCTCAAGAGCTTGAACCACAAGCTGCACATGGGTGTCCGTCGGATTGTCGAGCAGTCGTTTCATCGCCTCGGCCCGATCCGGCGCAAAAGGCGCGTATTTCAGAATGGCCGGGAGCTCGCTCTCCGCCCAATGCAGTGTCGGCATTTCACGAAGGAAGTCGTGGTCCGGATCTAGAAGGACCGCTTCGGGCTTGGACGTTGTTGGGATGGTGAAAGTCTCTTCGGTCTTTGAAAGGTGGATCGGCACTCGTTGCATGCCGTTTGCGCCGATCAGACCAACATGAGCGTCAATGTCGTAGACCGGAGTCCCATCACTCGTGTCCTGCGTCTGTTTGACTGTCAGCAGCACCTTGCCGGCGTCCCACGTCCACGTAGTGTCGAGAACAGGGTGTCCGGGCTTCTCAATCCACTGCGCCCAGAACGGTTCCACGTTGATGCCGGTCGCTTCAGTCATCGCCCGCCTCAGTTGAGCGCTTTCGACGGGCGTGTGACGCCACGTGGTCAGGTAGAGGTTGAGACCCGCATAGAACGCCTCGTCACCCAACATCTTCCTCAATGTGTGGAGGATGACGCCCCCCTTGGGATAGGTGTGGCTGTCGAACATGGCGTCTGCGTTGGGATACATCTTCGTCGACAGGGGCCGCTTGTAGCTTCGTGCCTCGCGGAGATAGCTGTTCGTGTTGTTCCAGATCTCCCAGGCGTAGGCGTCCTCCCCGCGACTGTGCTCGAAGTAGATCATTTGCATGAAGGTTGCAAAGCTCTCGTTGAGCCAAATGTCGCCCCAGTCCTTGCAGGTGACGAGGTCTCCGAACCACTGGTGGCCAAGTTCGTGCGAATTCAGGCTGTCCATCTCATAGAAGCCGTCACGGGCTTCGGTCAGACTTCCTTCACCCAGCGTGGTCGCCGAGACGTTCTCCATACCACCTCCAAAGTCGTACATGGCGTCCTGGGCGTACTTTGGCCATGCGTACTTGACACCAAGGACTTGCGAGTAGAAGCTCAACATGTCCTTTGTGTGGCCGAAGGAGTCATCGATCATGTATCCCTCCCCTTTTGGCACCACGTACCAAAGATCGACGCCTTCCCACTTGTCCTTCTTGATGTCGAACGGACCCCCACACAACGACAACAGGTACGTCGCATGGGGTTGCGTCATCTTCCAGTCAAACGTCTTCCGCTTCTTGTCCGCGCTCAGCGTCGTCTTGACGAGGACGCCGTTTCCGATCACATCCCAATCAGACTGCACCGTACAGCGAGTCTCGCTCGTTGTCAGGTCGTTGGGATAGTCCCACGTCGGACACCACTCGTTGTTCGACATCGATTCACCCTGCGTCCAGAAGCCAATTTTCGTCGGGTTTGAGTCGTTCGCTTGGATCCAGTGAAACCCTCCGCCGCCCTGCCCGAACGAACGGCCCTTGCTGTTCTTCGCCTCGTAAGTGACCGTTATCTTGATCACCTTCCCCTTGACCAAGGCCGGTGTCTTGATATGAAGATCGGCACCATCGCGCGTGTACATGGCCGTCTTGCCGTCCAAGAGCACGCCCTGAATGTCCAAGTCCGCTCCCGCGTTCAGGACGACGTCGGTGATCCCGTTCCTCAGCGGGCTCATCGTGTTCACGACGGTGCCTTTGATGGACCGGTTTGGATAGTCGACATCCAGATCGAGCGACACGTTGAGCAAGTCGCACGTGCGGTCGGGAGCATAGTGGAGCGAGGCCCGGGGCGGGGAGAACCGCCCTTGAGCTAGAGCCGTCATCGAGAGCGACATCGCCACTCCCGCCACGAGAATGAGCCGATACATAGTTAGACTATGCAAACTACCCGAACCGCCCGGTGAGACGGTCTGACCTTTCTGGAATCTTGAATTCGATTTAGTTTTTTGCTTTGTCCATGTCGAAGACAAACGTGACAGGCCGACCGCCTTCTTCAGTGGCGCTCTTCTTGATGATCAGGAGTCGCCTGAGCTCCGCGTCGTACAGATAGACCGAGTCATCGTCCTGGACCAACGCGACACCCCCTTTGGGCGCGGAAGCAACAGCGTCGTACCGCCCGCCCCTTTGATCCTGAGCAGAAGCTACACGACTCCCAGAAACAGCGGTGGCAGCCAGCCCTGCACACCCAAGAACACCAAGACAGATTGCTTTGACCGTACTCATCACGGAACCAACGGTCGAACAGATTAATGATTACGAAGAGGGAACTGTTCGTACCCTCTTGCAGCCCCAATTGACATGGACTGTGGCCCAAGAGTTCTACAAACCGGCTCATTGTTCGGGGACTCATGGGGACCCGGCACCATGAAACTCGGCCCGAAGCCTTTGTGTCGAAGCGGTTTGTGAGTCCTCGCTTCGTGCCCCGACTGCGTGGCTCTGATCGCCGCAAGCAGGACTCGAGACGAGGATCGAGGAAACACAATGAAAGCCGCTCAAATCCAAATGTACGGCCACTCCAATGTGGCTGACGTACTGAACGTGGACATACCAAAACCTGGAGTGGGTCAAGTCCTGATCGAGGTGTTCGCTTCAAGCATCAACCCGGTCGACTCCGGGGTGAGAGAGGGCCGTATGCAACGGGCTCTCTCCCTCGAGTTGCCACTGACCCTGGGTTGTGACGTTGCCGGCATTGTCCGCCAGACGGGACCGGGAGTAAAGCACTTCAAGCCGGGCGATCCGGTCTACGGCCAAGCCAGCGTGTGGCACGGTGGCAGTGGCGCGTTCGCTGAATACGCGACGGCACCGGCCACCATGCTCGCCCTAATGCCCGAAACACTCAGCTTCATCGAGGCTGCTTCCCTCGCGCTCACGGGAACGAGCGCGCTGGAAGCCGTTCAAGAGCATGTCAGGCTCCAGCCCGCTCAGAAGATCCTCATTCATGGTGGGGCGGGCGGTATAGGCTCGGTCGCGATCCAACTTGCCAACCACATCGGCGCTTACGTGATCACCACGGCAACCGACCGCGGTGTCGCCTACGCGCGGAATCTTGGGGCGGACCAAGTCATCGACTATCGACGCCAAGCGTTCGACGACGCCGTACGTGACTGCGATGCGGTCATCGACACCGTCGGCTCTGACACCTGTGTCCGCTCCTACGCTGTCTGCAAGAGAGGCGGCATGCTGGTTTCGATGGTCGAGCAGCCCCGGACAGACCTCATGAAGAAGTACTCAGTCAAAGCCGTCTACCTTCGGACCGAGGTGTCCACACCTTGGCTCGATCGGTTGACCAAGCTCGTGGACCAAGGCGTCGTGACTCCCCATATCGAGCAGACATACTCCCTTGCCGAGATCCGGCGAGCGTTCGAAGCCAAGGAAAAAGGGCACGTCCAGGGAAAAATCGCCATCCAAGTCCGAGATGCCCTCCACCCGAACGAGATCTGACATCTTTCTTGGCCTGGCCACGTCCTCACGAAGTTGCGAGGTCAGGCCAAGAAGACTGACACTGGGTCGCTAGCGGGAAAGGTCTCGTCGAGCGCCTCATCGAGCAACAGATCCTGGTGCACAGGACGCGCTCGGCGACATCCTGCCTTAGTCAACGCATAAACCAGTGCGAACGCGCTGACCAAAGCACCCAGCCACAAGACGGTCCGTACCTTCATGTTGTCAGTGTACGGCGGATTCCAGCCCGTTCCCACCAAATACGAGACCTCCAAAGTCCCTACTCGGTTCTTTCCTTGATGTATTATATCGATAGACGATATATCGTCATCTGATATAACATGACTCCAAAATCCCCCAAGACTGATCTCGAAATGACGACCTCCGTCGTGTACGTCCTTCTCGCCGTCGCCGAGGAGGGTCGTCACGGCTACGCGATCATGCGGGAGGTCGAGGAACGTTCAGGAAACAAAGTCAGGCTTGGGCCCGGAACCCTGTACGGGATCCTCAAACGTCTGCTGGCCGCGGGCCTGGTCGACGAGACGTCCTCTCGCCTTACTGGCGAGAACGAGCGAAGACGGACATACAGGATCTCTTCCGACGGTCGCCGCCAACTTACCTTGGAGTTGGAACGTTTGGCCCAGGTCATCGGCCATCCGGCCGCCGTTCGACTCCTCAAGCCATCGGCAGGAGGTGGGGCGTGAAGCTTTGGACCCTCGTCTTTCGTGGGATCCTCAGGGTGTACCCACAGGAGTTCAGGTCGCGTTTTGGAGCCGAGATGCTCCTGGATTTTCAAGACGGTCTTCGGGCTGCCCAGGCGGACGGCCGAAGGACTTCCCTGGCCTTCCTCGTTCGGAACCTGACCGACACGCTGCTCTCAGTGCCAAGGGAGCACGCAGCTGGCTTCCGCTTCCGCCGCGCTTGGCCCACTTTTCTGGCCGTCAGTCTCGCCATCCCCGTCGGCTATCTCGACTCTGTCAGCCGACCTGTCCAACCTGTGGTCCTTGCCATCCTCGTGCTGGCGGGATCGTTTGGCCTTGCTCAGCCCAAGCGGGCCGTGACGTGGGCGCTCCTCTTTGGCGGTTCTGTCCCTGTCTGGCACTTTGTCGGTACTCTGCTGGGCTACAAACCCGACTACCCAGTCGAACCCGGAACCTACGCGTCGTTGATCGCCCTTATCCCCGGATTCGTCGGTGCCGGAATCGGAGCGGGCATCCGTTCAGCAGCCTCGATCGCCGTTCAGTTTCCCTCTAACTGAATGAACCGAACTCGACCTTAGGTAACGTCGGATCATGTCGGAGCCCTGGCCACCAGAGCAAGACGTCTACTACAAACCGACTCCTGTCACGTTCAGGCTTGTTGACGGCGACCTCGAACTCAAGCTCCGCGAGACCCGCCCTTCCAGGCCACAAGTCCGATGGGCGGCGACACAGGTCTTCGACATGATTGACATGACGCATGGGCGAATTGCCGGCGCCATTCACCTCCGGTATGCCGACGTACCCGAGCTTGTCTTTCATGGTGGACACATCGGATACCACGTTGACCAGCCCTTTCGCGGACGGCACTTCTCGGCGCGCGCCGTGCGTTTGATCCTGCCGCTGGCCTGGAGATCCGGCATGAAGACCGTATGGGTCACCTGCGATCCGACCAACGCCGCATCGAAAAGGAACATCGAGTTGGCCGGAGGCACCTTTGTGGAGTCGCGTGAGATTCCGGAATCGAGCCCGCTCTACTCCCAGGGTCGACGATGGACGCTCCGGTTCCGGTTCGACTTCGTTGCCAGCCCGATGCAGCCGTCGTGATCGTCGCCAACAAATCGCTCTCACTGGTCGTTCGAAGTCAATTCAGTCGTCTGATCCCGTTCGTCGGCCAAGGCCAATAGGAGCGGGATCGTGGCGAAGAGGCCGGTGACGCATCAGGCGTGGAAGCAGAGGAGACTCTCGAACTCAGCGACCAAGGAGCGAACAGTTCGGAGTGACCGTCAGCTCCGAACCCGAAAACCATGGCTGGCGGACTAGGATTCGAACCTAGACTGACGGCACCAAAAACCGCTGTCCTACCATTAGACGATCCGCCAGCGCAGGCGGCAATAGTACCCCGCCGGTCCCCGTACCGGGGAAACCGTAAGGTCCAAGAGGACGGCCGAATTGACGGAAAAAAGGGGCGGCACCCTGAGGGGGCCGCCCATTCTACGCATCTGATCGAAGACCTTCTACTCGCCCAGCAAGAGCCTGAGCAAGCTGCCAGGAATGCCAAGCAGGCTGTAGGTATGGTGAGAATCGTCAGTCCAGACCGAAGAGCCCCACATGGCCCGGTTTGCGGCCAAAGTGTTCGAGCCCCAGATCGCCCGACTGCCCCAAATGGCTCGGTTTCCATACACCGCGTCCGTCGTCAGGCTC
The DNA here is from genome assembly GCA_029781035.1 of Armatimonadota bacterium. Taxonomy (GTDB): domain Bacteria; phylum Armatimonadota; class Fimbriimonadia; order Fimbriimonadales; family Fimbriimonadaceae; genus JAEURO01. The sequence goes on from JAKOXK010000053.1 coordinate 27,539, forward strand.
ACATTGCCTTGACCGTCGATCGATAAGCTCGGGCTCAAGAATGGGCTCGTCGCGACGACGCCACAGTTGAGGGCGCCAACGACGTCGAGGTATCCCGCGCCATAGGTGCAGGCGTCGCCGTTACCCTGCGGACCAGCCCACTTGTCAGCGCTCAGCATCAGGCGGACCTTGACTGAGTCCGGGCTCAGGTTCGGTTGCGCCTCTAGCATCAGGGCCACGGCGCCAGCGACGACCGGCGTAGCCATCGAGGTGCCCGACATGACCATGTATTGAGACTGCTGCAGAAGACCAGGGTGGGAGCAGTAAGACCGGAGCGGCAGCGCATTGTTCGGCGATAGCAGGTCCAACAGGCCGGCAGACTTGCGAAGCGAGATGACCTGGTTGCCAGGCGCCATAATGTCGGGCTTCAACACGAAATCCAGGCGTGAGGGGCCCCGGCTCGAGTAGGTGGCGACCGTGTCGTGGTCGCGGTCCCCGTCAAGAGACTTCATGGCGCCGACCGTGATGACACTGGGGTCGTTGCCAGGCGACTCGATCGAGCCGTAGGCCGTGCCATAGCCTTCGTTGTCCGTTGGATCGTGAGAGACGGTGTCGGACGAACGTCCGTCGTTCCCAGCTGCGCAGACAACGACGATGCCAGACTTCCAAGCAGCTTCAACGGCCTGGCACAGGGGGTCGGTCTTGTAGCTCTCCCCCACCGGGTGTCCCATTGAGAGGTTGATCACACGGATCTTGTACTGGCTCTTGTGGCTCACGACCCAACTCAACGCCGATAGGACAGTGCTGACCTGGGTCGACCCCGCCGAGTCCAAGACGCGGACGTTCACAAGGTTCGCGTTCTGTGCGATTCCGTAGAACGATCGAAAGTAGTTGGGTCCTGTCGAATCGGCCCCGTTTCCAGCAAGGATCCCGGCGACGTGTGTCCCGTGGCCGCACGCGTCTTCAGAGGACCAGGATCGTGGTACGAAGTTGACTGAGGCGACGATTCGGCTCGACCGGCCGCGCTTGTCCTTCAGATCGTCGGCCGAGGAAATGCCACTGTCGATCACCGCTACCGTGACACCCGTACCGTCGAGTCCGTTCTGGCTTGATGCCACGCCCGCCAGGCTGTGCTCGACCGTGAACTCGTCCTTTTTGGTCAGTTTTGCATCCAGTGACACGTGGTCGACGAACGTCAGTGAACAAAGCTTTGGCAGGTTCCGTGTCGGAATCGCTATCGCCACGGAACCGATCAGGTCGTACGTCTTTACGACGTCGGCCCCCAGTGCATGGAGCTTGCGGAGACGTTCCGGGCTCAACGGAACCTGTGTCTTGGCGATCACAGAGGTCCATCCTGCCCGATCGTGCCGTTCGATCATGCTCCAAACAAAGGCGTCTGTTTTGTGTCGGATGCCGAAGTTGGAGGCCGTTGCTGACGCGCCGGAGAAGACGCAGACAGCGGCGCCGAGCGCAACGAACCTGCCTACCGAAAACATGCTGAACCCCCTTGGAGAGCGGTTCTGGCAAGACTGAGATTTCGTCATGGAGTTCTGCCTTCCGTAGCAGTTCGACGGCCCGGCGGTCGTGCGGGACTGGTCACCCCGTCCCGTTTAGACCCGTGGCTTTGCGTCCCGCGTTTTCACGCGGTATGCCCTTTCGTTGCCCGTGCTCGATCCCGTAAGGCCGGAACATATCCGTCCTAACGACATAAGGTGAAATGCCACACAGGAGCATGATTCGAGCCTGGAATGTTGCCAGTAGGGTCGAGATTCCCGTGAAACAACCAGAAAGTGTCGCCATTCATAAGAATGGCATCATCTAAGGCAGGCTGTTGCGACAGCAGCGTGGAGCCGGCGGGCACGGTCAAGCGGAAGTGTGGAACAAACCACCCAATGTTCAGCGGCACCAAGTTCAGAACCTACCTCTTGCTGTCAATCGGGCTGTCCCTGGGGAGCTGGCTGGCTCGGTCTTGCTCGCCCAGCCAAGAGCCGGTCTCCAAGGATTTGGTTTCAGCGCTCAAGAGGCAAGTCAGCGACGAACAGGTTCCGTCAAACAACTAGCGAACTTGGCGGCAGTGCTCCCGATCCTATGTCGTGCACTACAGCCGAAGACGCGAGTACTCGTCCAAAGATGCTTCGGCCACACGGAACTCCATTGAGTCAGCAATGCGCGTCCAATTGGCCGGAAGGAAGTGGTGCCGCAGGCCGGACTTGAACCGGCGACCCTAGCATTTTCAGTGCTATGCTCTACCAACTGAGCTACCGCGGCACAGAGATGGCGAGGATGACGGGACTTGAACCCGCGACCTCCGGCGTGACAGGCCGGCGCTCTAACCACTGAGCTACACCCCCGCGTTGGGACAGTCATTTTAGCACGACGACGAATCGCCGGGAAAGGGCCAAAGACCGACCCGTAGCGACCGAGTTTCATTCAGCCGCAGATCAGGAAGATCTGACCGGACCGACAGCATCGAGCGGATAGACTCGGATGATGACGGCGCTTGCGATCC
>JAKOXK010000065.1 GCA_029781035.1 Armatimonadota bacterium
CCGACGAAGTCTTTTGTACTCGCGGGCGCTCGGACGCGCATCGCGGCTTCTTCATTTTGCGAAGATGCTCGCGGCGTCGGTTGCAATAGTTCTGGGATTTGTGTCCGCTGGCCTCTTGGTTTCCCAGAGCATCACCGCCGAGCCGGATGGCAAGGTCTCACTGCGATTTCTTCCCGAGTCCGAGCCGCGCATCTCACTTGACGAGGCCATTGCCGAGTTCTTCTCCGAAACGGATGACATCAAACCCACTCGGGGGTTGACCCCCGAAGGGACATTCTGGCTCTCCCTAACCGTCGACGTTGATCCACGACTGTCCGAAATCTCCGTGGAGATGCGCCAATTGCGAGGAAGGGACGCCGAATTTTGGCAAGTCAGCACCCACCCCGATGAAGTCGGACGCTTCCGGGCCAAGAGGCTCAAAGTCGCCGAAACGCGCAGCGGGATTGCGTTTGAAGGCCTCCGAGCAGCTAACGGCACCGTCCATGTCGTCGGCCGACTACTGGGGGAGTCGGTAGTCAAACCTCAGGTTGTGCTGCAGTCAGGGGCCTCCCTTGCCCCGCACCTCATTGCTTCCGACAGACTAGGAGGACTGCTATTTGGCGGCATGCTTGGACTTGCGGTATTTGGTGCCATCGTATCTCTGTTGAACCGCGACAAGACGTTCTTCCTGCTAGCGGCACTGCTTGTCACAAGTCTCCGAATCGCGGGTTTCAATTTCGGCTGGGATCTCAAGTGGATCGGCTGGGCGCTTGACGCGCAATTCGTTCCCGCGGTCAAGAACCTGACCCTTCTGCTTCACCTCGTGCTGACGGTCGCTCTCTTTCAAGAGCTGTTCGGGCGGCAGGTGCGGAGTGATCGCGCCGCCTTCGCACTTCCTTGCCTCTATTTCGGTTACCTATTGGCGGCAGGTCTAACCCTGATCGCGCCGTCCCACACGAGCATCGTTCTTATCTGGGTTCTGGGTGTGGTCACGACAGCCACGATTTTTTTCTTCCTGGTGAGGATTCTCCGGCACGACGCCTCGCCGGTCGTGATCTGGTACGCACTCTCGTGGTTCGTCACGGGCTTGGGGATGTTCGGTGAAATCGTCAATGCACTTGGCTATTCAGGCTCCCTCACCAAGGTGATGAACAGTCAAGTGGCTGCGATCTCCGCGGCCGTCTTGGCCGGGATTGCGCTAGCCGCCAAACTTCAGCTCGAAAGAACAGCACGAATCTCCGCCCAGCACAGCGCCGTCACCGCCCTTCAGCGTTTCCGCGAGAACTACAACGCCACGCCTGTGGGCATCTTCTCGATGAAGCACGATGGAACGCTGATCGAACACAACCCGACGTTCGCGGACATGTTCCCCAGCAACGGCCGCCGCAACTCCAAGATCGGCCTGAACTGGGTCGATCTGATGGGCTCCGACGCCCTGAAGGCCGTCGAGGAACTGGCTGCCAGCGACCGGATGATGGACACCGAGCTGGCGGTCCAGCGTACGGACGGCAAGCGGCGCTGGTT
>JAKOXK010000092.1 GCA_029781035.1 Armatimonadota bacterium
GTGGCTGACTTTGCCTCCTGACCGCTAGGCAGGGTCACGATCCACCAGTCATTGTCCTTTCGGTAGGCCAGGTGGCTTCCGTCCACCCAACGGGTCTGCGTGCGACCCATTTTGATCAGGCCCGACTGCTCGTCACTGTCTTTCTTAAAGCGCTGCATGACCGGCCAAGATCGCAGGTGGTCTTGTGCGATCAAAGGCGACGCGAGAGTACAGGCGAGGATCAGGAAAGTGCACCGGCGCATGTTGAATCCAAGGTTAGACGATCTGGGGCTTAAGATGTGGCATCGCCCTTGCGCCTTTCAAAAACTGCGGCGAGCAAGGGTGCGAGGATCAAAGCCGGAAGATAGACTTCTTTGGGAAGCGACTGAACGACGGGCACTTTGAGGAGGCCCAGTCCGATCGCCAGCATCATGGCTCCCCCAGCCGCCGTGGCTTCCGCGATGACGTTCGGGTTCTTTGCTATTGGCTGGAGTGGCCTTGCCAAGAGCGTCAAGGCTCCCTGGATCACGAAGACCATGGCGGCTGACGCGAGAACACCTTTTCCGAACGAGACGGAGACTGCAGCCAGAAATAGCGACGAGATACCGTCAAGGACTGACTTGAGCCCCAGCAGCTCGATCTTCCGTTCGAGGCCATCCTGTATACAGCCCATCAGCGTCATGGGCCCGATGCAGAAAAGGACTGTTGCGGTCACGAGCCCGTCGTTGAAACTGTGGTCAGACCCCCCTAGGATCCCTCGGGCCCATTCGGCGCAACTGGCCAGCGCGACGTCGATCCCGATCAACTTCCCGATCACACCGCCCAGAGCGACAGCAGCAGCGACGACCAAGACGTTCTTCGTTTCGAAGAACATCTTCATGGCGATACCGACGACAACGAGACCGATACCACCGAGCGCGACCGACTGCAAGCTCGACGGTAGGTGTTGGCCGATCAAGAGTCCCAATGTTGCGCCCACCACTACGGTGACCGTGTTGAGTACGGTCCCCCGCATTGGCAACTGGTTCCACCACGCGTTGTGTTGTTCCTCTCGTTGCGCCATCTCAGCCTCTCGCCAGTCTGGCCTATCGGAACCGCAGCCTTAGCTTTAAGTCGCTGGTGTCTCGCTGACCGAGTTCAGCGACTCTCCCTTCTCTTGAGACTCGCCTCGGTAGGTTTTGGTGGCATAAAGGGCAACACCGACCCCGATCAGAGCCAAGATGAGGCAGGTCAGTTGGGCCAGGGTAATCGGAAGTCCTTTGATGTACGCCGAACTCGCGACTTCTTCCAGAACTTCCTGTGGAGTGCCCGCCCTGAAGAACTCATAGATGAACCGACTCGCACCGTAGGCGACCAGGAAGAGGCCGAACGAGACCCCGGGTTTGGGACGGGCTTTGCGCTCCCAAATGGTAAGGGCCAGGGCTCCGACGAGCATAAAGAAGAAGTCAACCAGTTGAGCCGGCACGTGTTTGCCGGGCACGTCGGCGAATTGAACGCCGTACCACTCCGATGTGGGCCGACCGTAGCAGCAACCGTTGAAAAGACACCCGATACGACCAATCGCTTGCGCCACCAAGACGGGGATTCCGATCGTGTCCAGAAACCTCCAAAACGGGGTCTTCGACCTCCATTGCCACCAAAGGAACCCCAAAAACCCAAAAATCAGTCCGCCAAAGCTCGTCAGTCCCTCAAACCTGAGGGTCCAAAGCTGGCTTGGGTGGCTCTGGTAGTAACCCCAGTTCTGTTGAATGAAGGTGATCCTGGCACCAAGGATTCCCGGTATCACGAGCCAGAGGGCAGCGTCCCAGATCTTCTCGGGCTCGATGCCAAAACGGGGTGCCCGCCGTCGGGCCAGCGCTGCGGCCACAACCACACCGAGCATGAGCATCACGCCATACGTGCGGATCGGGAACGTGCCGATTTTGAAGAGGACTGGAAACATGACGCACAGAGAGGATAGCCGGAGTCAAACCTGGCTCGCGGGTCAGAAGGAGCTAGAACAGCCCAGTCTTCTGCCTTGCCTCTTCCTCCTTTTGGATCGCTCTCCTCGCTTCGTCAAGATGTCCTGAGGCTTGATAGAGTTGCGCCACCCGGATCCAAGCGTTGTGCACGTGGGCAGGCCGGGCACGCAGAAAGCTCTGTCCCGCTTCCTTGTCCTGATCGACCAAGGTCTGCTCGTGTTGGCTGATAGCGTCCTCGACCAACTTGGCAAGCTCGTAGTCGTGGCCCTTGCCTTGAGCCTCGGGTTCGACTTCGTACAACACGGCCATCAGGATCGGTCCCTTGTCCTGAGGGCCAACTTTGAACGTAGACCGACAGGTCTTGATCGCCGTCGTGACGTCGCCCAGATGAGCCTGCACTCTCGCCAACCGCAGTGTGTCGTTGACCGTGCGACCTGTGGTGTCGGCAACGCGGACCGCCGTCTCGTACAGGGATTTGGCGGTTTGCCAGTCACCGGATAGCCGATAGGCGTCACCGAACTGCCAGGCTTGCTTGGGCGGGATGCTCGACGGATCGACGCCCTTGATCATGCGATGGATCATTTTGGCCAAGAGATCGTCGTGCTGCCGTTGATTGATCTCGCCCTGACGCATCCTTGTGTCGAGCCCGTTGACAAGTTGCTCGATGTTCCGGACTAAGATCTCACCGCTGATCGTCTGCCCGACCGGCGGGTCATTGGGGTCAGGCAACACCTGTGTCTTGCACCCCGCCAAGAGCACGAGTGCGGCAAGGGTGCTAAGCCAACTGTAGCGTGCAACGGCCGTCATTGAAGAATGGATCACGATAGATTTCGCTGCCACAAAAGGTCACGACCGCTTTGCCACGGAAGCTCTGCCCGTGGAACGCCGAGTTCTTGCCTCGACTGAAAGTCCGGTGCACGTCGAATGTCCATTCCACGTTAGGGTCGATCACGGTCACCTGCGCGACGGGCGTCCCACCAGGACGGAGAGTCCCCGCTTCGAGGCGGAGGATCGTGGCGGGCGTCGTGCTCAACTTTCTAACCGTTTCCAGCGGCGAAAGTATCCCGGCATGGGTCACATAGGTCAGCGTCGCCCCAACAGCACTCTCCAGACCAGCCATGCCGAACGGTGCTTCTTCGAAGGGCACGTCGACCTCGTGCGGCGCATAGGGCGAGTGATCGCTCGCGATGCAGTCAATGGTTCCGTCATTCAAGGCTTGAAGTACAATGTCGACGTCCACTGGAGTCCTCAGCGGCGGCGTCGTCTTATAGTTCGGATCGAACTCACCGACCGCGTTCTCAGTGAGGCAGAAGTGGTGGGGACAGACCTCACACGTGACAGGCGCCCCCAGATACTTTGCTTGACGGACCATTTCGACGGCTCCCCAAGTGCTGACCCTGAGTATGTGGATTCGGCATCCGGTGTTGAGAGCCAATAGGCAGTTCCTCATCACCATGATCTCTTCGGCACTGCGTGGGATGCCGGCTAGTCCCAGCATCGCGCTGACGGCCCCATCGTTCATCGCACCGTGTGCGCTGAGTGACAGGTCATCGCAGTGAACCATGATGGGCACGTCCAACTGGAGACACGTCTCCATGGCCCGCATCATCACACTCGAGTCTTGAACCGGGGCCCCTTCGTCGCTCGCAGCCACGATTCCCGCTCTTTTGAGGGCAGCCAGGTCGCTCACTTGCTTGCCCGACTGGCCCACTGTGAGGGCGCCGACGGGAGCGACGAACACGCCGCCAGCGTCTGGTGCGGACGACTTGTCGAGAATGAAATCGATCAGGACGGGGTTGTCGAGCGGAGGGGATGTGTTCGGCATGCAGCATATGTTCGTGAACCCGCCCGCGGCCGCAGCCTGGGTGCCCGACTTGATCGTCTCACGATGTTCCTCACCTGGTTCTCTCAGGTGCGTATGCATGTCCACGAGCCCCGGACAAATCCATAGACCCGAGCAGTCGTAAACTTCCATGGCGTCGCTGGTGTCGGCGTCTGGACCCATGTCCACGATCTGGGCGTCTTCGATGACGACGCTTCCAACGACGTCCATTTCCTGCGACGGATCCAGGATACGGCCGTTCCTCAGGACAGTTTTTCTAGGGACAGAACTCACCGTTTTGCTCCTGCCTTTTTGGAAACGACCGACTCCTCGAACACCCAGGCCAGCGCCGCCATCCTGACGAAGATGCCGTTGCTGACTTGATCGTTTATGACTGTCGCGGGGCCGTCGGCCGTCAGATCGTCGATCTCGACTCCGCGGTTCAACGGCCCTGGATGCATCACGATCGCGTCCGGGGCCGCAGCCCTCAATGTCGCCCGATTGATCTGGTATAGCCGACGAAACTCGCTGATGCTCACCAATCCCTCGTCCATCCTCTCTTTCTGCAGCCGGAGAGCCACGACGACGTCCACATCAGCGAGCCCCGCCCGCAGATCGTAATAAACCGTCACCGGCAGGCCCGATGTTTGGGTGGGTACCAAGGTGCGCGGCCCGACAAATCGGACTTCAGCCCCCATCTTGTTGAGGAGCCAGGCGTCGCTCCTTGCGACGCGCGAGTGGCTCACATCACCGACGATCGCGACTTTGAGCCCCTTGAACGATTTCTTTCGTTCTAAGATCGTCAGAGCGTCGCACAGAGCCTGAGTCGGATGTTCGTGGCAACCATCCCCTGCGTTCACGACCGGCCCGCCGAAATACCGGGCTGCCAAGTTGCACGCACCGGCTGACGAATGCCGCATGACAACCGCTTCGAGACGCTCGTGCTTTAACGTCAGGATCGTGTCCTTAAGGGTCTCGCCCTTTCGCATCGAACTGCCTGAACCTGAAAAATTGACGGAACGGAAGTTGAGGTACGAGCACGCTTGCTCAAAGCTGACCCGAGTCCGGGTCGAATTCTCGAAGAACAGCAATCCCACCGTCCGCTTGGCCATCGTAGTGGGAGCTGTTCCCGATTCAACGGACTTCTTCATGGACGCTGCCATGTCCAAGATCTCTTGGATGGAATCGACTTCCAGATGGCGAATCGCAATGAGGTTCCTCACGTACTGACGGCCTCCCTCTCGTCAGAGTGTTCCAAAAGGACGGCGTCTTCGCCCTCGTTCTCGAACACGCGCACGACGATGTTGTCGCCTCGTTCAGTCTCGACAACTTTCCCAACGTAGTCGGGCTGGATCGGCAACTCTCGATGACCCCGGTCAACGAGGACAGCCAGTTGCACTTTGTTCGGCCTTCCATACCGGACGAGGGAGTCCAAGGCCGCGCGAATCGTCCGTCCCGTAAAGATGACCTCATCCACGAGGATCACGTCTTTGCCGGTGACTTCGAACGGGATCTCGCTTGCGTCTTCTGACCCAGGC
>JAKOXK010000094.1 GCA_029781035.1 Armatimonadota bacterium
TGTGCTGGAAGCCCCGGATCTTGAAGGCGCCCGCGTTGACGAGCTTGGCCTTGACGTCCAGCTCGACGGCGGTCGGGCTCGGCTTCGTGGTCGTGTAGGTCTGGGTCATCCGGACGATCGGCGAGGTCTGGCTCGGGACGATGAACTTGCACACCGTCAGGGCGTTGCCGTCGTCGGCAGCCAGGCTCGACAGGTCGCCGCCGGAGACCTTGCCCAGGTTGATGGTGTTGCCGTTCGGAGCCAGGGTCTCGGTCGTCGAGCCAGCTGGGATCGTGATGAACTGGTCACCTGGAACAAACGAGAAGTCGTTGTAGCGCGGGTCGCCCAAGTTGTCGCCACCGCCGATGCCTCCCAAAACCTGGTTCGAGAGGTAGTCGTGTCCCGAACCATTGATGATGATGCTCGCTTTGATGATCCCGCTGGGACTTCCAATCTCAGTGAGCGGGATCTTGATCTCCATGCCGGTCGTGACGCTTTGGCCGTTGCCGGCGTCGATGTCGATGCCGCCAGGCACACCGGCCACGTTGCTGTTGTTGATCGTGGCCTCGACGTTGTTGGGGTTGTTACCGCCCGTGATCGAACCGTTGCCGGCAGATCCCATACCAAGCCAGTAACCGACGCCGCCGTTAAGGACCGACTTGACTTCGGAGAAGTTGGCGTAGGTGGTCAAGGGATCACCCCCACACGTGAAACCGTACCAATGGGTCGCTTTGAAAGTGGAGTCGAAGGTCAGGCCGTTCCCGTTGCCATCGTCACTCATGCGGTTGAGGGCTCCGTAGTCCACGTCGGGATAGCCGCCGAGCAAACGATTGTCGCCGCTGATCCCAGTGTCCAGGAAGATCTCCAACTTGTTGTAGTTGGACTCCAGGTTGCCTCCGATAAAGAGGTAGAGGTCGGTCGCGGTCCGGTAGTACCACACGTTGTCGAGTTCGGATCCGTTCGCGAAATCGATCACGCCGAGATTGCTGTCGCCGAACCCCGTCTGAGTGTTCTGAACCGCAGCCTGAGTGTAATACGAGCCGTCTCGAGTGCCGTCGATGACTGGCTGCGCGAGCGCCTGACCAACCGCCAGGACGATGGCCGCCACGCCGATAAGCCGCAAAGTGCTGTTCATTGCTGTCGTCTCCACAGTGAGTGTCGCGTGCCGCGACTTCGCGACGACGCCACGCCAAGTGCGAGAATACGAATTCTCAAGCTATAAGATACAACAGTTTTTGTTTGAAAGCCGACAATGGGGCCCTTTCTGTAGCACGTATTTGTACGGGATTGTGTCGTCAGAGTAGGTGGTCAGGTTCGGTTGAACATGAAAACAGGGCCGTCTCGTTGGAGACGGCCCTGAGGATGCCGTGCCCGGGAATCTACTTCACGGTCCATGCGACCTGATCGAACAGGACGCACGGAAAGACACTGGCGGTCGGTCCGTTTTGTTTGACCTTGATCCGTGCCTGGAGGGCGCCTCCTGGGCCACGGTAGTTGTCGATGGTGCCCGAGCCGTCGAGGGTGAAATCGGCGTATGAGAGGCCGATCGTCGATGTGCTCGAAACATCATACGAGCTTGTAGCGAAGTTGTATCCCTCCAACGTGATTGCGAACACACCGGCAGCATTCATGGCGGCATGGACGGCGATATGGTACTGGGAGGACAATGACGAGTATGAGGTCGCTCCCGTGAAGACAACTTGGACGAACGGAGACTGCTGACTCGGCACCAGGAATTTGCAGACGTTCAAGGCATTGCCGTCAATGCCTTTCAGACTGGAAACGTCCCCCGAGGTTTCTCGTCCGAGACTGACCGTGTAAGCGGTGGGGAAGTCCGTTTCCGACCCGCTTCCGCTGATGACGGCGTTGCAGAAACCGTTGTAGTCGAAGCAACCCCAGCCAGTCACCGTGTCCCACCCCGCATGGCATGTCGAGGACTGTCCGTTATAGAGACTCCCGTTGCTCCCGGACAAGACGTCATAGAAGACATCGTTGCGACCGTTCATGCCGTAGATAAGTTCGTGAACGTGCCCCAGTCTCTGTTTGCCGTTGCCGTCCGGAGGAAGGGCACCAGCGGCTATGAGCCGCTCTTCGCAAATCGCCAAAGATCCAGCGCACGACGGGCTTGAAAGGCTCGTTCCGTTAGCTGAATTCAGCCCACCACTATAGAAGAAGTAGTAGGCGCCGCCTGAGCCAGCCGCATGCCCGGAAACGTCCGGGAACAAGCGGTAGTTCAGATTGGTCGGGATCCCATTGCCAACCTGCCAGCTTGGCAGAACGTTGAAGCTGACCGTCTTGTTACTGTAGCCCCCGCCGCTGCCGCTCCATCCCACTTCGGAGACACGGGCTCCCGTGTTCGAGTTGACTGTAGCGACTGTTCCGCCGACAACCAGGACTGCCGGATCGAAGTCTGGATAATCGTAGGTGTCTTTAGTGCCCGAGTCGCCGCTGGCACACAGGTACGTGATCCCTTGGGCGGCCATTGCCAGGTATTGGTTGTGAAGCGAACTCGCCGTCGTTCCCGTCACTCCGGACCAGCCCCAACTCTCAGAGATCAGGTCGCAGAGGTTGTCCGTACCTTCCCGACCGAGCATCGTCACATGATTGCCCCCACTCGACCCGTCGTCATAGAGGTAGAGGTCCGCCAGTGGCGCTTGCCCGAGCTCGAGCTGCATGTCCAAGTCACACTCGCCCAAGGCGCTGTGGCCGGCTGAACCTCCACTGTAGAGCACGGTGTGGACATTGGAACCCATGCCTCCGTTCGGAACAGGCAAGCCAAAGTAGCTGTAAAAGAGCGGAATGTTGCTGAGTTTGTAGCCGTCACCCCAGTTGGTGACTCCAACCTTGCGGCCGAGGCCCTGATGCCCATTGTTGAAGATCGGGTTCAAATCGTACAGACCCTTGTGCAACGCCGGCGTCAAAGTTTGGGTGTTCATCGGTTTGGGTCGAGAACCCGTGTCCATGCCCTCGATGTTCAACACGGCTTTGCTCAGGTTCAGCGGAACCTTGGGCGCACTCAAGTAACTGCGATAGGTGTAGGTCCCACTGCCGTCTGGACTGGGCCCGGCCAGAGTCGCGATCTTGACATCAAATGCTCGCTCGGCTTGTGCGACCGTTCCCTCTGCGGCCACAAGGAGGCGGTTGTCAGCGACGAGCGTGACCTTGAACCCTTGGGATTGCAGGTAGTTGACCGTCGCCTCGACCGTGCTTAAGCTCGCCCCGAACAAGGCGCCCACTTGGCTGGGTGTCAGAAAGTGCCGGTAGCTTGGCGACTTCGGGTCGCTGACCGAGTGCACGTAGGCTTCAAAGCCCGCGCCGTCCGAAGGACGGAGACTCACACCGATGTTGATGGGTGTGCTACCCGCAACGGCGCCGGAGACCTTGGAGGCGCCGAAAGAGACTGGCATCTCTTGTCCGAAATTAACAAGCTGTGTGGTGTTGGCAAGGGCCAATGAGGAAGCGGTAGCAAGCAATACTGATACGCCTGCCAAGTGCCCCCCTCGAGATGACTTGTGCATTGAAATAACCTCAGAAGCCAGATTGTATCAAGATGCAAGCCAAATCCAAGTCAGGTTTGGACAAATCAGACAAGTCTAACGGCCTGAGAGTCGATCCGGGTCGCCCATTTCGCGATTCCCCCCAAGCACTCCATGTGGATGGCTCCGCGTCGATGGAATGCGGGTCTCCCTGAGTGTTAGTCAATGCCGAAAACTCTAGGCGGTCTCGGCCCCGGCCTACGCCTGTCAGCACGCCAATTCATCGAGGTCGTCAAGAGAGAGCCCCGCGGCCTGGGCCGCGGGGCTCTGTGTCGGATCCGGTCCGGCTCAGCCGGTGACCTTGAGGTTGATGAACTCGAAGCTCACGCAAGGGGCGGTCACGGTGGACGGCCCGGTCTGCTGGATCTCGACCTTGGTCTGCATCGCGTTGCTTGCGCCCACGTAGTTGGTGAGCGTGCCGGAGGCGGTGCCGGTGTAGGTCGCGTAGCTCAGCGTCAGCGTCGTGTCGGCGATCACCTGGTCGTCGCTGCTGGTGGAGTAGTTGTGCTGGAAGCCCCGTATCTTGAAGGCGCCCGCGTTGACGAGCTTGGCCTTGACGTCCAGCTCGATGGCGGTCGGGCTCGGCTTCGTGGTCGTGTAGGTCTGGGTCATCCGGACGATCGGCGAGGTCTGGCTCGGGACGATGAACTTGCACACCGTCAGGGCGTTGCCGTCGTCGGCAGCCAGGCTCGACAGGTCGCCGCTGGAGACCTTGCCCAGGTTGATCGTGTTGCCGTTCGGGGCCAGAGTTTCGGTCGTCGAACCGCCGCTTGTCACGGTGAGGACGCCCGTGCCCGTGACCGATTGGCCGTCAGGGTTGGTGACCGTCAGGTCGCGAGCACCAGTGGCAGCGCCACCAGCGGCGGTCACATTCATCGTGAACGTCTGTGGGTTGCTGTGGCTAAAGGTGATCGAATTCACCGTAAGGCCTGATCCGCTCAAAGCCGCGGCCAGCCTGTTCGGATAACCCGAATCCGTGTCGTAGTACTCAGATCCCAGGGCCTGAGAACCGTTGACTGTGATGTTGACCGTCGCTCCCTGAGCGATCGTGTTCGGCACGAGCGAAGCCACTGCAGAAGGAGCGGGAGCCACGAGCTTGATCACACGCACGCCCCAGGTTCCGGAACTGGCGCCAAACTCTTGGATCGTCCACATTGTCTGGTCGTCGGCCGGATCCACGTCGGTCATCGAATAGTCGCCCCAGCGGGAGATGCCAGGGTTGTACACGGCTGGGCTGGTATAGGCCAACGTAGCGGCTTGGGTCGAGCCCAAAGTGTCGCCGTTCAGGCGGCCAGCGGCGCCGATGCGGATGTTCTGGCCCGAGCGCGTCATCGTGAAGCCGATGGCCATATGTCCTTGGCCAGACATGGCGCAACTGGGAATCGTGAAGTGGTCGAAGCCAGAAGAAGCGCCGTCAAAGGCGGTTCCTGACTGCACGAGGGTCGGGCTCGCAGGAGCCGGATCGATCTGGTACCAACGAGAGCCGTCGCGGTTCCCCCCGCTAGAGCCGACACCGGTGTTCGTGACACGGATGTTGTGGGCGCACCAAAGGGTCCGCTGGCCGGTCTTGCGGTTCAGATGCATCTGAGCATGGAAGACGCGGTCGTCCAAGGCGTCAATGCTCTGGCCACTCGAAGGAACAGGCGTGATCGGATTGTAGGTGCTCGGAACCGTGATCAAGAGGCTCGATCCGATCGTAGGCGACGTTGTGTTAGCCCCTGTCACCTTGATCAGGTCAAGGCGGCTGTAAGCAATGTTGGACGCGCCGATGATATAGCCGTTGGCCGGTGACGGATCGTCATTGTCGACGCCTCTTGGCGCGAACGGACCCTCACCGCTGGAAGTCGCGGTCGTGAACAGAGTGGAGAAGATCGGTCCGCTTCCTTGGACACTGCTCTTCTGGATAACGGTGACGTGCGTGCCAGAGTAGGACGCACCACCATTGAAGCTGTTCTCGCCGATGTAGACGCCGTTAGCATCCACGCCGAGCGATGGGTAGTCCGGAAGGACGGTGCCGCGGCTGACATAGAAGAACGTGAAGCTCGTCGTGTTCGTGATCGTCGGGCCGCTCGAAACAGCGAGGACGATGCGGAACGGGGACGAGACAGTGATGCAGCAGACGTACCACTTCTGGCTCAGTCGGTCAAACGTGCAGCGAGGATCGGATGTGCCGCCGTTGCGGACCGAGTTGAAGAACGAGTCCAAGGTGACGTTGAGCCCACCGAGGTTGCCATTCTTGTCGTAGACCCGGACCTGGCTGTTCGTCGTGACCATGACCTGGGTGGGACCGACCGCTCCATAGGAGTCGGGTGGGAACAGGTTTCCTGCGGACGATCCGGTCCACTGGGTGCCGATGCCTTGCGGGCTGAAGGGGTTGCTGCCACCGTACTTGCCGTCACCATGAGACTGGGGCGGTGCTGGTGGCCATTGGGAAACGGCAGGTGCCGACGGGTCGCTGAGCAAGTGGCTCCGGTCGACCTCGATTTCCGTGTTCTTGATCAGAGGGCCGATGAGCTTGTCAGGGCTCACGATGTTGGGGTGCTTCATGATCTCGGCGACGGAGACTGTGATGCCTCGTTCGCCGACCGTCGAAATGCCGTGAATCTGCTGGGGCGCGTCTTGGGCGACAGCAGCGGCGGCCAAGGCGAGCAAGCTGAGAAGCAAGCTCGGTTTCTTAGTAGTCGCATTCATGATGAAACGGCTCCACCACGAGCACAGGAGGACGAACCAGGTCGTACAGCAAGTGTCGCAGAACTCAGAACAATATCGCCAATCGCTTCACGTTTGGCAATTCCTATTCAGGGTACCACGGCGTCTTCCGTTCCAAACTCGGCTCTCCGTTGAATCCTGGTAAGCAGAAACTCAAGACCAGCAAAAGTACGAGCTCCCGGCCGGGCCTCACTCGCGTGTGGGCCTTGGGCTAAACTGCCTTCGACATGGCAGTCGATGAGGGCCATAGGACGGTCAGCGTCACGATCAACGGGATAGAGATCGAAGTCCCGCAAGGAGAGTTGATCGTGGAGTCCGTCAAGCGCCTTGGCCTCGAAATTCCGGTCTTCTGTTACCACCCGCGCATGAAGCCTGTTGGCATGTGCCGGATGTGCCTGGTCGAGATCGGGTTCAAACAGCCTGACGGCTCGGTCCGTATGATGCCCAAGCCACAGGCGGGTTGCACGCTCCCGGCAAGCGAAGGCATGGTCGTCCTGACGGACTCGGAAAGCGTCCACCGTGACCGAAAGGGAGTCCTAGAGTTCCTGCTGGTCAACCACCCGCTCGACTGTCCCGTTTGCGACCGCGGCGGCGAGTGCCCGCTGCAGAACAACACGCTTGCGTACGGCCCGTCGACATCGAGGTTCATCGACCTCAAGCGACACCTGCCGAAGGCCTACCCCCTGAGCCAGTACGTGATGCTGGACTTGGAGCGGTGTATACAGTGTGGCCGGTGTGTTAGGTTCACCGAGGAGATCAGCGGCGAACACGAGCTCGCGTTCAGGTTCCGCGGAGCCTCGATGCAACCCTCAACGTTCCAACTCCTGGACTTCGAGTCCAAGTTCAGCGGAAATGTCATTGAGATCTGTCCAGTCGGAGCGCTGACAAGCGCCCAATACCGGTTCCGAGCGAGGCCGTGGGATCTTCAGACGACGCCGGCCGTGTGCACGGCTTGTTCCAACGGATGCAACGTATGGTTCGACCATCGTGCCGGAAGGTTTGTCCGGATCAACGGCCGCATTAACGAAGGCGTCAACGAAGAGTGGACCTGTGACAAGGGCAAATTCGGTCACGACTACTATAACAGTACCGACAGACTTCGGACGCCACTTGTCCGCAAGGGAGACCAGTTCGTCGAAGCCACCTGGGCCGAAGCCTATGAGGAGATCGTCAAGGGCCTTGAATCGGCTGGCAAGGATGTCGCTGGGCTCTGTGGCACCCGAATCGCCAACGAAGGACTCTTCTTGTTCAACAGGCTTTTTAAGCAAGTGTTGGGGAGCCGGAGCGTCGACCATCGCTGGACCAGGACCCTCGGGACGAGCCGCGTCCAGACTCCGATCGCCGGCATCGAGGGCAAGAAAGGCGTGCTCGTCTTCGGCTCGAACCCCGCCGAGGACCTGCCCATTGTCTTCCTGAGACTGAGGAAGGCTGCAACGCGCAACGGCACCCAAGTTACCGTCGTCACTCCGGACGTCACCGAAGCTGACGCGTTCGCCACGGTTGCGTCGAGGATCGGGCAAGGCGACGTACTGAAGGTCGCCCAAGAGATCGTCGACGGCCAGTCCGAGCTTGCCCGAAAAGTCGCCGACTGTCTCAAGGAAGACGGTGCGATCGTGACGTCAGACCGTGTCCGGAACCTGCCCGGCGGCGGGGAAGCGCTCCGATTGCTGGAAGACTTGGCGGCACGCTGCGGTGCAGAGTTCAACTGCTATCCAACCGGCCCCAACGCCATGGGGGCAGAACTTCTCGGTGTACTGCCGGGCGACGGCGGGCTTGACACGTGGGGCATCCTTCAGGGCTGCTGCAGCGGAACGATCAAGGCGCTTTGGCTCCTAGACTGCGACCCGACAACCGTCGAAGGCGGAGATCAGGCGCTCGAATCCGCGGAATTCCTGGTGTACCAAGGGGTCACCAGGTCGGAGGCCACGGCGTTTGCGAACGTCGTGCTGCCGATGGCGGCACCGGCCGAACAGGACGGCACCTGGACTAACTGCGAGAGAAGGCTTCAAAGGATGACCCAGGCCATTGCAGCTCCGGGCGACTCCAAGCCGGCGTGGAGGATCTTCAGCGAAGTCATCCTGCGATTGCAGCCTAGCACGCCGTTCTTCAACCCGAGGGAGATCATGAAGGCGATCGCAGACGCTGACCCACGGTTCCTCCCGGGTGCATCCGATCTGCCTGAAGAGGGTGCCATCCTTTCCGCTACGACCCAGGCCGCCATGGCGGGAGACGGGGCCTGACCCCAAGGTAAATTCCAGGAGCCCATCGTGTCTCAATGGATTGAAGACATCGCCAAAGGAAAGGACGCCGTCCTGTTCGGAATCCATATGTATGGCCCGGGCGTATTGGCGTTGATCAAAGTCTTGCTCTTACTCATCCCCGCCCTGATCTTGGTGCCGGGGCTGATCTGGTGGGAGCGTCGACTCCTGAGCTGGATGCAGGATCGAATCGGACCCAACCGAACGGGAACGATCACGGTCCCTGACAACTTCCCAATAAAGGGCCTTCGAGGAAAGAAGCAGCGGACGGCGGGCTTGCTCCAGCCGATCGCAGACGGTTTGAAGCTCTTCTTGAAGGAAGACATCACACCAGCCAGTATCGACCGCAAGGTGTACTTCCTGGCACCGGCCATTGCCCTCTTCCCGGCGTTTGCGATCGGTGGAACCCTACCCTGGGGATCGGCCTACCTGCCGTTTGGGGACGCGGTCGGTGGCATTTACAGCCTGTTGACGCCCGTCGCTAACGTGGACATAGGGATCCTCTACGTGCTGGCGATCTCGAGTTTGGGAGTCTACGGCGTCGTTCTGGCCGGCTATTCGAGCAACAACAAGTATTCGCTGATGGGCGGGCTCCGGTCGAGTGCCCAACTCATCAGCTACGAACTCGCCATGGGCACGGCGCTGGCGAGCATCGTTCTGGCCTCGGGCTCGCTTCGGATGACGGACATGGTCCGGGTCCAAGAGCAGGCCCTGTGGGGCGTCCTGCCCGCCGTTCAGAACTGGTTCGTCTTGACACCCTTCGGGCTGGTTGGGGCCGTGATCTTCTTGATCTGTATGATCGCGGAGACGAACCGTGCCCCGTTCGACCTTCCCGAAGCCGAGAACGAACTGATCGCTGGGTACCACACAGAGTATTCGAGCATGAAGTTCGCCGTGTTCTTCATGGGTGAGTACGCGGCGATGTTCTTCTTCAGTGGGGTCTTTGCCGCGGTCTTTCTGGGCGGCTACAATTTGTTGCCTCTGAACTACGAGTATTTGGCCACCCACGGCTGGAACTTCCTGGGCCAAGACATGGGCGGCTTCTGGCGAGGCATGGCTTGGTTCAACTACTGGGCTGGCCCCGCAATCTTCGTCGGCAAGTGCGTCGTCGGCATCACGTTCTTCATCTGGCTGAGGGCGACGCTTCCCAGGCTCCGCTATGACCAGTTGATGGGGCTAGGATGGAAGACCCTTTTGCCCCTGGGCATTTCCAACTTGATCATCGTAGGCCTGTGGATCGTGGCGACCAAGCTTTGGGGGATCGGCGGAGGTTGGGCAGCCTGGGCGGCGGCCGCGGCCGTGCTCGTCATCATCTATTTGAACATTGCCTCACTGTCCAAAAAGGACGAGATGGCGTTTGGCGGTCGGTCGGTCGAAATGAAGGACCCGTCGCCTCGAAGGACTGTGAAAATGGTGGATCCGAACAAGGTATGACCCCGAACCAGATCGTCTTCCTCGTCCTTGCCTTCATCGCCGTCATGGCGTCGGCCGGGGTCGTGGTGTTTGGCGCGAACGCTGTGCGGTCAGCGCTTTTCCTCGTCCTCAACTTCTTCGTGCTGGGATTCATCTACTTCACGCTGGGCGCCCAGCTGCTGGGCATCACCCAGATCATGGTGTACGCCGGCGCAATCATGGTCCTTTTCCTCTTCGTGATCATGATGCTTCAGCTTCACCACGGGCCCCAACTCAAGAAGTATCAGGACGCCAAGCGGCCTTTGGCGTGGCTCATTGGGCTGGGCATCTTTTGTCTGGTGTTCACCCAGGTGATCCAGAAACTGTCGATGACGAGCCAGTCTCCGGTGACCGACGAATACGGCACGCCCAAGGCCGTCGGTCTTGTCCTTTATTCGACTTATTCGTGGCCCTTTGAGGTCACCAGCGTCTTGCTCTTGATCGGCGTGGTCGGCTCGATCTTGTTGGCCAAACGAAGGATCTGAACCATGGTGAACGACGTACCCCTCAGTTGGTTCCTCGGTCTCGGCATGATCATGTTCTGTATTGGGACGATCGGTGTCGTCGTACGTCGGAACCCGGTCGTAGTCTTCATGTGCATCGAGTTGATGCTGAACGCAGTCAACCTGACCTTCCTGGTGTTCGCGCGCTATGGGATTGCCCCCGGCCAGACCCTGGAGCAGGCGACCAACACAGCCATGGGTGGACAGATGGCTGTCATTTTCGTGATGGCGGTAGCGGCGGCTGAAGTCGCCGTCGGGCTCGGCATCATCATGGCGATCTTCCGCCTCAAGAACGAGGCCGACGTCGACGATATGAGCGTGCTGAGGGGATGAAGATGGTTTGTGGGAACAAGGAGTTTGGGCTGAAGGGCAAGTGGATGAATCCGCATCGGACAGGTGACGCACGATGAGCCGTTTTGACTCTGTCTGGTGGATCGTCTTCCTCCCGTTTATCGGTTCGCTGTTTCAGGCCCTGGCCGGCAAAACCATCGTAGATGGCCTCGGAGTCAAGTTAGGTAGGGCCGTCTCGGGTGCGCTCGCAGTGCTGCCTGTCGCCATCGCCTTTGTGATCGGCCTGAGCCTGACCCTGAGCCTCAAGAGCGGGGAAGTCGAGGTCAAAACGCTCTTTGACTGGATCAAACTCCAGAGCGTCAACATCCCGTTCGAGTTCAGGATCGACTCGCTGTCGATGACCATGGTCTTGATCGTCACGGGAATTGGATCGCTCATCCACATGTACGCTGTCGGGTACATGGCTGAAGACAAGGATTTTCCGAGATTCTTCACCTACATGAACCTGTTTATCGCGATGATGTTGATCCTGGTTCTGGGTAACAACCTCGCGCTCACGTTCGTCGGATGGGAAGGGGTCGGGCTGTGCTCCTACCTCCTGATCGGCTATTGGTACAAAGACCTCAGCAATTCCAAAGCGGCCAACAAGGCGTTCATTGTCAACCGTATCGGTGACTGGGGTTTCACGCTGGGCATGTTCGGAGTGCTCAGCCTCATGGCCGCCAACCGGGACAAGTTGGGCATCACGGATGCCCGTTGGTTGAGCTACGACGTCATCCTTCCTGCAGCGGACAAGATCCTGGGTGGCTACCAAGGCCTTGTCAATCTGATCACCTTCATGCTGTTCATCGGGGCCATGGGCAAGTCCGCCCAATTCCCGCTTTACATCTGGCTGCCGGACGCCATGGCAGGCCCGACGCCAGTCTCGGCCCTGATCCACGCGGCCACGATGGTCACATCCGGTGTCTACTTGTTGAACCGCATGAGCGCTTGGTTCTTGCACTCGCCGACGGTCATGGGGGTGGTCGCCCTGATCGGGGCAGTGACCGCTCTGGTAGGAGCCCTCATCGCATTTGGCCAGACCGACATCAAGAAGGTTCTCGCCTTCTCGACCGTGTCCCAGTTGGGCTATATGTTCATCGGCTGCGGTGTGGGAGTCTTTTACGCGGGCATCTTCCACGTGTTGACCCATGCCTTTTTCAAGGCCCTGCTCTTCTTGGGCGCAGGCGCTGTGATTCACGCCATGGCGCACGACCAAGACATGCGCAACTACGGCAACTTGCGGAAGTACCTGCCGATCACGTTTGTCACCATGGCCATCGCCTGGCTAGCCATTGCTGGCGTGCCGTTCCTGTTCGCCGGGTTCTGGTCGAAAGAGGCCATCCTCGGGCCAGCCGTCAATACCGGCCCAGGCCCACTCATGTTGGGTGGATACAGCGCCGGCCAGATCGCAGGTTGGGTGGGATTCGCCGTCGCCTTCCTGACAGCCTGTTACATGACAAGGCTGATGGGGCTCACGTTCTTCAACAAGGAAGAGCGCTGGAAGTTGGCCCCGGCTTTGGCGGGCCACGACGACCACTCGGCCCACGAAGAGCACGGGTCACACGACCACACCGACCACGCTCATCATGACGATCCCTACGGGTTCTTCTACACTGAAGAGGAGTGGGAGGCCAAGGTGGCTGGCGAGGAGCACGAGCATCACCACGCTCTTGGCCCCGACCATACACCGCACGAGGTCTCGTGGGTCATGTGGGTTCCTCTCGCCATCCTCGCGGTCGGCTCCTTGGGCACTACGGGTTGGTTCCTTGACAAGAACGAGACGTTCCTGAAGTGGCTGCAACCTGGTACGGAACTGGCGGAAGGACACATGGTGGCCCACTCGGTCCTTCTGACGCTTTCACTCGTGACGTCGTTGGGCGGCATCGCTCTCGGTTGGTTCTTGTGGGCCAAGAAACTCCCAGCCAAAGAGGGTTGGGACATGGCCAAGTGGAACTCGTTCATGCGATCGTCCAACGGGCAGTTTGGGATCGATGAGACGCTTGCTGAGGGCAGCATCAAACTCAGTGGCGGTCTCGGCGCTTTCCTCGCCTGGTGTGACCGATGGCTTGTCGACGGTGTGGTCAACCTAGTGGGGATTCTCACCAAGTTTATCGGTGGAGGCGTCAGAAAGTCGCAGACTGGCTATGTCCGTGCTTATGCGTTGCTGATGCAGTTTGGGGTTGTAGCGTTCGTGGGGTATCTGATCTATGCGTTCATCCAGGGGGCTCCGAAGTGATTAGCCGAGTGACGGCAGGCCTCGGCTGTGCCGTGTCGGCACTTGTCGGGCACACGGCATTTGAGATCTTTGGCAAGCCGGCGATGGCAGCGGCCGAACCGGTCTGGGACTGCTTTTTCGTCGCGCTGTTGGTCGCAGGCCTCACCTTGGCTGCCTCGGGCTGGTCGTCCGTGCACGGGAGAGGCAAGCGATGACCATGGAGCCAACCGGTTTCGGGCTCCTTAGTGTCCTGTTGGCTTTGCCCCTGATGGGGGCCGTCGCCATTGCGTTGATCCCCGAGAAGTACTCGAAAGCAATCAAGGGTGCTGCCTTTGTCATCAGCTTGGCAGTCTTCGCCGTGAGCCTTTCCATTCTGGGCCGCTTCCAAGCGTCGACGTACCACTTCCAGTTGGTCGAGTACATGCCATGGATCCAGCAACTGGGGATCGACTATCGGATCGGGATTGATGGTATCAGTCTGTGGCTGGTCTTACTCACGACCTTCCTCAACCTCATCTCGGTTTGGTTCAGCTTCTACGTCACGAAGCGCGTCAAGACGTACTTCGTCATGGTCATGTTGCTGCTGACGGCCATGCTCGGCGTCTTCGTCAGCTTGGATCTGATCCTTTTCTACACCTTCTTTGAAGCGAGCCTGATCCCAATGGCCGTCCTGATTTGGATCTGGGGTGGCTCAAACCGCAATTACGCCGCGATCAAGTTCTTCATTTACACGTTTGCCGCTTCGATCTTCATGCTCGTCGGCATGATCGCCTTGGCTGGGCTCAATGCGAAGATAACAGGGACGTGGACTTTCGACCTCACGGCCATTCAGGCCAATGTCGCCAACGGCAAGCTCTGGGTCGGGGCTCTCGGAATGGAGTCGATGGTCTTTTGGTCGTTTGCCTTGGCGTTCATGGTCAAGTGCCCGATGTTCCCGTTCCACACGTGGCTGCCCGACGCTCACACAGAAGCGCCAACCGCGGGCTCAGTCATTCTGGCCGGTGTCCTGCTCAAGATGGGCACCTATGGCTTTCTCCGGTTTTGCCTGCCTCTCTTCCCGGACGCGGTGATCGAGAGCGTCCCGATTCTGATGGGCCTGGCTGTCGTTGGCATCATCTATGGCGCGATCGTGGCCGCCATGCAACCCGACGTCAAACGGCTCGTTGCCTACTCGTCGGTTGCCCACATGGGCTTTGTCATGCTTGGCATTTTCAGCCTGACTCACTCGGGGATCGTCGGCGGAGCCTACCAACAGCTCAATCACGGAATTTCGACAGGTGCCTTGTTCCTTCTCGTGGGACTGCTCTATGAGCGGATCCATACAAGGTTGTTCGCCGACATGGGCGGATTGAAGGCGCAAATGCCGGTTTTTGCGGCCTTGTTCCTCATCATCATGTTGTCGTCGGTCGGCCTTCCCGGGCTTAACGGCTTCGTAGGCGAGTTCCTCGCCATGCAAGGCGCGTGGGAAGCATCTCTCGTAGCGGCCAATGGCTTGACGTTGGCGGTGCCGATCTTTGCTGGAATCGGCGTCGTCCTGGCGGCGGTCTACTTGCTCTGGATGTTCCAGAAGGTCTTTTACGGGAAGCTGAATCCGAAACTCGCTCGCCTCAAAGATCTGAAAACCTGGGAAGTCGTCATGGTGGGATGTCTTGTCCTCTTTGCCTTCTGGGGAGGAATCCAGCCGGGCACGTTCATCGGCCCCATGGAGAGGTCTCTCGACGCGACCCGGCTCATGGCGATCAGCGAACCCGGACAGCGCCCTTTGTGGTCTGACACTGGGCTTGAGGTCAAGGATGACGGTAGCCTCGTGCAGGTCTTGCCAAGGCAGATCAACGGTGACATGAGCCATCCTGTGGAACTCAAGGTC
Organism: Armatimonadota bacterium; assembly: GCA_029781035.1. GTDB lineage: Bacteria > Armatimonadota > Fimbriimonadia > Fimbriimonadales > Fimbriimonadaceae > JAEURO01. The sequence continues at coordinate 14,853 of JAKOXK010000094.1, forward strand.
TTGGCCAAAGGCGAATACCACTTTCCGATCGACCCTGAGGCGCCAGAGACGCCGCCGCCCGGTCCGGGCGCCGGACGGCGGGGTGCCCGTCCCGGCAACGCGCCGGGTGAGGTGAAGCAGTGAATTACGTCCTTCCCACGGTCGAGTGGCCCACCGTGATGCCGGTCCTCATCGTCGTGGTCACCGGCATTCTGGCGGTCTTCATCGAAATGTTGTGGCCGAAGCGCAACAACAACGTGATCGTGGGCCTGGGGCTGGTCGGACTCGGCCTAGCTGGATCCAGTGTCCTGAAGCAGTTTGGAGCACCGGACGGGGTGACCTTCGGCGACATGGTCGTCCGAGACCAGGTCGGGCTCGTCATGCAGCTCCTGCTCGTCGGAATCTGCTTCGTGGCCTTTCTGTTCAGTGAGGGGTATCTCCGGGAGAAACAGATCCCGTTTGCCGAGTTCTATCCGCTTGCGCTCTGGGCGACGGCGGGCGGCATGCTGATGGTCACCACGACCAACACTCTCGAGCTGTTCCTCGGCCTGGAGGTTCTGAGTATCGCGCTCTATTGCCTGGCGGGCATGAGTCGCCAAGAGTCGAAGAGCGAAGAGAGTGCGCTGAAGTACTTCCTCTTGGGAGCCTTCGCTTCCGCTGTGTTCCTGATGGGAATCGCTTACCTGTTCGGAGCGACGGGGTCGCTTGATCTCAACGCCATCACCAGTGTCTGGCCCGCAACGACCCCGATGCACCACACATTGATTCTGTTCGGTGTTGGCATGACCTTGGCCGGGCTTGGATTCAAGGCTGCGTTGGTTCCGTTCCACCAGTGGACCCCCGACGTATATCAGGGCGCACCGACCAACGTGACGGGTTTTATGGCGGCTGCGAGCAAGGTCGCGGCATTCGGGGCACTCTTGCGGGTCCTCATGGCTGCGGCACCGTTGCAGGAGTTCTGGTTCCCGGCGATGTTCTGGATCTGTATCCTCACGATGACGGTCGGCAACCTGGCGGCCGTGGTTCAAAAGGACGTCAAGCGAATTCTCGGCTATTCCAGCATTGCCAACGCGGGATACATCCTTGTGGCTGTACTCTCTCACGTGAAGTCACCCGACAAGGTCGGCCTTGGATCCACCTTCTACTATCTCTTGGCGTACAGCATGATGACGCTGGGAGCCTTCGCGGTCGTGAGTTTATCGGCCAAGGGTGGCAAAGAAGGGACACGGCTCCAAGACATTCACGGTCTGTGGAGCAGGGCGCCATTTGCAGTGGTCTGCTTGGTGGTGTTCGTGGCCTCCCTGATCGGCATTCCACCTTCTGCGGGCTTCGTAGGAAAACTCTTCATCTTCAATGACGCTCTGGCGGCGGGCCTGACGCCACTGGCGATCGTATTGGCCGTCAACTCCGTCATCAGCGTCTACTACTATCTTGGAATCCTGCAGGCAGCCTTCGTGAGTGAGGAGGGGGCTGTCAGGAACCAGTCGGCTAAACCGGGGATCGGTCTCAACATCGCCGTCTTGGTGTGTGCCTTCGGCGTGTTCTGGGCGAGCTTCAACGCGACTTGGGTTCAGAAGACAGCCACGGGCACCTCTGTCAGCCAGGCCCAGACTGTCTCCACTACGACCTCACCGGACCGAATGGGGCCGTCAAACCCAGAATGAAACTCGGCGTCAGCATGTGGTGCTATGTCCGCACCGTTCAATCCGGACAGATCGACCTCCTTGGCTTTGTCGAAGAAGCCAAACGTATAGGGGCGGACGGGGTTGAACTCCTCGACTTCTTTTACAAGGACGCGGAATCGGAGCGGCAGCAAGTGAAAGACCGCCTGGCCTCCCTTGGACTCCCATGCGGCATCTTCAGCGTCGCAAACAACTTCGCCAAGACGGATCCGCAGGAACGGCAAGCCCAAGTCAAGCGCATCCAGTTTGGTGTCGACGAGGCCCTCTACTACGGTGCCGGCGTGGTCCGCGTTTTCGCCGGCGACGTTTCTGAGGGGATCACGTACGATCAGGCCCGAAGCTGGATTGTCGATGGGTTGAGCGAGGCGTCGATCTACGCTCACGAACGCGGGATCAAGCTGGCTCTCGAGAATCACGGGAAGTTGGCCGGTCGCGGAGACCAAGTCAAAGGGATCATCGAGGACGTGCGGTCGAAGTGCGGGAACGATGCCCTCGGGGCCAATCCAGACACCGGCAACTTCCTGCTCGTAGACCAAGACAGCGTGGAGGCCGTCACCCAGGTGGCTAGCCTGGCCAACATGGCCCACTTCAAGGACTTCACACCAGGAGACGGTGTCTACGGTTCGCTGGCAGGCAAGCGCTATCGAGGGGCGGTCATCGGCGAGGGTTGCGTCAATCTCCCAGGTTGTGTCGAAGCCCTCAAGCTGGGCGGGTTCGACGGCTGGCTCAGCCTGGAGTACGAAGGTGAGGGTGACCCTATTGCTGAAGTCGCCCGATCGATGGCGAACGCCCGCGCGTTGATCGGACTCTGAACGCCGACCCTGAGCATTGGGGCTGAAACAACCGAACCTATCAGATGTAAAGCGTTCCTTGTTGCTGCAGGAGCGTCAAACAGAGGTCGGAATGCCAGACACCCCAGTCGCCTTTGAATGGGACAAGGATCTCGCACGCGTTCTCTTTGAGGCAGTCAAGCAGGGGGTGCTCGTCTGTCGGAAGGACTCGACCATCCTCGCTGCGAACACAGCCTTGGTGGACTGGCTCGGCGTACGCTCCGACGACAGCCTCATCGCGATGAGTGCGGCTAAGCTCCTCTCGATGGATCGAGCCGAATGGTCCGCTGCATGGTCCACGGCGAAGTCTGGCAGTCCCTATGTCTGCGTTAAACAGGTTCACAGCCCGACCGGAATGTCCTTTCTGGCCGAATGCACCATGACGCCTGCCGGGACAGAGAGCCTCATCCTGACTGTGTTGCCGCACCACTCGGACGAAGTCGACCTCGACGCGCCTCTTCCCAAGCTTCTGGACTCGATCCCGGCCAAGTTGGTCGTCCGTGCTCTGGAGTACAAACAGATGTTCTTGGCGGAAGAGAAGGTGGCCAGAACCGACGCCGTCACCGGACTCTGTAACCGTTGTGCCTTCGACGAAGCCCTCGAAACGGCACTGGAAGCGGGTGCGATCAAAGGAACGAGTTGCGGCGTGGTGGTTCTCCTCATGCACCCCCATCAGCAAGAAGACGACTTGCCTTGTGACGAAGTCATGCGGAAGGCCGGACTCATCGCACGCCGGTCGGTTCGTCAGCATGACACGATCGCCCGGACGAGCCTGTTTGAGTTTGCCGCCATTCTGCCCAGTACTGGTCCGGAGACAACCATCGAGATCGCCGAGCGCCTTCTGCAGGCCATGGGATCGTTTCTGTCGCAGCAAGACGCGTCCCTCAGCGCAGGAGTGTCCTCGACGACAGACGGGCCCCAAGAACTCGGTATCTTTGAACGGGCCCGTATCGCCGCACACCAGGCTGCTCTCATGAAGACGGTGACGTTCGACCCGACTCGCCCGATCCGCAAGCAGTCCGCCTAGAGCACACGTATCGGGTGGTAGCTTCAAGCGCTTTACAGCCCTCTGGTAGTTTTAAGGGCCCGCCCGCTCTGGATCCTTTGGGCCCAGTCGCGTTCAGTGACAGCAGATAGGATGAAAGGCTGATCAATGCCTCTTCCTGAATTGCGGCCACGTTTTCTTGTCTTCTGCGCTTCTGCTCTTTTTGCGACTGCCGCTTGCGCCCAGGCTCCGGGCCCGAATTTGGACGAGGTGCGTGTCGTCCAACGATTGGGTTCACGAGTTCCGATGACCGCTGTCTTCAAAGACCGTTTTGGGCGTCAGATTCAGTTCAGGGACTGCCTGAAGACTCGACCGGCCCTCGTTCTACCGATCTTCTACAAGTGTTAAGGGGTCTGCAACATCGAACTGCAGGGCCTTCTCAAGGCCTTACCGTTGGTGCAGGGCAAGACCATAGGCAAGGACTACGACGTCATCGTCATGAGTATCAATCCGACTGAAGGGCCGGAATTGGCGACGGCGAAGTTCGAGGCGACGGTGTCGTCGACGCCAGCCCTCAAAGCCACACAGGAAGGTTGGCATTTCCTGACTGGCAGCATGGACCAGATTCGTTCCGTGACCGATGCTCTCGGCTTCCACTACACGTATGACGCTGCCAAGAACCTGGTGAACCACCCCTCTGGCATCATGTTCGTTTCGCCCAACGGCGTCATCTCAAGCTACATCTTGGGAGCCACCTATGATCCCAAGGCGCTGGAAAAGGACATTGACTTAGCCTATCACAGCGATGTCGGAGAACGAGCTCCCGACCTGTTCTTCGGGTGCATTCACACGGATCCCATCACAGGACAGCGCAGCCTCGTCGTGGAAAAAGCTGTGAACCTTGCTTGCTATGTCACCGTGGCAGCCATCGCTGGTTCGCTCTTCTTCTATTCACGAAAACGTAAGAAATTGCTAGCACTACGCAATGCTGTGCGCCCCCAATGACCAGCGACTGATCTGTGGCGCCTCGTTTCGAGTAACCTGACGGTCGTTCGGTCCAGCAAAGGGCTTGGGGCGCTGAAAGGCGAGTGTCCAGGCTGTGTGCCGACAGTCCACCGATGCAGGAGACCCTGACCGACGCCATAGGGCTTGATCGTGCCGTGAGTTGCGGCCCCATCGACCACAGGTCGATCGAACGAAAAGGTCTGATGCTGGCGGCCCTGGTCGGGCTGATCGTTGGAGCCGCGTCCGTTGGGTTCCAGCTGTCCGTCGAAGCTTTTGAGAACGCTGGGCGCGATGTGTTTGCGCCGTTTGCGCGTCAAGGGCCGGCTCAACTCCTGTTGGTTGTCCTCTGTGGAGGCCTGGTCGGCGGGCTCGCGGGATACGTTACCGAGCGGTTCTGTCCCGAAGCCGGGGGCAGTGGTATTCCCCACATTAAGGCCGTCCTCATGAACCTTCGGGTCGTGCGGCCCTTCGGATTGATCTCGGTCAAAGTCGGAGCGGGACTCGCCGCACTTCTTGCCGGAATGTCATTGGGACGGGAGGGCCCGACCATCCAGATTGGCGGGGCCGTTGGTGCCTGGTTTGCCCGTGTTTCCCGTGTCCCAGAGAGACTCCGGCTGTCTCTGATCGCCAGCGGGGCTGGAGCAGGACTCGCAGCAGCCTTCAACGCTCCCCTAGCCGGGTTCATCTTCGTCATGGAGGAGCTGCGCCGGGAAATGAGCCCACTGACTTACGGACTGGCTTTGATTTCAAGCGTCAGCTCCGTGTTCGTGGCTCGGGTCGTCCTCGGGCAGTCTCCTTCCTTCCACCTGATCGATCCAAAGCCGATCCCCCTTCAAACTCAGGTCGTCGTTGTCTTTCTCGGCATCATGTCCGCGTTCGTAGGAATCGCCTTCAACAAGTTGACGATCCGGCTGATCCGGTTCCGAGAGAAGCGTGCTTCTCGCCTTCTGGGCGGCGCCGTAGTCGGGGCGGTCGCCTCACTCATGCTCGCAAAGTTTCCTGAAGTGACTGGCGGCGGTCATCGCTTGGCTGAAGACATCTTGAGTGGAAGGCTCCTCGACCACGGTGTGATCGGGTTCATGGCCCTCCTCTTGGTCGCGAAGCTCGTGATGACTTCGTCCAGCTTTGCGACTGGCGTTCCTGGCGGCATCTTCGCGCCACTCCTGGTCATGGGGGCCGTCTCCGGCTACCTCGTCGGCATCGTGGCTTCACGTCTCTTCCCCGGACTCGCCGTTCAGCCGGACGTCATGGCGACCATAGGCATGGCTGCCGTCCTGTCTGCTTCAGTGAGGGCTCCACTGACGGGTGTCGTCCTCATTGTTGAGATGACTCAGCAGTACACGCTGCTCTATGCCCTCCTCATCGCTGCATTTGTGAGCTACGTGTTGGCGAACATCATGCAGAATCAGCCGATCTACGAAGCCTTGCTCGAACGCGATCTGCACAAGACAGGGCAACTCGGCGAACTTCCTCGGGACTCGATCACCCTTGAACTCGTGGTCGAGCCCGACTCTGCGTTTGATGGTTCCTTGATCAAGGAGATCTCCTTGCCCAAGGGCGCCCTCATCACGGTCATCCGACGGCAAGAGGCTTTTGTGGCGCCGCGCGGCGACACTCGGATCGTTTATGGCGACGAGATCACTGTCCATCTCGTTGGAAGAACGACGGAGGCCCAACTGGTCCAGTTGTACGAGTCCGTTCAGGCCCCACATCCGTCAACGCCAGTCGAACCATGAGGCGGGTGCGGAACCCGATACCGGGAAACGTCAAGATCCGAGTGGTCTTCAGGATAGCGCTCGCGACCGATGTGCTAACTTAGTCGGCGCGATGGGCCATGGGGGCTGGAGACTGTGCTTGCTCGGGAGCTTCCGTCTGATAGGGCCTGACGGAACCCCCCGTAGGCTTGCTTCGCTACCTGCGGCTAAGTTGCTAGCTTGTGTCGCCTCGTTCGAGGGACCCATTCCCCGCGACACCTTGTGCGATCTGTTGTGGCCCGAAAGTGATGGGGATCGCCAGGCACAGAGCTATCGTCGGGCGCTGTCTGACCTCAGACAAGCGTTCGAAGCCGAAGGGACTCCGTTTGTGCTCGAGTCGACAGCGACGACCATCAGCTTGATCGAAGGAACCCTGTCGATCGATCTCAGCGAATTCCGGCGATCCGCAGTCGACTCGCTCCAAACCCACGAACAGGGTGACCTTCAAGCGGCGTCGGACCTCTATGGCGGGGAGTTGTGGCAAGGCCCCCCCGCACAATGGATCACGGCGAAGCGGCAAGAGTTGGAAGAGCTATACGCTCAAGTAATCGATGAACTGATGTTGGCCCTGGCACAGCAGGGCCAACACCAAGAGGCGATCCGGATCGGACGATCGGCGGTGACGCGCGCACCTCTCCGCGAGGATGTCCACGCTACGCTGGTCCGCGCCTATTCGCTGGCGGGCAAGCCCTCAGAAGCCCTCAAGCAGTTCGAGGCGTTGGAGGACATGCTCGCCGAACACTGGGGTGAGTCGCCGTCCGCTCGTTCTCTGGCGTCGCTCGACGCCAAGCCTGTTCCGGGTACCCCGGCGGCACATGTCTCGCCACCAAAGGTCGTCCCTTCTGTCTATGTCGTGCGTCGGGCGGATCACCAATTACGCGAAGCGCTTGACGTCGACGAGGGTGTGATCCTGATCCATGGGCCACGACAAGTCGGCAAAACGTCGATGCTGGCGAGGGCCATGGCGGGTTGTCGGCAGATGGGCGGGCTTGTCGTCCTGTCTGACTTTCAATCGTACGGTGAGCGACAAGTGAGCGATGCCGAGACATTCTCCCGTCAGCTAGCAGCCCACTTCGCCCTTCAGTTAGGACATGCCCCGGATCTGCCCCGAAAGTGGAACGATTGGCTGGGCCCAAACACCAACCTTGATTCGGCAGTCCGATCGGCACTGGAACAAGCCGAACGACATGTTTTCTGGGCGATGGACGAGGTGGATCGGCTCTTCGGAAGTCCGACTGCAAACGACTTCTTCGGCCTCGTCCGGAGTTGGCACAATCGGCGGATGTTGGATCCTGAAGGGCCGTGGTCAAAGTTGACGGTCTTGATCGCTTACGCAACAGAAGCGCACCTCTTCATCTCTGACCTGAACCAGTCGCCATTCAACGTGGGTGCCCGTCTGTTGCTTGAAGACTTCGACCTGGACCAGGCTGCAGACCTCAATAACCAACTTGGGGGACCACTCACACCGGATC
>JAKOXK010000038.1 GCA_029781035.1 Armatimonadota bacterium
TGGAAAGAGACGTTTACCGTCCTGTCGAATACACCCGTGGAGCGTTCGCTGGCCGCCTACGACGGCTTGGAGCGGACCGAGGATGCGTTCATGGACAAGGTGCAAGCCTTCGTCTGGAATCGACTTCCCGAAGAAACCCAAACGAAATTCTGGCTGTCCATGGTCAAAGGCGCGAGCACGAACGCCGTCCATTCCGAACTGGGGTGGTCTGTCTTTGGGCTTCAGCGGCTCAACGCGGTGCTCACGGAGCTCGACCTGAGTCCGGAAGCCGTGGAGCAAGAGTTGCTTGCCCGCGTAGCGCCAAAACCCAAACTGATGGAGGGCCAGCTTCCGGAGCCCGCCGAGGCGAAGCAGGAAATCGGGGAATTGGCCCAGCACGTGCTCAACAGCTTCTTTGGGGACAGCCGGAGTTCCAACGAGGTCGCGCGCCAGTAACGTCCAGTGAGAATGGTCGAAGAATTCCTGGTCGATAAATTTGCTGCCCCAGGGCAACCGAAGGGTTTGAATCGGCAAATTATCGGGTATACTAAACGTATGACGCTCCGGTCAGACCTTGCCGCTCAACTGCATAGGATGGCCCTTCCCCTGGCGATGAGTGTTCTGTTTCTGTTTTTGGCGTCCGCTCCCTTCGCGACCGCAGCCGACATCATCGAAATCGCAGACCTGGTCACGCATCCCGAGCAGTACGACCATCAAAACGTCACCGTCACGGGACAAGTCACCAACATGCAGTTGGCCACGACCCGCGATGGAAAGCCGGCGTATGGCTTCCTCCTGAAAGATCAGGCGGGAACCTTGAAGGTCGTAGCCCTGGGCCAAGCCGAGGTTCGCGAAGGCGACATGATCATCGTCGAGGGCCTCTTCAATCGCGTTCGCCAAGCTGGTCGTACGATCATCTACAACGAAATCAAGGCCATATCCATCCGGTCCATGACCCGCCTTAATCCCGATTTCGTCGGATAGGAGTCCTTCGCCCACCCCTTCGCGCCGCCGTGTCCTCAGTCTTTTTCTACGTTTTTCGTTCCCTTCCTGGTTCTTGACAATCACCTCCATCTGACTTCAAAAGAGCGCCATGCCTCGCTCACGGCCATCATCGAGCCCCCGGTGGGGCCGATCGCTGTATCCAAACAGATTATGGTCAGAGACAAGGAGATAAGCATCCCCCTCCGTCACGCTTGGGTTGATTCTGATAAGTCGTTGAAAACACAAAGACTAGTTTTGCTTCCACACAGGAACAGCGGCTGCATACGGTTCTAGGCGAGAAGCCAGGTGACACCTCGGATGCAATGGCAATGAACCCACCTGACGAGTTCAAAGGAGCGCAGCCATGAGACGCCCTACTCGATTCAACCCAATTCTCGCCGGGACTCTTAGTTCACTCTTGACCTTTGGGCCGCTCTGCCTCAACCTCCACGCGATTGGACAAGCCGCAGAGCTGGATGAGGGACATCTTCAGTCGATCACGCGACCCGACACGTCCATCGACTGGACTCGGGGAATCATCGTCGCCAAGGGCAGCGCGGTGCGGGTTCCCCCCGATGCCATGATTCCGGACGCCAGGGCCGTCACGCGTCGGGCGGCGCGCACGGCAGCGATTCGTGCCCTTCTCGACGGTCTCAACGCGATCTGCCTGGATGCCACGACCACCGTCGGCAGGTTCTT
>JAKOXK010000049.1 GCA_029781035.1 Armatimonadota bacterium
CGTACCGCCCTGCCGAGATCCTGCACTGGTTCGGCATTGGCGCGCGTGCGGCCAAGGGCAGGGCACGCAAGAAGGGGCAAGAGGCGTTTACGGGAAGTGATATCGCCAAAGGGTTGTTGCAGGCCGCCGGCGCAGCGGTTGAATTCGGCAAAAGTACTCTGACAGACATCGTTCAGCGCCAAGCAGAAGAGGTGTCCTACGTGCTGAACGAGGATTCCTTCGAGATTGTGAACCTGACTTCGCGCCGTCGAATCGCATACGAGGACGTCACGGAGATCCACGCTTTGGGAAGCGACCGGTTCGAGCTGGTTCAGCGGAGCGGCAAGAATGTGGTCAAACCGATTGCTCATCTCGTCGCAGGAAGGCTGCGAGTTCCGGTAGGATGGCTGCGTAACGGCATGGAAGTACCGTACGCGATGCTAATCGAGGAGCTCGCCGTTCGCAGCGGCGTCGAGATCATCCCCGAATGAACGGGTGGCGCCACCCGGTACCGGAAGGATGGGAAGAGCAGGCCTGGGCTGCCCTAGAGGAAGATCTCGGGCCGGGGGATCTTTCCGCAGTTTGCCTGGACGAAGACACGAGCGTCGCTTGGACGATCGAGGCCCAGGCCGAAGGTGTGCTTTGCGGGGTCGGCATCGCGGCGTTCCTGCTCGAACCTGAAGCGGACAGTAGCTCAGAGTTCTTCTGCGACATCCGGTTTGAGGACGGCAGTGCCATTGGGCCCGGTGATGCAGTCCTTACCGGTCGGTCACGCGCCACACAGGTGCTTTCCCGTGAGAGGACAGCGCTCAACTTCTTGATGCACTTGAGCGGCGTCGCGACGTTGACGAGGCGGTTTGTGGAACGCGTCGAGGGCTTGGACGTCTCGATTGTTGACACACGCAAGACCGTGCCTGGTCTGCGCATCCTGCAGAAGTACGCAGTCCGTTGTGGAGGAGGCCGCAATCACCGACTCGGCCTTTTCGACGCGGTGATGGTGAAGGACAACCATATCGAGGCTGCCGGTTCGATCACGGGGGCCCTGTCCAAGGCCCGCGCGTCAGTCGGCCACACAGTCCGGATTGAAGTCGAATGCGAAACGCCAGACCAGGTCGAGGAGGCGGTCAAGGCTGGAGCAGACATCGTGTTGTTGGACAATATGGATCCGTTCACTATGTCCGCTATCGCGCGGGAGTTTCGCGATCGGGTCATCCTGGAGGCGAGCGGCGGCGTGACCTTGGAGACGGTCCGGCCGATCGCGGCAACCGGCGTGCACGTCGTGTCGGTCGGGGCCCTCACCCATTCCGCGGCAGGTCTGCCGTTTCACCTGGAGGTTGGATGATCGTCGGTGACCGGTGGTTGATCCTCGATTCCGTGGACTCGACTCAGACCGAGGCGGGGGCTCGTTTGTCCGAAGACGACTGCCCCGACATCGTCTTGGCCCGGGACCAGCGGATGGGGCGCGGGCGTTTGGGACGCAAATGGATGAGCCAGCCCGGCCAGAGCTTGACCATGAGCGTCATCCTGCGTGCGTACCCGAACCTTAAGGAACCGTGGCTGATCGGCATGTTGACGGCCCTGGTGGTAGCCGAGACCGTGGACTGCAATATTCAGTGGCCAAACGATCTCGTCGTCGAGGGCCAGAAGCTGGGAGGCGTGCTCACAGAACTGCACCGAGCACCAGGAGGAGGCTTGATCCCCATCATAGGCATCGGTCTCAACCTCAATCAGAAGTTCTTTCCTGAAGAGGTGGCACCCTTGGCCACGAGCCTGGCTCTCGTGAAAGGGGGCAACTACGAGGTCGATTGCTTGGCCCAGACGATCATTCGCGCAATGATCGCAGCGCCTGAACCCTTTGCGTGGCCCGATATTCAGGAAGCTTGGGCTCGTCGGGACGAAACGAAAGGCAAAGTCTACAGGGCGCCGGATGGCAGCATCGTGGTCGCGACGGCTATCGGGCCTCAGGGCCAACTGATTGGAACCGTAGATGGCGAGCCCCGGACCGTGTACGCCGCGGAAGCGCTGTTCGGTCAGGGCTAGAGCCAATCTGAATGCGGTCCGCTGATGGGGCCCGTGTCATCGAAACACCCCTCACATCCATCCATTTTTTTGTGCATTTTGAATTCGCAAACCCAGCCGTATAATCCGCTTATGTTGGCAAGAGGGCTGTCTGAGCCCAGCTTGGACTGACCTCTCGGTACCGGCGTGACATCGGTGCCCGGCATGAACTGAATCGAGCGTCCGGAGCACCTTGAAGCCATGAGGTCCGTAACAAGGGCGGCTGAGCAGAAGTTCGCTGACTTAGAGAGTCAGTTGGCGGTTCTTAGGGAACGGGTCGAGCGGCTTGAGTCCTCCCAACGCTCTGGCGAGTGGACTTACAGTGAGACCGAACCGACCCACCCGCCGACGGGGATCGGGACGGAATACTGGATCGGTGCACGCCTGCTTCCGCGTGCTGGCGCCGTGCTCATCGTGCTCGCGATCGCCTTTGTCGCGATCTCCGAGACCTCCAAGAACCCCCTGTTGGACCGAGCCTGGCTATTGGCTCTCGAGGCCCTGTTCTGCGTGGTGTTCATTGCTGTCGGCGAGTGGAAGCGAGACGAACTCGAAGGCTTTGGCAAGACTCTGACGGCGATTGGCTCCTGTGGCCTCTATCTCACGGCAGCAGGTGGACACTTTGCGTATCACACGCTCACGGCTGCCGCAATGGCGGGTGTCTTCGCTCTGCTTTCCTTGGTCAACCACGGCTACGCGGTCTGGAGGACGACACGGCTGTTCTTCTTCATCGGGGCTCTCGGAGGACTGGCAGCCATGCTCTTCCCACTGGCAGAGAAGGACTTCACAACAGGCTTGGCAGTATACGTGACGGTCACGGTCGCAGCGGCTGTGGCTTGTGCGTTGCGAAAGTGGTCGCGGCTTGCCATCGGTGGTTGGTTGCTTGGGCTGTTCATCCTTTATCCCGCAATCGATTCCAGCTTCCCTCGTTGGGCCGTCCTCTTGGCCCTGTACGTGGGCTCGCTCGCCTGCATCACAGCCTATGTACGGTCTGTGCCGACGGATGAGGTAGACGCTTGGGCTTTGGGAGCACCCATAGCATTGTTCGTGACCGGTCTGATCGGATTCCTCGTCGTCCACGACTCTCTGGCCGTCCTTCATCTTGTGGCTTTGGCTGCAGGCGGCATCGCCATTGGATTCCTGTACCGCCGACAGAATGGTGCGGCTCAACCGCTCGTGATCGGCTCGGTGGCGACTCTGGCAGCACTGGGGCCCCTTGGCTACCAGCCCTTTATCGCTGTGACGGTGTACTCATTGCTGGCGGTGACATGCCTGCTTTCGAGCGCACGACTGGGTCGCAAGATCTGCTCCATCTTCTCAACGGCCGCGTTTATCGCAGCAGCCTCGACGTACTCGATCGCTGTTTTGGCTGCACCGATGAGGCACCAAAGCATCCTGTTGGCGCTTCTTTTGGCCGCCATGGTGTCGGCCAGTCTGGCGCTGAGAGCGGCCGGATTGAATTGGATCGGCTTGCTCGTGGGTGGTGGCTGGGCGGTATTGGCGCGATGGGCGTTCTTGTTGTCCCCCGTCTCACAAACATCGCTCGCGACGTTTTCGCTGCCGACCCTGGTGACCGTGGCCTATGCCCTCACCCTGTTGCTCGTGGGGTTTAGGGTCAAGTCTGGACAGGTGAGGATGTGGAGCATGGGTGTCATGCTCGTTGGCGCGGTTCAGATCCTCTTCCTCGAAACCGGCACGTCGGCACCGTTTCGGCTGGTCTCTTTGGTCGCGCTCGGAGCCATCATGCTGGTCGGTGGGAACCGATATATCAAGGATCGGCAACGGCAAGGGGCGGAGGGTGTCGAACCGACTCCACAAACCGCACTGGTCAGCCAGGAACCCCTGAACTAGGTTCAGGCTCTCCTTGACGGGCACCAACCTCCGCACAAAGCCTCGGCACGCTCACCGGTACAGGCTGAATGAGGTTGGAGCGGGAAAAGAGATTCGAACTCTCGACCCTCTCGTTGGCAACGAGATGCTCTACCACTGAGCTATTCCCGCTCGGGTTCTCTATTATGCGCCAACAGAGCCTCGTTTTCAAGGTCCAGGGTCTGAAGACCGCCTGACTGAGCCCAGGCGACCATACTCTCTGCGTGGCGCCCGAACTGGGATTCGACAGGAAAGAGTTGGAGTCTCTCACTGGCCAAGCTGCCAAGCTGGCCCAGAAGGCCAGGCACCGGATGGACGTCACGCTCAAACCGGACGGATCTCTCGTCACAACGGCCGATGAAGAGGTCGAGAGGTTCTTGAGGAAGCAGCTGGAGCGGCTCGTTCCTGGGGCCAGCGTGTGGGGCGAGGAGTACGGCTTCGACCCGATCACCGATGGCGGCACATGGCTTGTGGACCCCATCGACGGAACTTCGAACTTCCGGTTTGGCCAGCCTCTGTGGGGCGTGACTGTCGCGTTTATGCGCGATGGGCGCCTGTTGGCCGGTTCAGTCGTGCTGCCTGACCTTGGCTGGTCGTTCTGTGCAAGCCTGGGCGGTGGCGCGACTCTCAACGGCCGTCCGCTCGACCCCGTCAAAAAGGGTCCGATCCAGAAGTTCGAACTGCTTGGACACGCGGACGACGGCATCGAGGCCTTTAGTTTTCTGCCCGGCAAGCGCCGCCACTTGGGCGCGTTTGTCGCTGAGGCGATGTTCGTCGCGACCGGCGGATACCGCGCGATGACCTGCACCAAGGCTTGTCTTTACGATGCTGCCGGAAGCCTGGTCGTGCTCCGGGAATTGGGTGCCGAGTTCCGGTGTGAAGACGGGAGCTTCTTTGACGAGTCGCTCTGGCTGAGGCCAGTCAAGATGGCACCGTTCGCCGTCGTCCCACCCGAAGCCTGGCCCGTCAGCCTCCCTTAGCTTGTTTGAGACGCTCGTACAGTGTCTTTCGGGCCTCTTCGTCGACCAACGCTTGGTCCTTCAGCGAAGTCCGTTCGCGCGTGGCGAGCCGCTGTTCCAGTTGCCTGATCGCATCCTCGAGGGTCGTTCGTTCGACAGGAACAAGGTCTCGGTGAGGCAGCACTTCCTGTTCAAGCCGCAACAGGACGTCCTTGAGACCTTCGGAGTCCAACCCTGGCAGCCAGTTCGACGGAGGACCGTTTGGCGGACCTTCAGGAAACTCGGATGCCACCGCTTCGGCAGCCTTGACCCCGATCGTCGTCACGAACAACTCGGAACGGCGACAGGCACTCCAGGCTGACTCCGCTAGTTCCGGGACGAGCAGAGCCTTGAAAACGGTGGCTTCAGCCCCTTGCAGAGCCAGTCTCCTCGCTCCGGCCTGGCTCCGGGCGGGAGTGCCCTCCTGCGGCTTGTTCCGTCTTGCCGCAGCGACCATTCGCTCGATCTCAAGCCGCGCGACCGTCTGATCCTTGGTGAACGGATACTGCGCGGCCAGTCGGTCGACGGCGCCGACCACGTCCGTGTGCTTCTTCCCACGCGCGAGGATTCCGGCTGCCTCCTCCCAAAACTCTTCCGATCCCAGGCTTTTTCGCCGCCGAAGCTGCTCCAACAAATAGTCGGTTTCGGACAACGGCCTTTCGACCGCGCGGCGAACCGCCTCAGGGCCCTGCTCACGCATGAGAGTGTCCGGATCCTTGCCCGAGGGAACGGAAGCCACCCGGACCTTGAGTCCTCCTGCAGCCAAGAGGCCGCAGGCTCTCTCGGCCGCCTTTTGTCCTGCAGTGTCGCTGTCATAGAGTACGGTGACTTCGTCGCACCACCTTGTGAGGAGCCGGACATGATCTTCAGCGAGCGCAGTTCCCAGACTCGCCACCGCCGTGTTCACGCCCGATCGATGGCAGGCGATGACGTCGAGATAGCCTTCGACAAGAACTGCCTTCCGGCTTTCCGCAATCGGCTCTTTTGCCTTGTCCATTCCGTAGAGGACGCGGCTTTTGCTGAAAAGCGGTGTGTCGCCGCTGTTGATGTACTTGGGTTGTCCGTCGCCAAGAATCCGTCCGCCAAAGGCGACCAACCTTCCGCGCTCGTTTCGGATGGGGAACATGATGCGCCCTCGGAAAAGGTCGTCGTACCCGCCGGGCCCTTTTCGAACCAGGAACAGTTGTTCACAGACCGACAGCTTGTGCCCTTTCTTTTGTAGGTGAGTGGCGAGGGCGCTCAGCACGTCGGGTGCGTACCCGATCCCCCAAGAGTCAAGCGTCGACTGGTCGAGTCCGCGCGACTCACAATACTCTTGCGCCTGGCTGGACTTCCGCAACTGCTCGCGAAAGTACGCCTGGGCCTCGCTCATCGCCGCTTCCTGAGCTTCGACCACGTTCGGCTCTTGACGGGTCCGGTTCTTGAGCTCGATTCCGGCTTCTTTGGCGAGGATTCTCAGGGCTTCGGCGAAGTCGACATGGTCTGACTCCATGACCCAGGTGAAGACGTCGCCACCCGCCCCACAGGCGTAGCACTTGTAGATCCCCTTGTCACGGCTGACATGAAAAGAAGGGTTCCTGTCCTGGTGGAACGGACAGAGACCCTTCCAGTCTTTTCCTGCCTTCTTGAGGCTGACGCGTTGACCGACGAGCTCGACGATGTCGATGCGTGAGCGGATCAGTTCTCGCTCGTCGGTCACGCTCCCTATGTTACTTGCCTGCTGCGATCACGATGCCTGTCACGACTTGCGGCTTCTTCGGGTCGAGTCGCTGGAGCCGGAAGGCAACCCTGTCGCGGGTGAGATAGCGCATGACGATGTTGTCGCCATTGATCTCGTAACCGTCCGGTGCGCTGTACTTCTTAATGACGTTGCCAAAGGTCGTGCCGAATCCGACACCACGCCTGGTCTTGACCCGCGAGTCCATCATGCCGATCGCTTCGATCTGCACGACGCGGCTGAACTTGTCCAGCACAAAGGCGTACTTGCTGGCGCCACGGTTGTAGACCCACCGGGTGAACTCGACGAAGGAGGCTGAGCCCTGGGTCGTCCCGCCACTCGGGCCTCCCATCTTGGCGCCGCCACCACCACCACCGATCGAAGGACCGCCACCGGGAGGCCCCGCGCCGGCCGGAATCTTGCCGCCGACGGCCTGGTAGTTGGACATGCCCGTGTCGAACGGGTCGCCGATCATTTGCTTGGCTTCGGTCGCGGCACCACCGCCACCGCCGCCGCCTCGCTGACCAGCGCCGGCACCAGACGGCCCAAAGCGCCCGCCGCCACTGGGAGCGCCACTAGCGCCTCCGCCTGCAGCTGTGCTCGACGCACCGATGGTCAGGGGCTGGATCTCGTCTGGCGATCCGAACTTCGTGATCAACTTGGTTCCCGAATCGTAGAGAGACACGCCGATAAGCGACGTTTCTGCCGTCCCCTTGTGTTCCGGGGGAGCGGGTGCCTTGTCTTGCGCTGAGCCGACCGCGATGACGGTCCCGGCCAAGACTGCGGCTGCGATGAACTTGAGCGTCCTGTTCAAATCCTTTACTTCCTCAAGAGAGCGTTTCTTACGTCTAGATAGGACGCTCTCAGGCCCACGAAAGGTTACGCGGTCCGTCCGTTCGTCCCGTGCCGAGGTATACCTGGAACGTTCGGGCTTTGTCTCGGCTTAGGATCAATTATGGGTGCCAACCTCGCGGTCTCCACCGCAGATTTCGAAAAAGAAGTGCTTCAATCCGATGTCCCCGTCCTCGTTGACTTCTGGGCCGTCTGGTGCGGACCGTGCAAAGCCATCGCCCCGTTCGTGGAAGAGATCGCCTCCGAGCTGGCAGGTAAAGCCAAAGTCTACAAGGTGGACGTCGATTCCGAGGGCGAGCTCGCGATGAAGTACGGCATCATGAGCATCCCTGCGCTCGTCGTCTTCAAAGGTGGCAAAGAGGTCGACCGCATGATCGGAGCCGGACCGAAAGACCACATAAAGGCTCTTTTGCAGCGCCACATCACGTCCGGCCAAACTGCGACGAGTTCCTGACCGGGCACCACGGTCTTCAAGTTCCCGGACGTCAACACGTCCGGGATTTCGCAGTAGGCTTTACCCGGGGCCTTACCTCCGGCTCTGGCAGACCGTCATAATTCCCCGGTTGTCGCCATTGGCAGCATCTGAGTACCCGTCGTGAGCAGCTCCACCAGCAATCCCAACGTGTCCCGGGCTGGCTGGATCATGATGGCCAGCCTTCTGCTGAGCCGGATACTCGGCACGGGCCGGGACATCGTCATCGCAGCCATGTTCGGACAAAACCTGGCGACCGATGCCTACCGCATCTCGTTCCAGGTTCCCGACCTGATCTTCTTCCTCGTTGCGGGGGGCGCTTTGAGTTCCGCTTTCATTCCCGTGTTCAGCGAGTACTGGCACACGGACCGCCAGGACGATGCTTGGCACGTGTTCAGTTCGGTGACCTGCATCATGTCGCTCGCCCTGATTGCGGTCATCGGCCTGGCGTGGGCGTTCGCACCCGCATTAGCGCACATCGTTTGTGGCCCCAAGCAGGACGCTGCGGGGATGGTGGCGATGATGAGCCGGATCATCCTTCCGGCCCAGTTCGCTTTCTTCATCGGTGGACTGATGTTTGGAACGCTCTATGCGCGCCAAGTGTTCGCGGTGCCGGGGCTAGGCCCGAATGTCTACAACCTCGGAATCATTGGCGGTGCCATCCTTCTTGGCCACGTCCTCCAACCCGGTGTCATGGGCATGTCGTGGGGGGCGCTGGCAGGGGCCATCCTCGGAAACCTTCTCATCCCTGGGATCGCGATGCGACGGATGGGTATGCGCTTTCGGTGGACCCTGGACACGCGCCATCCCGGTGTCCGCAAAGTCTTCCGTTTGATGCTGCCCGTGATTTTGGGCCTGTCACTACCCGGCGTCTACGCACTGATCCTCCAGTACTTCGCCACGTATTACGGGCCGGGCGTCAACACGGCTCTCGACTCTGCCAACCGCCTGATGCAGGCGCCGCTCGGTGTCTTCGGCCAGTCTTTGGCCCTGGCGGTGTTTCCCGCACTGACCCAGTTCTTCGCTCAGAACCGGATGGACGCGTTTCGCGCCCAGCTCGCCAGCACATTGCGGACGGTGATCTACCTGACAATGCCCGTCACGGCACTTCTGATCGCCATGCCTGGCCCTATCATTCGGGCCCTGCTCCAACACGGGAACTTCACCGTGGTCGACACGGCCCGAACAGCGCCTCCGCTTCAAATGTTTTCGATCGGAGTCGCCGCGTGGTGCCTCCATCCGGTCCTGATGCGCGCGTACTTCAGTCTGCAGAAGAACGTCAAGCCGATCGTCATGGGCACCTTTGCGACCCTGGTGTTCATCGGTTTCGGTTGGATCGTGATCCGGCTTGGCAAGGGGTTCGAATGGCTGGCGCTCGGAGGTTCGGTCTCGGCCATCCTCCTTGTGGCCGCGATGCTGTTGGACCTGAGGTCAGAGTCCAAGGGACTGGACGTCATGGGCATCGTCGCGACCGTCTGGAAGGCTGCGCTCGCCTCGGTACCGGTCGGTCTGATCGCCTGGAGTGCATCAGCAGCGCTCTCCCGTGGTCACGTCTCAACCTTGTTCTACGTTTGTGGGGTGGCAGGTATCGGGTTTGCCACCGCGTGGCTCTACATCTTCCTGACGCGTGCGTTCAAAATGCCGGAAGCCAGCTATGTCGACCGGGCGATGCGAAAGCTCAACCGAAAGAAGGATGCCGACGAGTCGAGCGGAAATCACCCACGCGACGATGGTTCCTCGCCAGACGCCCAGTCCGACCTAGACAACTCTGAAGAACCCGCCCTTGGACAGGAGCAACTTGCCGAAATCGATCGAATCGACATGGACACTCCATGACCAGTGAGGTGCGACGCAGGGCGCCACCCTAGTCGCTCACCCTGAAGCTCCCGTCGCCTCGCGGAACAACGACGTGCCTGTCCCCGTCGTATCAAAGCGTGCCATGAGGTATGTCGCCGTCTTGGCCCGCTGGACGAGGCGCACGGGATGACTTACCACAGGCTGCTCACGCTACGACATCAAAGACGGCGGGGACATCGTGGGCATCGGGCCCCTCGGCGACAACCAACACGCCGTCCTCCTGCAAAGTCTCTACTGAGTGCATCGTTTGGCCAGTCTGCCGAGTCCCACTGAGTCGGGCCGGGAAGACCTTGCCCCGCCATCAATGAGCTCAAGTGATGGTTGGAAGGCGGGGCCTCAGTGACCACCAGCCGAAATGAGTAAGGCACGCGCAGGGAACCTGGAGTGATGTTCTCTGTTGCTTCCTCTTGGAGGTGCCTCGCGTGTCCGTCGGAAGTAGGTCGAGGAAGTCCAGCATCCCCTGAGTCCATGAGCCGCCCCAGGTACCCTCTGGAGCATGCAAGACACCGTCGTCCTGTCAGGAGTCCGGACTCCAATCGGAGCTTTTCAAGGAGCCCTCGGTACGTTGACAGCCCCTCAGTTGGGCTCGATCGCCATCAAGGCGGCGCTCGAGAAGGCTGGGGTCAAGCCCGAGCAAGTCGACGAGGTTCTAATGGGCAACGTATTGAGTGCGGCCATTGGCCAGGCACCAGCCAGACAAGCGTCTAAGGGTGCCGGCCTGCCCGACAGCGTTCCATGTACGACAGTCAACAAGGTCTGCGGCAGCGGCATGAAGACCGTGATGATGGCCGCACAAGCGATCAAGTGCGGCGATGCCAAGGTCGTCGTGGCCGGTGGCATGGAGTCCATGACCAACTCGCCATACGCGATGCCGGCTGCACGCTCTGGATTCCGAATGGGCCATGGACAGGTGCTCGATCTCATGATCCACGACGGCCTGTGGGATCCGTACAGCAACGTCCATATGGGATCCTGCGGCGACTTGTGCGCCCGCGAATGCCACTTCAGCCGGGAGGAAATCGACGCTTTTGCCGCCCAAAGCTATACCCGGGCTCTTGCCGCACAAGCCGCCGGCACCTTCGCCGATGAGATGGTCTCCGTCTCGATACCGAAACGCAAGGGCGATCCAATCATCGTCTCGGAGGACGAGGAACCCAAGCGAGGCAACATCGGCAAACTGCCCGAACTGAGAGCGGCGTTCGACAAAGAAGGTGTGACCACGGCGGGCAACGCGAGTTCGATCGACGACGGTGCGGCGGCAATGGTGCTGGCCAGTTCAGAGGCAGCCGCCGCGAACGGGTGGAGCCCCATTGGCAGGATTGTCGCTTACGCCCAGCACGCACAGGAGCCTCAGTGGTTCACGACCGCCCCGGCTGCAGCGATCCAGAAGCTCCTAGCCCAACAGAGCCTCTCCGTGGCCGACATCGACGTTTTTGAAGTCAACGAGGCCTTTTCGGTCGTTGCCATGCACGCCGCTCGCGAGTGTGGGATCCCCAACGACAGGCTCAACGTGAATGGTGGTGCAGTCTCTCTGGGTCACCCTATCGGCATGACCGGCACTCGACTGGTCTTGACCGCACTGCACGAATTGCGACGTCGAGGGGGACGGTATGCGATCGCGACCCCCTGCATCGGCGGCGGCGAAGCGACCGCGGTCTTGATCGAAGCTCTGTAGAACCTGCTAAACTCGTAAAGTTAGGGGCCCGGGGTGTGACCATCCCGGGCTTTGGTTTGTGAATCGGCCCCGATGCCCGTAGTTCCGCGTGGCACGAACTTCGGCACGGTTCCGACAATTCACTATAGCTGTCATGAGAATCCTGTACTTGTCCGTCGAAGTTGAACCTTTTGCCAAGGTCGGAGGTTTGGCAGACGTGGCGGGTTCCCTGCCCAAGGCACTGCAAGCGATGGGCCATGACGTCCGGATCGTGATGCCGGCATACGGCATGGTCTTGAAGAGCCCACGATGGGAGATTGAGAAGAGCGTTTCAATGCTGCCAGTGGCCGTCAGCGACCGGCTTACCTTGCTCGCAGACGTATACCAGACCACTCTTGACGCTGTGCCCGTTTGGATGATCGACGGTGACGACTTCTTTCGCGACGTGACTCGGTCGGAAGAGGTCTACACCCCCGGCCGCGACGCTTACTTGTTCTTCTGTCAGGCAGCCCTTGAAACCTGTCGTCAAACGGGCTGGATTCCTGACGTCGTCCACGCTAACGACTGGCACACGGCGTTCACCAACGTGTTCTTGCGCGAAAAGACGGATTGGGACAGAACGGCCGGTGTGTACACGATCCACAACTTGGCTTATCAAGGGGTCTTCGGACGCGACACGGTCGAAGCTGCCGGACTCTCGTGGCGAACGTTCAACATGCACCAGTTGGAAACCTGGGGCGAAGTGAACTTCCTGAAATCTGGCTGCGCCTACGCCGATCAAGTCAACACGGTCAGCCCGACCTATGCACAGGAGATTCAGACTGAAGAGTTCGGTTGCCGGCTGCACGGATTGATGCGCCACTTGGCCCAGGACAGCCAACTCAGGGGAATTCTCAACGGCATCGACGTCGAGCTTCACGCTCCAGACCGGGATCCGCGAGTTCCGTTTCATTTCTCGCCCTACAACTTGGTCGGAAAGGAGGAGTGTCGGGCCGCACTGTGTCATGAACTGGGCCTTGACGCAGAGTCGGGCTCTCCTGTTGTCGGCGTCGTGTCGCGCCTTAGCAGTCAAAAGGGGTTCGATCTCATCCGAGCCAAGACAGAAGAGATCCTCGGGCTCGGTGTTGTCCTCGTCATGTTGGCGATCGGGGATCCGGTTCTAGCCGCCGAGTTCCGGGAAATCCAGGCTCAGTTCCCGAGCCAGTTCAGGTTTGTCGAATCGTACGATGCCGACTTGGCTCAGCGGGTCTATGCAGGCATCGACATCTTCCTGATGCCCAGTTCCTTCGAACCGTGCGGACTGGGTCAAATGTTCGCCATGCACTATGGAGCTGTGCCGGTGGTTAGAAAGACTGGTGGCCTGGCGGACACGGTCGAAGACGGCAAAAACGGGTTTGTCTTTGAGCATCGAGACGCCGATGAGTTCTATGCAGCGGTCAAGAGAGCGGTGGCAGCCTATCGATCCCGAGACGAGTGGGACGTTCTTGTCAGAAACGGCATGACGCAAGACTTCGGTTGGCAGAGAAGCGCGGCGAGGTACGTCGAGATGTACGAGGACGCCCTGGCCCACCGTGGCCGATCGGCACCATCATCCAACCATCGGCATGCGGCCAAGAGCCGCGCGGGAGCCTAGCTACTCAACTCCTCGGGGGCAACGGGCAAGTCCTCGTCCCAAACCACCGCTTGCGGTAGCGGGCGACGATGCGGTAGCCGAGTGCCAGGACGTGGCGGACACCTGGAACAAGTCCTAGCCAACCCACCCAGCGGACGTACCACGGAGCCACCAACATGAGTCGGAGCCACGCTGCCTCTGCCTTGTAGACCCGCTCCGCTTCGAGAACCATGGCGTCAGGGCCGTAGCCCTTCTCAGCGGCTTCACCGGACTGCAGGACCTCCGTCTCGATCAACTGGCCGTGGGCCAACGCCCACTTGACGACCCGGAGCTGTGACCCGTGGCACAAATTGCATTCACCGTCGTAGTAGAGCTTCCAGGTCATTCGTCAGTCTCTTCTACAGATTGTCGCCCATCATCGTGCCCAGACTCCAGGACAGGGACGCCTGACATGTCAGAGTACGAGTAGAATTATTGTATGTCCAAGCTCCACGAATACCCTGTCAGCCTTGACTGGAAGGGAGGGCGGGATGGATTAGGCGTCGTGAAATCGGGTAGGACAGACATCGCGATCCCGATCTCTGTACCGCCGGAGTTTGGCGGCTCGACAGGAACCGGGACGAATCCAGAAGAGCTCCTGACGGCCAGTATCACGGCTTGTTATTCGATCACGTTCGGCATCATCGCCACGAACCGGAAGATTCCTTGCGAACGGCTCGAAGTCTTAGCGACAGGGGAAGTCGAGGAGAACGGGCCCCAGTTCACATACAAGAAGATCACGGTTCGCCCGACCGTACACCTGTTACCAGAGGCCACCGACGAGCAAGCCAAGATGGCCGAGGACATGGCCCACAAGGCCGACGCTTACTGCATCATTACGAACGCGGTCCGCGACAAGGTCCAGATAGTCGTGGAGCCAACGATCGTCAGAGGTTGACATTCATTGCGGACAAAACTCGTAGCTGGCAACTGGAAGATGCACATGACAGTTCCGCAGGCTGCGGCACTTGTCGAAGCGATCCTTCCCAACATTGAGTCCAAGACGTCAGTGGACGTGGTCGTCTGCCCTCCGTACTTGTCGATCCCTCGGGTCAAGGAGATCACGCGAAACTCGGCGATCAAGGTTGGCGCCCAGGACGTGTTCTGGATGGAAGAGGGCGCTTATACCGGCCAAGTGAGTCCCAAGATGCTGGCCGACCTTTGCGTCGACTACTGCATCGTGGGGCACTCCGAAACACGCGGCAGGTTTGGCAAAGTTGAAGTTCCAGCTACCACACTCGGACATTTCGCCGAGACAGATGAGACGGTCAACCTCAAGATCAAGGCGCTGCTCTATCAAGCCATCACTCCTATCCTGTGCGTTGGCGAGACTCTTGACGAGAGGCTGGCCCACCGAACGGAGGAAGTCGTCGAATCCCAGCTCAAGGGTGCGCTCGCGGGGTTAGACCCCTACCAAGTGTACGGGCTGGTGGTGGCATACGAACCCGTGTGGGCGATCGGTACGGGCGAGACATGCGAGTCGAACGAAGCCAACCGGATGTGCGGTTTCATAAGGTCTACTGTAGCAACTTTGGCCGAATCTGAGGTCGCTGACAACGTCCTCATCCTGTATGGGGGCAGCGTCAAGCCGACAAACTCTGACGAGTTGTTCGCACAGCCCGAGATCGATGGCGGGCTTGTGGGAGGAGCGTCCCTCGAGGCCAACGGTTTCGCTCGAATCGTGCTGAGCGCCAAGAAGCCGGGGCAGCCGACGGCGGTCTGATCCATGCCGGACGTACCCTCCAAACGAGGCGTCGAGACGACGACGCAGCTCGCCCAAATCATGACGCCGACAGACGCGAACATCCTCGGCAAGGTGTTCGGCGGTTCGCTGCTGGCCATGATCGACCTGTGCGCAAGTGCTACAGCGCGTCGCTACTGCGGGATGATCAGCGTCACGGCATCGTTCGACCGCGTCGACTTCCACGAGCCGATCGAGATCGGCGAGCTCGTCACGCTGACAGGACGGGTCACATATGTCGGTCGAACGAGCATGGAAGTCACGATCGAGGTCGAAGCGACAAACCTTAGTACGAACGTCAAGCGCCACACGAACACGGCTCGGGTGACGATGGTGGCCCTTGAGGACGGCCGGCCCGCCCTGGTTCCGCGTCTGGTCTGCGAGTCTCGCGAAGAGAAAGTCCGGTTCCTCGAGGGCAAGATCCGGCGTGAGATACGCCAGAAGAGGATCCAAGAGATGTCCGAGATGCAGTTGCAGCTCGATTCGGCGACCGATTCCGAACTCGAGGCTCTGCTTTCGGGAGAGAAACCGTTCAAACCTGAGCGATAGACTCTGACTTCCCGACAATTCAACCAGCGATGGCTTCAGATTTGGCTGTCCATGAGAACCTCGCTCATGGAGAGGATCGGCAGCGCGGAGTCGGATATTCCGCTGCCGCTTTGGCACTTCTGACGATTGTGTTGGGCGGTGTCGTCTACTTTGTGTCTTGGCTCCAATCCACCGAGCCGAGTCCAGCCTCGTTACGGATCCTCGCTCGACAGAACGCCCTCCTGGAGTCGGTCTCAAAGGGAGTTCTGGCATATAGAGGGACCAACTCGGCCCCGGATCTCGAATCGGTAGACGACTTGTCAGAGTCTCTGGACCAGTTGGCACAAGACTACGATCGCCTGACTGTTGGAGGTCAGACACCAAAGCTCTCTGGTCTACCGCTCAAGTTCCTCCTTGACCAAAGTGCTGAGCGCGAAGAGCTCGCGTCTCGAGCGCAGTCCTACGTCAAGGGAAAGCCGGACACTTCGAAGGCCATGCAACTAGTGGCTAACGCCCAGCACCTCCGCCAAGGAGTGGCTTGGGCTACGAATGCTTGGATGAAGCAATACGATGAGATCGAGCACGGTGCAAACATGTCCCAGTTGGGAGCCATTGCAGCCGCGATCTCCCTCCTGCTGACCCTCGGCTATATCGGATTCCGATACGATGCGGCCAGGCTCAAGGCAACCCTGGAGCTCTCTGAATCAACTCAGTGTGAACTCTCCAAACAGGTCGAGCGTCTTGGAGCGATCCAGGAGCAGCTTCAAGCCGCCAAACTGAGAAACCTGGACGTTGAGGCAAGACTCGAGAAGGCACTGGCCGAGGCGGAACAGGCCAACGCCGTCATGGAGAGCGCCTCACACCGGTTTCGAGAGCTCTTCCATGGCCTGCCCATCGCTTGCTTCACCGTCGATGCCAACGGCATCATCTACGAGTGGAACCGAGCAGCAACGGAGTTGTTCGGCCGGCTTTCCGAGACGGTCTACCAACAGTCAGCGACAACGGCGTTTCCAGTCGAGCAAGACAGGGAGATCCTGGCCGAAGCGATCTCCAGGGCCTTCTCAGGCGAACTCGTCCGAGATGTTGAATGGAAGGCCGAGACCGACAACGGTGCCATTGCCGACATCGTCACGCGCGCATTTCCGCTCAAGACCCTCAAGGGCGAGGTGACAGGAGCTGTCGTTTCCTGCCTTGACCAAACCGAAAGGAACCGTGCCGAAGCACTCTTGGAGACTCAGCTCGTCACCATCCAGGACATGAACGCGCTGCTCGAGATGCAGAAGATCGAATTGGAGCAAGCGAACACGAAGCTCCAAACGCTCGCCACGACCGATGGTCTGACAGGGCTGAAGAACCACAGAACGTTCCAAACGCTGTTGAGAGAGTCACTTCCTACAGTGTCTGAGTCAGAACCGCTCTCCCTGATCCTGATGGATGTTGACAAGTTCAAGCTATTCAACGACACGTTCGGCCACCAGGCAGGCGACGACGTCTTGCGGCGGGTAGCCGCCGTCCTTGAACAGGTTTCGGGCGATTCGCTCACGGCAGCGCGATACGGAGGCGAGGAGTTCGTCGTCTTGTGTCCGAACTGCGGGCGACTGCAGGCCATGGATCTGGCGGAGAAGATCCGAGCCACCATCGAAGCTACCGAGTGGCCGCTGCGACAGGTCACGGCAAGCCTGGGTGTGTCCACAGCTCTCAGTTCGACCGTGGAGCCTCAGGATCTGGTCGTTCAAGCTGACCAAGCACTCTATTACAGCAAGGAAAACGGCCGCAATCAGCTTCATCACGCCGACGACATCCAGCCAGCGGCGGCATGAGGGAGTAGAGCTAGCCGGGGACGCGCTTCTTGGCCGTCTCAAGGTCCGGGCAGTGGAGCGCCTTGCGCATCGTGTCGTTGATCGCCCGGGTGTCGACCTTCTGGAGCCCCTCATTGTCATACTGTGTGGCAAACCGCTGGCGATGCCCACAAGCGTGCAGCATACGGTCATAACTTGCTGCGGCCAGCCATGTGGCACTTCCCTTGTCGTGCAGCGCCATCGCACAGAGACAAAGTTCGTGGGCCATCGCGAAGTCACGAGCGACCGATCCATGTTGAAGGACGAGTGCCGCGTTCGCGAAGTCGTTCGCGGTGGCCAAGTCGCCGGCAGCCACGATCTCCTTGATCCTGGCCAACCGCTTCCGGTCTTCCCGGATCATTGACATGATCTGTTCCTGACTCATCTTGAGCCAGTTTCCCGACCGCACCGCTTGGTCGGCATCGACGATTTGTTGCACTTCCGTGCTGTCTGCCCGTATCTTTGCGTGAGCAAGAGCCTCGCCAATGTTCGAGAGGCACTGTTTGACGACTGGACTGACAGCATCGAGGTCGAATCTTTCGTCCTGCACCGACTCTGGGAGGGTCATTGTCCCGAACCGCTGCCGCTGTCCGATGGCGATTTGAAGCGAGTCCCAAGCGCTCATGAGGCGCGGAACCCCTGTCGTTTCTCCCAAGGCATACGCCGTCAGCACCAGCTCGTATTCGGTCTGGATCTGTTCAAAGTCCCAGTTATAAGGCTGATAGATTT
This sequence comes from Armatimonadota bacterium, assembly GCA_029781035.1. Taxonomy (GTDB): domain Bacteria; phylum Armatimonadota; class Fimbriimonadia; order Fimbriimonadales; family Fimbriimonadaceae; genus JAEURO01. The sequence goes on from JAKOXK010000049.1 coordinate 17,941, forward strand.
CCGCTGCCCTCAGGAAGTCCTTGCCCGACTTGATCTGATCGGTGTCCAGCAGGGATTCGACCCCCGTCCGCACCTCAGCATAGGCCTTGGGCTCGCCCGGGTTAGTCGGATCCTTTTGAACCGCTTTGAACGTCGCTTCCAGCGAGTCCAGGGTTACGGTCGCCTGCGACGTGGTGAGCGCCAACGAAAGGGCAACGCACGCGGTCAACACAGAGACAGTTTACCGATCTGTTCAACGCCGCCGTATCGGGACTTTCCGCCTGTGCAACCCTCTCGGTGTTACGCCTTGAGGGCTTCGGCACCACCCACGATCTCGAGGATCTCCTTGGTGATGCCCGCTTGACGGCTCCTGTTTGCAGCCAACGTCAAAGCCGAAATCATCTTTCCGGCGTTGTCGGTGGCGCTCGTCATGGCGGTCATGCGGGCTCCATGTTCGCTCGCCGTCGCTTCCAAAAGGGCTTGATAGACGACAGTGAGAAGGTATT
>JAKOXK010000060.1 GCA_029781035.1 Armatimonadota bacterium
GCCATGGCCGAGCCAGGACAGTGTCCGCACAGTTCAGGTCTGGGGATGCGATGTCGCGGCGTTCGATGCCGGTCCTGAGGTCGCCCACTGGTTGACCCGCTCCCTTGGGATGCAGGCGAGCCTCGTGTACATGCCAGACGCCTCAATTCGACCCGTCCATGAGCAATACGCTGAACCTGGCGACATCGTGAGCTTTGCCGACGGCTTCCCAATCCTCCTGACGTCCGAATCCTCGTTGAACTCTCTCAACCGACTCCTGGACGATCCGGTGACCATGGACCGCTTCCGACCGAACATTGTGGTGAGCGGTGTCGACGCTCGGGCCGAGGACACCTGGAGCCGTATTCAGATCGGCGAGATGACGTTCCGGTGTCCAAAGCTCTGCGGACGTTGCATCGTCACGACGACTGATCAGTCGACGGGTGAGCGTCTGGGCGATGAACCACTGAAGACGCTCACTCGTGTCCACCTCATCGGGCAGTCCGCGGTGTTTGGCGTCAACCTGACTCCCTTGGGTGAAGGAACCCTCCATGTGGGTGACGAACTCAGCATCCTATCCTGACCGTCACGGCGATGGATCCTTGGCTACAGAAGCGGGGCAGCCATTGGCATCGGAAACTTCGATCGTAGGGATGAGGAGATACTCACGTGCTTACATGGGCGATTTGTCTCGCCGTGGCAAGTTCACTGCACAGTCCTCTCGTATTGGTTCCTCGATCCATCGAGATGAGATCGCCCGATCTCTTCGAGGGAATCCGGACACAGGTTCTGAACCGCCATCCCATGGCGATTGTTCCCTTTTGCCCTGACTGGCCCGATTCCGCCGGTGGCCCGTTCCTCCAGCACCGCGCTGACCGAATGCCGAACTTACTTCAGGGCCAATTCCCCGACATCGCCAACCTCTCGCAGGTGGGCACAACGACGTGGACCTTGGTCAGACCCCGGTCCCGCGCCGTCGTTGCCCGGTTGGTCCGGTAGAATCAGTGCGGCATGCCGAAGCGAATCGAAACGGTCGTCTTCCATGACAGCTCGACTCCCCTGATCGGTGGGGTCGAAAAGGCTGGCGTAGTCGTTGTTGGCAACTTGGAACTGATTGGCAATCAGCTTCGGGCTAACGCTCTTTGGCCCCTCACGTTTGGCCTGGCCTGCTGCGCGATCGAGATGATGGCGACAGCCGGAAGCCGTTTTGACCTCGCCCGGTTCGGATCCGAAGCTTTTAGGGCTACTCCGAGACAGGCGGACGTTATGATCATCGCCGGGCGCGTGAGCAAGAAGATGGCTCCTGTCTTGCGCCAAATCTACGACCAAATGCCTGAGCCAAAGTGGGTGATCTCAATGGGCGCATGCGCTTCGAGTGGTGGCGTCTACAACAACTACGCGATCGTCCAAGGGGCAGACCAGATCGTGCCGGTTGACGTTTACGTTCCGGGATGCCCGCCGTCCCCCGACGCTCTGACTTACGCTTTCATCAAGTTGCAGCAGAAGATCAAGCACAACAAGTTTGGCAAGCTGATCGAACTGAAGCCACGGACGGTCGAGGGGGCGAGCGCGTGAGCTTTGAAGTCTTCCGTGACGTCGCCAAGCCGATCATCGCCGGGTTCGGCATCACGTCCCGCCGCTTGCTGCAACAAAAGGAGAAACGGGCGACGATCCAGTATCCGGAGGATCGGCGTGAGCAGTTCACACGCACCCGGTGGCGCCATGTTCTGACACGCTACGATTCGGGGTTGGAGCGATGTATCGGTTGCTCCTTGTGCGCTGGCGCCTGTCCAGCACGCTGCATCTACGTCGAGGCGGCGGAGAATTCTGATTCGGATCGTCGATCGCCTGGCGAGCGCTACGCTGCCCGGTACGAGATCAACCTGCTGCGGTGCATCTTTTGCGGCTACTGCCAGGAGGCCTGCCCGACCGGTGCGATCGTGCTGAGAAAGGACTTTGAACTGGCGAACTATGATCGGGAGGACTTCCTCTATACCAAGGAAATGCTTCTCGAACCGATCAGGGAATGAACCCCGGCGCCGGGCGCCGGGGCTCGTTGCCTAACGTTACTCGCCTTTGATCCAGGTGAGTTTGCCAAGGGCGACGGTGTACTCCTTCTTGTCCTCGTTCCAATTGACGGAGTACTCGGTCGGATAGTAGCCCGGCTGTGCAGCGAACTTGGGCGACTTGACGGGTGCGACCACGTTCACCTTGTTCTCGAACATCGCCCTCGTGATCATCGGTTCGATGAAGTTCACGTGGCCGTTGTAGGAACCATAGATCAGCGTCGATGTGAACGCGTGGCCGTGAAGCTCTCCGCTTGTCATGTCCACCCAGTGCACGCCCATGTTCGGGATCTCGGTGCCAGGAATCATGATGTAGTCGGAAGGTGTGTAACCACGTGGTACTGGCTTGTCGAAGACCTTGATGTCGCTCGGTCCAGTCAGTTTGATCGCAGCCTGTTCAGCCCTTGAGATCAGATAGAAGTGGAGGTCAAAGTGAGACACACCATAGACCTCGAAAGGATCGTGCCCCATGGTGGCGTAGTCCACGGAAGCATGGTCAAAGGCCAATCCCTTGACCTTGGGAAACAGGACGTCGAACGTCGTGACGACCTTGTTGAACTCTGAGAACGGCAGGTTTTCCAGCGCAGACTCAGTGAATGTCAGTCCAAGGCGGGTGGGTTTCTTGTCCGGGCCGAGTTCGACCCAGGACTTCAGGGTCCCGTTGCCCATTGAGATCGACTGGCCTTGGAGCACCTGAGGCCCAGGGACGGCCGCAGCTACGGCCAGGGTGAGAGCAGAGAATATCATCGCTTGCGTCCTCGGTTCGGGCTCACAGCCCGAATGAAGGCACTATGATGACTTAAGAGTCCGGCTCAAAGTCCAGGGTACGCGCAAAGCACTCCCCCACTATGACCGCTTCCAGAGCCTTACTGCGAACCGTCAGGAGCGTCACGCGGCGTCTGTCGGGCGTCCGATCCTTGATCAACGGGCACCTCTAAGCGGTGCGGACGACTGAATTCAGCACACCCGCGGATGGCGGAGAAGATCATCCCCGCGACCACGATCCAAATCCATAGGGAGTATCCGCCCCGAAAGAGACCCATGAATCCTCTTTTCGCTTCATAGGCGATTGCGCTTGGCCGTAAGGGTATGTTCTGGCGAGAGCATTCCCGGCACCGAGGCCCGGCCGGACCGAGGACGACACACTTGGTGCAGATCGGCTTTCCGCAACGGCCGCAGGAGAGTTGGGTCGGCGTCTTGGGATGAAAGGCGCAGTACAACGTGTCGGACGGCGCGCCAGCAGTCTCGCTTAGCAACTCTTTGCCGCACCGCATACAGTACTGGGCCCCTTCAGGCTGCTCGAGTCCGCACTTTGGGCAGTTCATCCTTAGGACAAGAGTATGGCCGCTGCTGGGGAGGCGCACCGGACGCTTCCTTCTAGAGCTAGAATCCTGACATGAAACGCCAGCTTGGCTTCATCCTTGCCGCGGTCTTGTTCGTCGCCGGATGCGGTCCGACCTCACCGTCCTCCTCTAGCCCTGACTCGGCGAAGAAGAACGGCGACTTCAAAGTAGCGCTGCTGACGCCGGGACCCGTGAGCGATGCCGGCTGGAGCGCCCTCGCCTACCGAGGGCTGCAGGCGATCGAGAAGGAACTCGGGGCCGAGGTCAACAACCAGCAAGCTTCGGACGCACAGATTCGAGACGCGATGCGGTCATACGCCCAGAAGGGCTACAACCTGGTGATCGGTCACGGATATGAGTACAACGCGCCCGGCATCGAAGTCGCCAAGGACTTTCCAAACACAGTGTTCGTCAGCAGCTCGGGTGGCGAGACGGCCAAGAACGCCGGCGCCTTTCGATTCGCCCTGGAGCAAGGCTTCTATCTTGCTGGGTTGACCGCCGGATCCATGACGAAGAGTGGGACGGTCGCCATGATTGGCGGGCCCGATGTTCCTTCAATCGCCTCAACGTTCAAGGCGTTTCGCGCTGGCGCGACGGCTGCCAAACCCGGAATCAAAGTCATTGAGAGTTACACAGGTTCCAATGACGACATTGCCAAGGCTAACCAGGCGACGCTTGCGGCCATAGGTCAAGGGGCCGACTTCGTCATCCACCAAGCCAATGCAGCTGCCCAAGGCGTCTTCGACGCCTGCAAAGAGAAGGGCGTGATGGCCTTCGGCGCCAATTTCGACCAAAACAGCGCGGCCCCAGACACTGTCTTGGCATCTGCGGTGATCGTGGCGGATCCAGCGTTCGTCGACTTGGCGAAGCAAGTCAAAGCGGGCACCTATACGGGGCATGTGGAGACCTATGACATGGCCAAGGGCGCCATCGACTTCGTCTGGAACCCAAAACTTGCCGACAAAGTGCCAAGCGATGTCAAAGCGAAGGTCGAAGCTGCGATGGCAGACATCAAGTCCGGCAAGCTTGCCGTGCCGATGGACAAGTTCTGAACGGAGCTAGGGTGTTCCCAGACTGGATTCCGTCCTGTCGCCAACACGCTGATGCTTTCGGTTCGATCGGTCAGTAAGTCGTATGGGAGCGTCCGCGCCCTGTCGAACGTCTCGTTGGACTTCATGCCGGGCGAAGTCCATGCCGTTCTCGGTGAGAACGGTGCGGGGAAGTCGACCCTGATGGGCGTCATCGCCGGTTTCGTCCGGCCTGACGGCGGCGAAATCGTACTGGGCGATGATCGCCTCCCGGCGGATCCGGTCGCCGTGAGGCGGCGCGGAATTGAAATGGTTCACCAGCACTTCATGCTGGTGCCGAACTTCAAGGTGGAAGAGAACATAGCCCTCGCCTCCTTGAGTCCGTTGGCGCGGCGTCTCGAGCTAGGCCCGTTGACGAAACAGGCGATGGACATGGCCTCCAGTCTCGGGTGGCACATCGATCCCAAAGCGCCAACTGGCACGTTGCCAGTTGGGATTCAGCAACGAGTCGAGATCGTCAAGGCGCTCGCGGGAAGCGCAACTGTCCTCATCCTGGATGAGCCGACAGCCGTGCTGGCTCCAGACGAGGTCGCGGATTTGATGGGTGTCCTCCGGCAACTTCGCGACCATGGCGTGACCGTCATCCTGATCGCGCACAAACTCAGCGAAGTGATGGGCATCGCAGACCGGGCTTCAGTCCTGAGGGACGGCAGACTTGTCGCGTCGACCCTGATGTCCGAAACCACAGGGGAGCAACTCGCGGGGTGGATGGTCGGTGGCCGCGAACCGCCATCGAACCTCCAACTGGGCGAAGGTGGCGTCGTCGTGTTGAGGGCTCACCAACTTGAAGTCACTGGTGACCGTGGCGAAGTGGCCGTGCGAGGATTCGAACTGGAACTGAAGGGCGGCGAGATATTCGGTGTAGGTGGGGTCGATGGAAACGGACAAGTCGAGCTAGCCGAGGCGCTGGCTCGAGTCCGTCCACTCCGGTCCGGCCGTCTTGAGTGGTCTGGCCGGAAGCATCCCGTCGTTGCGTACATTCCTCAAGACCGTCAAACCGACGGCTTGGCGCTCAAGATGTCGGTCGAGGACAACCTCAAGCTGGCGGCCATAGCGGATGCCAGCTTGAGGTTTGGGCCGTTCCTGCGTCCAAAGGCCGTGCGAGACTGGTCGAGAAGCTTAGTCGAGAGGTTCGAGATCAAGGCGACTTCGACACGACAGGCCGTGGGTGGACTGAGTGGAGGAAACCAACAAAAGGTCGTCGTGGCACGGGCCCTGGCTCGGCAGCCAGACTTGCTCGTTGCCGTGAACCCGACCCGGGGCTTGGACTTGAAAGCCACGGACTACGTCCATGGTCGCATCTTGGAGGCTGCGGCGAAAGGAGCAGCTGTCGTCCTGATCTCGACGGACCAAGACGAGATCGAAGCACTGTCTGACCGCTGGACGTTCCTGAGCCGCGGAAGAACTGTCGACCGACTCGTGGGGGCCGACATTTGACCAGGATCGTCATGACCGCAGTGGGGCTGCTAGCGGTCTTGGTGATCACTCTCGTCGTGTTTGGAATCGATCCACAGCGGGGCCTTTCCTTGATTATCGAAGGCGCCTTCGGGAACCGGTTCGGTCTGGCTCGAACGTTTGTCAGGGCGACACCGTTGCTGCTCTGCGGACTCGGCATGACCTTAGCCTGGAAGAGCGGTATGTATAACATCGGAGGCGAGGGGCAATACGTAGCGGGTGGGATCGCGGGAGCAGTGGTCGCGAGATCACTGAGCGCACTGGTACCTTCGGTCTTTCAAACTGCTGTACTCGTTGGCTCGATGGCCGGTGGCATGGCCCTCGCCCTGTTTGCGGGGTGGCTACAAGTGAAGCGGGGCGTTCAGTGCGTGATCAGTACGATCCTGCTCAACTTCGTGGTACTGCAGGCGCTCGCGTGGTGTGTCCGCGGGCCCTTGCAGGAGTCGAAGCATGAGTTGCCGCTCAGCGACAAGTTGCCAGACACACTCATGCTGGCGCGGTTCGATCACCAAACCGACTTTCATGCGGGTGTCTTTGTGGCGCTCGGCGTCGCCTTGGGGACTTGGGTCTACCTTACATTCTCTCGGGGTGGATTTCTGCTGAAGTTGGTCGGCGAGAACCCACTGGTGGCACGGGCCAACAGAATCCCTGCTGCCCGGATTCAGATGACAGCTATGGCCCTTTCCGGGGCGTTGTGCGGCCTCGGAGGCGGAGTCGACTACTTGGGGATCACGGGCCAGATTGGTGATGGCTTCTCGCAGAACTGGGGCTTCCTGGCGATTCCAGTCGCTCTGTTGGGAGGACTGAACCCATTCGGAGTCGTCGGTTCGTCACTCTACTTCGGTGCGTTGATGGCTGGCGGCGAGGGACTGGCCCGTTTCAACACGACGGGCTCCACGCTCGTGTCCGTGATTCAGGCTGTCGCAGTGCTCGGTTTTGTTGCCTTCAGCCAATTACGAATGCGGAGGCCGGCTGTGCCCCATGATTGATGCTGTCGTGAACCTGCTCCGGTTCGCGGCGCCGGTGGGACTCGCGGCGACCGGAGAGACCGTTGGTCAGAAAGCAGGTGTCATCAACATCGGTCTGGAAGGCATGATGTTGGTGTCTTCCTATGCCGGGGTCGTCGCGTCTCAATCGAGCGGTTCGCCCTGGTTCGGACTTTTGGTCGCCGTCATGGCCTCGGTCGTGCTGGCCGTGGTGCAAGGCTTCTTCACGATCTCACTTCAAGCAGACCAAGTGGTGGCAGGCACGGCTATCAATCTCTTTGCCTTGGGACTGACAGGCACCCTCTACCGAGCGCGGTTCGGCGCCTCGGGCCAACTCCTCTCGGTGCCAAAAATCCCCCGGTTGGGACCTGGGTTCGACGCACTGCCTTTGTTCTGGATCGCTTCCCTTGTCGTCGTCAGTTGGGCCCTCTATAGGACGAAGTGGGGTCTGGCCCTCAGGGCGTCGGGCGAATTCCCTCCTGCTGTCGAGGCAGCTGGATATTCACCGAACGCCCTCAGATGGCAGGCTGTTCTCATTGGTGGACTTTTTGCAGGGCTCGCGGGAGCCCACCTCGCACTGGGCATTTCCGGTTCGTTTGCCGAGAACATGACGGTAGGAAGGGGGTTCGTCGCCCTGGCCATGGTCACGTTCGGTCGATGGAAGCCCGTGTGGGTGTTCGCAGCATCTCTGTTGATCGGCTATGCCGACTCGCTGCAATTTGAACTCCAGGCGTTGAACATCGGTCTGCCTCCGCAGTTCTTCATTGCACTGCCCTACGCCTTGGCGTTAGCCGTCCTTGTCTTTGTCGGAAAGGGCACGGCGGTGCCTGCGGCCTTGGGCCAGCCGTACCGACGTCAGCGATAAGCCCATGATGGTGTGCCAAAGTTATTGACCGATGGCGTCTCCCGTCACCCTGACCCGCCGTGTGTCCTTCTCGGCGGGACACCGGTACTGGTCTCCCGACTTGTCTGCGGACGAGAACCGGGCCCGGTTCGGGCACTGGGCGTCGCCGTTCAATCACGGGCACAACTACGTGTTGTGGGTGTCGGCCAGTGGGGAAGTCGACGACGAGAACGGCATGGTCGTCAACATCAAGTGGATTGACGATCTCCTTCAATCGACTGTCGTCGATGCCTTCGACCAGAAGAGCATCAACGACGAAGTCTCAGAGTTCACGGGAGTCCCGTGCCTCGAGAACCTCCTCCGGTATTTCGCTGAGTTGCTGGAGGAACTCCCCGGACGTGTTGAACTTGTGGGGCTGAAACTTGAAGAGAGCCCTATACTGTTTGCAGAATGGACACGAGAGCGCGATATGGTCACTGTCACACGGATCTATGAGTTTGCCGCCGCGCACCGTCTGGCGGTTGCTACGCTGTCGGAAGAGGAAAACTGGCGACTGTTCGGAAAGTGTCACAACCCCAATGGCCACGGGCACAACTACGTCTTGGAAGTCACGGTCTCTGGGCAGCCGGATCCCGTCACTGGCTTCATCGTGGACTTGGACGAAGTCGATAAGGTTGTCGAGAGGGAAGTTTTAGACAGGTATGACCACAAAAACTTGGATCAAGACATCCCAGAACTCGAGGGCAAGAACACGACAAGCGAGACAGTCGCCCAGGCCATCTTCGACCGGTTGAAGGACAAAGTGCCAGGCGTGCTCGAAAGGATCCGACTCTACGAAACAGCACGAAACGTCTTCGAAGTCACGGGCTGACCCCTCTCGAACTCAACTGACGGTGGGTGACGTTCCAAACTCGTCGAAGACCGGCAGATAGAACAGCCAGTCCTCCCGCTGCATGGCCCGAAGGTACTTCGGGAGCGACAGATAAGGCACGTAGTGCGGCCGTTTGGGTCGGTTCCTCAACTTCATTCCCGCTTGTTGCGGGGTCTTGTCGCCCTTCTTCAGGTTGCACTTGCGGCAACACGCGACCAGGTTGTCCCACGTGTGGGGACCGCCGCACCACCTGGGCACGACATGGTCGATCGTGAGGTCTTTCTTGGCGCCGCAGTACTGGCACTGGTAGTTGTCCCTAGCCAGTACGGAGTGCCGAGACAGCCGCAGTTGGGGAATGGGCCGCCTGACGTGGTATCGCATCTTGACGACGGAAGGCGCATTGAAGCCACCGCCGGAAGTGGTCAGGAAACGCTCGGACTCCTCGATCACGTCAGCCTTTCCGAGCAGTACCAGTGTGACCGCCCGCCGCATGTGACAGACGTTCAGAGGCTCGTAGTTGGCATTGAGAAGCAGGACGTCATAGGCGGACATTTCCGGCCTCCCGTCTCAGTGTCCAGTTGTCACAGGTGCTGTCGGCGTCGCAGAAAGTGTTCCCTCCCAAACAAAAAGGGCCCGCGGGCATACGCGCGCGGGCCCTTTGGGGCAGTGGCGGGCGCACGCGGCCTATCGTGTCGTCCCACATTGGGGGCCACACACAACAAACCCATTCTGGCCGCAGGTTCGCCACCATCAATTATTCTGAACGAATCAGGGCACCGAAACGGAGCGCTCGACGCGAATCCTCGCAATTCTTTCGAGGGTTGTAACCTCTCTGTCGGGGCACGGTAGAATCTGCGGTGAACCCAAGGATGGGACAAGTGTTATGGACGTTTTGAGAATAAGAGGCGGCACGCCACTTCGCGGCCAGCTTTCCGTGCCGGGCAGTAAGAACGCGGCTTTAGCAATCTTGTCTTCTGTCGTGCTGTCAGACGGCCCGGTCGTGCTCCACAACGTCCCTGAAGTCAGTGACGTGGCCATCAAAGTCGGTCTGCTCCAGCAGTTTGGATGTCAGGTCGAATGGCGTGAAGGATCTCTGTTCATCGATTGCAGTGGGCTGAAGTTTTGGCGGGCAAGCGAAGAGAGCATGCGTCCGATTCGGACTGGCTTCTACTTGTTGGGCCCTATGCTGGCGCGCATCGGTCGGGCCGACATACCCATGCCGGGTGGCTGCAAGATCGGCTCTCGGCCCGTGGACTTCCACTTGAAGGGCCTCTCGATCATGGGGGCCAAGATCAAGCTTGACAGCGGGCGCTACATCGCCGAGGCTCCTAAACTACATGGCGGCGAGATCCACTTTGAAGTACCGAGCGCCGGAGCGACCCAACACCTGATGGCGACCGCGACCTTGGCGGAAGGGACGTTCACGATCAGCAACGCCGCGATGGAGCCCGAGGTCGTGGCTCTGGCCGACTTCCTCAACCGCATGGGTGCCCGCATCGAAGGAGCCGGTACCAGCACTGTCACCATCCGTGGTGTTAAGTCGCTTTCCGGATGCGAGTTCAGGATTCCCGAAGACCGGCTCCAGGCAGGGACGTACATGTTGGCCGGGGCGATCACGGGGGGCGACGTCACGGTCACCGACATCTGGCCGGAGCCCCAGACCGCATTGGTGAGCAAATTGCGGGAAGCCGGGCTCGAGGTCAACGAAGGATCCGATTGGATCCATGTGCGGGCCGAGCGGCGGCCCCGGTCGGTCACGATCAAGACGATGCCCTATCCGGGCTTTCCGACCGACATGCAACAGCCAATGTCGGCTCTGCTTGCCTTGGCCGACGGTCAGAGTGTGATCGAGGAGACCCTCTACGAGAGCCGAATCGGCCACGTTCCTGAACTCAACCGTATGGGAGCGGACATGACGGCGCGGGGACGGATGACGATCATCAACGGTGTGGAAAGGCTCCAGGGCGCCGCGGTAGAGGCGTCGGACCTCAGAGCCGGCGCGGCCCTGTGTCTGGCAGGCTTGGCGGCACAGGGTGAGACCATCGTCAAGAACGTCCACTTCATCGATCGTGGCTACGAGGGACTGGAGTCCCGACTGAGACATCTTGGTGCCACCATTGAGCGACTAGGCCTGGAGGAGTGGGAGGCGGCCTCGACAGGCCGTAAACTCTCCTAGCAATTGAAACTGGCCCGTGAAATCGGAATCGACCTTGGCACGGCGAACATCCTTGTCTACCGCCGTGGCAAAGGGATCGTCCTGATGGAGCCGACAGTGGTGGCCATGGACACCACGAACAAGCGAGTCTTGGCTGTCGGTAACGCTGCGCGCGACCTGATCGGCCGCACGCCAGGACACATCCAAGCGATCCGGCCCCTCAAGGACGGTGTGATCGCCGACTACACCACGACCTACAAGATGCTTGAGTTCTTGCGCAAGAAGACATGCGGCTCGAGCCAGTTCTTTCGCCCCACCGTCTTGATCTGCGTTCCTAGCGGGGTAACAAACGTCGAGCGCAGGGCCGTGGTCAAGGCTGCCCACGCGGCGGGCTTTGGCCATGCCATGACGATCGAGGAACCGATGGCTGCGGCCATCGGTTGCGGCCTTGCCATCGCCTCACCCACCGGGAACATGGTCGTCGACATCGGAGGCGGAACAACTGACATCGCCGTCTTCTCCTTCGGAGGGATCGTGATCAGCCACAGCCTGAGGGTCGGAGGCAACAAAATGGACGAGGCCATCGTCCGACACATCCGTAACGTCTACAGCCTAGCGATCGGCGAGCAGACGGCGGAAGAAGTGAAGATTCGAATCGGATCGGCTTTTCCCCTCGAACAGGAGCTGCGCATGAACATCCGAGGCCGAGACCTCGTAGCGGGACTGCCCAAGACCATCGAAGTCACCAGCGAGGAGATTCGTGAGGCACTCACTGAGCCCGTCAGGCAGATCGCTGAGAAGCTCTGCTCCGTGCTCGAGGAGACGCCGCCTGAGCTGGCGAGCGACATCATCCAGTCAGGCATCACTCTGACAGGCGGCGGCTCCCTCTTGCGAGGGATCGATCGGTTGCTCGAAAACGTGACCGAAATTCCGGTGCGAGTGGCAGACAACGCCTTGCATTCGGTCGCGATCGGCACGGGCCGGGCTCTTGAGCAGATAGACCAAATCGTTCGAAGTGGGGCGGTTTCGAAACTATGAGAAGACTGTTGCCACTTCTCGCCTTTTTAATACCGATGGTGCTCTCCGCTCAGGAAAAGCAAGTGCAGAAGCCAGTGGTAGCCAAATCGAGCGAACCAGTGACAGAAACGAGCTTCTTGTCGGCTGCATATCGGTTGTGCGCTGCAGCGGACAAGACGGTCGGACTCAAGCCGCTCGCAACACCAACGGCACAGAACCCCACCAAGCCGGTCCGTCGTTCCCAGGTCGTCGCTACGCTTCACACTCTTTTCGAGCACTTTCGGCCCAAGTTTCGCATGGCTCCAAGGCCCTGGCCCTGCGACACGGAGGCCATCGCCAAGCACAATGCTCCAAGTGACCGCCCCGTGCTGGAATCACTTGTCAAGTGGGGCTTTGTCGCACCTGTCGGACCCATCGTCATCGGACCCGACGACAAGTTGACGCCGGCCGAAGTCGGAGACGCCCTTGGGATCTTCTTCTGCCAAGTCGCTTACCTGACCCACACGCCCGATCCAAAGTGGACGCCCGGGCTCCAACGCACCGACGGACGCTAGCCTCTTAGCCCGAACGAACCGACAATTCGAACGGGCATGGAGACTGGATATGACGCCCTCGTGGGGCTCTTTGACCTGAGCCTTCTACGTCGGCTTGGGCTTGAGGACTGGTTGGAGTCGACACTCGGCCGCTGTGCCGAGTGGTTTAGAGCTTCTGGAGCGACCGTGTTCCTCGAAGACTCGCCAGGAGTGTTCCGACTGCGGTGCGGAGTGGGCCGGCTGGACGCTGTTAAGAAGGGCACAGCGATCCGGAACGGCGAAGGCATCGCCGGATTGGTCTTGCAGGACGGGAGCCCACACATCGTCGAGGATCCTCGGCACGATCCGCTTTTCGGACACAAGATCGTCAGCCGACGGGCCGATGTCGCGAGCTCAATGATCGTGCCCCTAATCGGCCCGTCAGGCCGAAGGGTCGGTGTCATGAACCTCAGCCGAGCTACGGGCGAGCCAGCCTTCGAGGACCGAGACCTCAAAGAAGCGGCCTTGGTCGGCGCACAAGTGGCCCTCGCCGTCGAGAACGCCGAAGCCATGTCCAAGCTCGAAGTCTCCTTCCGAGAACAACAGGCACGGGCTGAGCAGTTGAAAGCCGTGCTGGACAGCGTGGCGGGCACTGTCGTGGTCTATCAAGGGCCGTTGGGAGAGAGTGAGCTCGAGACCTTTCCGAATTTCGTGAGAGACGAGTCTGAACGCCTCGTTCTTGAGGCAGAGAAGACCCAGGAGCGGGCGGAAGGCAAGGCGCACGACTCAGCGACCGACCGCACATGGCTCTTGGTGGCGGTTCCACTGAGTCAGGGTGGCGGGGTGCTCACTGTCCAAGAGGTCACTCAGTATCAACGAGCTCAAGACGAGGCTGCTCGGATGCGACGCATGGCTGAAATCGGCCAGATGTCGGCCACCATCGCCCACGAGCTGAGGAACCCGCTGACCGGCATCCGAGGCGCCGCCCAACTGATCTTGGCCGATCCGAGCCTGGCTCCTGAATTCGCCAAGATGGTCAATGATGAAGCCGACAAAATGTCGAGGCTGTGCGACGACTTCTTGGATATAGCGAAGCCGCTCCGGTTGATGCCGAAGCCGTGTCGACTGAGCGAGTCCGTTGAGCGCGTGGTCCGCATCTGGCGCCCGAAGTTTCTCGAAAGCGGAGTAACGCTGGTCTGGACTTCGCGTGGACAAGACCCGACAATCAAGGTTGACGTGGCTCGCGTCGAGCAGATCCTGCACAACCTCATCAAGAACGCGCTCGAAGCGTCGTCACTTGGAGGAAAGGTCGAAGTGTCTGCCGAAGGTGGCCGCATCACTGTCACAGACCACGGTATGGGCATGGACGAACAGACGCGTGAACGGCTTTTTGCGCCCTTCTTCACGACGAAGGCGAGTGGAACGGGACTGGGACTGTGCAACGTGCGGCGGATCGTCAACGCTCACGGGGGCACGGTGACGGTCACCTCTGAACTGGGGAAGGGATCCACGTTTGAGATCAACTTGAGGCAGGACGCGGCATGAGTGCGAAGAAGAAGATCCTCGTCGTTGACGACGAACTCAACATCCGAAGGATCCTTGAGGCGGCGTTCGACCGGGAAGGCTGGCACACGGTGACCGCGCCCAGCGCCACGGAAGCCTTAGAGAAGCTCAGCAACCAGAAGTTCGACTGCCTTCTGACCGACGTCACCATGCCGGTCATGAGCGGCTACGAGCTGCAACACGAGGCGAAGGCGGCGTGGCCCGAAATGCCCGTCGTCATCATGACCGCCTTTGGGACGATCCCCCAAGCGGTTCAGGCAATCCGGGATGGAGCGTTCGAGTTCGTCACAAAGCCGTTTGACCTTGAGGCGCTCAAGAAGGTCTTGCAGGCCGCCATGGAAGACTCTGGCGAGCGCCGGGCTCCCAAAGCCAGGAGGGGCCAGGCAAACCAGCCGACCAGTTTCATCGCCGAATCGCCTGCCATGAAGGAGGTTCTGGAGACAGTCAGACAGGTCGCGGACTCGCGGGCGACGGTTCTTGTGACCGGCGAGAGCGGTACGGGCAAGGAAGTCGTAGCCAAGCTGTTGCACGAGAACTCCCCAAGGTCGTCCGGACCCTTTGTGGCGGTTTCCTGCGCGGCCCTTCCCGAAACATTGCTGGAAAGCGAGCTCTTCGGTTATGAAAAGGGAGCCTTCACCGGGGCCCAAGCGGCCAAGCCGGGCCGATTCGAGCTGGCAGACAAAGGCACCCTGTTCCTCGATGAGATCGGCGAAATCCCGATGTCCATCCAAGTGAAGCTGCTCCGGGTCCTGCAGGAGCGCGAGTTCGAACGGCTTGGAGCAACACGAGCGACCAGGATCGATGTACGATTGGTGACGGCGACCAACAGGGACTTGCACGAGGCCGTCGACCAGGGCCTTTTCAGACTTGACCTGCTGTACAGATTACAGGTCGTGGAACTGCGCCTTCCGGCGCTAAGGGAAAGGCCTGAGGACATCCTTCCGCTTTCCCTTCACTTCCTGGCGCGGGCGAGTGCTGAAAACGGAAGACAGCTGGTCGAGGTCGCGCCTGAGGCCTTGAACATGATGCAGGCGTACTCCTGGCCAGGTAACGTCCGCGAACTTGAAAACGCGATGGAGAGGGCGGTAGCGCTCTCTACTCGTGACAATCGGGTCCTAACTTGTGCATTGTTGCCACGCAACCTGGTTCGAGCGGCGTAGGTTAACGTGAGTCTCACGTCTTCTTAGGGCCACTGTGCCTGGGTGGCGGTCGTTATGACGACCGTCATAAAAGTTTTCCAATAATCGGGGTTTGCTAGATTCGCCAATAGGGGGGTCAGGGGCTTTCTGACCTTTCAGGCAAGCAGAGCAGCACCGTGAGCCTAGCGACTCTCGAATATGACAAATGGCTTTTTGAGCACGAGGGCGAGGCGTGCCAGGAAGATGCGGCTGACGGTTCAGCCATCGCTCCCGCTTCCAGCTTGACACCGCAAGAGCAATCCCAGTTCAATGAGCTCATGAGGCGGTCGTACAAGAAGGTGTACAACTTGGCCTACCGTCTCTCCGGGAACAAGCCCGACGCCGAGGACTTGACCCAAGAGGCCTTCTATCGGGCGTACCGCGGATTTTGCAACTTTGAAGGGGACAGACCGTTCGAGAACTGGATTTTCCGAATCGTGACGCGGCTCTACCTGGACATGAAGCGGTCTCGCCGGAGGCGAGTCCAGACCGTGTCGTACGATGCTCCGCTGCGGCACGACGGGTCGGATGAAGCCCTCTTCTTTGAGACAGCGGACGAGCATCCAACGCCGGAGGAGAACTACGTCGATCAAGGCGTCAGCGAGTCGCTCGAGTGGTCGTTGGGTCAGCTCACCCCAGACCAACGATCCCTAGTCTGGTTGGCCGACGTCGAGAGAGTTCCCTACAAAGAGATCGCGGAAAGGATCCATGCTCCTGTCGGTACAGTGCGGTCCCGACTTCATCGGGCGCACAAGCAGCTGAAGACGCTGCTATCGGCTGCATCTGTGCAAGCTTTCTCCAACTAGACTTAAAGAAAAGATCGCCGATAGGTGGAGAGGTACAAGCCCTATCGGCGATGAGTTCTGCGCGTTTCTTGCTTTTTGGCCTTTCGGTCCTCAGCCCTAACTTGATTCTGCGCTGCCCCTGTCGTTGCTGGGTTCGCGCGGTCGCCTTACAATTCTTGGCTTCCATTCGTATTCTTACACGGCATAACTACTGGATTTATGACTAATGTCATTAGTGGGACCATCCTGCAAGAGTTCTTGACCGATGTGTTCACAATCACGCATCCAAACATTTGCTTGGCCAGTCATCCTCGCTTCTGCCTCTCCAAGACGGCAGGACCTGTTGCGCGAGATCGTTCCCGAGTTCGAAATCGTGCCGGCCCACATCACAGAAGAAGATCATGTCCACGAGGATCCGTGGGAGACGGCCCAACGGACTGCGCGCGAAAAGGCGCTTGCTGTCTCGGCAGCCCACCCGAAAGCTATCGTGATCGCTGGCGATACTGTCGTAGCTTTTTCTGTCGAAGGCGAATCCGGTCGTGAGGGTCGTGTCAACTGGACACAACTGGCGAAACCACTTGATGAAAACGACGCGTTTCGTATGTTGCGCGTTTTGTCGGGGAGAACGCACACCGTCGTTACCGGCGTGTGCGTCATATGGCCAGAAGGCTTCATGGCGTTCACCGAGGCGACAGAGGTTACGTTCAAACCGATGTCAGACCAACAGATCATGGAATACGTCGCCACCGGAGACCCCATGGATAAAGCTGGTGCTTACGGGTTTCAGGGCGGAGCACGGCCGTTCGTTGACCGTGTCGAAGGCAGCGTGACGAACGTGATCGGCCTCCCGATGGAGAAATTGACCGAAGCATTGAAGCGGATTTCGTAGCGCGGTTTTCCCCCGATCGATGGCAAGGGCCCTTTTGCGGCACCACGACAATCCGTCAATAGCGGGAACTCATATATCAAAAGATGATATATAATGAGCGGTGAGGTAATCCATGAAGTTCCGGTCAGACATGGAAGCGATGGTGTTGGCCAGTCTGGTTGACGGCCCCAAGCACGGATATGCGATCGTCAAGGCGGTCCGAACACGCTCGGACGATGTGTTCCGCCTTGGGGAGGCCCAGCTTTATCCTGTCCTCCACAGGATGGAAGAGTCGGGTTGGGTCACAGGGGTTTGGGAGCCCGTTGAAGGGAAGCCGGCCCGCAAGGTCTATCAGCTGACAGATCCCGGATCCAAGGTGCTCGATCAGAAACGTCGGGAATGGCAAGAGTTCAGCGAAGCCGTTGGCAAGCTAATGGTGACCGGGGGAACTGCATGAGCGACGGGATCGAGACGTTCCTGGTCAAGTTGGAACGGGACGTGCGGCGACTGGCTGGCCGACATCAAGCCGAGCAAGTGGTCGCTGAACTGCGCGCTCATTGCGATGATTCTGTGGCCGAACTCATGGCGGCGGGCCAGAGCCGCGAAGCGGCCATGGCGCAGACCTTGGCCCGTCTGGGACAGCCGTCACCCCGCGACTTCGTACCGCGAGATGGGGCTCCTTCTTGGTTGGATCGAAGCCGTAGGTCGCAGTGGGTGTTCTGGCTGTTCCTCGCGTGGGGGGTCGCGCCGATCTGGCTCATCTACGGCGACGCAGACAGAGTCGTACCGATCGTGGTGGGCCTCGCCGTGACTGGATTGGGCGCCTTTGGCCTGTTGGGAGCCTATGGAGCGCGCTTCGTGGCATGGCCACTGGTCAGGGCGGTCATCGTTTGGTTCGCCGTCAATACGTTTCTGATGTCGGTCTTCTGGGTCGACACCAGATCCGGATCGGGCCCGTTCCCCCAGCCGAGATGGGTCGTGGAGAGGTCCGTGTCGCTGAAAGATGTGACCCTGAGGGAAGTCAAGGACATTCGGTCGCAGCAAAGAGAGGCTCAATCGCTTCTTGAGTACTACAGAGGACTGAGGCGTACGGGGATTGACACCATGCCTTCGTACGGGAAGTTGGATCATGGGCTCTTCCGCCTTCCCTCGCCTGACGACCCAGCTTCCATACGCAGCACGCCAGACCTAAGCACTGCCCGAGTCCAGTGGCTTGAATCGGGAAGCAACCACGTGGCAAGGCTCGCGAGCTGGGCCGATAGCTCTCGCGAGTCGATCGAACGATACAAGATCGCCCTCGACCGGCCCTATGCAGAAACTCTGAAGGCCATGGTCCAAGCCAATGGGACGATCGTGTGGCTACCCTTCCTATTCGCTCTGACGTCGGCCCT
Organism: Armatimonadota bacterium; assembly: GCA_029781035.1. Lineage (GTDB taxonomy): Bacteria > Armatimonadota > Fimbriimonadia > Fimbriimonadales > Fimbriimonadaceae > JAEURO01. The sequence continues at coordinate 18,102 of JAKOXK010000060.1, forward strand.
GCTGGGGGACATGGTGTGGTCGGTTTGGCTGAAATTGAGGTGGAGGTGGAGCCGGTCGAGTGCGTAATGGCTTGATCCTTCACTCCCACCCCTCAAAGTCGTACTAGTCGACGATCTTGATCAGCGGCCGGACACCGCCGACTTGCTCTGACGAGACCGAGACAGCCTGACGAAGCCGCGTCGAGAGTTGACCCCAGTCGACGTCTCTCGAACTTTGCATCTCGAACAGAGGTTCTCCTGGGAGGATCTTGGAGCCGATTCCCCGCATGACGGTCACCCCCGCGGTCGGATCGATCGGGTCGTCTTTGGTGACGCGGCCCGCTCCTAGTTCCAGGGCCACTTCACCAACCGTCTTGGCACAGACTCGCGAAACGTATCCCGATTCGCCATCGAGGACGACATCGCGCTTGGTTCGAGGTTCTTGCCAGTTGACGTCCTGGTCCAGATCGATGGAACAACCTTGCGCTTCAAACCAGACTTTGAGCTTGGTCAATGCTCGGCCCGAGCGGACCGCAGCCAGAGCGTCTTCGTGGTTTCCCTTTCCAACAGCCTCAAGGGCGTGTCCGGCCAATCCGACACAGAGGTTGAAGAACCGCCGTCTGCCGTCTGTGTCGTCCTCTTCGGTGTCATCGAGGGTGGAGGAGTAGCTGGGATCGAGGACGGCAAGGGCTTCTTTGACCTCCAAGGCATTGCCCACAGTCGAGCCCAGCGGTTGATCCATGTCGGTGATGACTGCCCGCATCTGGAGTCCACAGAGCCTTCCCGTCTCCACGAGTGAATGCGCAAGCGATTCGGCTTCGGTCAGAGACTTCATGAATGCGCCGCTACCGCACTTGACGTCGAGCACCACGGTTTCGGCACCGCCGGCGATCTTCTTGCTGAGGATGCTCGCCGTGATCAATGGGATGCTCGCCACTGTGCCCGTGACGTCGCGAAGGGCGTACAGCGCTTTGTCCGCGGGAGCAAGGCGAGGAGTCTGTCCACTGAGGGCGATGCCGATCCGTTTCGCCTGCGCGACCATCTCTTCGGGCATAAGGTCAGTCCGAAAGCCAGGAACACTCTCAAGCTTGTCGATCGTTCCTCCGGTCGTTCCGAGGCCCCGTCCACTCATTTTCACCACCGTCACGCCGCAAGCGGCGAGGATCGGAAGCACCACCAGAGTCGTTTTATCGCCGACGCCCCCGGTACTGTGCTTGTCAAGCCACGGTCTTGGTAGCCCTGTCAAGTCCAGGCGCTCTCCACTGTGGGCCATGGCCAACGTGAGGTCTGCGGTTTCCTTGGGATCCAGTCCCTTGACGTAGGCGGCCATGAGCCATGCGCTGAGCTGGTAGTCAGGGACGGATCCGTCCGCTGCGCCTCGGGCCAACTCATCGAGCTGCTCTCGGCTGTTCACCCCGCCGTCGCGTTTGACCACGATCGAGTCGAGGAAGGTCATGCGACGATTATGGGTGAAGGAGCACAGAGTGCGGACGTCGCGGCCCGCACCCCATGACCTTGGCTCAGTCGGGCAACGATTGCGCCCGCTTCGTCAATCCCTTCAACTGGTCGATGAGAGTCCTCCTTCGCTCAGGGGTCAGGTCGTCTCTCAGCAGTTCGTCAGTGACGAGGTCGATGAGGTCTTGGTCGCCTTGTACGGCCTCGGCACGGCTTACGGTTTCGGGTGGAGCCGGCGGAGTGCCGGGAGTTGGGGGCGTTCCTGGGCTCGAACGCTCGGCCTTTCGAGCATCCACCACGACCACGCCGGCGGCTTTGCCGATGTGGTGCCTGACTAGGTCGCTCAAGATCCCCTGTTCGAGGAACGGAGCCAAGTGAGTCAGCGTTCGCGTGTCGATCGAGCAGCCTTCGGCCAGGCAGGCCCTCACCATCTCGGTCAGGTCGGCCGACTTGACGAATGGTGCGAGGCGGACGACGACTCCAAGATCTCCGTGTTTGCCGCCGTTGTTGTCGTTGCCACTGTCCTTGAGGTACGCGTACAGAAGCCTAGCCTCGACGCCGATCTGGCCAAAGTCAGCCGACTCGGGTAGTTTGCCGAAGAGGCCGTGAGGCACATCGCTTTCGTCTTCGAGGGAATCGAGCAGCGAGTTGTAGCGCTGGATCATGGCGGGCTTGCCTGAATCGAGGCTCCCGGTCAGTGAAGCATGCTCGGCCATGTCGGCGATTTCCTTGACCAAGCGATGGATCTTGTGATCTTGTTTCATGGTGTCACCTGGGGGTCAAGGCACCGACGCAGCCTTTCGCGGGCGGCGTGAAGGCGCCATTTGACGGTCGTTTCTGGGAGGGAGAAGAAGGAAGCGATGCGGACCACAGGCCATTCCTGCAAGTAGTACAGCCTCACGATGTCGCGCTGATCGTCGGGGAGCTTTTCGAACTCCGCGAGCATCCTCGTGACTTCGTCCCGGTTGTCCACCTCGTCGTGCGGCCGGTGAGACAACTCTTCGCTGTTGGCCAGGATCAGGCGGTCCACCGGACTTTCCCTGAGCCTCGCTCCAAGACGCTTGGCCCGGTTACGGACGATCGCGTGGATCCATGCCGGGAACTTTTGGCCGTCACTCAACTGGGGCAACATCTTGTACGCGGAGAGGAAGGCGTCTTGGACGGCGTCCTCAGCCAGTTCGCGGTCACCCAGGGCGCCGCGCGCGACCATCGTCACGGCCGGCCGATAGCGTCGGACAAGTTCGTCGAAGGCGCCGAGGTCACCGACTTGGGCAGCAAAGACGAGAGACTCGTCGGTGGCTTGCTTCCAGTCGTGGGCCCCGGGCCGCATTCTTCTCAACTCCTCCTCCGCAATGAGTCACAGTGAAGACCGTTGGATAGTCAGCATGGGTCTAAAAGGACACAACTGGTGCTTGTCACGAGAAGTTGTATGGCGCATGGTGGATGCCTCGCTCGGTCACGATGGCAGTGACCAGTTCGCCAGGAGTCACGTCGAAACCAGGGTTGTAGACCGGACAACCCTCAGGGGCGACCCGGACCCCTTCGATGTCCGTGAGTTCGCTGGCATCGCGCTCCTCAATAGGGATCGCAGAACCGTCGGTCAGTGCTGGATCGAGCGTGGAACTCGGGGCGGCAATGACAAACGGGATGCCGTGGTGCTTGGCCAACACCGCCAGGCTGTATGTCCCGATCTTGTTCGCGCTGTCTCCGTTCGCCGCGATCCGGTCAGCCCCGGCGACGACGAAGTCCACCTTCCCAGCCCTCATGAGGGATGCGGCGGCGGAATCGGCGATGCTGTGAAACGGGATCCCGTCTTGCAGAAGCTCCCAGGCCGTGAGACGGAGCCCCTGTAGCCGGGGCCGAGTCTCGCACGACCAAACGTGCTTGAGGCGGCCCTGAGAATATGCTGTTCTTACAATCCCCAAGGCGGTGCCATGCCCTGACGTGGCCAGAGAGCCGGTGTTGCACACGGTCAGGACCTGTGCTTGATCCGGAACCAGTGGGGCACCGTTGAGCCCGATCTGGTGGTTCATGGCGAGGTCTTCCTGCTCAATGGCACGGGCTTCTGCGAGCACGGCGTCGAAAGTCAGTTCATGAATCGCCATGATTCGGTCGAGTGCCCAAACTAAGTTGACGGCCGTTGGCCGAGCGGATGCGAGACCGTTCCGCGCGTTGGTCAGGTCATGATCCCCCTGCTGGGCGGCAAGGGCAAGGCCATAGGCTGCCGACACGCCGATCGCTGGCGCGCCCCGCACGGCCATGTCGCGGATGGCGTCTCGCACTTGTTCCCATTGGGAGAGTTCCAGCCAGACCTCCTTCCGGGGAAGGACCCGTTGGTCAAGCATGAAGAGGCGCCCATCGCGCCATTCGAGGGGTCGGATCACGAGTGAAGTATGGGGAGTTGGGCTGCGGGACTCGGGACTCGGGGCTCGAGGCTCGGAAGTCGGTACTCTGGATGGGTGACAGTGTGGATCTTTGACGAGAACTTGTTGTGGAGTTCGCGTCTCAAGTCGGGCGTGACAGGGCTGGGGCACGAGGCCGTTTTGGCCGACCGCTTGCCCGAAGGCGAGATCACGGGCGATATAGCCATTGTGAACCTGGGCTCTCAGGCAATGCCACCGGCTGTGCTGGTTCCGTACTTGCGGGTCCGGGGATTCAAAGTCCTCGCCCATGCCGGCCACAAAGAGCAGTCCTTGCTCGAACTCGGCCGAGATTCGGGTGCCGATCTCGTCGTCACGAACGGTGAACTCACCCACAAGCTGGGCGACGTCCTGACGAGACTGTTGTCCTAGATTCGGGCACCAGTCCGTTGTCATCACCGGCGAAGGTAACCTTGGGCTCATGGACAAGGTGCGGAGCAGCGCGGCGGAAGCCCTTGATGGTTTGCTCTTCGACGGCATGACGGTCATGGCAGGTGGGTTTGGACTTTGTGGCATTCCCGAGAACCTCATTCTCGCCTTGCGCGAATCGGGCGTCAAGGAGATCACTGTCATCAGTAACAACTGCGGAGTGGACGACTTCGGCATGGGGCTTCTGCTCCAGACCCGACAGATCAGAAAGATGATCAGCAGTTACGTCGGAGAGAACGCCGAGTTCGAGAGGCAGTTCCTGTCCGGCGAACTCGAACTGGAGTTCAATCCCCAAGGCACGCTGGCTGAACGCATCCGTGCCGGCGGAGCCGGCATCCCCGCTTTCTACACCAAGACCGGCTATGGGACACTGATCGCAGAAGGAAAGGAGACCCGCCAGTTCGACGGTGACTGGTATGTCATGGAGTCTGGGCTTCGCGCTGACCTCAGCATAGTCAAAGCTTGGAAAGGCGATCGGCTGGGCAACCTTGTGTACCGGAGAACCGCGCGCAACTTCAATCCGATGATGGCGACCGCTGGCAAAACATGCGTCGCTGAGGTCGAAGAGCTGGTTGAGAACGGTGAACTCGACGCCAACGAGATCCATACGGCCAGCATCTTCGTCGACCGAATCGTCCAGGGCTCCGCCTACGAGAAACGGATTGAGCGTTTAACGACCCGGTCCCGCTGAGGGACTGGGTTCACGCACTGGACCTCAGGAGAATCCAGAACGACACAGCGTTGTTCACCATATGGAGCGTCACGGTGGCGTACAGAGACCGGGTCCTCAAGTAAACGGTTCCCAGGACCAACCCCATACAAGTGATCGTTAGGATCGTTGCGATGTCCTGCATGTGGGCGACGCCGAAAAGGACCGACGAGACGCAGACCCCCAGGCCCGCCCGGTCGATCCGTTGGAACTGGCCAATCAGGATCCCGCGGAAGAACACCTCCTCAAGGATCGGGGCGCCGACGACTGCCATCGAAATGGCGAGGATCTTGACCGCCGGTGAGCCCGCGATGGTGGACTCCCAGGCACCTGTCGTTGACACGTGAAAGAGAAGGCGGAAGGCATCGTCCAGCCAATTGGCCCCAAATGCTACGAAGACGCCCGCGACGGCTCCAATCAAGACAGCACGTACCACAGATCCCTGGTGAAAGGGCGGCAGGTCGCTTCCTTCTGGGCGTCCCTTCCGACGCAGGTAAAGCCAGATCGCCACAATGGAAACTTGGGTTGAGAAGGCTCCGATCACGATGATCATCGGATCGGACATTATCTCGGTGAAGACGTCCCGGCGACGGGGATGCTTCACCCGGATCTTCGGCGCCTTAACGGTGGTTGCACTGAGCGCCGTACGGACGCCTTCCTCATATCCGGCGGTCGATGATCCGAGGGTCTTGGGGCGTATCGAGAGTTCCACGCCGCTTGGGCGACGGGCGCTTACTGAAACGACCGCATCGGGAAACCGGTGCTCTACGGATTCGCCGAGCTGCGACAAGGCACGACCGTCGAACTTCCCGTCTATCTCGATGGTGGTCGTTCGCGAATTCAAAACGTTGGAGACGGTCTTATCGACGGACACAAGCAAGAGGAAGGGGACTGAGACCAAGTTCGCCAACAGGAGTAGGGTTGCGAACAAGGCGCAGGAGACGCCGAGAGCCTTCCAGACAGACGGGGTCGGAACTGGCGCCTGAGCTCCATCAATGATCGGAGGGGGCTCAACCACGGTCGAGACTATACGCCATTTCCCACGATCTCCGGCTCGGAAACACCGGACTGCCCGGTGTAAACTCCCTGCATGCCCTGGACACGAGACGAACTGGCCATGCGCGCTGCGAAGGAGTTGCGTGACGGATACTACGTCAACTTGGGGATCGGGATCCCCACGCTGGTGGCGAACTATATCCCAGAGGGGATCGAGGTCGTATTCCAAAGTGAGAATGGGATGTTGGGCATGGGGCCGTTCCCTTATGAGGGCGAAGCCGACCCTGATCTGATCAACGCCGGCAAACAGACGATCACGGAGTTGCCCGGATCGGCCTACTTCTCCAGTGCAGACTCGTTCGGAATGATCCGTGGAGGCCACATCGACCTCAGCATCTTGGGCGCGATGGAAGTGAGTGAAAGGGGAGACCTGGCCAATTGGATGATCCCCGGCAAGATGGTAAAAGGAATGGGTGGAGCGATGGATCTGGTCGCAGGCGTGCGAAGAGTCGTCGTGGTGATGGAGCACACGAACAAGGCGGGGGAGAGCAAGATCCTCAAGGAATGCACGCTGCCGCTCACGGGCAAGGAGTGTCTCGACCTGATCATCACTGACCTCTGCGTTTTCGAAGTCGAGCGGGGCCAAAGTTTGACTTTGATCGAACTTGCGCCTGGCGTCACCGTCGACGAGGTGAAGGCCAAGACCGCGGCGTCGTTCGCCGTTTCCAGCGCGCTGCAGCAAGCCGCGGCGGGCCGCTGACACGGCTGCCCACTAAGTGAGGCGATGCCCGAAGGAACGAGACCTCTATGTCCAAGCCAACTGCCCTTGTTGTCCTGATTGGGGCGCTCGTCTTCCTTGCCGGAATCACGCTCCAAGTCAACGCCTTCTCCCTTGCCGGTGGCAAGACGAACAACGGCGGGCCGTTCGAAAGAGCCATGGCAATCGCTGACGTCGACACACCGAAGTACGAATCGTACCGAGAGGTCTCCTGGTTCGTCATGGCGTTGGGCGCGGGGCTCGTCTGTGTCGGTGCTTCCAAGATCGTCCGCTGACCTGTCAGGCTCAGTGGCTGCCTGACGGGCCCCGGTACCCTTGAGGGCATATGAAACCCCTCATCCGCCCCAACATCTTGCGGATGCAGCCCTATCCCGCTGGCAAGCCGATTGAGGAAGTCCAGCGAGAACTGGGGCTCACGGAAGTCGTCAAGATCGCGAGCAATGAAAACCCGCTCGGCCCGTCGCCGATGGCCGTTGAAGCAATGAAACGGGCTGTCTCGGGAGTCAACTTCTACCCCGACGCTTCGGGGTACTTGCTCAAGCAGAAGTTAGCCTCACGCTTTGGAGTGGATGTCTCCCAAGTCATGATCGGCAACGGCAGTGACGAGATCATCGGTGTGATCGGGCTAATGTTCCTTGAGCCCGGCACTGAGATGCTGATGGGCGAGCCATCCTTCTTGCGCTACGGCGCGGCCGCAGTCCTCGGTGACTCGGGACTTGTGCGGGTTCCGCTCGATCCACAGCTCCGGCACGACCTGCCTGCGATGGCGAAAGCCGTGACGGACCGCACTCGATTGGTCTTCATCGCTAACCCCAACAACCCGACGGGAACGATTGTCAGTAGACAGGTGCTGCAGTCGTTCGTGCGCGACCTGCCGACAGGAGTGACCGTGGTCCTTGATGAGGCCTACCACGAGTATGCATGTCAGGATCCGGACTATCCAGACGGCCTTGACCTCCTTAGAGAGGGCCTGCCCGTCGTCGTCCTCCGGACGTTCAGCAAAGCGTACGGGTTGGCAGGAATTCGAGTCGGCTACGGGTTCGCGAGTAGCGAGGTCGTCCAGAGCTTCAACGCAGCAAGGAACCCGTTCGACGTCAATGCCGTGGCGCAAGCGGGTGCGATGGCAGCCTTGGACGACGAGGCCCACTTGGAACGGACTCGTTCGGCAAACAAGACGGGTTTGGCACGATTAATGTCTGGGTTGACCGCCATGGGTTATCAGCCGGTTCCCAGCCACGCCAACTTCGTCTGCGTGGACCTTCATCGCGACTCTGCGGCACTCTATGGCGAACTGCTCAAGAAGGGTGTTATCGTCCGACCCGGCACACAACTCGGCCTACCCAGCTATCTAAGGATCAGCGTTGGAACGGAGCGGGAAACCGACTTGTTCCTCCAAGCGCTCGGAGAAGTGTGTGCCCAGGAGGTCGTGGCGTGAGCCGCATCGACCGCGCTCCTGAGCAGGTGGGCCGCCCATGATCATCGTGCTCCGGCAGGGCCACCCTGTTGCGGTGGCTCAGGTCACCCAAGAGCTTGAGGAGCATGGCTACCAAGTCCTGCCCGTGTTCGGGGTCGAGAAAACGATCGTCTGTGCGGTTGGCGGAGACGAGTTCAAGAACGTCGACTTTCTCGAACAGATCAAGGCTCATGAGTTCGTCGAAGACGTTCTCCTCATTACAAAGCCCTACAAGATTGTGGCGAAGGAGACGGTCGCCGGTCGATCGGTCGTCGATGTCGGCGGCGTGAAAGTGGGTGGCGACGAAGTCGTGATGATGGCGGGACCGTGCACCGTCGAGAGTGAAGAGCAGGTCTTTGTCACCGCCGAAGCTGTCTCCAAGGCAGGAGCCAAGATCCTGCGCGGAGGCGCGTACAAGCCTTCGACCTCGCCCTACTCGTTCCAAGGTATGGGCGTTCCTGGCCTCAAGATTCTCCGGCAAGCGGCAGACAAGTACGGTATGAAGGTCGTGACGGAGGTCATGGATCTCCGGAAGATCGAGTTGGTCGCCCAGTATGCAGACGTGTTGCAGATCGGGGCCCGGAACATGCAGAACTACGACCTCCTCAAGGAAGTCGGACAGGCCAGGACTCCAGTTCTTCTTAAACGGGGAATGACTGCCAAGTACGAAGAGCTGCTTCTGGCGGCCGAGTACATTGCTACCGGCGGCAACCAGGCCATCATGCTTTGCGAGCGTGGGCTACGGACTTTCGAGTCTCACACCCGGAACATGCTCGACATCGGTGCCGTCCCCGTCTTGCACTCACTCTCCCACCTTCCCGTTGTCATTGACCCGTCCCAAGGGACGGGTAAGCGTGACTTGGTGGCGTCCCTCTCGCGCGCGGCTGTCGCGGCGGGCGCCGACGCGCTGATCATCGAGGTTCACCCGAACCCCGATCACGCCATCAAAGACGGGCCACAAAGCATGACGATCCCTCAGTTTGTGGACATGATGCCGACGCTGTCGAAGGTCGCGGAGGCCGTGGGGCGATGGATGGCCACAGGTCGGGCCGTCTCAGTCGGCGAGTGATGCCGACTTACCGCTCTCCTGAGCCTTAGCGGCCTTTCGGGCTGGCCCCGTCCACGTCGCGTCGTCTGGCCGGTAAGGACGGTACTTGTCAAGCAGGCACTTACGACAAGCTTCGGTCAGCTTGTCCACCTCAATGACAGGGTGGCCATCAATGGTAGCCCTTTGCGAGTTGAGGAGGTTTCTGGCCGAGAAGCACATGTCGATCAGCGTGGTCAGCCGATCGTGGGCGTGCGTCGGCTCGGTGTCGTCTGCCAAATCGAGAAGAAGCAAGACTGCCTGATCGTGTATGGCGAGGGCAAGGTGGTCAAGTTCCATTGTCTGATTTCGCTAGTGCCGAGCGTTCCTCCCTTGAATATCGGTGTTCTATTCGCTTATTTTAGCCCGCGCTGAGCGTTTCCCAGATTCCTACCGGCCTTTGCCTCAGAATATTAGTCTTAATTGACGGCGCGTATGACAGTCATCATGTGAGACGCGCGGTCTGAGTTCGTTCCGACAGCGGACAAAGGCCTGCAAGAAGTACACGCCTCCGATTCGAAGGCTCGTCCTGGAGTTTGGCCCTAGTCGGGCCGTCGTGGGTAACCTCGACCAGTGCCTGTCATCCGAGACCGAATCCTATCCGACGTAGACCATCTCGTTGCCTTGCGTCACGACCTTCACCAACATCCCGAACTGATGTACAAAGAGGTCTGGACATCAGCAAGGGTGTTGCAGGAAATCAGCAACTTGGGAGCCCAAAACGTACATGGTTTGGCTGGAGGTACCGGGATCATCGCTTTTCTACCCGCCACGAAGCCCGGGGGACGGACAGTGGCCCTGAGAGCCGACATGGACGCCCTGCCGATCCACGAGGAGACCGGCTTACCGTATGCGAGCGAGACTGCGGGGCAGATGCACGCCTGTGGCCACGACGGACACACCACGATCCTCGTTGGGGCTCTGAGAGCCCTGTTCTACGAGCCGGACCGGCAGAACGACGTGTTGTTCCTCTTCCAGCCCGCTGAGGAAGGAGGCGCCGGAGCAGACCGACTATGCAGCGAAGGAGCCCTTGACGGAACGGTCATTGGTTCGAAGGTGGACGTTATCTACGGCTTGCACGGTAATCCCTGGATCGAGCAAGGCAAGTTCTCGGTCAGAGAAGGACCGATGCTGGCAGCAACCGACGAGTTCCACGTAACGATTTCGGGGCAAGGCGGTCACGCCGCGATGCCTCATCGTACAGTCGACCCGGTCCAAGCACTCGTCCAGACGGTGTCGGCGCTACAGAACATCGCGAGCCGCAAGGTCTCGCCCCTGGACTCGATCGTGCTCAGCGTGACCACGTTGGGGGCTGGAACGGCCCACAACGTCATCCCTGACAAGACCACCTTTGGAGGCACGATGCGAACGTTGCTCCCAGAAACGCGGAAACTCGGTAAGTCGCAATTTCACGACATCGTGCACGGCGTGTCACAGGCTCTGGGCTGCCGGGCCGAGGTCGACTGGCACACGGGCTATCCCGTAACTAAGAATGATCCTTGGGCCACTCAGCGCTACTGGGGCATCGCGCGCCAGCTCTTTGGAGACCGGGTCTTTGAAGAGGCAGAGCCGACCATGGGAGGCGAGGACTTCAGCTTCTATGGCAAGCATGTGCCTGCCTGCTTCTACTACGCGGGCCTGAAAAGGGAAGGGGACGAGAATCCAGCTGGGCTGCACACGCCTCGATTCGACTTCAACGACGCCGTGATCCCCGACTGTGTCGAGATGATGTGTCGCCTCGCCCTGGCGCCGGTCAACCCTTGACCGGCACCGAGGCGCACGGGCTCAGCCTCGAAAGGCGAAGTCGCCACTTTCGATCTTCCAGTCCGGGCCGAAGAACCCGGCCGCCACGACTCCCTTCGAAGCCTGAGTCAGGGCTTCGGGCGAGAACACGGTGACGTCTGGATAGTGGACACCGGCCAGGAAGTAGGACAATCGCTCGACAGTCCGGCATCCAGAAAGGTCGGTGCCCCCGATGACGCCGACGATGCGAGCCCGCGAGTCGGGCCTCATGCAGGCCAGCACCCCGTAGCTTCCCGACTTCTTCCAGGAGCCGATCGCCAGTCCTTTGCCATCAAAGACGACGTGGCCCATCCCCAGGACCTTGAACGCCTCATTGCAGGACGGATTGCCGTAAAGGACAACGTTGACGCTCTCGCGACTGTACAGAGCGGCGAACTCCGCGTCCGAGACGACAGTCCACGCACCATTACCGCGATAGCTCCATGTCTCAGCGTCGTAACGCGCCTTGTCATACGACCAATTCGCGAGTGCCTTGTCACCGTGCGTTCCATAGACGAGGACGGCGTGATTGCCAAACGCGGTCTTGAACGGGCCGTTCGCCGGCGGCACTTTCATGTGGTCCAGAACCGACAGGTCGCTCAGCAGCTTCCAGTGTCCATCCACCTTCTCTAGGATCAGTGGCGCCGGGACCGAAGCATCGGCTTTGACGGTGTCGCCGTCCAACTGAATGGCGATCGACTTGGGTGAGCCGATGGCTTTCGTGTCGAACGCAATGACCTTCACGTTCGTCGTTGTTCCGTTGATCTGTGTCCCATCGGGCCAAGCGTCAAGCAGAAGATGGCTGGGTTCGAGCGAGTGCTCTTGGGTCATCACCGTGACAAACTGGTCTTTGGCACAAACGGAGGGCGAGACGGTCGTGAAATCGATGTGTCTGGCTTCCAAGCCTTGTGGCAAGCGGTGCCGGGCCATGAACGCAAACAAGGGAGCATAGTCCTGACAGTTCGCTCCCGGTTCGGGATCGGTGTCAAACCAGTGTCCGGCGCCCGGCTCTTCGTGCCAGTCGAAGTCGTGATGAAACTCCGCTAGCCGTTTGCGCATCTCGCGAGCTTCGGTCACGGGGACTGTATCGTCGGCCGCGCCGTGCTGAATGAAGATCCCATAACTCTTTGTATTGCCGATCATCTTCAGCGTGTCGCTCGCATTGGCGGCACGGCGCAAGAGCGTTTCGACCGGGTCTGGGTTCGTCCAGTCAGCCGCGCCAGCATAAGACCAGAAGGAAATCCACGCCGCGCAAGGGGCGATGGCAGCCCAGTGGTCCGGCGTGTTCAGTCCAATTGACCACGTGCCGTGACCCCCCATGGAGTGGCCGGTCAGATAGATCCGATCAGGGTCGGGCTTGAGGAGCTTCTCGGCGTCGCGAAGGGTGTCGAGCGCTTCGACGCGGCCCCAGTCCTCCCAGTCAAAGCCATAGGGACGGCCGTTGGTCGGACAGACGATGTTGCACCAAGCCTTCTGACCATAGGAACCCGCTTGACCCGATGCCTCAACTCCAGCTCCGTGGAGGCTGAGGACGAGGGCTTTGGCTCCAGGCTGGCTCGAAGGTTGAACGGCGTAGTACTGGACACTGCCGTCTATCGAACTTCGAAACGTCCTCTTGAACGTCTGTCCGGGACCCTTGACGTCGATCTGGAACTCCTGCTTTGAAATGGGCTTGTCTTCGGTTTGCCCAGCCAGTTCGACCGTGACGCTCACCTTGGAGCCATCGATCAACTGCGGAAGTGGAAGTTCGAACTGCCCCTTGTACACGGTGGTAGAAGTCACGTGCACAGGACTCCAGGCCCCCACGATGTCGCCGACCCGGCATCGGATCCGTCCGTTGAAAGTCTTGTCCGAACCATTCATCACAACGACCGAAGCCAGAAGGGGGGAGTCTTCTCCGACGCAGTAGTCAGGAAGGGTGGCGTCGGCCTGACGAAGGGAGACCGGACCATCCAGCTTGGCGAACGAGGCACGGAACCGCCCGCGTCCGACTGAAAAGAGAAACTCGTTCCGGCCCTTCTTCAAATGCACGGGAATCTGGACATAACCCGCGCTGTAGACGTCGCCGCCTCGGGGAACGCCGTTCACGTACACCATCGAGTGACCGCTCGCATCGAGGACAAGGGTCTCGTCCTTGGGTGCTTCGACGACCAAAAAGGCATATCCGCCTTCCAGGGCCCGGTCGGCGAACCATCCGTCCTTGCCGGGTTCAGCCTCTTTCCAAGTACGCTCGGTTCCAGAGGGCAAGGCGACTTTGTCTCCGGCCTTCGGTGCGATCAGCGTGCCCTTTGCCAATTGGTAGCCGACAGCGTCCACCGGACAGGGTGTCCGTCCGCCCGACGGCATCGGGCCGATCAGAAGAGCGTGATCAAAGGTCGGGAGCGACTGAGTTAACGCCAACCCGAGGGCGAAGACTGCGAGCATGGAGGAGTGTTACCCGCGATTGCGCCTTTGGCGCTAAACTGATCCAGGAATGGGGACTGAAACGGTTTCGGGACAGGAATCGTGGCACTTCGCCTCTCCATCCGTCGAGGCTTGGGTCACCCGCACCGGTGGGATGCTCGGGCCCGTCAGGTTCGATCTGGGGGGGATAGTGGTCGAACCGTTTTCCGTGGCTCCGTGGTGCGAGGAATCGGTGCAACCCGAGGTGCCCCTCTTGAGCGCGTTGCGGGGCGACTTCTTTTGCATGCCGTTCGGCGGGTCCGAGGAACCGTACTTAGGTGAGGTCCATCCCCTCCATGGGGAGCCAGCCAACGGCGCCTGGTCTCTTGATGCTCTCAGACAGGACTCGATTGATCTGATTTATGAGTGCAAGATCAGGCCGGGAAGAGTGTTCAAATCGATCAGGTTAGGCGACGGTGTCGTCTACCAGCGCCACACGGTCATTGGCGCGAAAGGGCCCATGTCGTTTGGCCACCACGCGATGGTGAAGTTCAGGTCAAACGGACTTGTCGGCATGAGCCCGCAAGTGTGGGGACAGGTCTTTCCGGGTCAGTTTGAGGATCCCGCGGAAGGGGGCTATACGTCGCTCGAGGCCGGCGCCGAATTCGGGACGCTCTCGCGAGTCCCGCTCGCGAACGGAGGTACGTCGGATCTGACCGAGTACCCAGCACGAGAGGGCTTTGAGGACTTGGTCCAGGTGGCGGCGGATCCCAAAGAGAGGCTTGCCTGGGCAGCCGTGACGTTTCCTGACGAATCGTACGTGTACTTCCAATTCAAAGATCCCCGAGCTCTGACGGGCACAGTCTTGTGGTTCTCGAACGGAGGGCGACACTATAAACCCTGGTCAGGACGGCACAGAGCCGTCTTGGGGATCGAAGAGGTCACCTCGTACTTCCACTTCGGTCTCCGTGGAAGTGTCGCACCCAACCCGCTGAGCCGGACTGGCATTTCGACATACCGTGACTTGGATCCCTCGGATCCTCTCGAAATCCGAGTCATTCAGGGTGTTGCGCGAACTCCAGAGGGCTTTGATCGAGTCAAGAAGGTGGTCGAAACGGGTTCCGGCGTGGTACTGGTCTCTGAGTCTGGATCGAGACTCGATGTCAAGGTCGACCTTCTTCACCTCGGACTTCCGTAGATTTACTTGTGTCCTGCGTCGAAAACCGTGGCAGAAACGGGAACCTTAGGTTCATAATCGTCGTTGAATAATAGGGACTTAAGTCCCTGAGTTGTTACCGGGAATGCTCACAGTCGCAGAGACTTCGCGCCTGCTCGAGGCGGTTCACCTGGCGACGCGAAAGCTCGCCAGCACGGCTGACTTGCGCCTCGTGCTGCGCGATGTGCTGGAGATCTGCGTGCAGGCTGTCGGAGCAGAGGGCGGCACGATCTACATCCACGAGCCGAACACGAACCGGCTCCGTTTCGCCTATGTCTACCCCGAGGTTGTGGCTGAGCGTCTCGAACGACTCGACATTCCCGACGACTATGGAGTGGCGGGCGAAGCGTTCCAGGGCCGCAAGACGTTGATCAGTTCCTTCCCCCAAGACGGGCAGCCAGGCCGACTGAGGATCCGGGAGAAGACCGGCATTGCGGTGCGGAACATGATCACTATGCCGCTCGCCATCGCGGACATGGATCCGATCGGGATCGTTCAGGTCGTCAACAAACGCAACGGAAACTTCAACGAAACCGACGAAGTCGTGCTCGACACGGTTTCCGACGTCTCGACCTTGGCGATCTTGAATTCGCGGCTCCTCAGGCAGCAAACCCGGGTCGCGTCCCTTGAGGGTATGGGGCGAGCCGCCCATGACCTTGCCAACAAGGCTGGGGTCCTCCTGACCTTTGTCGAGGACTTTCGGCGGAACCTCCTAGGTCTGAAAGATGCACTCGACAAGGGACCGACCAACTCAGAAGCTTGCTTCCACCTCGACATGCTCGAAGGGTCTTTCGAGGACGTCTTCGCTCCATACAGCGAGCGCGTTTACCGATACGCTCGCCTGATCAACGATCTTGCGGCAGGCAAGAAACTGACGCCGAAGTTGAGGACGCAATCCATGGCATCGGTCGTGCTCGACGCGGCTCAATACCTCGAGGCGCCCGCGAGGAGGTCTCACGTCAGCATTGAATATGACCTGCAACAGGACGCTCCCGAATTCGAGTTCGACGACCTCTACGTCATCCGCATTGTCGAGAACCTCGTCGGGAACGCGATAAAGGCCGTGTCCGAGATGGTCACAGACGAATGGCTTGATGAGCACCGGGAGCAGGAGGACGCCTATTTTGGCTCGGTCACTGTCCGGTATCGGTATGGCGATGGCCGGCACCGCTTGGAAGTCTCGGACCAGGGCCCGGGCATGTCCCCTGCCACTATCCGGCAGGTTCTGGCAGGAACCGCGGCTTCGGCGTGGCAACGCAACACCGGAACAGGCCTCGGTACCAAGGTTGTCATGGAACTCTCCGCTGCCCTTGGCGCCGAAGTCTCAGTGCAGTCGAAACTCGGCGAGGGAACTACGTTCGCCGTTGAATTCCCCAACTCGATCGCAGGCTAGACCGACTCCATCGAGTCGATCCGCGTGACGATGCACGTGGCGTTGTCACTGCCCCCACCGACCAGGGCTGCTCCAACGAGCTTCCATGCCGCCTCGCTCGGACCCCCTTCGCCGAGAATGCGCCCCAGATCCTCGTCGGAAACATGGTTGGTGACACCGTCGGAACAAAGCATGTAGACGTCGCCCTCACGGAGTGAAAACGTGAAGATGTCGGGCTCGGCGTCGTTCTCAGTTCCAATGGCTCGCGTCAACATGTGGCGGTTAGGGTGGGTCTCAGCTTGTTCACGGGCCATCACGCCGCCGCGGACCATGTCTTCAACCCAGGTGTGGTCCACCGTCAGCTGTTCGATGGCTTGCTCCCGTAGCCGGTAAATCCGTGAGTCGCCGACTTGGGCGATGTAGCCCTGGTCCTGCAGGAGGATCAGGGCGCTCAGGGTGGTCCCCATGCCACGACGGCTCGGCACGGCCCGAGCCACGTCGAGGACGAAGCGGTTCGCAGCCGCGACCGACGCGCGAAGCGCTGCCTCGGGCTCAATGCTCGGGTGGTTCAAGTAGACGTCAATAAAGGTCTTGGTCGCCAGTTCGCTCGCGATCTGGCCAGCCTCGTGTCCGCCCATGCCGTCGCATACGATGAATACAAGGCCCTTTGAAGCCAGTTGAGTCTCAGACTCGGTCAAGTAGTACTCGAATTTGTCTTCGTTGTTCTCTCGCACCCGCCCCAAGTCTGACTTGGCGCCCACCGTGATCCGCGGTCTGGTTTTGAGTTCGACCGTGGGCAGTAGTTGTGCGACTTCGTATTCGGCTGTGGTCTCTTCCATGGGATGCTTCAGCGTGTCGATGCAGGCGTCTCGCCCTTTGATTGGGGACGGACGGACATTACCCTTTGAACCGGACTGTTGCGGTGATGCTCCCCAGCCGGATGACATCGTCTTTGCCCAGTTTGGTCCGCATGTTCGCAGCGAGCTTGGCCTCGTTCAAGAGCGTTCCGTTCGTAGAACCTGTGTCCGTCAAGAAGACCCCTTCTTCCGTCACTTCGATCAGACCATGGGTACCGCTCACGTAAGGATCCTTGATGACAATGGCGTTGTCGTCACGTCGGCCGAACTTATGTTGGCCGATGGCGAGTGGGATCTCCCTGTCGGGCAGCACCAGTGTCGCGACGGACTCGTCAACAGTGGGCGCGACTGTGATTGCCGCCGTCCGACCAGACATGGCTTGCATCGTCTTCGACGACTCTCCGGGCAGAGACAAGGTCAGCTCAAAGCCGCCCAGCGAAATCCTGTCGCCGTTGTTGAGGGTTGACTTCTGGCCTTGGGCCAACGGTGAACCACCCACCTTGGTCCCGTTCGTCGAACCCACGTCTTCCACCGTGACCGTTCCACTTTCCAAAGTCAGCTGGCAGTGCCTTCGGCTGACCCGGGTGTCGTCGATCAAGATGTCACCGGCCCGGCCGATCACATTGAGGCCCGGCCTGAGCTGGTGCTCGCGACCGGTGGACTCCACGAGGACAGGGAGTTGGACGGCCGGAGCGCCGAACGCGTCTCCGTCCAGGGCCCTTTCGAAAATCAGGCCACAGTCGTTGCAGAACATGACGCCGGGCGGATTGAACGACTTGCAGACTGGGCACTGTACGGGCTTGATCGTTACCGTCGTGTTCAACGATGGGGCCGCACCCATAATCGTCTTGTTGGGGTCGGCTGCCGGTGCACCGGTCATGACTGTACGGTTCGGATCGGCCACCGGCGGTGCGCCGAGCTGGGTGCGGTTCGGATCGGTCATCGTTATTCCTATTTTGGACGGAAGTGCAGCCAGGTATAGCTCAGTCGGACTTTATTGAACCGTCAATCTCCACCAAATGTCTGTCCTTTGGCGTATTTACAGTGACCAATTGCCAGGACCGGGCAAGTGCCGTGGCATAATGGGCACGTTACGCTTCGAGTCAGTCTGTCCTCGTCGCCAGGATTACCGTTCCCGGCTTGCCAGACCACGAACCGCAACGGCACCGCGGAGTCCGAATCCGCGATCAGGAACAGACATGGCTATCAAGTCACTCTATGTCGGCAACCTGCCGTACTCCGTCACCGAGTCGGCACTGACCGAGCTATTCGCAGCCTATGGCGGGTCGAACGCCCGAATCGTCGAGGGCCGAGGCTTTGGCTTCATCGACGTTGACGAAGATCAAATGGAGGCTGCGATCGAAGCCACCAATGCCAAGCCCTTTGGAGGGCGGACCCTGACGGTCAACGAGGCACGACCGCGCGAGCCACGACAAGGTGGTGGCGGTGGCGGCGGTGGCCGGTTTGGCGGCGGTGGTGGCGGCGGCGGTCGCTACGGCGGCGGCGGCGGCGGTGGCCGCGACCGCGACCGCGGTGGACGCGGCGGCCGCTGGTAAGCAACAACGGCTCCGAAACGAATGGCCCTCTCGCTTGATGCAGAGGGCCATTTCTCTTTGTCTGGGTAAAGTGGCGCCATGAGCGTCAAACAAGTCACTGAGGGCCTTTCCGGAGTCTTGGCCGACACTTACGTACTCTTCGCAAAGACACAAAACTATCACTGGAACGTCGTAGGGCCGCAGTTTCATGCTCTTCATGTCATGTTCGAAGAGCAGTACAACGAACTGTTCTTGGCGATCGACGAAGTGGCTGAGCGCATCCGTCAGCTTGGCTCCAAAACCCCAGGGACTTTGGCGGACTTCCTCAAGCTGAGCGTCGTTTCCGAGGTCTCTGCTACCTCGGCCGCCAACATGGTCGCCGATCTTGCCTCTTGTAACCAGAAGGTCGCGGAGCGCGCTGGCACTTGCCTCAAATACGCCGTTGAAGCGGGAGACGATGGCACGCAGGACCTGATGATCCGTCGCATGGCGGCTCACGAGAAAGCGTCCTGGATGTTGCGCGCGACTCTTGGCGATGAACCCCGGGAGGCGAGCTCGCCCGTCGCGGCGCCTGCCCGTCCGAGCAAAATCGCCAAAACCAAGAAGCCCAAGGGCGCCAAGAGTGCCAAATCCACAGCCATGCCGGTTGCGGTAGCTTCCACCCCGACGAAGGGCGCATCGACGAAACCACCCAAGTCGGCAAAGAAGAAAGGCCGCGTCGCGATGGGCTAGTACCCCGTCCGGGCCAGTGGTAACGTGGATTCAATGGCCGCAGTCCAATTTGACCGCTACTATCGGTACAACGAGCTAACGGCGCTGTTGCGGGCGTATGCCGAGGAGAACCCCGGGATTGTTGCCCTTGAGAGCATTGGCAAGAGTCATGAAGGACGCGACATTTGGCTCGTGACCGTCACTAACTTGTCGTCCGGCCCGGCTTGCGACAAACCGGCGTTCTGGTGCGACGGCAACATACACGCCAGTGAAGTGAGTGCCAGTACCGCCGTGATCATGGTCCTTCACAAACTCGTCGAAGGACACAGGGCAGGAGACGACGAGACAAAGCGGTTGCTGCATGAGCGCGCGTTCTACCTTGTGCCTCGGTTCAACCCGGATGGGGCTGAGTGGGCTCTCGCCGACACTCCCAGGATCATCCGGAGTTCGACGCGTCCCTATCCCTACGATGAAGACGACTTCTATGGCCTCGAGCGCCAAGACATCGATGGAGACGGACGCATCCTCAGCATCCGCGTGAAAGACCCTAACGGGCCATGGAAGGTCGCCGAAGAGGAACCGCGGCTCCTCAAGAAACGGGAGCCCGGGGAAAACGGTGGCACTTACTACCGCGTCGTGCCTGAAGGTCTGTTCCACAACTTCGACGAGATGACCATCCGGTCACGAAAGATGAAACAGGGCCTGGACTTGAACCGAAACTTCCCAAGCGCCTGGAGGCTCGAGAACGAGCAATACGGCGCTGGCCCCTATCCCACAAGCGAGCCAGAGGTTCGGGCCGTCGTGCAAGCGATCGTGGATCGACCCAACATCTGTGGCGGGATCAGCTTCCACACGTTTGCCGGAGTCCTCCTGCGGCCGCCGAGCCGGATGCCCGACGACGACATCCCACCCGAGGATCTCTGGGCGTACAAGACACTGGGCGACGCCGGCCACAGGATGACGGGCTATCCTGCCATCAGCAACTTCCATGAGTTCAAGTACCACCCCAAAGAGGTCATCACGGGAGTGTTCGACGATTGGATGTACGAGCACCGAGGGATTCATGCTTGGACGGTCGAGATCTGGTCGCCTCAACGACAGGCCGGTATCACCGATTACAAGTACATCGATTGGTTCCGTGAGCATCCGTTCGAGGACGACCTCAAACTACTGAAGTGGTCCGACGAAAAGCTGGCCGGCAAAGGCTACGAAGACTGGAGGCCCTATCAGCATCCCCAATTGGGCGAAGTCGAAATCGGTGGATGGGATCCGCACTTCGCTTTCCGCAATCCACCTCCGGACTTCCTGGAGGCCGAGGTCGGCCCATTGGCGGACTGGGCGATCTGGCACGCAGGCACTGGGCCACGGCTTGAGTTGCGCGAGACCAAGGTCGAGTTGCATGGGGACACAGCCAGAATCCGAGTCGCCGTCCACAATACGGGTTGGTTGCCGACGAGCGTGACGAAGATGGCCGAGGACAAGAAACTGTGCCGAGGAGTCGTGGGTGAGATCGTCAAGACCGGAGAGGCGCCCGATACCGTAGGCCCGGCACCGGCCTGGCTCGTTTCAGGATCGTTGCGCGACGTGCAAGGCCAACTGACGGGATGGAGCCACGTTCCCACGAGTGGGTTTGGCTGGCACATGGACGCGACCGAAGATGTCGCAGTCTTCGACTGGGTCGTCGCCGCACCGGGTGAATACGAGATCACGGTCAAGCACGAACGGGCCGGCACGGTCCGGACGACACTCCGGGTCTAGCCGCCCTGTAATGGTCGAATGTCCCGCCTTTGGATGAGCGTCATCGCGGTACAGGGATCGACTGTTTTGTCGATGGTGGTGTGGATCCTTGCACCCTTCCTGATGTGGAAGGCACTAGGCGTGACTTGGGTGGTCTTCTGGCTCGTTCCTTCGGCACTCTTCGTGTTCTTCGCCGCCCAAAGAGGCATGAGTTTGCCTGCAGGGTCGCATCGAATCCGCACCAAGGCGACTCCCATTGTTGGGAAACATGACCCCCTTCCCGGCGTGCCTCAGGCAGACCAACCCTCGGGTTGGACGGTCGTGGCCCTTTCAGCCATGAGTTGGATCGTCGCCCTTGAGTTCGCCATCATCGTGATGGTGCAGTGTGCCATGTGGATCGCGCTCGGCGCAGTCCTCCTGGGTCCATGGGGAGTCGTACCTGGAGGCATCCTGAGTGCCGTTCAGATGTTGATGCTCTTCGACAGTCGGCGAGACAGACCAGGCGTCCCGAACTAGACGCTCATGAACTGAAATGGTCGACGCCGACGTTGGCGTGGCATGCTTGGCAGACGACCTCGCAGTTGGAGACTTTGTCTGGGTCACCGAAAGTCGACGCCTTCTTGCGATGGAAGACGGCGGACGACATGGATACTCGCGACGGACACCGGGTCAGGTAGTGGGTCGCGCACGCGTCCCTTTTGCACTCACACCGGCCGCCACTCCGGGCGAACGCCTCAGCCTTAGTTTCTTCAGAGAAAGCCACGATGTCAATTGACGGGAGCTTGTTGCTTGAAGGTTCACCGCACACATGACAGTTTTCCACCCGTTTTTCACGCACTCTATTGGCCAGATTCGAAGTGTCGTCAGGCTCGCCTCGGAGGCAACTCAGCCGCTCTTGGATCAGACCCAGTGGTTCCACCTGAACTCACGTTGGGACAGCCGACGTCAAAAGAAATGGTAGCCATGAGAAACTCCGCGTTCCGGCGCCGGCAACAAGCCAAGAGAAAAAGATGGGCGCGCGAAATCGTCTCACGATGGCAGGATGTAGACAGTTCCCGGGGCCGACGCGAGGTCGGGCGTGTGGCGCGCTCCCACACGTTCTGTGGCTGTCTGTCTTGCCGCTGGCCAAAGCTTGCAAGCATCCCGACTCTCCAGCGTCGCCGTAGTGACGACGCCGATTGGGATCAGGTCTTTGACGGCTGATCGATCGGGAGCGACAGAAGGCGGCGGTACACCGCAGCCCGCGTCCTGAGTACCGTGCCGGGCCCCGAATCAGCCTGTCGTGTCAGACCTCGGTCGTTCGCGGACTGCGACGGTCGTGGACGGCGATGCGTCGACCCGAAGTCGAAGCGAGCCCCCTCGGTCGGCCCGAGTTCACTCAACTTTCGAAGTCTGAATCCGCAATCTCTATTCCATAATGGAGTATCGCTTTGGAGCATGAGAGGAAAATGAACATCAACAAGATTGGTTTGGCGGTAATTGCCTCAGTATTGACCGTCGTGGCCCACGGACAGGGATTTGCCTACGGTATCGACAGCGGCAACGGGCTCTACAAGGTCGACCTGTCCACCGCGAGCTCGACCTTTATCGGTACCGTCAACGGGAACGGTGCAGTCTACGAGTCACTCGGTCTCGACTCGGCCGGCGTCCTTTATGGCGCCACCGTCGCCGGCGACCTGTTCTCGATCAACACAACAAGCGGGGTCGGCACCTACATCGGTACGACCGGACTCGGCGACATCGAGGGAATGGACTGGGACGCAGCATCGGGCCGGATGCTCGTTAGCGACTTCAGCGGGACGCCCTCTGTCTACTCGGTCAACCTTTCCAACGCGACCGTTCAACTCTTGCAGACGGCGACCTCCTCGGGTTCCGTGATCCGTTCATTGGCGACGCGCTCGTCCGGGTCACTGCTAGACGTCCGATTGGACACCGGCAACCAAGGTGACATCCATGGCTCGTATGACCTGGCGTCCGGCGCTTTCGGCACGGTCGGCACAGTGACGACAAGCATCTTGGCGATGGACTACGGCACCAACGGCGGCCTCTACGGCCTCACGTCCACGGGCGACCTCGTCTCGATCAACCCTGGGAACGGGGCTGTCCAAACGATCGGCACGGCCAACGCCGGCAGCTTTTTCCTCGGCATGGCGACCGTGCCCGAACCAGCCTCGCTTTGGATACTGGGAGGCGGAGTAGCGGCTCTCGTTCGCAGAAAGAAGCGTCTCTCCTAGTCCTCAGACTGTGTGCAGGACAGCTCCGACAAAGCGTCCTGCACCCTTGATCCCGGCCAGCCCGGTCGACGCTCTTGAGCCACGGTAACCTGCGGCCACCATGCGTAAGGAGAAGCTTATTCTGCTGATCCTCCTCGTGGGGATCCTGCTGGTCTTCGTCGAAGCTCGGTACTTGCACTCAGGGATCCTATCGAAGAAACCCTTCGCGTGGGGGTCCACGATCACACTGCCGCTGATGGCCCTGGCGTGTCTGTTCGGGTTTGGCAAGTCCCGTCCCTTGCGGACAGCCGCCATAGTCCTGTTCGTTGTCGGGGGCCTGAGCGGCTTGGTGGGCACGTACTTCCACACCGACGGACTGAAGCTGAGCCGCATCACCATGCTCGCGGGAACGAAGCCGGAAAAGGAAGAGAACAAGGAGGGCCGGGTCGAGCGGAGGGAGGAGAGCGAGGAACGAGAAAACGCCTCCGGCGAGAAGAAGGAGGAGGAGGAGCCGCCCCCGCCACTGGTCGCGCTGAGTGTGACCGGCCTGGCGCTGCTCGGCCTCGTCCTGCTCTGGCCGGAGAAGCCGGGCGCGAACGAAGCGTGACGGCGTCGTTGGCTCTGCGCACTACACCGTGTGAAGAGCAACGTAGTGGATGGCGCGGTTCTGGGCCAAGCACACGTTTGGCCCATCCCTGTCTGAGTCTCAGGCCTGCCTTCGCCAGCTTCTCGGGGGCACAAATTCCTTATCTTTTGTCCAAAACGGAACGGGCCCCTGGGCTCGTGTCTTCAAGGGTTGTCGGTCAGGAGGTCGACCTCTTGACCGCACAGGACACTCCCATGAACAAGATCCTCACTCTCGTGTTTGCTGTCACGATGCCAGGTCTGGCCCTCGCCCATTCCGGCCAGTTCGTCTTCACCCTGACCAACCAAGCCTCGGGCAACAACGTTCAAACCTATCGAGTCAGGCCGGACGGATCGCTTGCGATGCTCGGCATGGTTGCTACCGGCGGGAATGGCAACGGGGCGAGCCTTAACAGCCAAGGCGCCGTCGCTCTCAGCGCCAGCGGCGGCTATGTTTTCGCTGTCAACGCCGGCTCCAACTCCGTGTCGCTCCTGCGCCGAAGGAACGGTCAACTCGCGCTCGTCGACGTCGAACCGTCTGGTGGCCTTAACCCCGTGAGCGTCACCGAGTGCGACGGACTTGTCTACGTCCTCAATCAGGGCAACACGAGCACCGTCGGCAACATTCAGGGCTACGCACTGTTCCGAAACCAACTGGTTCCGATCCCCGGCGCCACTTGGCAACTCAGTGGGCTCAGCGCCGCCGCGACGGAAATCCGCTTCACCGAGGACGGTGACGGCCTCGTCGTCGTCGAGAAGGGCACCAACTCCATCGACACCTTCAAACTGGACTTTCAAGGCAAGCCCACCGGCACTCAAGTCCAGGCATCGAACGGGGCTGCGCCGTTTGGGTTCGACATTGACCGCCGGGGCCACCTCCTCGTCACTGAGGCCGCCGCGAGCAGCGTCTCCAGCTACTCCCTCGACGACAACTTGCTGTTGCACACCGTCAGCAACCAGTCTCACGACGGCCAAGCCGCCGCCTGCTGGGGCACCGTCACCCCCGACGGCCGGTATTTCTATGCCTCGAACGCCGGAACCGGCAACGTCAGCGGCTACCGCGTCAGTCACGATGGCGCGCTCTCGCTCTTAGGCAACGGCGTGACCGGCGTCACCGGCGGCCACACGCTTGATTCAGCCATCGGTCGCGACGGCGACTTCCTGTTCGTTCTCGCCACCGGCACCCAGCAGATCACGTCGTTCCGCATCATGGGAGATGGATCCCTGAGAAAGGTCGGTGTCGTCGGCGACTTGCCGGTCGGCACCGCTGGCCTCGCCGCGAACTGACGAACCCCTCTTCCGTTGTTCCACCACTGAAGCCCCCGGCCCGTCCTACCGACCGCCGGGGGATCCGGTCGTGAGCGAAAAGCTCTCTGATCAACCGGCGACCGAGTGCGACGTGCCAGAATCGGGCCCATGGGTTCTCTCAAGCCATTGATCGTCGCGCCGGACGGAGGGACAGACATCAACGCGTTCGGCAACACGATCCAGTTCAAACTGCGCGATGAAGACACGGGTGGGGCGCTGACCCTTGGCTTCGCCGTCGTCCCCCCCGGCCACGGGCCACCGCCGCACGTACACCACAAGGACGACGAAATCTTTGTCGTGATGAAAGGCCGCTTCGAGTACTACCTCGACGGGGAGACCCACGTGTGCGGCCCGGGGACGGTTGTCTTTCTGCCCAAGGAGTGCCCCCACACCTTCAAGTGCGTGAGCGAGGAGGCTGGCGAAAAAATCGTCATCACGATACCGGCCGGGTTCGACCGCTTCTACGAGCGCTGCTCGGAAGAGTTCGCGACGGGTCAGCCCGACTTCGGGCGGCTGTCTTCCATCGCCAGGGAGCATGGCTACGAGTTCCTGACCGGCAAGTAGGCCGCGGACAAGAAGCGGAGGGACTTGAGTTGTGGCCATCTTCCAGGTCCCTCGGCTCGCGGCTTCACCGCTCGCTCAGGATGACGTGCGGGCACAAGCGGTTCCCGGTCCGCACCAGTGATCAGTGGTTACCACTTGCCCGGTCCGTCATCCCGACCGAGCGCCGTAGGCAAGGAGCGGAGGGATGTTGAAGTTGTTTTTGCTTTGCCGCGGTCCGTCATCCCGACCGGATTTGAGCCGCACGGCGAGAGAAGCGGAGGGACCTCGAAGTCAGTCGTCCTTTCTGCCGTACCAATCCGCCGCGAGGTCGCGGTAGTCCGGATTGATCGCTTGGATCAACCAGTTCTTCTTCTCCCTTCGCCATCGTTTGATCTGCTTTTCTCGGTCGATCGCCTCGCGGACATCCGTGAACTCCTCGTACCAGACCAGCGCATGGCAGCGGTACTTCTTGCTGAATCCTTCGAACTCACCGTTCTTGTGTTGCCAGACACGGCCCTGAAGGTCGGTCGTGACGCCCACATACAGCGCGCCGTTGCGGCTGATCATCATGTAAACGTAACTGAGTTTCATTCCCCTCACGGTCTTGACTCTACATCTTGCCCTGGAACGTCATCCCGACCGAGCGCCGTAGGCGGCGACCGGAGGGACCTGTAAGAAGTGGACGTCTTGGAGGTCCCTCGACTCACGGCTGGCGCCGTTCGCTCGGGATGACGTGCGTCCACAGGTGGTTTCCATCCACCACCTGCTCGGGCCAATCACCTCTTGCCCCGGAACGTCATCCCGACCGAGCGCCGTAGGCAACGAGTGGAGGAACCTGTAAGAAAGGGCAGTATTGGAGGTCCCTCGTCCTTCGACTTCGCTCAGGATGACGGGGCTCCGCCGCTCTCTCGGGATGACGTTCGCCCACAAGCGGCCTCCATCCATAACCTGCTCCCGCCAACAACCCCTTGTCCCGGTCCGTCATCCCGACCGACTGCCGAAGACAAGGAGCGGAGGGACCTTGAAATCAAGCTGCGGATCCTGGTCTGCAGCGACGGGAGGTAGGCATGAGGCCGCGGTAACCGCGCTGCCAGACCAGGCCACGGCACCCTCCCTCTCCGACGCTGCCGGCGACGGAGAGGGAGGATGTATTGCACCTCTCCGCCCGGCCCTGCGTCCTCGACCGCCGGGCCATCTTCTCAAACCCCTTCGGAGTGGACGGCGTCATCCCGACCGTATTCGAGCCGCACGGCGAGAGGAGCGGAGGGACCTTGAAGGAGTTCTTCGATCCGGGGTGAAGGGGCACGATCCCTCCCCATCACCCCGGCCACCCGCCTTCAAGCCGATGGCATTACCAGATCGCCGACGAACTCGTTGACCGAGAGGAACTTCTCTATGAAACACGCCACCTCGCGCTTGCGGGGAAAGTTGAAGAACGGCACGAACCAGCGAGGCTCCCTGAAGAAACGCTCCGACTTGCGTTCAAGATACATTCCCAGGTGGACGTCTGAGAATAGGACACATTCGGGCCGCTTTATTCTCGAATCGTATTTCGAGGCTGTACCATCTGGCGAGATGTGCCACATTCCAAACACTCTCTTCCAGAACCTGTCCTGCTCGTGCCTGGGCTTCTCTTCGATTCTGGTAGTGAGCTCCTCTGGAAGATCCAAGAGAACCATATGCTCGGCTGTGCCTTCCGGGTCATGGGTGGCGTGCTGATCCTCAGCGTCGGCGACAAGGTCTTGTAGCTTGCGTATCGCGTCATCGTCCGTTCCTCCGAAGGCCAGGGCGCTGAGCGAGTCCTTGCACTCGATGAGGATTCTTGGACTGTGCACCTCGATGTCTGGAGCCCGACCCAAACCCTCGCCGACAAATGTCGCTGAAAACCCAGCCAATTGAATTCGTGCGAAGACCGTCAGTTCATAGAGCGCCGACAGCAGATTCTCGGGGTTCATTGGCCTCGGCACACGCTCACCTGAAAGAATCTCCTCTGTGGATGGGGCGTTGCCTACCTTTGGCAACCTTTTGCGGAGCCGACCGATGCACAGACCCTTGGCGTCGCTCGGAAGCCTTCGCCATGCTCGGGCCGCGTAGTAAATGGCCATGTACACTGGAATCATCGAGTCTGGGATTCTTACGTACACGGGGTGGTCGTCTGGGGCGTCCTGTGGGATCGAAGACGGGTTATCGACCATCCAACTGGCGTCAGGGTACACACTTGATATTGCGTGCGAAAAGCCCAGAAGTAACCGCACTGCTGCCGCTGGGCAGCAG
The DNA here is from genome assembly GCA_029781035.1 of Armatimonadota bacterium. Taxonomy (GTDB): domain Bacteria; phylum Armatimonadota; class Fimbriimonadia; order Fimbriimonadales; family Fimbriimonadaceae; genus JAEURO01. Next base: position 45,959 of record JAKOXK010000060.1, read on the forward strand.
AACTCAGTCAGGTCGTCCCGAGGAATCGCAGGCATCGAGGGACTCGGCATCAGTTTTCCGCCCAAGCTAGGCGCGCTCCTAGCCGGGTGCCCTGGTCTGGCAGCCCGTCGAAGTATCTCTCCCGCAAACCGCTGCCCGGCTGCAGACCAGGCGTCACATGCTCCAGATAGAAACGGTCGTCTTTCAGAGCGGGCGTGCCTCCCGGAGGATCTGGTCTCGCAGCTTGGGGTTAAGGGCCCGCTCCGTGACGACGTCAATGTGGCGGCCGAGCAACGCCTCGAGGTCAGCGATAAGGCCGCCAGGAAACCAGGGGGTGGTGACGGGGCCCGTTTCGATCAGGAGGTCGAGGTCGCTCGTGCTCCCCGCGTCTCCTCGCGCGAAAGAGCCGAACAGTCGGACGTTGAGTGCCCCATGCTTGGCGCTCAGCCGCTTGATCTCGTCCCGTTGCTCTTGTGTCAGCTTCTCGGATCTCGTGCTCATTTCTTGAGTTTATCTCCACCCCCAAGCCCCTCCTCATGTGTCCGGCATGAACCATCCGGTTCACACGAGGAGGGGGCTCCGGACTAACTACACCCACTCGTCGCGCCGCAGGTGTTGCATTTGAGGCAGACCCCGTTCCGCACCAGCGTGAACGCGCCGCACTCGGTGCAGGGGTCGCCTTCGTAGCCCTTCATCCTGGCTTCTCTGACCTTGTCAGAGAGCCGTAAGGATGGTGAGGGTTGTGAGGGTTGTGAGGGTTGTAGGGGTTGTAAGGGTTGTGAGGTTGGTGAAGTTGGAGCGGCGACGGTGGCGGTGGAGCGAGAACCGTCGAGGGTCGCGTACGACTTCCCGTTCGATGTCCGGCCACCCTGACCATCCTGACTATCCTGACCTTCCCTCACTTCCACCGATCGAAACCCGTGGCTGCCATGATCCTCCCGCGTGGCACCGGGAGCTTTGTCCACCTCGCCGCGCTCCTCTTCCTCGTCAAACTCGAGACCAGGCTGGGCGGTGCGGCCGACGAAGTCGTGGCGCGTATCCTCGGGCTTCACCTGCACCAGGTCGTGGCGGTCCAGGTAGGAGAAGGCGAGCTCGCGGAAGATGTAGTCAATGACCGAGGTCGACATCTTGATGTTCTCGTGTCCGAAGACGACGCCGTTGGGCTCGAACCGGGTGAAAACGAACGCTTCGACGAACTCTTCGAGCGGGACGCCGTATTGCAGCCCGAGCGAGATGGCGATGGCGAAGCAGTTCATGAGGGACCGGAAGGCCGCGCCCTCACGGTGCATGTCGATGAAGATCTCGCCGAGCGCGCCGTCGTCGTACTCGCCTGTGCGCAGATAGACCTTGTGCCCGCCGACGAGCGCCTTTTGGGTGTAGCCCTTGCGGCGTTGGGGCATGGGCCGGCGCCGGGAGATGTAACGGTAGACCAGTTTTTGTGCAGCGGCGAGGGGCGTCATGTTTTCGGCAAGCGGTTCAGCCGATGACCATTTGTCGTCCACTTGCTGACCACCCGACGACGCGTCCAGGGTGGCTTCCAGGATCGCCGCCGCGGCGTCGTCCGAGGACGAGTTGAGCGGCTGGCTCAGCTTGCTGCCGTCCCGGTACAAGGCGTTGGCCTTGAGGCCGAGCTTCCACGAAAGCATATAGGCGTCGTTGACGTCGCCGACCGTGGCGTTGGCGGGGAGGTTGATCGTCTTGCTGATGGCTCCGGAAAGGAAAGGCTGGGCGGCGGCCATCATGCGGATGTGGCCCTGGGCACTGATGAAGCGCTGGCCGATCTTGCCGCATTTGTTGGCACAGTCGAAGACGGCGTAGTGGGCGGGCGCCAGGTGGGGTGCGCCTTCGATGGTCATCGTTCCGCACACATAGTCGTTGGCTTGGTTGATCTCTTGCTTGGTAAAGCCGAGCGCGGTGAGCATCTCAAAGCCCCAGTCGTTGAGTTGGTCGGTGGTGAAGCCAAGTTGCTGAGTGCAGAAATCTTCGCCCAAGTTGTACTTATTGAAGGCGAACCGCAGCTCGAAAGCGTCTTTGAGCGATGCCTCGAGTTTGGCAAGGGCCTCGTCGGTGAAGCCTTTGGCTTTCAGGGTTTCGTGATTGACTCCTGGGGCGCCGACGAGTGTGCCGTGGCCGACGGTGTACGCGACGACGTCCTCGATCTGCTCTTGGCTGTAGCCGAGTTGGCGCAGGGCCGCCGGAACGGACTGGTTGACGATCTTGAAGTAGCCGCCCCCAGCGAGCTTCTTGAACTTGACCAAGGCGAAGTCAGGTTCAATGCCGGTCGTGTCGCAGTCCATGATCAGACCGATCGTGCCGGTAGGGGCGAGGACGGTCACTTGCGCGTTGCGGAAGCCGCTCTCAGTTCCGAGGTCCAGGGCGTCGTCCCAAGCCCGTCGGGCTGCGTCGAGGAGGTTCTGCGGGCAAAACTCAGGATCGATGCCGACAGGCTTGATGCCGAGGCCTTCGTATTCGTGCTCTTGCGCGTTGTAGGCAGCGCGACGGTGGTTGCGGATGACGCGCAGCATGGGCTCGCGGTTCTCGTCGTAGCGCGGGAAGGGACCGAGCGCACGCGCCATCTCGGCGCTGGTGGCGTAGCTCTCGCCTCCAAGGATGCTGGTGAGGGCACCAGCGATGGCGAAGCCTTCCGCCGAATCGTAGGGGATGGCCATCTGCATGAGGAGGGCGCCGAGGTTGGCGTAGCCGAGCCCGAGAGTGCGGAAGTCGTAGCTGAGCTGGGCGATCTCTTTGCTCGGGAACTGGGCCATGAGCACGCTGATCTCAAGCACGATCGTCCAGAGGCGGATGGCGTGGCGATAGCCCTCGATGTCAAAGACGCCCGTCTTCGGATCGTACAGTGTGCATAAGTTGATGCTCGCTAAGTTGCACGCAGTGTCGTCGAGGAACATGTACTCGGAGCACGGGTTGCTGGCATTGATGCGGCCGCTGTTGGGACAGGTGTGCCAGTCGTTGATGGTGGTGTCGTACTGTGTGCCGGGGTCGGCGCTGTGCCACGCGCTGGTGCAAATGTCGTCCCAAAGCTCGCGGGCGCGCAGGGTCTGGGTCACGCGGCCATCGGTGCGCGCCTTGAGGCTCCAGTCTTGGTCTTGTTCGACTGCTTCTAGGAACTCATTGCTGATGCGGACAGAATTGTTGGAGTTTTGACCGGATACTGTCACATAAGCGTCGCTCTCATAGCCCGTGTCGAACACGGGGAACTCGATCCCGGTAAAGCCTTGCTGGGCGAGTTGGATAGCGCGCTGGATGTAGTTGGGGCTGATCCCGGCGGCTTTGGCTTCGGCGACCGCCTGGCGCAGCTCGGGTGAGAAGACCGTTTCGGCACCGCCGTTCCCCTCCTCGCCAGCGCGAGCGACGGACGGGGAGGACGCACCGGAATGGAAGGCCCTCATGACGGCGTTGAGGTGAAGGTTGTTGAGTTGGCTGCCGGTGACGAGGGCAGCGACCTTCTGCTCTTCGTAGACCTTCCATTGGACGAACTGCTCGATGTCGGGGTGGTCAACGTCGAGGCAGACCATTTTGGCGGCGCGGCGGGTCGTGCCACCGCTCTTGATGGCGCCTGCGCTCCGGTCGCCGACTTTGAGGAAGCTCATGAGGCCGCTGCTCCGCCCGCCCCCTGACAGCCGCTCGTTCTCGCCGCGGATGCGGGAGAAGTTGGTGCCAACGCCGCTTCCGTACTTGAAAATACGGGCCTCGCGCGTCCACAGGTCCATGATCCCTCCCTCGTTGACGAGGTCGTCCTTGACGCTGAGGATGAAGCAGGCGTGGGGCTGGGGCCGCTCGTAAGCGTTCTGGCTCTTTTCGAGGTTCCCTGTCTTGGGGTCGACGTAGTAGTGGCCTTGTGGGACACCCTCGATGCCGTAGGCGAAGTGGAGCCCCGTGTTGAACCACTGCGGGCTGTTGGGAGCTGCGATCTGCCGGGCGAGCATGTTGCACAACTCGTCGTAGAAGGCGTCGGCGTCGTCGATACTGTCGAAGTAGCCGTGGCGCTCGCCCCAACTGCGCCAGCAGCCGGCTAGTCGGTGGAAGACTTGGCGAGAGTCGTACTCGTGGTCAGGGCCCGTCGCCTCTGGGGAGCGGTCGCCCGTGGCCGCAGTCCCGGCTGTCGATGCCAGTCCAGCCTTGCGGAAGTACTTCTGTGCGAGGATGTCGGTGGCCACCTGCGACCATTGAGCGGGCACCATCACCCCCTCCATCTTGAACACGGTGGAGCCGTCTTGATTGCGGATCTCGCTGGTCCTGGCCTCGAACTCAATGCCCTCGTACCGGTCTCGGCCTGCCTTGGTGAAGTACCTGTCGATCTTCATGATGTCTTCCTTGATGGTGTATGTATGTCTACTATTATACCTTAGCCCTGTCCGCCCCGATTGCGGCGAGCCGTTTGTCGGGCGAGTTGTTGCGCATGCTCCGGACGGTCCGGGAGAATTCCTCAGGATTCTCGAACTCGCGGTAAACACTGGCAAATCGGACGTAGGCGACCTGGTCCAGGCCATAGAGTTCGCGCATGACGCGGTCGCCGACCTCGTTGCTGGGGACGTCGTCCTCCCATTTGTCGAACAGGTCGCGCTCGACACGGGCCGCAGCCTCACGGAGTTGGTCGAGCGAGACTGGCCGCTTGCGGCAGGCAGTCACCATGCCGTTCAACACTTTCTCGCGGTCGAACTCCTCGCGGACACCACTCCTCTTGACGACGAACAGCCGCGGCCTTTCCGGCGCCTCAAAGGTTGTGAAGCGCCGGTTGCAGGACTCGCATTCGCGACGTCGGCGGATCGCCTCACCGTCGCGGGCAGGCCTCGAATCGAGGACACGCTGCTCATCATGGCCACAATAGGGGCACTTCATTTCGTTACTCGTCGTACGTAGGAACGTCCGCGGGCCGGCAAGAGAACGAACTCCGTTCGTCTTCCGGTAACCCCAATATATGGGGGCGCAGGGGTAGGGACGCCACTAAATAGAGGAAAGTCGCATCTTTTTTCTCAACGGGTTTTGCACGCGGTTTTCCCGATGTCGCTTGGACTCAGCCCTTTGATGAAATGTCGATTGGTCACATCGATCCGAGCGAGATGGCCCGTTGGGAGGCTACTTCCTGAACCGAACGCGGATGTGGTCACTCAGCCAGCCGGTGGCATAGGCCAAGAGGATGATCGGTGCCAAGAGGCATCCCACCTCCGGAAGGATCGAGCAGCCCTCAATGGTCCATACCTCTGCCTTGTTGAGGTTGACCCTGTGCTGCCACCAATGAGCCCCGCGAACGAACCTCACGACACTTTCTACGGTGCCTCGGTACGCGCCGCTCCATGGCCAGTCAGGCGCTGGACTGGGGCCGGCCAGGCAACATATGCGCCCGCCAATCATCGGTTCCAGCCGCTGGAGATGAGGTGATCGTTGCGTGGTTTGGCCGGTTCGAACCTACTTCGCGGGTGGCCGCACTTGCAGGCCCATCTCTTCCCACTGCTGCTTGCTGATGTCGCTCGGAGCGTCCATCATCGGATCGTATCCTCCGCCGAGCTTGGGGAAAGCGATGACCTCTCGGATGTTCTCGTCGTCGGTGAGGAACATGATCATCCGGTCGATGCCGGGAGCAATGCCCCCGTGTGGTGGGGCACCGTAGGTGAAAGCCTCAAGGATATGGCCGAAACGTGACTGCTGCTCTTCGTCGGTGACTCCGATCAGTTTGAATATTCGCGCCTGGACGTCCGGTCGGTGGATACGGATGGATCCACTCGCCCACTCGACACCGTTGCAAACCACGTCATAGCAGTCGGCACGAATCCGGGCGGGATCCGTGTCGAGGTAGACGAGGTCGTCAACTTTCGGCGACGTGAAGGGGTGATGGGTAGGATCCCATCGTTGCTCGTCCTCGTTCCACTCGACGAGAGGGAAGTCGAGCACAAAAGCGAACTTGAACTTTCGGCGGTCACGGAGGCCACACCGGTCGCCGATCAGAAGGCGCAGGCGGGACAAGGCTTCGCACGTCACCGGCCACTTGTCGGCGACGAAGCAAAGAAGGTCGCCCACAACGGCGTCGCCGGCGGTGATCAAGGCATTGATTTCCTCCGCGCTGAGGAACTTCGACATCGCACCGCGGACGAAGCGGCCGTCGCCAAGCGGGTGCGATCCCTCGTGTTCCGTGTCCTCGACATAGAGGGATGCCATCCCCTTGGCCCCGAAGCCTTTGCAGAAGTCTTCGAGTTCGGTGACCTCTTTGCGGCTGAGTTTGGCGCCGCCCGGGAAACGGACACCTCGGACGCAACCTCCCGACTCGACCGTCGATTTGAAAACGCCAAACCCACTGTCCTTGACCGAGTCGCTGACGTCGAAGATCTCAAGGCCAAAGCGAAGGTCTGGCTTGTCGTTGCCGTAGAGCCTCATCGACTCGTCATACGTGATTCGCTGGAAGGCCTCGACGGGGTCTTTCTCAAGTCCGAACTCCTGGATGAGTTCGTTGAATACCGACAGGGTCAGCCCTTCGATCAAGGTCAGGACGTCCTCCTGACTCACATACGACATCTCTAGGTCGAGCTGGGTGAACTCAGGCTGGCGGTCTGCCCGTTGGGCTTCGTCGCGGAAGCACTTCGCGATCTGATAGTAGCGCTCTACCCCTGCGACCATGAGAAGCTGCTTGTACTGCTGCGGCGACTGGGGCAAGGCGTAGAAGTGGCCGGGCTCGAGGCGGTAAGGCACGAGATAGTCACGGGCGCCCTCGGGCGTCGACTTCGTGAAAAGAGGTGTCTCGACTTCGACAAACCCGCGGTCGTCAAGATAAGCGCGGAGCTTGCGTACTGCGGCTGCGCGGATCGCGATCTTCTTGTACATCGAAGGACGCCGGATGTCGAGGTACCGGTACTTGACCCGGAGTTCCTCGTTTACTTTGATCATTTGGTCTTCGTCACTGACCGGGAACGGCAGGACGGCGCACTCATTGAGGACGGTCAAGCCCGTGACGGTCACTTCGACTTCACCCGTTGGCAGTTTGGAGTTGACGTTCTGAGGGTCTCGGCGCTCGACTCGACCCGTTACACTGAGGCTGGACTCAGTCCGGAGATCGGGTTTGCCGAGCGTCTCAGGATCGATCATCAGCTGCACGAGCCCGGTCCGATCGCGAAGGTCGACGAAGAGCAGTCCGCCAAGGTCGCGCACGCGGTGTGCCCAACCGTTTAGGGTGATCTCTTGGCCGACGTGTGAAGGTCGGACTTCGCCGCACCAAGACGTGCGCTGAGGGAAGTTCATGGAGGTGACAAGGATACCGCTTGGGGCTAAAGGCGACCCAAACGGTCCGTCACCGGCTGGCCTTGACCTGCTTAATGAGTAGCGTGCTCGCGACGAAGATCACTCCGGCAGTCCAGATCAGACCGAGGTATCCGAATCCCATGTGAATCCGGTTCCCCATGTCCACCAGTCTGCCGACTGAGCCGACGACCAGTTGCACCGATGTCACACTCATGGACCAGACTCCCATCTGGGTTCCCGCTTCCTGCTTGTCCGGCAGAACGTCCGCCGCGAGTGCCCAGTCCGCCGACAGGTAGATCCCAAAACCGATCCCGAACGGCACGGTCAGCAGGAACAGCGTCGTCACGTCACGGGTCAGGGCGAAGGGGATGAGGATCGCGAAAATCAGCACTCCAGAGAAGTAGATCAGTTTCTTTCGGCCGATCCTGTCGATCAAGGGCGTCGCTATAAGGGCCCCTATGATGCCCAGGAGGAACATGGACATCGCGATCACCACCGCCGTGGCCTTGGCCGTTTTCAAGTCCCAACTGAACAAGTGATATCTGGGGAACATGTCGGTCAGGTAGTACAGGAAATAGTTCGTCACCATTCCGAAAGCCAGGGTGCTCAGGAAACGGGTGAACCACACCCAGCGAAAGTCGAGGCTCTCCCATGGCGCCCACCACCGCTTCCAGAACGGATCACGCGGCATCTGCGAGACCGGCATTGCCCGCCGCACGTCGCGGATCGTGTAGAGGGTGGTGCCCGCGCCCAAAACCTGCACCACGGCGACTCCAAGGTAGGTGTTTTGCACCGTCTTCAGCACGATATACATGAGCCCGGAGACCAGCCGACCGGCTGACTGGAGCAAGTTCATGATCGCACTGGCCCGGCCCGCGTGCTCCTCTGGGACGATCTCCGGGATCATCGCGGCGTAGGGACCTTGGCCGATGTCCTCCCCGAGCTGGAGAAGGAAGTAGCCTGCGATCAGGAGTGGAATGGTGTTCGCTCCCATCAGGAACAAGAGCGCGACTACTGTCACGAGGGCCCCGACAGCGATAAAAGGCTGCCGGTGCCCCCACTTCGAATCAAACCTGTCGCTCCAGCCTCCGAACAGGGCGGGCCCGATGATTCCCCATACTGCGCCGATGGCGTAGACGGCGCCCCACATCGTGTTCTTCTCCCCACCGGGAACGATGTCCTGAACCTGACCGGGAATGATGACGAAGAGGAGGATGAACCACTTGTACTGGGTGGCGAACCAATATGCAGAGAAGCCGAAATTCCACGGCCACGTGTTCTGGTACTGGGAAGCGCGTGGCCGTGCCATTTCAGCGCATTATTGTCGAAACCGCCGTTCGGTTACCGGCGATGGCTTTCTGCGGGAAAACGGAAGTGCCCTGCAATCCGCCATGCGGTCAAGACGTCCTCTTCACTCACGACCCCGACGTTGTGAATGACATAAGGCACACCATCGGGCCCTTTCGTGTCGCTGACGACCCCCACGTGAGGGCGGTCATAGAAGAGCCGCCAGCTCACGATGTCGCCAGGCTTCCACTGGTCGAGCGTCTTTGCGCTGACAACGGTGGACAGGACCTGTCCATGCCTTCTCAAGAAGACTTCTTGGTTGAGGACGCGGCGGTGGTCGATGCATGGATCCGTGGTCTTGATGTGTGGATAGGCACCCGATTTCGCATCTTCATGGATCAGCTTCTGTAGGTCGAAGCCCGCATGTCGCAGAGCGCGGACGACGACGTCGGCGCACGCACCTGTTTCCTGAGGCACGTCGCCTCCAGGATACGTGATGCGGACGTATCTGTCGTCGTACCGGGCAGGGTGCTCCAACTGAAGCAAAGCGCCCTGAAAGACGGGATTGTCAGAACGATGTATCCGCGTGGCGAGCCGGGCCGGATCGGGGCCGCGCGTCGCGCCGTGGGTACATCCGGCCACAACCACGAGTGGGATCACCCACGGACGACGCATGGGTACTTCAACGGCCCTTCAATACGGGCCGTTCCACCACCGGGCCGGTCGCCGAACTTCTCCGGCACCTTTCTTCCCGGAGGGCTGGGCCGTCGCCGGCCCTTAGGTACGCTCAAAACGCCATGAGCCGCGTCGAACACCAAGACATTCGCGTCGGGACACTTGCCTCCCTCCAAGGCGCGCCCGACTACCTGCGCCAAATCCTGCCGCACGGCTTCGAGAGCTTTGAGCTGACGATGTGGCAGTACGTCCCAGACGGTCTTAACCTAGCCGAAACGGCGAAACAGGTCAGTGACGTGCTTGGTGACAAGGCCGTGATCAGTTCGTTGGGCATCTATGGGAACCCGCTCCAAGACGAGAAGTGCGCGCAACACTGGGAGACCGTCATCGCTCACGCCAAGGACTTCGGCGCGACGTGTGTCTGTGGATTCGCCGGTGCACTCGAGGACCGACCGGTTGACGAGTCAATGCCTCAGTTCAAGAAGGTATTTGGAAAGCTGGCAAAGCTGGCTGCAGACCAGGGCCTCAAAATCGCCTTCGAAAACTGCGACATGGGAGGCACTTGGGAGAGCCCCCGCTGGAACATCGCCCATGCTCCGAGGGCCTGGGAGATGATGTTCAACGAGGTGCCAGGCGACACGCTGGGTCTCGAGTGGGAGCCCTGTCACCAGATGGTGAGCCTGATCGAACCGATTCCTCAGCTTCGACAATGGGTCGGCCGCATCTATCACATACACGGCAAGGACGCAACGATCGAATGGGACCGCATCAAGGGTGAGGGCCTCAGAAGCGGCAGGGGCTTCGTCCGTCACCGGACGCCCGGTTTCGGGGACAGCAATTGGACCGACATCATCAGCATCCTCCGTGAAGCAGGCTGGCGCGGAACGATCGACATAGAAGGGTGGCACGACCACGTGTACCGCGATGACCTTGAGATGACCGGTCAAGTGTATGGGCTCAACTACTTGAAGGCCTGCCGCGGCGGGGCGTACGTGCCCAATCCCGTCACGAAGTGACGCGCGATCAAGCGACTGGGCCGGACTCAATGTCCCGGCCCGGTCTGCGGACTTCCGAGATCTGAACCATCTTCCGTCGGCACGCGCGAGGGCAACATGCGAAGGATCCGAGTCTATTGGCCGCCAGTGGTTTCCGAGGTGCGAGGAACCTCGCTATCACTTTGGATTCGCGTGGATCGACCGAGAACGACGTCGCGGTAGGCGAGCGCGATGATCGTGGCACCGAGGGGCAGCGTAAAGAACAGCCCGACATAGCAAGCCACCATGCCGACCGAACACACGACTCCCGCGACTAAAGCGAGCATAGTTGCCGACACCCATTGGGATTTGAGCGCTTCGAGGCTAGCCTTGAACGCGTCAAAGGGGGCGAGCTTCTGGTCGGCCATGAACAACAGTGTGAACATCGAGAGGCCAGCGATCACAAACCCCGGCAAGACGAAACACGCGAACCCCAAGGCTGTCGCCAGGCTGACCACCAGACCGCCCACAAGGAACGGCGTGGGATTGGAGAGGAATCGAAAGGCGTGTGCGGCTTTGACGGGCTCGCCTTGGGCGGCCCGCAGTCCCATGTGCATGAGTCCGGCGAACACAGGAGACAACAGGCTCATCAAGGCCACATCGGACAAGACGGCCGCTCCTGGTAGAAGGAGTGGCGTCAAAGGGTTGTGCCCGACGGCGCGGATCAGGAGCGAACAGAGCCAACCCAAGACGCTTGACAAGAGCGCTGTCGCCATGCCCGCGACGAGAAACGACACGAGCTTGCCCTTCACGATGTCTACGGATTGGCTGACTACGTTGAAGTCGAGTTTCTTTGGTTCCATGCTACACGGTCGGACGGGCCGCAGGCTGCTAGTGGCGTTAAGTTACTGTCCGCTCGCGAGTTGAGACGGCCCAGCCGACCTTCTTGATTCGTCGGCCCATGGCGCAGCACCGTTGAGAAGGTCCCACGCAGTTCAAGCGAGCCGGCCCTGTGGGTCCTCACAGTTCACGGAATCAATCCACTTCGACTGAAAAGCCCTCATCCGAGGGAGATAGAATCAAGACTCATGTTCACTGCCGTTGTCGCGCTCGCTGCGGTCCAACAGATCGTCAGACCGAACATCGTGTACATCATGGCGGACGACCTTGGCTACGGTGAGCTCGGATGCTACGGTCAGCAGAAGATTCCAACTCCGAACATAGATCGACTGGCAAGTGAAGGAGTCCGGTTCACACAGTTCTATGCTGCGAGTCCGGTCTGCGCTCCAACGCGTTGCTCGCTGTTGACGGGAAAGCACCAGGGACACGCCGCAGTGAGGGGAAACAAGGAGCAAGGTGGATTTGGCCCCAACGACAAGGAGGGTCAATTCCCCTTGCCATTGGGCGAGACGACGATTGCGTCTGTGTTGAAGAAGGCGGGATATCGGACAGGCTTAGTCGGCAAATGGGGGCTCGGTGGACCGGCTCCGGACGAGACTCCGTTGACACATGGCTTTGACACCTTCTACGGACAGCTCTGCCAACGACGGGCGCACAACCACTATCCTCCCTACCTTTGGAATGACTTCGGCATCGACCTGTTGATGGGGAACCACCCTTTCGACGCTCACCAGAGAATTGCCGCGCCGCTTGAGTCTCCCGAGGACTACGACGCACGGTTCAGCGGAAAGGATTACGAGCCGGCCAAACTAACCAACGCGTGCGTCCGCTTCATTGAATCGTCGAAGAGGCGCCCCTTCTTTCTCTACTATGCCCCGACGTTGCCGCACTTGGCCCTCCAAGCTCCGCGTGACTGGATCAATAGATTTCCGAAAGAATGGGATACCAAACCTTATCTTGGGCAGAACGGATATCTGCCGACCGACCGGCCGCGAGCGACGTACGCTGCCATGATCGCATTCCTCGACGACTCCGTCGGCGAAGTGTTGAAGGCGGTCGAAGCCGCAGGTCAGACCCAGAACACCCTGGTCGTATTCACGTCGGACAACGGAGCGTCCAATACGGGTGGAGTCGATACGCACTTCTTCCTCTCCAATGGAGTCTTGCGTGCCGGAAAAATGAGCCTCTATGAAGGCGGGATCCGCGAGCCGTTCATCGCGTCGTGGCCCGGGAAGATCCCCAAGGGAAGCGTGAGCGACCACGTCGCTGCCTGCTTTGACAGCTTCGCCACACTGGCTGAAGTCGCCGGCGTCAAGTCACCGAAATCGGACGGGATCAGCTACCTGGGAGCTTTGCTCGGAAGGCCCAACAGAGACCACGATTACCTGTACTTTGAGTATCCCGAAGCCGCGTCTCAACAGGCGATCGTCATGGGGCAGTTCAAGGTGGTCAAACCTGACCTGACTAGTCACCCAGAGAAGCTTGAGGTCTATGACCTGGCGTCGGATCCGTCGGAGGCTCACGACATCGCTGAAGACAGGCCAGACCTCGTGGCCCGGGCAGTCGCGATCCTGAAAAAGGAGCATGTCCCGAACACCGACTTCCCGCTCCCCGGTGTGGACAAGACTCCCTGAACCCGGCCTTCGCTCCAGTCGCAGAACGTGATCGAGTAATCTCGCCGCCGGGTATGGAGTTCGCCCACGACGCAACCGCCGCAGACCGCGGATGATGACTCCTGCGAAAACTGGGATGGAAACCGTAACAAAAGTGTTGTTGGTCGGCGGCGGCGGCTTCATAGGTGCGAATGCCCGGTACTGGCTGGGCGGTCTGATCCAGCCGAAGTTCGGATCGACCTTCCCCTGGGGCACCATGGCCATCAATGTATCGGGCTCGCTGGTCATCGGACTCTTCCTTGGGCTCATGGCTGGCCTCGACTGGAGCCCGAACTGGCGCCTGTTCGTGGCCATCGGCATCCTCGGCGGTTATACGACCTATTCGAGCTTCGCCTACGAAGCCGTCAATTTGCTTGGTCAGAAGGAGTATTTGAGGGCGCTCTTCTACGTCGAAGGGACTGCGCTCTTCACGGTCTTCGCAGCTTGGCTCGGGCTTGTCGGGGCTAGAATGGTCATGGGAGGCAAGGTATGAAGATCGAAGGCACGGCAAAGGTGGTCGCGGTCTACATTGGCGAGTCCGATCATTGGCACGGAAAGCCCCTCTACGCAGCGATCGTCGAAAAGGCCCGCGAACTTGGGATGGCGGGTGCGACTGTGACGCGGGGAATCATGGGCTTTGGCGCGAACAGCCGTATCCACACCACCGCCATCCTTCGCCTTTCCGAAGATCTTCCTGTGGTCGTCCAGGTCGTCGATCGTGCTGACCGAGTGGATGAACTGTTGAAGCACTTGGACGAGATGGTCACCGAAGGACTCGTGACGACATGGGACGTGACGGTCGAACGCTACGTCCACTCGCAGCAATCGCCTTAGGCCGCTCTAGCCGTCAAACCGGATCCGCCAACCGCCGCGACCGTGGGTACCGACCGTCACCATGCCTGTTTTCGCGTTCGCCACGATTGAGAAGACCGGAACATTGGGCAGGCCCTGGCCTAGCCGCTGCCACCGTTGGCCACCGTTGGTTGAGACGAACACGCCCACGTCGGAGCCGAGGAACAGAGTGTCTGGGTCTTGGGGGTCGAGGGTCATAGTCCTGATAGGAACTTCGGGGAGACCCTCGCCGATCGGCTCCCAGTCCGCTCCAGCGTCCCAGCTCTCCCAGACCCGGTTCCCACCCCAGGCGATCTGGGACACGAACACATGTCGGGCGTTCCGCGGATCGATGCAAACGTCACCGATCGAGCCACCCGTGAGGCCCTTCGAGACCGGATACCAGCTCTTTCCGGTGTCCGCCGTGACCCATAGGCGGCCCGTGCTTGTCCCTGCGTAGATCACTTGGCTGTTGTTTGGCGCGATCGTGAGCGCGGAAACAAAGCCGCCCAAAGGGGGGCTGATGACCGACCAGTTCTCGGCTCCATCCACGGTCCTCCAGACACGCGTCGTCCCCGCCACAAGCACGTCAGGGTTCTCGGGGTCCAAGTTGAACGGAGCATAGAAGAGGGCTCCGTCCCTCAGTTCGATGCCGTTCGTCGCACGACGCCAGTGTCGGCCAGCATCGGTGGACTTACTGATGGCGAGGCGCACGTACTCGGTGTAGACCGTGTCCGGGTTGATCGGGTTGACCCGGGTCACGCCACCGTCACCTGTGAACACGTGTTGCCAAGCCAGAGTCCCAACGTACTTGTTCGACCCATTGTCTTGCGTTCCCCCATAGGCGATGTTGGGATCGGACGGGTGAACGTCGAGGAATTGAAACTGGACCGTGCCTAGCCCGTTGCAGACGGATTCCCACGATTCCCCAAGGTCGTCGGTGCGGAACACCCCGCCATCCGTGCACAAGTAGGCGCGACTGGCGTCGGTGGGATCAAAGGTCAGAAAGTGGTGGTCGGGGTGGATCCTGCCTCCGGCATACGACCGGGTGTTGTCCTGCCATGTCTCGCCGCCGTCCGTCGTTCGAAAGGACGACGTGCCGCCCAGAAACACGACGTTGGGGTTGTTGGGATTGACGGCCAGGTAATTGTCGTACCAAGACTGGCCCCCAGCGTACTCAGGAGCGTTGGGGAGCCGAAGCCAGGAAGTGCCGAAGTCGGTGCTCTTATAGACTCCCTCCAAGCGGCCGTGACTGCCATACATCGAGGCGTAAACGACGTTGGGAAAGCTTCGACAGAGGTCGATTTGGAGACGGCCAAGGTCGCGACTGTCCCTGGGCAAGTCCCTCCGGAGGGGCTCCCAGTGATCGCCACTGTCCGTTGATCGGTAAAGCCCGTTGATCGGACTGCCCGATGGAAGCCCAATGGCCGCAATCAAGCAGGCTGGCTTGGCAGGATCCATCACGAGGTCACTGGCTGGCCCGCGAAGCAACTGAACCCACGTTCCGCCACCATCGGTGCTCCGATAGACGCCACCGGTGGCTGCCGCGTAGAGGAACCCTGGATATCGCGGGTCCGGAACGATCCTCGAGAACTTCTGGCCGATGAAGACATCGCTTCCGAGCAACATCCACGAGCGACCTCCGTCTTGGGAACGCAACAGCCCGACTCCGGCGAAGCTGTCGAGGCTGTAGTGCGCCTCACCTGTTCCCGCGTAGACCGTATTGTGGTTGAAAGGGTCGAGGGCGAGGGCGCCGAAGCACAGGGAAGCCTGGTAGTCCGCGATCGGGGCCCAGGTGGCGCAGCCGTCCGTGCTCTTCCAAAGTCCGCCGCTGGCTGCCGCTGCGTAGACCGTCCGTGGGTCTGTCGGGTCGACGGCTACGGACGAGGTCCGCCCAGCATTGTCCATCCCGCCCCATCCGCGCTTGAGGACTCGGGGGCCGATTTCCTCCCATTTCGCGATCGTTCCAGCCGAGTCGTGGAAGAACGGCACCCTGGCAAGTTTCACCCAGGCGCTCAGGGCGGCTTCCGCCGGTTCGACTGTGGACGCGCTCGCTGGACCCGTCTCGAAAAGATCCCGGTCCAACACGTCGTCTCTGTCCTGGGCCCGTGCCAAGGCAGTCGACGACAAGAGGGCGAGGGCAAGCCAGCGGAGCCAGGGCATGTCGCCAGTCTACTGGCTCTGGAGTACATCGGCTCGACGATGCCGTGGATTGCAGCGGCTCGACGCTGCGAAACACCTTACTTCTTGCGCGGGTTCAGCGACTTGCGAAACGCAGCCACCTGGTTTGTGTTGGTGTCCTTCTGCAACCGAGTGAAGACCGCGCGCACATCCTTCGGCAACTCAGCCCGGAGCTCGCGCGCGTAGAACGGGCCCAGGTCCTGCTCCACGCTCAGCCCCGCCTGCTTGGCCAGGCGCAAGGTCTTTGGAACGCCGAGGCGCTCGGCAAACTGCGGCACGGGCTCGCGGCTCTGCCGCAGGAATGTGTCCTCGGGAACTTTGAAGTGGTACTTGTTGATCAGCCGGGCGAGGGCACGGGCGTGCTGGCGCTCAGCCTTCACGACCTCGGTGAACGGGGCCACCTGGCCATACTTCGCCATGGCAGCCTGGCAATAGGCGGCGGCGTGGTATTCGTTGCGGATCGCCGCGGTCAGAGATTGGTCGAGGTCCGCATTCGCGGTACCGCTGCTCGCCGCTGTGGCGATAAGTAAAAGAATAGGGCTCAATTCATTGACCTCCGAACAGGGAAGACGTTGGGTCCGTTCGGTGGTTCGGTTTCGTTCGGGACTGGTGAGGGTGGTGAGGGTCGTGAAGGTGGTGAGGTTTGTGAAGGGTTGTGAAGGGTCTCGGGTCGTCCTTTCCACGTTGACAATCCTTACAACCCTCACGACTCGTGAAGGTCCGTCATCCCGACCGAATGCCGTAGGCCATGAGCGGAGGAACCTTCAAGGAACTGGGCGTCCTGCCGTTCCCGGCTTGCGGCCTAGTCAGGAACGCACGTCAGGCCGCGATGGAACCCGCCGCCAAGCCGGGCCACGGCTCCCTGGGAGATGTACCATCTTATAGCGAGGGACGCTTTGCACGGACACTCGAGCGTGGTAACGTACCTTGCCCGGTGCCACGGCCATGCTTGGTGACCTACGCTCCCCCAGTCTGTCGCGCATTGTGACGGCTGTAGCCGTCGCGGGCGTCCTGCCGGCGATCGGACTTGCGGGTGCGCCGAGGTTTGCCAGGACTACGACAAGGGTGTCGGTCGATGCCACGGGCGGGCAAGGCAACCGCGAAAGCGGGACACAAGGGATCTCGGTCAGCGCGAACGCTGACATCGTAGCGTTCGCGTCCAATGCGTCGAACCTCGTCGCGGGCGACCTGAACAATTCCTGGGACGTGTTCGTGCGAAATCGCCGGAGCGACAAGACCCTTCTCGTTTCGGCCTCGCTGCTCGGCGCAGCAGGCAACGGGTCCAGCGCTTGGCCGTCCATCAGCGCCGACGGCCGGCTCGTCACCTTCCAATCGAGCGCCACCGACCTGGTCTTGGCGCAAACCTACGGACCCCAAGTCTTCGTCCGCGACTTGCAGTCCGGCGTGACCATCTGCGCGTCTGTCTCCTCAACCGGCGAAGCCGCGAACCAACCGAGCTTCTATCCGAAAATCAGCGCAGACGGCCGATATGTCGCGTTCCAGTCGAGAGCGTCGAACCTTGTGGCCGGAGACACGAACGGAGTCCAAGACGTGTTCGTGCACGATCTCGAGACCGGCGAGACGGAGCGCGTGTCCGTCTCCAGTGCGGGCGGCGAAGGCGACAAGGACAGCGGCTTCGACTCCTTGTCGATCAGCGAGGACGGCCGGTTCGTCGCCTTCCCATCGTTTGCCACGAACTTGGTTCCTGGCGACACCAACCGCGTCCATGACATCTTTGTGCGCGACCGTTCGGCCGGAACGACGACTTTGGCGTCAGTGGCATCGGACGGCGTACAAGGCAACGCAGGAAGCTACTTCGCGTCGATCAGCGCGAACGGTGAGGCGGTCGCCTTCACGTCGATGGCGTCCAACTTGGTGCAGGGCGACACGAACGGCGTCTATGACGTCTTTGTGCACGACATGGCGACGGGCGAGACATCGCGGTGTTCGGTCTCGAACTCGGGCAGCCAAGGGTTGCTTCTTTCTGACTATCCCGACATCAGCGGCGACGGACGTTTCGTTTCCTTTGCTTCTCCGGCGTCGACTCTTGTGGCTGGCGACACGAACAGCACGTTCGACGTCTTCGTCCACGACCGGCTGATCGGTACCACCTGGCGGGTTTCCCTGACCTCGGCAGGCGAACAGTCAAACGGCTCCTCGACGGGATCGGTGATCAGCGGCGATGGTCGCTGCGTGGCTTTCACTTCAGACGCCACGAATCTGGTAGCGGGCGACACGAACGGGGTCGCCGACGTCTTCGTCGTAGGGCCGCCTCTTCTCAAGCTCGTCGGTCCCCATCGATGACGCGATCGGGCGCTTAAGAGTCCGGAGCTCCCTTGCGCGAACGCCGCGAGGGCCGAGAAGGGGCTAGTCGGTAACCGAAGCCTGGCCTCGCCGGAGAGGTTTTTCCGTCCGCCGGGACCACTTTTCCGTCCGCCGCGGACATTTTTCCGTCCGCCGCGGACATTTTTCCGTCCGCCGCGGACACTTTTCTGTCCGCCGCGGACATTTTTCCGTCCGCCGCGGACATTTTTCCGTCCGCCGCGGACATTTTTCCGTCCGCCGGAGAGGTTTTTCCACGCGTCGCGAGCGGCATTCGACGGCGAGCCTCGTGAGGTTCGGCTACTTGCGGCCCAAGGGGCGGACGGGGACGTCCGCTGCTCCCGGCTCGTGGACCGAAGGGCGGACGGGGACGTCCGCTGCTCCCGGCTCGCGGTCCGAAGGGCGGACGGGGACGTCCGCTGCTCCCTTAGGGCAGCTTGATCCGCCAGGCCCCGCGACCGTAGGTGCCGACCGTCAGGTAGCCCGTCTTCGCGTTCGCGACGACCGAGAACACCGGCGAGTTGGCCAAACCCGTGCCGAACCGCTCCCAACGGGAGCCGCCGTCGGTCGAAACGAAGACCCCCACCTCCGTCCCCAGGAACACCGTGTCCGGGTGCGTGGGGCTGAGGGCCACGGCTCGGATCGGCACCTGGGGCAGGTCCTGGCCGATCGCCGACCACGTGCCGCCCGCGTCGGTCGACTCCCAGATCCGGTTTCCGCCCCAGGCCACTTGCGACAGGTAGACGTGGCGGGCGTTGCGGGGGTCGACGCAGATGTCGCCGACAGAGGCGGGGGTGAGCCCGGCAGTGACGTTGTACCAGTGCCCACCGGTGTCGGCGGTCACCCAGACATTCCCTGCGCTCGTGCCCGCGTAGATGACTTTGCTGTTGTTAGGGGCGATGGTGAGTGCGCTGACGAGGCCAC
>JAKOXK010000076.1 GCA_029781035.1 Armatimonadota bacterium
GGCAAGCGCCCTGGACAGGTCGACCCAGTCCTCTTCCTCGTTCTTCGGCCCGATCAGTGCGACAGTCCTGCCCGGCTCTGCGATCGCCCAAGCGAGCGCCCCGACATGTGTGTGCATACGGTTACGCACTGACAGTGCCACCCAGCGACTCGAGATAGTGTTCGACCGCCTCGATCCGGAAACGGCGTGACCGGCCGACCTTCACGGAAGGGAGGGCTCCACTGAGCACCAGTCGGTAGACCATCGACCGAGAGAGCGAGAGCATCTCGCATACTTCGTCAAGCCGGAGCAGTCTTCTCCGAAATCCAGAATTCGGTACGAGATGCCCTGGCTGTGCTTCCCGAATTTGGTCGTGGCCCTCATGGGTCTGCATTCCCAGGTCAACATCTGTTCTCATATCTGCAGTACCAACGTGCCTGGTCGGTTCTGCGCGTTCTTGTTGGCGTCTCACGGGACAATTGATCCCAGATCGGAGGCCACACCAGCTGTCGCCGTCGGGAGCTGTAACTTGTCCCTTTGAGCTCAACAAACCCCTGTTCCAAGATTCAGTTGAACCTGCGTCGTGTAGGGTTGGTTCTCTCAGGCAGCTCTGGTGCAAGGTCTGCCCGTCGGGTCTGCGAGCGCAAACGCACGCAAACGGAGGTAGGGTCATTCGAAAGTGCTTACCGAGGCAATTGAGGAGTACCTGGAGTTCTGGAAGCAAGCTTGTCCCGGCGAAGATGGGCTATGGATCCATCCAGCGGATCGAGACCTTGTGGTCCGAAACGGGGCTGCAAGCATGTCCGCACCGACCTCCTTCAACCATTACACCGGCCAACCCCTGTTCGGATCTCGAGATGGACTCCGACTTGGACTTGTGCCGAAGCCCCACATTGGGGATGTGACCAAGGCAAGGCTCTTCATCCTGAACCTCAATCCAGCCTTCTCCCACCGGAATTACTTCGAAGAACTTGAGTACACGGACTACAGGGAATCAGCGATCCGAGCGCTACGTGACTGCCGGGGGCAATCGTTCTACATCCTCGAAAGGCGGTTTGCCTGGACAGGCGGTTACGAGTGGTGGGACAAGAAGTGGCAGAAACGCTGGGCGGACATTTCCGACGCACCGTTCACCGATCTTCCCGTCGCCGCTGTTGAGCTGTTCCCGTATCACTCGTACAACTTCGCTTGGAAAGGCTGGATGCGAGGACTCGAATCGGTGACGAAGGCACGGGCGCTGGCCCGTGCCTTGATCGAATCTGAAGAGCGGTCAGTGCGACTTGCTGTCATGCGCAATCCAGGTCTCTGGGGAATTGACCAGCAAGTCACTTCCCCAAAAACCTACCTTTTGCCATCGAGCCATCGACAGAGTGGCTACCCTGACAGGAACTGGCTCCAAGACCTCAAGGACTGGTTATTTGAATAGACGAGGGCTTGGAGTTCATCCAGTCACCTGCCCGCACGCCAGACTGCACAGGGCGTCGTCCCTTCGCATCTTGAGCCCGAGCGCCGTCAGCTTTGCAGTGACAGCCTCAGCCTCGTCTCCTCTGATCTCAGCGAAGTACCCGTTATGGACACTATCC
>JAKOXK010000085.1 GCA_029781035.1 Armatimonadota bacterium
CCCCATTTTCAAGCAGTTCAAGCGGACAATCAATGACTACCGGAAGAAGAAGAACGACCGTCTCCTGCTGTACAAGGCGACCTACGAGTTCCTCATGTCCCGAGGGCTCGACTGGAAGTGGCACCAAAGCGAGGCCGACCCAATTCTCGCCGAGTTGAGGCATGCTTGGTGGGACGCTCCCACGCTCCGTTCATTCGAATGGTCCCGTTTAGGCTACTGCCTGATGGTGGCTGCGGACTATTCGGTGCTCTACAAGTCCGACCTGGGCGACCGGCTTGTCCAATAGGCTCCCGAAGACTGCTTCCTGCTCAGCGCCTATATCGGCGACACCTACTATAACTCCGTTGATCCCAAGCGAGCTGAAAGGGCCATCGGTTTCGCCCAGACTTGCATACGTAAGTTCCCTGACCGCCTCTTCTACCTGAACCTGGCGGCGATGGCTTATGAACGGCTTTGGATGGATGCCAAATTCACCGATGGCGACGCGGTCCAGCACGCCATCGACTTCCGCGAGGAGTTCATCCGGCGAGCGCCCAAGGACTTCCCGCTCAAGGAGCACATCGAGTACGTGAAGTACCTGAAGGACATGAAGAGGAAATACGCCAAGTGAGGCTGACGGATCTGTACCCGGACAGAATGTGATCCAAAAGACAATGGTCTTGCTGCTCTCGTTGTTGACTGGAAACCAGCAGCGAGACGCGTTCGCTCTAAACAAATATCTGGGATTCGGGGCACCCCGGTGCCGGACTCCCTAGAAACAGCCAAGGCCACGGTACCCGACACCTCTGACCATCGTGACCACCTTGCCGTCCTTACCGCCCTGACGATCCTGTCAATCCCGCCCCCTCACTCCTTTGTCACAGTCTCGTCGAGGTTAAGGAGCGTGCTGCAGACGACGGTCATGGCGGCAAGGGTTGGTCGGTCCAAAGACTTGTCGAGGGGGTACTCACCTTCGCTGCACAGGGAGTCAGTTGCTTTCGGATCAACCTGGTACTTGGCCAGTCTCTTTTGGAAGCCGTCCACCAGAATCGAGAGCTCTCTTTCGGTCGGCTCGCGGAGGAGCACGCGCTCAAAGGCAAGCCGGACGGGCACTTCCGCGTTGGTGCTGGGCTTGCCTGCCGCGTTTGCGTCCACGCCTGAGAAGCGCAGGTCAGCAGTCCGGTTGGCGGACTGGGTCTGTGCGCCGCGAAGGACGTTTTGGGCCAAGACCCGGGCAGCCTCAAGGTAGGTGACGTCGTTCATCAGGTCCAAGGCTTGAAGCGGCGTATCCGTGCGCGCCCGGCTCATGCGGCACGTCTCGCGCGTCGGCGCGTCGAACAGGAGCATGTTGGGCGGGGCGGCCGTCCGCTTCCAGATGGTGTAGAGTGAGCGCCGGTAGAGGTCGGCCCCGTGCTGGTTACGATAGTCCCGTAAGTTGCCATAGAAGTTCGTCTCATCCCAGATACCGGGTGGCATGTAGGGATAGACCGATGGCCCTCCGGTCTTGTTAAAGAGCAGGCCGCTGACGGCCAGCGCTTGATCGCGGATCATCTCCGCTGGCAGCCGGAACCGGGGGCCCCGCTCGAGGAGACGGTTGAGCGGGTCGACTTTGAGCATTTCGGGCGTCACGGCGGACGACTGCCGGTACGTCGCGCTCATGACGATTTCCTTGAGCATGGCCTTGACGTTCCAGTGCAGTCGAACGAACTCGGTGGCAAGCCAATCGAGCAGTCTTGGGTGTGAGGGGAACTCGGCGCGGGTTCCGAAGTCCTCGACTGTGCTCACGATCCCGGTGCCAAACAACCGCTCCCACCATCGGTTCACGGTCACTCGGGCGGTCAAAGGATTGGTCGGAGAGGCGATCCATTCTGCGAGGCCGAGCCTGTTGTTGGGCGCCCCTTTGGGCAAAGGCGGGAGAAAACCAGGAGTCGATGCCGTCACTTTGTCGCCGTGGTGGTCGTACTGGCCCCGGACTAGAACGTAGCAGTCGCGTGGCTTCTTCATCTCATCCATGACCATCAGCGTCGGGATGCTGGCGTCGATCCGGTCTCGCTCGCGTCTGGCAGCATCTTCTCTGGCGAGAGTCTTGGCGAAGTCCGAGTCGTGGGCCATCCCCCATTGCCGCGTGATCTCCTTCTTCTGCTCCGGTTTGCGGCTGCCAACGGGGATGCTGAGGAGCGGCTTGGCCGGGTTGACGTCGGCGATTGCCGCGACTTCTTCGGGCTTGAGCGCGCGATTGAACACAACGGGGTCGTCCACCATCCCTTTGAAGGTCTCGCCGCCGACCCGCCGCCCCACCATCATAGGGACCGTCGTGCGGATCGAGCCCGTCAGCGTGTCCTTCTCGGTGACAGTCTCAACCGCCTTGCCGTCCAAATAGAGCTTGACGCCGTTCGGCTTGGCGCTCCCATCGTAAGTGACCAATACATGGACCCACTTCTTGAGCGGAACCATCGTTTTTGAGGTCACTTTGAGGGCGTTGTCAGGCCAATGGCTCAGGATGTGGACCATGGGCGTTCCCCCTGCGAAGTAGATGTCCCAACCGCGATAGTCGTGGGGGGCATCCATGCGGGCTAAGGCTGCTCCGTTTCCGTCTTCCGAGTACACCCAGGCGCCATACGAGAACGAGTCCGTCTTCTCGAAGTCGCCCACGTCACCCAGCTCGACTTGAGTGTCGGGCCCAGTCACGATAGCACCGGTCGAGCGACCAAAGTTCGAAACGACTTTGCCCACGGGCTTGGGGATCGGGAGCCAGTGCGCCGAGGCAGTCACTCTGGGCTTGTCCGAGAGCGCCCAGCGGCCGACGAGTGATGACGACAAGCTTGATGGCCAGGCTTTGTCTTCCACGTGCCAGTCTTGAGCTTGATCTTCGTGCCGAACGAGATAGGCGTCCACCGACTCATCGAGGGCGCGAAGGCGGTCGTTCGCCGATTTGAGTTGGGTTTCCTGGACGGACGTCGGCGCCTTGATGAGGGGCGGGTGATTGACCGGCTGTTCGACCCCCGTTCCTGACTCTGAGACGTTGTTGAAGTACGCGAAAAGGCTGTAGAAGTCCTTCTGACTGATCGGGTCGAACTTGTGGTCGTGGCAGCGAGCACAACCGGCGGTCAGCCCGAGGAACGCCTCTGACGTCGTTTCGACTCGGTCGATGACGTTTTCGACCCGCCACTCCTCGGCAATGACACCGCCTTCGGTGTTGATCCGGTGGTTACGGTTGAAGCCTGTTGCCATCACATCGTCGAGCGTGTGGTTGGGGAGAAGGTCGCCGGCCAGTTGCTTGACGATGAACTGATCGTACGGCAGGTTCTTGTTAAAGGCGTCGATCACCCAGTCGCGCCAGCGCCATTGGAACCGCTCGTAGTCAGCCTGATAACCGTTGCTGTCCGCGTACCGAGCAATGTCCAGCCAGTCCATCGCCATCCGTTCGCCATACCGGGATGATGCCAGCAAGCGGTCCACTTGCTTCTCGTAGGCATTCGGAGATGGATCGTTCTCAAAGGCCTGGAGTTCTTCTGGAGTGGGTGGCAATCCGGTTAGGTCGAAAGAGACCCTGCGGAGCAACGTCGCTCGGTCGGCTTCTGGCGAGGGGTGCAGCCCTTTCTTCTCGATGCCGGCAAGGATGAACCGATCGATGTCGTTCTTTGGCCAAGCTGTGTCTTTGACTGCGGGAGCTGGGTACCTGACGGGCGGAACAAAAGCCCAGTGCTCCTTGTATTCGGCGCCCTCCTCAATCCACTTGGCGAGCGTCGCTTTGTCGTCAGCGGAGAGGATCTTGTGGGTGTCAGGAGGCGGCATCCGGTCGTCGTTGTCAAGGTTGATCCGTCGGATCAACTCGCTCTTTTCGGGATGGCCCGGGACGATGGCGATCTTGCCGTCCGAGAGCGGCTTGGTGGCGACCTCGCGTTTGTCGAGACGCAGGCCCATCATCACGGACTTGGGATCGTGCCCGTGACACTTAAGACAGTTGTTGGCAAGGATGGGGCGGACGTCTCGGTTGAACTCGATTGTCTTGCCGTCGTCCTGCTGGCCCCTGACCGGCACTGCCGCAGCCACGAACAAAAGGGCGACTGACGCCGCCAAGCTGAAGACCTTCACGACCCTGCCTAGCATCCCGACCTCGTTGACATTAGCGTTAAGTATTACTCGTCGGGAGCGTCCGAGTCTAAGTTTTCTCGAATGGGTTTGAATTTGAACCGAGGAGACCGCCGGAGTGACGTTCTCGGAATCCAGATTGGTCAGGACAGGGGCGACGCACCGCTTTCATTTGCTGACCGAGAGCCTGATGGCCCCGAACCATGCGCTCGGAGCATCGTGCGCCGGGCCACCGAGACCGAAGGAGACCGCTCGGTCCTCCGGATTCACCGTGACGACGACTTGGGAACGGGCAAGGAAGCCTTCGAAACCAGGATGTCGTGCGAACGAAACAAAGTCGACGTCGGGATCCCGTCGCGCTATTCCCAGCGAGCACGCGCGGATGGCTCTGGCAAGCGTGGGCATCTGAAAAGGCGACAGCGTTAGGGTTACCTTAGTGTCCTTGTTCGAGCCCTCCTTGACCGCTGCCAGGTCGTTGGTCGAGCAACCGGAGAGCCAACGCAGAAGTGGATAAACGGTGCCGAGGTGCGCCGACACCGCAGGTGATGCCGAACCAGGCTAGAACGGCGGCATCGCCGGGGGAAGTTGCCTTGGCAAACTTGATTGCGGCCTGAAGGGGCACGCTCGGCTCAGACCCTGCGCTGCTGCTGACGACCGCCCTTCGCATCTCGACAAGTGGTCCGGCCTTGACGGCGCATTTCCGATACAGGAACCCCTTGACGGGCATCACAAGGAGAGCGCCGTCCACAGTTTCTGCGGCCTAGTGTCCAGGGTCGGGAAGGCCTCGGGCCGAGTAGTGTTTTCGGTCGACCTTGCGGGCTTGGAACCAGGGCAACGCCGTCGCCAATGAGATGGGTGGTGGCGCCGACGCCCGGTGCCAGGCTCGTGTCGGCGTCTCGCTGGGACTCTCCGTCACAACGTTCCACTCCATGACGACGTCTTGCCCCGACGTTCTCCGCCCAAGCTTGTACGACGTCCGTCGCCCCTGAGACAGGATGTTTCGGACTGATCGCAATCGAGGATTCCTTCGGTGCCAGATACTGAGACGTGGTCATCATCCAGTTCTCGAAGCTCTTCTTGGCTCCTGCCTTCTCATAGATGGACTCAAGGTGGAAGATGTTGAGGTTCGTCAGATCGCTGAAAGCCAACCCCGTCTGTCCAAGGACGAGGTTGGCAACCAGTGGGTTGCACGACTTCACCAGGCTCGTTGCCCGCTCGCGAGATGGGTCGAAGTTGATGTCTACAACGTACACAGTGTCGCCGAGCGCCTGTTGGAACTCCTGGAGGCTCCTGGCACGGTGAAAGAGCGTGGAGGCACTGTCGACGTCCTGCGTTGAGTCGACTTCATCCAGTGCCTTCTGGACAAGGGCCTCAATGTAGGTTCGGTCTGACAGTCGTTGGGAGTTAGTGCCCGCCCAGTCGCGGGTCGTGCGCGCGGTTGTCACTCTGCCTGGGATCAGGTTAGCCATTCGGCCCCCGTCGGCGAAACAGTTGATGGCCGGGTTTTGTCGCCGGATCCCGTCGCGACTCAGGTCGAACAAAGCAAAAAGGGCCGCCTGTTGAGGACCTGGAAGATCACTTTCGAGGACGCGCACCCAGGCCCGGCTGTCCTCGCCAACTCTGGCTGGGTCAACGGCCTCGTCCATCAGAGCTTCGGCCTCGTTGGTGTCTTGAGGAAGTCCGCTCGACGCATATTGACGCATCCACCTGAGGCAGTCGGCTATATCGTGGTCGCATCCGGTTGTGTACGTCCTGTACAGGCGGCCGTCCAGGGCGGAAGCGGAAGGGTCAGCCTCGTGCCAGTACAGGTTTGGATGGTGGTCGTCCTTGCGAAACCGGATCCCGAGTCCCTTCGAAAGAAGTGCCGTGGCCGATTCCCAAGAACGGTCGGTGAGCCTGACGAGCGCCGCTCGGTCTTGAACGTTGCCAGCGCATTGGATCTTCCGCTCGTCAAAGCACTTCGACTGGGCGATCTCCGGGTACGTCCTCAGATCTGCAGGCAGAGTCTACTCCTTGGCCAGGACGGACACAGTCCAAGCAATCATTGTGGTCAGCATCGTGCGCGGTCCTCGTGTCGGTCAAAGAAGAGACGCTCAACGAATCTGTCTGTGTCGACGGAGAAGCTCTCAAGACAGAGACGGCCTACTGCGGGATCCAGGAGTCAAGGAGACAGCGCCGGCCCGGATCAGGGGTCGGGGCATCCGATTCGCCCAAAGGTACAATCGGACTTCGCCCCATGGCCAGTCTTTTCAAGCTCAGCGTAGTCGCGCCGGACCGGACGGTATTCGACGACGAAGTCACGTCGTTGGTGGCGCCCGGAGTCGAAGGTTATCTTGGAGTCATGGCGGGGCACGAACCGGCGATCATTGCGCTCTGCCCAGGTGTGTTGGAGATCGAGGACCGAACGGGCCAGCGCGAGCATGTGGCGATTGCGGGAGGGTTCCTCGAGGTAAGCAGCGGCCAAGCCATCGTCTTGGCCGACAATGCCCGGCTGGCCAAAGAGATCGACATCGCCGACGAACAACAGGCCCTGGAACAGTCTCGACGCGCCCTGCGTGGAGAGGACACCGAGATCACCCAGGAAGTCGCCCAACACGAACTGGAGCTGGCGATGGCGCGCATTAAAGCCGCGAAAATGGGTGGTTCCGACGCTAGAAACCTCTGAATTGGGTCAAGACTTTTGAACGTCGAACCTAGAGTTCAAAGCCGTCTCCGCCGAAAATCCTGATATCATGCCGACAATGGCGCTGGTGCGCACTGCCGGGTTCCTCTTGGTCTGCGGGACGCTCATGGCGTCCGCCCCTGGCCCCTTGGTGTCCGCCTTCTCCGATCAGGAGCGTCAAAGTCTGGTTCAGTACTGGGCCGACCAAGTGAGGTACGTCAGCGTGCCGGCAGGTGCACCTGGGCAGGAATGGTGTGTCCGACTGACCCCAATGGGATCCAAGTGGATAAGGGAGGTCTACAAGCAGTTCCAATCAGGCAAAGTGGTCCCGACGTTCGACCCGGCCGGCAGCACGCCCCAGCAAAAGGCTTGGGTTGCGTGGATTGATCGCCAGGTCCAGCGTGATTGGGCCGAGGCCGAAACTCAGGCCGCCAAGCTGAACTCAGGAATCCAACAGGAAACGAAGTCGGTGCCGCCGGCCGATCGTCCCGACCACGCCACTTTCGACCGCAAAATCGGTTCTGACGAGGCGGGCGGCAGCCCCGACCCCAAGCCGACGGCAGTCCAAGACCCATGCCCAGGAGACCTCGCGGCGCTCGTGGGGCCGGCTCCTCGGTTCGCTGCTCCGGTTCGGCCGATGAACCACAACGTCACGTTCCCAGACGGCGCAACGTTCACCTACACAGACAATGTCAAAGTCAGACCCAAGTACGCTTATTACCGGTTTCCTGACGGAGTGACATCTCCGGGCCAGAGCGTCAAGTCTATGCCGGCATCATCGCTCGAGTCCTTGATCGAGAAGGCCGGTATCTCGGGCAGCGAGGAGAAGGTCATGAAGGCTGTCTCCGTACTGGAGGGCGGGTTCGACTCGGTGAACACGTACGACACGGGGTTTGTCAGCGTTGGGTTCATTCAGTTCGCTTGCCTTTCGGACGGCTCTGGGTCATTGGGTGAGACGATGGCCCTGTACAAATCGACCAACCCGCAGGGCTTTGACGCCGACTTCCACAAGTACGGCATCGACGTCGACGGCATTCGCCTTGTGGTTGTCGATCCAGAGACGGGTGACGAGCGAGTCGGCCCGGATGCTGCCTTGACTGTCATCCACGACAAGCGTTTGACGGCGGTGTTCCAAAGGGCTGGCCGGTCTAGCACCGGCTTCCAGGTGGCTCAATTGCAGGCGGCCAAGCGTCAGTTCTATCCGGCGGACGACACGGTCTCCGTGGATCTAAGCGGCGTCAATTATCAGGTGCGCGTAGGAGACGTCGTCAAAACCGAAGCGGGTATGGCGACTCTCATGGATCGCAAGGTGAACACCGGCAAACTTGCTGGGCTCAAGGAGTCCCTGGAGAAGTATGCAGCCCAATATGGACTGACGCAACCGAGTGACCTGTCGGATCTGGAGTACGTCGTGACGAAGTCCTTGATCTATCGGGCCGACTACATGGGGATGAGCGGGTTGACCAAGCCAAGGGACAACACGGTCGACCTGTCTCGCCGGGGCAAACGACTCGGACGCTCCAACGGCCCGGTCGGTGATCCGGCTTCCGACGGCGGCGGATCACGACGAGGAAAGCGCTCTCGAGGTCTTTAGCGGCGGTTGCTTGAGTCTTCGGTCGCTCGCTCGAACCAGTCCTCGACTTCGTGGAGTTGGTCGTCGATCGATCGCTGTGCTTCGAACAGGCTCCGCGTCCTTGCGTCAAGATCGCGCATGCGCCAAACGGCTCGGTCGGTAGCCTCGCGGTCCTCAGTCGCCACAGCCCTCGCGAGCTCGAACTCGAGCCGCACAGACTCGCCCAGCGCCCGCCCCAGACCCAGTTCAAATCGTTGAGTGTGAAGCTCGGCCCGACGGGCCCATTGCCGCTCCCAGAGCCTCTCGGCATAGAGTCTCAGGTGTGGCGGAAAGCTCTTGATGAAGTTCGACCGCTGCCATCGGCCGACTTCCTCTTCGATCTCCCGACAGGTGTTCTTGGCATGTTCTGCCTTCGTCGCCAGAGCCAAGGAGAGCGCTTCGAGGGCTGCAGTAGGCTCTCCCCGTTCCCGAGCTCTGTCAAGTCGAGCGAGGATGCGGTTCTTTTCGGTGATCGCGTCAACCCCAGCCTGCCGTGCCCGTTCCAGTGCGAGTACAGCCTCAACGGGCCGGCGCTTTGGCCCTGCAGGGGCCACTCGGTTCTCGCGCCACCACGGAACAAAGTCCAGATCAGGCTCTCTGTGCATCTCCAACTGCATCTACCGCCGAAGAGGGGGAAGGTTGCAGCACGAATTAAAGAAGCTTGCGGAACAAAGGCCGGGGAAGGAACGTCGCCCAGTACCGCAATCGACTCTGCCAGCGCTCAGGGTTGATCAGCAGCGACTTCGCATAGGCCGCTCGGCCGCCCTTGGCGTCGCCGTTGAGCGTTCGCACCGTGCCCAAACACGCCCAGTTATGGGACACCGCACGATTGAGGTCCTCATCGGGAAACCGGCCCCTGTAGCCCTCGGCGCGCTCGGCGATCCATTCGCGCAGCAATTGGTCGTCGCGCCAAATCCGGTCCAACTTGTGGGAGGCGTTCCCTCCATGAACTCGATAGAAGGTCAGGGGCTCGTCAACGTACCCGACGTCCCACTTTTCGGCAATCCGGTACCACATCTCCCAGTCTCCCGAGCCGAAGTACGCTTCGTTAAAGGGGCCCAGTGTGTCGAAACACTCCCTGCGGATGAGGGCCGCACTGGCAATGATCTTGTTGGCGTAAAGCAGCGCAAGCAACACGTTGCCGCTCTCAGTCCGTGGGAATTCGAAACCGAGGGGCGAGCCCTCCATTCGCTGCCCCTGTCTATCGATGAACCACCCATCGGTGTGGACCAATCCCACGGCAGGGCTCGCGTCCATCATCGCAACTTGTCGCTCAAGCTTCGTTGGCGCCCACACATCGTCGTCGTTGAGAATGGCCACAAACTCACCTCGCGCATGACGAAGGCCTTCGTTCAGCGTGCCGTACGTCCCAAGATTGCGCTCGTTGAACACGACGGTGTCGTCCGGAAGGTTGGACCTCAGCCAGTCGCGTGAACCGTCTGTCGAGCCATCGTCGAGCGCTATCAACTCGAAGTCCTCGAACGACTGTGAGCGGACTGACTGGACGCACGCCGGCAGATAGGCGAGATGGTTGAAGCAGGTAAGGAGCACGGAGACCCGCGGCACAGCCCATTATGCAAGCGCCTTCGGCGGGCTTGCGCGGGGACTCTCTTCTGCATGCGGTTACCAGGTTTTCTTGGGGTTCATCAGGCTGGGCTGTAAACTAAAGGGCTGAGTGTTCTTTATGCTGTTCAGACTGTCAGGGATCGTTCTAGCGGGAGTCTTTGGAGGGCTCGCCGTGTTCGCGTACGCTCAAGATCCAGCGTTTCTGGTTCCCAAAGCGTTCACCGTCTCGCAGAAGACCGCGAAACTGAGTTTGGTGCTCGGCGACGCGTCAGCGCCCGTGTCCGCGGCTTGGGCCAGTTGGCCGGTGCGTTGGGTCTTCGTCAAAACTGGCGAATTCCAGGAAAACCGAGACACAGTCAATCAGTGGCTCGGATCGGACGGCTCCTTCGACCCGCCCATCCCGGCGCCCGGGGCCGTCATGGTCGGAGTCGACTTTCAACCACGCCTGGAACAAGTGGACTCATCCCGGCTGGCTGGGTTGGTGTTGTTGAGGTCGAATTCGAACCCCAGCCTCGTCGTCCGACACTACCGGTCAGCGATTGCTTTGCTCAGAACCCAGACGGGAACCGCTCAAGACGAGGAGGGGTCAGCGGTCGCCACAACCGAAACGTCGCTCTCAGCCACTGTTCACGCGTTTATGGATCCAACCCGCTTGATGTTAGGCGGCGCCATAGCCTTTGAGGTGTCTGTCCAAGGTGAGGAGGTCGAGGGGAGCCGCCTGTTCGTGAAGTGCCTGGCCACCGGGGAGGTGACCCAGCTCGAGACCGAGACCAACATGTGCCACTTCACCCCGAAGAACGCCGGCGCCTATGAAGTCTGTTTCCAGTACGCCCGGAGGACGACCAACGACCCTGAAGCTCAATACGACCTGTTCTCGGGCACGATGACGTTCTCGATTCCCACGCCGCAGGGGGTGAAGAAGTGATCCTCTTGAGCTTGGCTTTGACGGCAAGCCTCAAATCGCTTCCCGCCGATTTGAATTGGCGCGAACTCGGCCCCTCACCGATTTCGGGTGGATTCAGTGGACGTGTTGCCGCGATTGGGTGCAGTGCCACCGATGCCAACAAGTACTACGTCGGAGGCGCCGACGGTGGTGTCTGGAAGACGACCAATGGCGGTACCACCTGGATCAACTTGACCGATGAACAGCCGACGAGCTCTGTCGGGGCCATCGCGGTCGATCCGACCAACGACAACGTGGTGTACGTGGGTACGGGTGAGGCCAACTATGCCAACCACAGCCGTTACGGACTTGGCCTCCTGAAAACGACTGATGGCGGATCTTCATGGTCGTTGCTGGCTCAGTCGACCTTTGCGGGACGCACGTTCTCCAAGATCGTGATCGATCCGACCAACACCCAGGTGCTCTTTGCCTCCATTGCCGCGGCCGGTGGATTTCCCGAGAAAGCTGCGGCCAAGGGGCATCCGTCGAAAGACGGGCCCTTGGGCGTGTTCAAGTCGACTGACGGAGGCGTCACGTGGACGCAGCTGCTGAACGGGATCCCCAACCAGGCGGGCACGGACATCTCCCTTTGTTCCAGCAACCCGAGCATCGTCTATGCGGCGATCGGCCGGCCTTTCGGCTCGACTCAGAACGGGGTCTATCGCTCGACAGATTCCGGTGCGAACTGGTCGAAACTGGGGGGCGGACTTCCGACGGGCAACGTCGGACGTGTCGCCGTCGCGGTGTCTCCAGACGACTCGAACCGGGTGTATGCCCTTTATGTGAACCCGTGTGACTCGGCTGGGAACAACGGAACGACACTCAATGGCTATAAATCCACTGATGGCGGCGCCACTTGGACCACGGCTCCTGTCGGGAGCTTTCAGGCCACGTATGGCTGGTACCTTTGTGCAGTCGGTGTCCAGCCAGGGAGCCCCTCGACGGCGGTCTATGCCGGCTATGACCTGTTACGGACCACTACAGGCGGGGCGTCCTTCTCGACCATCACCACTCAACACGTGGACAACCACGCCATTGCTTGGGATGCGAGCGGCCGATTGTTGTGCGGTTGCGACGGCGGGCTGTTCCGATCGGCCAACAATGGGAGCTCGTGGATCAACCTCAACACGGGATTGGGGATCACGCAGTTCTACGCTGCGATATCGTTGAGCCCGGCCAATACGGACCTCGTCCTGGGCGGACTGCAGGACAATGGCACCGTTCAGCGGAACGGCAACACCAGCACGTGGGGCAACTATATCGGCGGTGACGGTGGTTACACGGCCATCGATCAGCTCCAGCCAAGCCACGAGTTCGCCCAGTACCAGGGCGCAGGCGATATCTACCGCTCCACGAACACGGGCGGCAGTTGGAGCCCGGTCGGAACCGGGATCAGTGGAGCCGACAGGGCCGCCTTCTTCACCCCGGTTGAGATCGATCCCACGAACTCCAATAGAGTTCTCTTGGGGACTCAGCGGGTCTACAGGAGCACTAACGGTGGAACCTCTTGGGCAGCCATCAGTGGCGACGTCACGAACGGGGCCGGTGCGATTCGCGCCAT
This sequence comes from Armatimonadota bacterium, assembly GCA_029781035.1. Taxonomy (GTDB): domain Bacteria; phylum Armatimonadota; class Fimbriimonadia; order Fimbriimonadales; family Fimbriimonadaceae; genus JAEURO01. The sequence goes on from JAKOXK010000085.1 coordinate 12,416, forward strand.
GTCGATCTCAGCCTCCAATCCGAACACCGTCTGGCTCGCCACGACGGACGGCAATGTTTCGCGGTCCACAGACGGTGGAGCGACGTTCACGAAGATGCTGACCGGTGTGCCGGGCTGGCCTCGAGTGACTCGGGAAGTGACGGTTGATCCGATCAGTGACCAAACGGTCTACCTGGCGGTTTCGAACTTTGGGATCGACCAGGTGAGGCGAACGATCAACGGTGGATCGACCTGGCAGACGTTGGACGGTGACCTCCCGGACGTTCCTGTGAACGTCGTGGTTCCGGACCATCGCTATCCCAAAGTGATCCTCTATGCCGGAACGGACGACGGTCTCTATGCAACGATGGACGAAGGATCTCATTGGGCGCGGTTTGGCAGAGGCTTGCCTCATTGCCCTGTGATCGACATCAAGATCGATGTGCCGCACAACCGGATGGTTGTCGGGACGCAGGGCCGCGGTGCGTGGCAGATCACCCTCCCACAGCTCATTGGCCCGGGCATAAAGAAGTGAACCCCTTCGACCATCATGGGGGTTGGCGCACAAGCCGCCCCCACCTGCCTTGATGACCACCCTCATGTTTCAGGGTTGCGGCACGTGACAGAATCAGGACACCATGACTGGCTCGACCCTTGTCCTCGGTGCCCTCTTGACCGCCAGCCCTGCGCCCACGGTCATCCCGGAGCCTGTCTCTTTGCATCTCCGCGGTGGCCCGAGCTTTGTGTTCAGCCGTACGACGAGCCTTGAGAACGACGGTAAGTCCGCTGCTCCGGCGTTCCTGAAGGAGATGCTCTCCCGTTCTGCTGGAATCTCACTCGGCGGCAAGAGCCGCAGCAACCGGGTCGTGTTCAAGCTCGTCACACTGGGCGGGCAGTTGCCACCGAACTGGTACTCGCTCAAGGTCACGCAGCACGAGGTTCTGGTTCAATACGCCGAGGAGACTGGCGCTTTCTACGCCGTCCAGACATTGCGCCAACTGCTGCCAAAGGAGATCGACAGTCCGATACGGGTCAGCGGAGTGCAGTGGTCGGTGCCACAGGTCGAGATCGAAGACTACCCACGCTTCCAGTGGCGGGGAATGATGTTGGACTGCTCGCGCCACTTTTTCCCCGTCAGTTTCATCAAGAAGACTCTCGACAACTGCGCGATGATGAAGCTGAACGTCTTCCATTGGCATTTGGTGGACGATGGCGGCTGGCGGCTTGAGATCAAGAAGTACCCGAACTTGACCAAATTCGGAGCATGGCGCGTAGACACAGGCGAAGTGTGGCCAGGTGGTGGGTGGAACTTCGGGAACCTGCAGTTCTGTGGTGAAGACGGGGCCAAGAAATACGGTGGCTACTACACACAGGATCAGGTGAAGGACATCGTTCGGTACGCTGCCGCCCGGCACATCACGATCGTGCCGGAGATCGAGATGCCTGGTCACTCGCTGGGTGCTGTCGTCAGCTATCCCGAGATCATGTGCGAGAACGTTCCTCCTGCCGACAAGCCCGGCAAATCTGTGAGCAACGTTTATTGCGCGGGCAGTGACAAGGCGATCGCCTTTCTTGAAGAGGTGCTGTCGGAGACGATGCAACTGTTCCCCTCAAAGTTCATCCACATTGGGGCGGACGAGGTCACGAAGACTTATTGGCACAACTGCCCACTCTGTCAAGACCGAATGAAGAAGGAGGGCCTCAAGGACGAGAACGAACTCCAAAGCTGGTTCGTGAAACACTTTGACAACTTCCTTGCCCAACACGGCCGCCGGTTGGTCGGTTGGGACGAGATTCTTGAGGGTGGCCTGGCTCCCGGCGCAACGGTCATGTCTTGGCGAGGCATTGACGGCGGCATCGAAGCGGCAAAGCAGGGCAAGGACGTTGTCATGAGCCCGACCAGTCACTGCTACTTTGATTACAGCTACCAATCGATCTCCACTGAGCACGTCTACGGGTGGAACCCCGTGCCCGCCGCACTGAACGCCACCGAGGCCAAGCATGTCCTTGGTGGCCAGTACAACGTCTGGACTGAGTGGATCCCGACAGAGAGTCACTGCGAGGAGATGCAGTTTCCTCGTGCGCTCGCCATGGCCGAGGACCTGTGGACTCCGCCTGCGCGCAAGGATTGGAGCGATTTCTCGCGAAGGTTGGCGGCATGGCTTCCACGCCTGGACGAACTCGGGATAACCTACATGATGCCCGTGCCGACCGTTCCGTTCACGACCTTGTTCTTCTCGGGTTCGGTACAAGTGAAGTGCAATGCTCCAACCGGTCTGTCGCAGACGCTGCGGTACACGACCGACGGGACAGTGCCCAATAGCGCTTCCAAGGCCTACACAGGGCCCTTGACCGTGAAGAAGCCTTGTACGGTGACGTTCGCGTACGTGAACTCGCACGGAGTGGCTGGCGGGGTCGCGAAGGTGGACTGCCGAAACAGCCTAAGGACCGAGTTGCCGTCTTTGGACAGTGGCGTAACCGTCCAGCAGTACCTTCTAACGGGCGAACCGTCGACCATCCCTGATTTGACAAACATGAAGCCGACAGCGACTACCGTCGCCCCTTTGCCGACGGAAGGCGCACGGCCACGCGATGCCAAGTTTGCCGTGCGTTGGTCGGGATATATCAGAATACCAACGGCCGGAGCGTACACCTTCTCGCTCAAGAGCGATGACGGATCACGCTTGTGGCTCGGTGATGCCCTGGTTGTGGACAACGACGGGCCCCATGGCGCGGTCGAGAAGTCAGGCACGGCTTGGTTGCCCGCAGGCCTCTATCCGTTCGACGTTCGCTGGTTCGACCAGGGCGGGGCCAACTCGTTCAGCGTCTCTGTCGCGGGACCAGGACAAGCGAAAGGGCCGATCCCGGCGAAATGGCTGTTCCACTACAGCGGCTAACGCCTTGGGGTTTCGGGCTTTTCAGGTGGTGGGAAGGACAGGCCCGTGTCCATGCTCGCGAGTGGAAGGGCCCGCCTGCCATGGATCGTCGACCGACTGCAGGTGATACATTCCAGCGTGTCCAGATCGCAAAGTCACAGGCTTCCAACTCGTCGGCGCAGGTATGCGTACTCGTGCGGAAAGTAGGAGGCCGCCTAACCGTCACTTAGGGCTCAGATCCGAACTCGTCACCGGCCTATGAATGCGCCGTCCGTGACTCTCAAACCGGGGTGCGGCGAACGAGCTGAAGGTAGCATCTTGGCAACCATGAACATGGAAGGGGCGACATGTCGCTCTTGATCTCTGTCGCGATGGTCACGGCATCGTCGAAACTCTGGATCGTGCAGTCGGGATCGAATGACCTGGTTCCGGCTCTCTCCAAAGCGAGGATAGCCATAAACCGGGTAGGCAACCTGGATGAGGCTCTGTCGAGAGCGGGACAGGGGGATGGAATCCTTGCCTTGGGGGTGACACCCGGTTTGACAGTCGGCCAGAGGAAGAGCGTGGCCTCAAAAGGGCTTCACATTTACCTTGAGAGCCCATCGAAACCGTCAGTCGGTACTGCCTTGGCCCGCATCGTTGTAACGTCTGGTTGGTTTGGTGAAAACCTTCCGGAGGGGAGACTGCTCACCATCCGGGCAGACCACGTTGCCGAGCTCCCTGGTGGGCAGCCTCTCCTCTCGCTCTCCAAGGTCGCAGGTTTCAATACGGCCGTCTTTGGGTTGTCGCAGGAATCGTGGCCCGTTTTGGCACAGCCCGACGGCGAACCAGGAGTGCTCTTGGCCTCGGCACCCCTGAGCTGCTATAGCTCACTGCGCTTCGCTCCCGAGATGGCATGGACAACAGTCTGGAAGCGCATTCTCGGATGGGTGGGAGTCGGCAAGGCCGTCAGTCGTGTGCAGATTCAGACAAGCATTGAGCCTAGCTATACGAAGATCGAGCCCATCAAGCCCGACGCAGCTACAGATGCGGTGCGCAGGGGTGTCGGCTGGTTCTCGAAGGCGGCCCTTTTTCTGACTCCGGACTCCAAGAAGACGTTCGACAAGGAGGCATCCAACTGGTACGACCGAGTTGGCCCGATGCCTCCTGGCTCTGCGGGTGACGGCTCTCTCGGGATGCTGGAGGGATTCAACTCGCAGGTTCACGAAGGCGGCAGCCAGTATCTGCGTTGGTGGCGGCGCGCCGACTGCAACGGCGAAGCAGCTATGGCGCACGCACTGGCCGGCCGTCTGCTCAAAGACAAGCGTTTGGGTCAGGTGGCGCACAATCTTGGCGACTTCCTTTGCTTCCAGTCACCGTTCACCAATGGCCCCCGCAGTGACCCAGCCAACTCGGCCTACGGCTTGGTGGGCTGGAGCGATCCCGGTGCGACGGGCACCTACTATGGTGACGACAACGCACGGTTCCTACTCGGCATGGTCGCGGCAGAGTCGGTGACTCATGAACCCAAATGGGACGACGTGATCGCCCGGTGCTTGTTAGCGAATTTGCGAACGTCGGGGCAGAATGGTTTTCGCGGTGACAACATCGTGCAGAGCGACCTCGACAAGCTGGGCTGGCGAGCGTTCTACGACCGAAGGCTCGTCAACCCCTCGCCGCACTTTGAGAGTTGGCTTTGGGCCTGCTATCTGTGGGCGTACGAGCGGTCGCACGTCAAGCTGTTCCTTGAGCGCGCCAAAGCTGGCATCACCGTCCAGATGGCGCTGCCCGAAAGCCAGTGGAGGTGGACAAACGGTGTCCAGCAGGAGCGGGCGCGGATGCTCCTGCCACTGGCCTGGCTGGTTCGCGTCGAAGACACGCCGGAACACCGAGAATGGCTCGACCGAGTCGCAGACAAGTTGCTGGCCTCACAAGACCGGTGCGGCGCTATTCGTGAGGAGCTTGGGCCACCTGGTTTCGGCCTTTGCCCGCCACCGGCCTCGAACGCTGCCTATGGGATGGCCGAGGCGCCCCTCATCCAAGAGAACGGCGATTCCTGCGCCGACATGCTGTACACCTCCAATTTCGCGTTCCTTGGACTTCACGAAGCGGCGGCAGCGACCGGTGACAAGCGGCTGAAAGCAGCAGAGGACAAGTTGGCCGACTTCCTCGTGCGGATCCAGGCAAAGTCAACAGCGCACCCGGAGCTCGACGGTGCATGGTTCCGGGCCTTTGACTTTGCAGACTGGGACGTGTGGGGGAGTGACGCGGACGCCGGATGGGGAGCGTGGAGCGTGGAGAGTGGCTGGACTCAGAGTTGGATCGTCTCCGTTTTGGCCTTGCGGCAGATGAAGACAAACTATTGGGAACTGACTCGGGGAGAGTCGATCGGTCAGGCTCTGGCTGAGAACGCACGAACCATGTTGCCAATAGGAAGCTAGCGGTTTCGACTCGCAATCCAGGGCTTTGGACGCACTCGTGGAGTCTCGTGCCAGGATGCCGAACGCGCCTGCGGCCATTGAGACTGATGAAACTGGCTCCTTCGACTCTGAGAACGATCGAACTCGTCACCTCCGTCTGGAACTGAGATGGAGATCCCTAGATAGCTCGCAATCGTCTGCATGAGTGCGCTTCTGCTGGGTGGTCTCGTCCTGGTGGCGTCGTACCTAGACATACGAACATCGGCGTTCTTCGCCGAGGACAGCCGTTTTCGGTCGCCAGCTATGGAGCGCCGTCCAGTTTTGGTGGGGGCGACATTTACCCTCCCGGCACCGTCTGGACGCTTACCGCTTCAGCCAGAGAGGTCTTGACTTCGCTCAGTTGAGACATGCAAAGGCCAGCGTGGGTGACGGGATACCGTTATCTCGATTGCGTAGTCTTCGCCGTGCGCAGGGAGATTCCCGTCGAGGATCTGCCTGTGGTCGTGTTCAGAAGAGTCTGGCGACCACCAGCGCGTGTGAAGTGTTCCTGTACATCCCGCCCTAGACAGTCGCTCGTCTGTTTTGTAGGGTTACCGTTCAGGAGGATCGGTACATCATCGGCCACTCCAATTGAAAAACCAGAACCGCAAGTTGGGGCTCGCGGCCAAGTCAAAGGATGAGCCCCGGGTGCAGGGGTAGGATTCCCTTCACCATGGCCCGATTCGTGATGTCTCTTCTCTGCCTTCCGGCCGCCGCCGCCGCGCAGATCTCGCCACCCAGGATGGTGAGGATGCCGGACATACACGGGGACAGCGTGGTTTTCTGTGCTGAGGGAGACGTTTGGCTTGGATCGGTCGCCAAAGGCACGGCAGAGAGACTCACGACCGACCCCGGCGAAGAAGCGAGACCGAAGTTCTCGCCTGACGGGAGGGCCATTGCCTTCACTGCTTCCTATGAAGGCGGGCGCGACGTCTACGTCATGCCGACCGAAGGTGGGATGCCTCGGAGGCTCACCTTTGATCCCGAAGGCGCCGACATGGTCTGTTGGACACCGGACAGCAAGAACGTCGTTTTTCGGTCACGCAGGGACTCGTACGTTGGCCCGCGGCTGTTCCAGGTGCCTGTTGGAGGCGGACTGCCGGAGGCTCTTCCGATGGAGAAAGGTGCTCAGGCAAGCATCTCACCAGATGGTGAAAGGATGGCCTATTGTCCGTTCCCGATCGAGGACCACTGGTGGAAGCGATACCACGGTGGATTGGCCAACCACATATGGATCGAGGACATTGCGGCCCACACGTTCAGACGCATTGACGACAGCGACGTCAATGAGCAGTATCCGGCATGGGCAGGCGGGAAACTGTATTTCGTGACCGAGCGGGACGGGAGTGCCAACCTTTGGGTGTACGACACGGCAAACAGAACAGAGAGGAGACTGACCGACCACAAGGGCGTTGACGTCAAGTTTGCTTCGACCGACGGCAAGAAGGTCGTGTACCAGTTCGGCGATGAGCTTTGGGCTTACGACATTGCATCAGGAGTCGACGAAGAACTGAAACTCGCTTTGCGGACAGACAGCCTGCATTCCATGCCAACCACCGTGCCAGGCAAGGTGGGTGAATGGGCTCTCGGGCCGACGGGCGCCAGGATCGCTATGGTGGGCCGCGGCCAGCTTTTTACCGCCCCTGCAAAGGAGGGCGACATACGGCCCATCTCTCCGTCGATCGCCTCTATGACAAAACAGCCGGCGTGGTCGCCGGATGGTAAGACGCTGGCCTTTGTTAGTGACCGTGACGGCGAAGAGAATGTGTACTTGGCGCCGACTGACGGTAACGGAAAGGCGCGAAAACTGACGAGCGAATCGAAACTCGTGCTAGGCGGGCTGAGGTGGTCGCCAGACGGCAAGCGGCTGCTCATGGAGGATGTCGCGCAGAACCTGTGGATTGTCGACGTTGCCACGGGAGCGAAGACTCTCGTGGTCCACAACGCCTTCCAGGAGGTCACCGACGCCGTGTTCTCTCCCGACAGCAATTGGGTGGCGTTCTCGCAGCAAGAGAACCTCTTCGTCCAGTCCCTCTATCTCTACAACTCGCAGTCGAAGTCACTTACAAGAGTCACCCAATCTCCGACGAGGGATTCGATTCCGGCATTTGACCCAGACGGGAAGTTCCTGTACTTCCTCAGCGAGAGGAAGGTCGAACCAAAGTGGGATGCGTTCGACTTCCAACTCGACGTACAGGATGCGACCAAGGTCATGGCTGTGACGCTGACAAAGGAGGGACAGTCACCGTTCCTCATCGGCAGTGACGAAGAGCCTAAGAAGGAGGACAAGGAAGATGCGGGCAAGCACGATGCCAAGTTCCGTATCGATGTCGACGGCCTCCCGGACCGGGTGTTCGAGCTACCTTTGACCGAGGGTGCATACAAGTCCCTCACAGCCGTGCCTGGCGGCAAGGTCTACTACTTGGCGAAGGATGACTTGAAGGCATACAGCCTGTCGGACAAGAAGGAGACGACGATCACATCAGGTGTCGCGTCGTTCCAAGTGTCGCAAGACGGCAAGTCGGTCGCGGTCGACAAGGCGGGTGCGATCAGCATCGCACCCGTGGGTTCGCCCATGGGCGACGATGCCAAGAAGGTCGATCTGAGTACATGGCGGGTGGCGGTCGAACCTCAAAAGGAATGGCATGAGATGTTCCTGCAGGCGTGGCGCAACGTCCGCGACACTTTTTATGACCCGAACACGCACGGGCAGGATTGGAACGAGGTGAAGACGAGGTACGAAGCGCTCTTGCCTGCAGTGGGTTCACGGGGAGAACTCAACGAGATCCTCGGACAGATGATCGCTGAACTGAACGTTTCGCACTCGTTCACGGGAGGAGGCTGGACTCGGCTAAGCGATCCGCCGGTTCCCAAAGTCGGGTTCCTCGGGGTGACTTTGAAGTGGGACGGCGGTGCGTACAGGATTGAGCATATTGATCGCGGTGATGGGTTCGACGACAGCGACCGATCTCCACTGGCCAGTCCTGGTCTTGGGGTGAGCGAAGGCACCTACCTATTGTCGATCGGCCGCACCGCACTCAGCCAGGCGCACGATCCGTACGAGTCGTTGGACGGTATGGCGGGCCATGTTGTCACGTTGACCGTCAACGACAAGCCATCGCCGGAAGGCGCCCGGACCATTCGCGTCCGAGCGATGGAAAGCGGCCGACAAGCCGAGTATTGCGACTGGGTCGGACGGAATCGGTCTTATGTGTCCAAGGCCTCACCGAACATCGGTTATGTCCATATCCCAGACATGGGAGAAGAGGGAATGGCTGAGTTCAGCAAGTGGTTTTACGCCAACCTTGACAAGGACGGCATGGTGATCGACGTGCGGTACAACGCGGGAGGCATCACCAGCGGCATGGTGCTTGAGCGACTGCGGCGGGTCATCTTTGAGTACGACCAGAGCCGCTACGGCGTCCCAGAGCCCTACCATCGAATGGGATTTCTGGGAAGGGTAGTGGTGTTGTGCAACGAGGGCACCTCAAGCGATGGTGAGTACTTCTGTACGGGGTTCCGCGCCATGAAGTTGGGCAAGACAATCGGGACACGGACGTGGGGAGGGTTCATGGCAGTCGGTGGCGTCCAGTTGCTCGATGGGGGGTTTGTCGCAACGCCTGTCGAAGGCTCCTTTGCCCCCGACGGGAAGTGGCTTCCGGACGGATACGGGTTTGAGCCCGACTATGTCGTGCAGGACGATCCGAACGCCTTCCGGGCTGGCCGAGACCCACAGCTCGACAAGGCTGTCAGCGTGGTCTTGGACGAGATCCGTCAAGACCCCATAAAGAGGCCTGTCCGCATGGCGCCTCCGACTGACCAGAAGAGGTTCAAGGGAGGCGGCTAGGCTGACTTGTAGAGCCAGAATTTACTCTAAATATTGGCATAAATACCCTTAGTCAGCCCATCTTAAGAGTAAGATATCAATCGTTATGATCTCCGACCCCATCCGACGTTCAATTGAGAGTGCCGGGCGATTGACAGGCGAGGGACCCTATCCGCCCACGCGGCCCCTCAAGAACTTCCTTGAAATCCCCTATGACGAGCTCGAGGACCTGAACATAGAGGCGAAGAGGAGGCAGTTGGCGAGGACACCTGCCGCGGAACTCCAGGACCACTATCTGAAGTACCTATCCGACGCTAAGGAGATCAAGGCGGTCACGGTCTGCTTCACAGACATCGAGGGTCGGTTCCACACTCTGGACTACGACAAGAAGTTCCTGCTCAGGAGTTGGGACAACCTGACGTTCGACGGCTCTAGTATCCGAGGCTTCAGTCTGGTTAACGAGTCCGATTTGCGGTTGGGGATTGACTGGGGGAGCTTCCGTTGGCTTCCCAGCGACATCTTCGGCCCTGGCAAGGTGATCGTGTTCGGACTGATCTTGGACAAGGACGGGAGCCCGTACACGAGCGACATGCGCGGCATGCTCAAGTCCCTCAGCGACGAACTCGCCAAACAAAAGATGGTGGCGAACATCGCCGTCGAGTGCGAGGGTTTCCTTTTCGAGGGGCTGAACGCTGAACAGAACTACAACTCTCACGAGGGCTTTGCACCAGTTCACAGCGGTGGTTATTTCCACTGTCTGCCTAACGACCCCCTTAAGCTGTTCATCGACCGTCTGGCTGAGTGTCAGCGCGCCCTCGGGTTCGAGAACGAGAAGGATCACCCTGAAGTCGCTCCCAGCCAGTTTGAACTGAACTACTCGTACACCGAGGCGTTGATCGCGGCTGATCAGCTTCAGTTGTACAAGCTGACGGCCCGCCAGGTGGCAGCGAACATGGGCTGCACGGCGAGTTTCCTCCCCAAGCCTGTGGCCGGTATCAACGGTAGCGGCATGCATACGAACATGTCGATCAGCAAGGATGGTAGGAACTTAATGTTCGATGCCAAGGGTGAAGACAATCTGAGCAAGTTCGGGTGGGATTTCATCGACCGGATCCTCAATAGCGCCAATGACATCTGTCTGGTTCTCAACCCTTCGGTGAACGCCTATCGAAGGCTGGATCCGCACTTCGAGGCACCGAACCAGATCAAGTCCAGCGCGGTCGACCGGACGTCAATGGTCCGAATCCCGCTGGGCAATGAAAAGTCGGCCCGTATCGAAGTCCGGACCGTGGCACCCGACGCCAACCCGTACATGGCCTTCTACACCCTGATCAAGACAGGGCTTGAGGGCCCCATGACCGAGAAGATCACGTCAGAGGAACGTCGCACTCGGACGCGCTACCTTCCGGGGAACATCTATGACGCGATCCGACACATGAAGGGCTCATCGTTCGTCGGTCAAATCCTCGGTGAGTCCAACAAGGACAAGTTCATCGAGCGGAAAGAGGCCGTTGCAGAACGGGCGCCCAAGGAGCTCGGTTCGCTGATCAAGACAACAGAGATACTCTTCCACCATGAGGTGACCAACCAGTACCTCTGGTCGCGCTTCTGAGCCGATACTGGCAGATCGACCGTCGGGCCCGGAGTCCAGTTGCTCCGGGCCTAGCTTTTGGTGACAGCGACACGTGCCCGGCCATTGTGCGGACCGTACGGGCAGTCCGCCCTGGAAGTGGCCAAGACGGATGAGTTCCGAGACGTCAGATCCGCCGTTACAGACTCAACGGAATGAGGGGATCAAGAGGCGACCGCCGAGGCTTCTGGCAAACATGGCAACGGGCCATAGGAGTGACGCCCCGCTCTCGAATAGACATACGTGACATGCTGGAGGCATGAAGAGGTTTCAGGATCTGACCGACCAGGAAGTGTTAGCTCTGGCAGTTTCCTTGGAAGAAGAGGACGAACGCATCTACGCGGACTTCGCCGATGGCCTGCGCGAGCAATTCGCAGCGACAGCATCGATCTTCGAAGCCATGCAACGGGAGGAGAGTGAGCACAGACGGCGGCTCATAGAACTGCACCGAGCGAGGTTCGGCGAGCACATTCCGCTCATTCGGAGGCAGGATGTCCGCGGCTTCGTTCAGAGGAGGCCGGTCTGGCTATACCGACCTCTCAGCCTGGAAACCGTACGCAGGCAGGCCACCGCGATCGAGTACGAGACTCGAAAGTTCTACGAGCAAGCCGCCCAGCGGTCACAAGACGCTTCCGTGCGCCAGTTGCTGGGCGACCTGGCCCTAGCTGAACGCCACCACGAGCAGACAGCGCAAGCGTTGACCAGCGCTGTCGTCGACTCGCATCTGGGGGAGAGTGAAGACACGGCCCGGCGAAAGCTTTTCGTGATGCAGGTCATTCAGCCGGGTCTGGCAGGACTGATGGACGGGTCAGTCTCGACTTTGGCACCGGTCTTTGCTGCTGCTGCCGCTACCAAGAGCACTCACGAAGCGTTTCTGGTCGGGCTCGCGGCGTCACTGGGCGCTGGCATCAGCATGGGTTTTGCAGAGGCCCTCTCTGACGATGGCGCCCTGACCGGCCGGGGCCACCCCTGGATCCGGGGAGTGGTCTGTGGCGCGATGACGACGGGAGGGGGCATTGGTCACACGTTGCCATTCCTGATCATTGACTTCCGGGCGGCCATGTTCGTCGCACTGGTGGTCGTGGTTCTGGAACTTGCGGCGATCACTTGGGTGCGCAAGAAGTACATGGACACGCCGATGTGGTCGGCTGCACTGCAAGTGGCGGTTGGTGGCGCCTTGGTGTTCGCGACGGGCATCCTGATCGGAAACGCCTAAGCGCGTCACCGGCCCTCAAGGCTGCAACCACCGACGACGGGAGACAACCTATCGTCTCTTGTTTCGAGCATGATCCCAGGCTCTGCCGAGGCTGTAGCCGAGGGCGTAACCGATGGCGACGCCCGAGGCTCCCACGAACAAGAGCACAGACCGCACCTGAGTGGATCCGCCAGGCGCATAGGAACTCGGATTTGAAGGGCTCAGCACGAGGACGGTCGTCCAAATGGCAAGGTAGACCAAGCAAGCGAGGCACCCAAATCGCACGGGCCCTCCAGACTCCTTCCCGGGTCTGGCCATGACGACAGTCTAGACCAGCCCTGCTGATACACTTTTCCGACGCGCTGACGGAACTTTCGACTCTCGCCTTGTCTTCTAGCTGCGTGATTGCCTTCGCCATGTCGAGTCCACCTGGGAGCACCGCAAGGAGCGGGGAAACACCTGCCGCCTTTGACAAGGAGGCCTTCATGCGTCTAGCGCGGGCCAACGAGTCCGTGCTAGTTCGCGTGGCGCGCCGACTCTGCGGCCACGACGTGGATTTCGCCGACGATTGTGTCCAAGAAGCCCTCATATTGGCGTACAAGGCGATGGCGGACGGGAAGTTCACTGACGTTGGGAACTTCCGACCCTGGGTGTTGCGCATCATGACCAATCACTTCTTCCGCGAGTCGGGTCGCAGGAATCGGTTCACGACGTCAGATGAAATCGAGTCGATCATAGACAGGCAATCCGCATGGGATAGTCATCGAGACATCGCCAGCGTCGTCGAGACAGCGGCCTTGCGGGACGAGATCGAGCTGGCATTGGGTGAGCTGTCGGAAGACCAGAGGGCCTGTGTCGTACTGGTCGATCTCGAGGAAATGGAGTATGCCGATGCCGCCCAAGTTCTCGGCGTACCCGTGGGTACCGTCCGTTCCCGACTCAATCGGGCTCGTCTCAAGATGGCTGACGTCATCACCCGGAAGCGTTTGGGAGAGTTGATTTGACCATGAAGCACAAAGTCCGGCCCGTCATCAATCCGTGTCCCTGGATGAAGGGTCTCTTGGCTCGTCTCGTCGAAGGCACGCTCACGGGGCCTTTAGGATGGTACGCCCGGAAGCACGTCGACCGCTGTGACAAGTGTGGTCCGGCTTACAAAGCCCTGCTGGCTCTGAGGACGGGGCTCAAGAGCCTTGGCCAAGGCAAAGTCGCTGACGGCCTCTTGAGCGAAGATCGGTGGAAGGCGATCGAAAACGTTTGCGACCACGTTTGAGGCCCAAGAAGCGAGTGCCGCACTCCACGACGGCGATGTTCGCCCGACCGTTCCTACCTCTTGATGCCTGGTACCGAAGGTAGTCGGTTCAAAAGGCGCTGGATGACCAGTTGACCGATCTGGGCATATCCGGCATCGTTCGGGTGCACGTCGTTTTGGGCGATCCAGGTCCACTCGAGCTCGTGGCCCAGGAAGAGGCCATAGGTGTCCGCAAAGGTACCTCCGAACCGGAACGCGTCCACGAGAAGGATGCTGTTGAGGCGTGGAATGGCATAAAGCGAAATGATGTCGACGGGTGTTCCTGGGTAGGCGTTGTAAGGGTTGTAGTAACCAGGCACGACGAGCACTGCGTTCGGCAGCTGCTGTCTGATGAGAGTGAACTCGCTGTACGCATTGGCGGCGATTACAGCAATGACCTGATCTACCTGGGCTTTCTGTTCGTCAAGCGGCAGAGCGAGGAACTGCGTGGTCTCGAGGTTAAGCAGGTCGTTCGCTCCTATGGCGAACGTGACATGAGTGGGAACATGCCCTTTTGACAACTCGGAAGCCACCTTGGCCTTGAACGTGTCCGCCTGGCTCTTGCGGCCTAAGAGGGGGTAGTTGCTGTTCAGGAGACCCCCTACTTCGCTCGTGTCGAAAAAACTCGCACTCGTCTCTCCAGGAATGGCCAGGTTGATCACGGTCGGGCGGACGCCCCCTTGCTGGGTGCCTAACCAGTCCGCGACCGGTTTGACATACCCCTTATCACCGTTGTTCCGGCTGTAGTCATTTGGCTGGAACCCGAACGCCACCGAGTCTCCAAGGGCGAAGTACGTCTTCGTCTGGGCGGACGAAGCGACAGCAAGAAGAAGGAAGAGGGATGCAAACGACAGGCGCTTCATGGGGACACCCCTATTATCCGCCAGTTCACAGAAGGAAGCCCACCGTAGATTCACGGATATCAGCGTGAGCCGACTCTCCGGCTGTGACCTGGGTGCTGTCGTAAAATCCGCCCTCATGTCTTATTCTCCCAGCCTCATCCGGGCCATCGCGCTTCGCCATGGTCTTAGTGGCGAGGTCTCACCCCTCCCGGCGGGCGGCATGGTGAACGAGGCCTGGGCGATAGGGGACGACCACATCCTGCGGATCGTGATGGAAGGCTCTGACCCAGCCTGTGATGGCGAAGCAGTGCGAGAGACGGCCGTAGTGGCTCTCGTGCGGAGAGCTGGGATCAAGACCCCTCGGCTCGTCGCATCCGACACGACCCAGACGTTCGCCCCGAGGCCCTACACGGTTTATGAGCGCGCCCCGGGTGAGACGATCGGTTTTAGTCGTCTCCAACTCGCCGACTGGGACAAGGCATGGCGCCAGTTGGGGGCTGAATTGGCGACGCTCCATTCGATCCCCGTTGACGAGGTGGTTGCCCCGACACTCCTGCCAGAGCGCGCGCACGACGTGTCCAATTGGTCTCTCCGGGCCACCGATGCAGGCGTCTTGACCGAGTCTCAGGCACAAGACCTCGCGATGGTTGCCAGGCGCGTAATGGAAATCGGCGGATCCGCTGAGGCTAGGTGTTTGACGCACTGCGACATCCATCCATGGAACCTCATGGGATCGCCGTCCGACGGGTCGCTGGCGGCGATCCTCGATTGGGGAGACGCGACCTATGGGGATCCGGCTGCCGACTTGGCGTCCATGCCGCTTGAGAGCGTTCCGGCCATCCTGGCGGGCTATCGCAGTGCTGGTGGAAACGCAAGCGCGAGCTTTGTCGCGCGCTCGATCGTGATCGGCTTGACCACGGCGCTTTGGGAGGCTTGCGCACCCGAGATGGCTTCGTTCGAACGTAGCTGGTGGCGCATGCCTCGAGGGGGCTGGGAAGAGACGCGTCTTTTCATCTCGCAAATGCTTCCTGGCGCTGTGTGACTCAGTGCCGTCCTCAGGAGACTCTGGCAAGGAGCTCGTCGAGTTAGGCGTAATCCCGGTGTTTCGGATCGAGACGTGCGGGCCCGCTACCTAAAGGCCGAGCCTCGGCCACAGCTCGTCGACGCGCCGCTTCACGTCTTCGGACATCGTGATAAGTTTCGGGTAGTCGCGAGAGAACCCGTTCTCTCCGGGCCACTTGTGGGTGCAGTCAAATCCGATTTTTCCGCCAAATCCCTCTTGCTGGGCCGCATGGTCCAACTGGTCTACCGGTCCCCGCGAGTGGATCACGTCTCGACCCGGGTCGCAGTTCGCACCCAGCCGGAACAAGACCTCGTCGCGGTCTTGGACATTGCAGTCCGAGTCGAAGACGAACACGAACTTGGTGAAGGCTAGCCCACCGAGTCCCCAGAGCGCACTCATCACCTTGTAGGCGTGCCCGGGGTACTTTTTCCTGATCGAGACGAACGCTACGTTGTGAAAACAGGCTTCGACGGGCAGATTGATGTCAACGATTTCGGGCACCGTCATCTGGATCAAGGGCATGAAGATCCTCTCAACGGCCTTACCCATCCAACCGTCTTCCATCGGTGGTTGTCCGACGATCGTGGCCGGCCAGACGGGCCTTTCACGATGGGTCACACACTCGACGTGGAGCACGGGGAAGTCCTCGGCCAGCGAGTAATAACCGGTGTGGTCGCCAAAGGGCCCCTCGAGACGCCGCTCGTTCGGATCGACCCAGCCCTCGAGCACGTACTCGCAGTCGGCGGGAACGCTCACGTCGACCGTCTTGCACTTCACCATCTTGACCCCTTCTCTGCGAAGAAATCCGGCAAAGACCATCTCGTCAATGCCGGGTGGGAGGGGCGAAATGGCGCTGAACATGTAGGCGGGATCGCCGCCAAGCGCGACCGCGACTTCGATCCGCCGTCGTTTGGCGCCTGCCTCTTCCATGTGCCTGGCGCCGGTCTTATGCATTTGCCAGTGCATGCCGCACTCGTTCCGGCCCTGGATCTGCACGCGGTACATGCCCACGTTCCTTTTTCCTGTCGCCGGATCGTGAGTGAACACCATCGGCAGAGTCACGTAAGGGCCTCCGTCTTCTGGCCAGCAGGTCAGGACGGGCAACTGAGTCAAGTCGACCTCTTGTCCCAACTGGACGACCTCTTGGCACACGCCGTTTCTGACCGCCACAGGTTTCGTGGCTTTGAGGATTTCGATGAGCTTGGGCGCCAGGTTCAGGGCACTGCGGACACCCTGAGGAGGATCTGCGGGTAACTGGATCAATTCTCTGAGACGCGTGGCATGGTCTTCAAAGTCCGATGTACCGAGCGCGATCGACATGCGCAGTCGTGAGCCCATCGTGTTGATCGCGACGGGCACGCCAAAATGCCGTGGCGTCAGCAGGTGGGCAGTGACCTCATCATGGATGCTCGGTCGCCCCATTACCGCGCTGTCCGGACAGGGAGAGCCGAGACGGTGGGGCGGGCCAACGACATTGTCGAACAGCAACGCCGGTCCGCCAGCTTTCATGACCCGGTCCGCCACTTCCGTGATCTCAAGATAAGGCGAGACTGGTTCCGTGATCCTTTTGAGCTCGCCCCGTGACTGGAGTTCTTCCAGGAAATGCTGGAAATCGCGATACGCCATGTCGATCGGATTGTACGTGAGGCGTCGAAGCCGGGCGGGGACAAACCCGGCTCCGACGCGGCAGCCAATGCTATTCAGGCATCCGCCGCTTGGTGAGTAGAGCGATCACGGCCAGGATCAGGAAGAAGACGAAGAGGATCTTGGCGATCCATGCAGCCAGGCCAGCAATGCCTCCAAAGCCGAGGAATGCCGCAATGATCGCGATGATGAAGAAGACGACAGCATAGTGCAACATGGTGGCCTCCCTGTCACGCCCGGATCACATCTTTGAGCTTGTCAGCCCAGCGGTCAATCTGCTCTGCTGCAGCTTCTTGAGTGAGGCCGTACTTCTGTTTCAGCAGTCCTTCCAGTCTCTCGCGCTTCCCATCGACCTGGAGGATTTCGTCGTCTGTGAGGTCTCCCCACTTTTCTTTGACGGCGCCAGTGATCTCGCGCCACTTTCCTTCAACGATGTTCCAGTTCATGTTTTCGTCCTTGGGCAAGACTCATTGCCCGGCCATTCTTTAGACTTCTGTCAAGAATGCCGCGACGAAAACGTCCCAGTGAGGGGCTCTCGCTGCACTCACTTGGGGCCCTGAGAGCCTAGCTGGACAACGCTGACTCTGCCGCACGCACGGTGTTTTCGAGCAAGCTCGCGACCGTCATCGGACCGACGCCTCCAGGGACTGGCGTGATCCAAGATGCCACAGCAGCACATTCCTCGTACTGGCAGTCGCCGACGTCGTGGTTTCGGCCTTCAACCTTGTTGTATCCAGCGTCGACCACGACCGAGCCGTGTTTGATCCAGCTTCCCTGAACAAACTCTGGTTTTCCGACTGCAGCCACGACAATGTCTGCCATCGCGACGAGGTCGGGCAAATTGCGTGTGCGTGAATGGGCGATGGTCACGGTCGCGTTCTTTTCTAGCAACATGAGGGCAGCGGGCTTGCCGAGGATCACAGATCGTCCGATCACGACAGCATGTTTGCCCTGGCAATCGATTCCGTAGTGGTCGAGCAGAGTCATGATGCCCATTGGAGTCGCGCAACGAAAGCCTTTGAGCCCGGCCGTAAGCCTACCGAGCGAAGCCGAGGTGATGCCGTCAACGTCCTTGTCTGGATCCAGCGCGTTGAGGCACGCGTCCTCGTCGATGTGCGAGGGGAGTGGATGCTGGATCAGGACGCCATGGACACTGGGATCTCGGTTGAGCTTCCAGATCTGCTCCATGATCTGATCCTGGTGGGTGTCACCGTGCACTTCGAAACTCCCACTTTCCATGCCTGCCTTTTCTGCCCACGTCCGTTTCATCTTCACGTAGGCGAGGCTGGCCGGGTCTTGAGCGGCCACGATGGCCTCGATTCTTGGAACGATCCCCTTCTCTCTCAGCGCGGCCACGCGCTCGGCGAGCCGGGCGCGGATCTCAGTCGAGAGTGCCTTTCCGTCTAGGATGTGCGCTGCCATAGCCACCAGTTTATTGGGGCCAGCTCCAAGGGCATGGGGCGGACTTAGCCCTGGCGCCTCGTCTCGGCAGCTTGCTTCAACACGGAAGCCGTTTGGCTTTCACGGAAGCCCTGGATCTTGGCGGCCAGGTCCGGATCTTGGAGGGCCAGGATCTGTACGGCCAGTAACCCAGCGTTCCGGGAGTTCCCGATCGCAACGGTCGCCACAGGTACGCCGGGCGGCATTTGGACGATCGAATAGAGAGAGTCGACACCGGACAGAGACCGGCTCGACACCGGCACCCCGATCACGGGCAGCGTCGTCAAAGAGGCGATCATTCCTGGCAGGTGGGCTGCGCCACCTGCTCCAGCGATGATCAACTTGAGTCCGCGCGTCGCGGCCGATTTCGCATACTCAACCATCCGGTCAGGAGTACGGTGTGCACTGACTACTTCGAGCTCATACGGTACACCGAACTCCTTCATGGTCTCCTCGGCGGCGACCATGGTGTCTAGGTCGCTGTGTGATCCCATGACGATGCCGACGAGGGGGTCAGTCATGTCTCGATGGTACCGCCTTTGGCGCGAGAACTCCGTGTGGCAGCCTGGGTTGGCCGATGGGGCGTGGCGTTTGATTCCCTATCAGCCCGTCGGCAGGGGCGGATTCGACCGCAGGATGGCCAAGACGCGCCTAGCCCCGTCAATGTGGAAAAGTTCCCGCTCCTTTTGCTTTCGCTGCGGCGTCTTCAAACACGATTCACAACCACTTGGTTGTGCCAGTACGGAATCTGATATGAGCCCGAAGAACCTGTTTGAGACCCAGGCGATCATCAAGGTCATCGGCGTCGGTGGCGCCGGGTGCAACGCTGTCAACCGCATGGTCAGCACGGGAGTGCAAGGCATTGAGTTCATTGCCATGAACACTGACCGCCAAGCCTTGGAGACTTGTCTCGCGACAACCAAAGTCGTGCTTGGGGAGAACCAGACTCGCGGCCTCGGTACTGGCGGCGACCCTGAGCGCGGTCTCCAGGCGGCCAAGGAGAGCGAAAAGACGATCATCGAGCTTGTCGAGGGTGCGGACATGGTCTTTGTCACCGCCGGCATGGGTGGAGGAACCGGCACTGGTGCGGCACCGCACGTGGCGGAACTTGCCAAACGACTCGACGTCCTCACCGTCGGCGTCGTGACAAGGCCCTTCGGCTTTGAAGGTCCGAGACGGAAACAAAACTCGCTGAGCGGCCTTGATCGGCTCCGCGACCGAACCGATACCCTCATTGTCATCCCGAACGACAACCTCATGAACGTCGTCGAGCGCAAGACGTCGCTTCAAGACGCGTTCCTGGTAGCGGACGACATCCTCCGTCAAGGCGTCCAAGGGATCAGCGACATCATCCTTCGGCCTGGATTGATCAATGTGGACTTTGCCGACGTGAGATCAGTCATGAAGGACGCGGGTGTCGCCCTCATGGGGATGGGACACGGCGTGGGAGAGCAGAGGGCACGCAACGCGGCCGAGGCTGCGGCCAACTCACCGCTTCTGGAGACGGCCATCTTGGGAGCGAAACGCCTCCTGGTAAACCTGACCGCTGGTCCGGACTTCACGATCGGTGAGGCCCATGACGCCATGGAGTATCTCCTACAACTCACTGACGCCGACGATGCATCAATCTTCATGGGCCAGGTGATCGACGACTCCATGGACGACGAAGTGGTCGTCACCCTCCTGGCGGCGGGCATGAATGGCCAAGCGCGGCACGTCATCGATCAAGACATGTTCTCGGCGCCGGCTCCCCGAAGCCGCCGCGAGCCCGAACTGGAGCCTGCACCCTCTTCGCGCGGCGTGCCGAAACCGATCGAGATCGAGGAACTGGAATTGGATATCCCGACCTTCTTGCGAAGGCAAAGAACCGGCAACTAGCAGGATTGCATCTGACACGTACTGGTCCAACATCGCCCTGCGTCGAAAGGCGCGGGGCACCTTTTTCAGCGATTGTCAAAGCCTTGGTCTTCCAGAAAGCCCTTGAGTGCCTCCCGACCAGTCAGATGGTTTTCGTCGACCCGGCGTCCGCTCCGCATGGACCAGGTGACGCTCCCTTTCATCTTCTGCGTTTCATAGAATCCCGCCATACGCTCGTCATACTCTGATACGTCGGCTTGACTGTCGTACACCTCGCGGTGCCAGACCGCGTTCTGAGCGAGTCGGGGTTTGATGGCCGCTCGCGACTCCTCCGACGGCCAGCCCAGACAAAGCCCGAAGAGACCGACCGTGCCCCTGGGCAACTGCAAGAGCCGTTTGACACCCCGCACATCGTTCCGCAAGGCTCCGATATAACAGATCCCCAGTCCGACCGATTCGGCTGCGCAAACCATACGCTCTGCGGCCAAGGCGACGTCCAATACGGCCATCGTATAGAACTCGTTGTAGTCGAGACCGAGGCAGCTCTCGCCGACCCGAGCCGCCGCTGTCCGGACACGATAGTGGTCTGCCAAGAATGCGAAGAACCAGGGCGCTTGATGGACTTGCCGCTGATCGTCGCAGAGTTTGGCCATTTCAAGGCGCCGTGCCGGATCCTGAACGCTCACGACGGTCCAAAGCTGTAAGTTGCTGCTGGTGGCGGCACTTTGTGCGGCCGCAACAAGTCCAGAAACGAGACTCTCTGGAACCGGCCGATCGGCATAGTCTCTTACGGACCGGTGGTTGAGGAAACGGGCCAGTCGTGGCAATTCCTCCGGCGGCTTGAAACCGTACCGAAGCTCCCACGCTTGTTCTGGCGACTCGTCGAACATCGAGTTCAGGCTTTGGCCACGATCTGCTTTAGGTTCTTCTTCAGCCAGTCAAGTCCTGCATAGCCGACGATATGCCCGAAGCTCTTACCGTCCGGCTTAAGGAACTCAAGCCTCGGTATCGTGTCCGCTTTGAACTCGGCAGAGAGCTTGCCGCCTTCCGGAGAGTCGACGTCGATCGGGACGATGATGGCTTTCCTCAGGATGTCGGCGACGTTCTTGTCCTCAAAGGCCTCACGCTTCATGATCTGACACGGTCCGCACCACGAAGCTTCGAACTTGAGGACGACGTACTTGTGTTCTGATTTGGCCTGTTTGAGGCCCTCGTCCTTTGAGAACGCCCAGTGGAACAGTGTCGATTCCGCAGTCTTGTCGTCTTTGGCAACGGTGTCGGTCGTGGACCGGACATCTTTGGAGGTCGGTTCATCGGCCGCTGGTTTGGCGGGTTCGGCCTTGGAGCCAGTGGTTTGTGTGGAATCGACCGAAGGCGAGGGCGACGACTCGTTGGGTGTCGGGTTCTGGCAGCCTGAGCCGAGGCCCAACAGGATAAGCCAGGTTGCGGGAAACAGGGCTTTGAGGCGCTTCATAAATGGCTCTCTATTTCTTTCGGGAAATGTCGACGAGTAGGTCGTAACAGAGCGGATCCATGAGGACAGCCTGTACCCAGCGGCGAAGCTTGTCCCGGTCCGAAAGCTTGCCACTCTCGCTTTCAGGCACGGACAGCGAGTTGGAGGCAGCCTTGATCTGGCCCGCGTCAAATGTCTCCTCGACGACCTTGAGCACACCCTCGGTTTGTTCGATCACCATCGCCTCTCTGCGCTTCTGAAAACTCTGCAGCAGAACGAAAACGGCCTGCTGGACATTCTTTGGTGGAAGTTCGCCCTTCTCCTTGGCCGCCTTGAGGGCCGAATCGACACTGGGCTCTACCTTCTTCATCTCTTCGAGCTCTTTCTTCTCGATGTCTGCGACAGCTTGCCTGGCCTTTTCGATGGGCGTCAGGAGTTTCTTGGCCTGGTCGTTGGTCAGGAGAACCGGCAACAATTGGTTCATCAGGTCGAGCTGTCGCATCTTCGCCATGATGTTCGAGGCATCGTCGGCGCGCGCCAGGCCAGGCGCCATGAGTACGGTCACCATCAAGGGAAGGAGCCACAGGAGCTTTTTGTTCATTGGTGTTCCTCGCTAGGGAGAGACGGCCGAGACTTCGTCTGAGTTTCCGGTCGAAGCATGTTCATGGTAAGGCAGACAGCACCCCAGGCTTGAAAGTGCACGAATACGCATCCGGCCATGAGGGTGGCTGCCCACGCCCAGGGAGTCAAGGCCCCGTTGTGCAGGCCGCCCATGGAACCGACAGCGAACAGGCCGGCAACGAGGAGCCCGGCACCAAGAAGCAGCAGGAGCGCCCCAGACAGTGTGCTCCTGCGCAACGGTCTCAATAGCCGGCGCCCAACAGTGGATCGGGCGAGCCAAACACCGTATCCGCACCAAGCCAGAAAGCAGACCCCAGCCTGAGCCCACAGCACACCGTGGTTTTACCGCTCTCTGGTTCAGTCACAATGGGGCGCGATGATTGTCGTCTATGGGACGATATGCCTCGACCGAATCCATCGAGTACCCAGGTTGCCAGAACTGGGAGGCTACGTTGACATCGACGAGGAGCTTGATCTCGTCGGGGGAGAAGCAGCCAACACGGCTCTAGCCCTGTTGAAGTGGGGAGCCGCGTTTGTCCTGGGTGGAAACTCACTGGGAGATGGAGAGCTCGGGCGACGGCTCACCACTTCTGGACTGACCCTCGACCATCTGCCCCAAGGTGACCACTTCGAGCCTGTCTGCGACATCTACGTGACCCCAGATGGACAGCGCACGATGTTCGGTCGTGGTTTTCGTGAGATGGCGGAATGGGGGGATCCTGGACTTGTCGCGGCAGTCCCGGGCGACTGGTTCACCGTCGATGCGAATCACGGTGAAGCTGGTCTGCACGCGGCGCGGGACGCCAAGTCACGAGGCCATCGTCTGTACCTAGAGGATCTGCACTCGGCGCCTCAAGAAGGTGATTTCTGGCAAAGCAGTACGGACTGGGTGGGCACGAAAGGGAGTCTGAGCGCCTGCGAGACCTGGCTTGCGGGCTGGCTGTCGGGCAACGGGGGTTTTGGAATACTCAGCGATGGAGCCAACGGTTTTGTGGCTGGTGGCGGCCTGGCGGGCGGGGCGCGGTGCCCCATGCGCAGTTACCCACCCTTCCCGTGTCCCCGCGTCGTGGATTCGACCGGAGCCGGAGATGTGTTCCGAGCCGGTGTGCTCTACGGCTTGGTCAACAGCTGGGCCATCGGCCGATGTTTGGCCTTTGCATCAGCTGCCGGCAGCTTGAGCTGTACAGGGCTAGGAGCCAACACCGCGATCCCTTCCGTCGCAGAGGTTCTTGCACTGATTGCCCGACACCCGGAGGTGTCCCGCCACTATGAGCCGCACGACTGCTAGAACAGGTTGGCGCTGGTCGCTTGGAGCCTTACGTCGGTGGGAACGACAGCTTGTCCGGCAAAAAGCCGCTTGGGTCGTGACGTCGACACGATCGGTGACCTCCAGTCTTCCAGAAAGATCTTAAGTTCGCCCCCAGGATTATCGACAATGATGTGCCCTCGGCTTCCTGAGAGTCGGCTCCAGACGACGGCAGCGGCCGAGCTGCCCGTACCGCACCCAAGGGTCTCACCAACACCTCGCTCCCAGATCCGGAGCCGCAGGTGCGACTGGCTCACCGGTTCGGCGTATATGACCGAAGTCCGCGACGGGAACAGGGGGTCGACTTCAATCAGCGGGCTGACTTCGTGGAAGAAGCCATCGTCTGGAAGTCGGTCCACGATAGCTACGAAATGCGTGCTGCCCGTCGTCAGAGCCGTCCCCTTGACGCCGTGAACGACTTGCTCGACAAAGCTGCCGGACGACTGGATCGGGACGTCCTTGGGCTCAAACGACGCGGCGGGGAGTTCAATACTGACGTCACCCTCGTTCGACACTCGTGTTGCCACTCGTCTTCCGCCATGGAGTATCGAGAACTCACGGGACACCCATCCTTCGAGGTGACCGTGCCAACCGGCGCAACGTAGTCCGTTGCCACAGAAGTCCTCAGTACCGTCCGGATTGAACATCCTTAAACTGAGGCCGAACTCGGCTGGCGACGCAACGAGCAGACCGTCCGAGCCGACGCCGAATCGACGTTCACACAGCCACCGTGCAAGCGGAGCCAAGTCGCACTCTGAAAGACCGTTGGGCCGTATCAAGACGAAATCGTTCCCGATCGTCTCGGTCTTCCAGAACTCGAGATGCGTCATACGATAGGCTCCAATCGGTAGTGGCTTCGACGGTGGGTCGCGCGGAACCAGGTTCCGTCAGGGCAAACGAGCGAGAACCACCAGGCTGCAGGTCGGTGTCCCGCCTTCTCCAAGCCGTCGGCAGTGATGATGATCTCTCGGATCAAGCGTGCTCGAGTGAGTTCGGCCTCAAAGGCGATGTTGCGACGGAGCATACGGCCCTTCTCAGCCTCTTCGGACTTAACGATCGCCTCTTGTTCCGCTTGCAACTCCCGCCATTCTTGGCGGGCGGACTCAAGGCGCTCAGTGGCGGCTTTCACCTCGCCGCTGAGCCGCTCGCGTTCGGCCCAATCGGCATGGCTGGCATCTCGTTCGAAGATCTTCGCGCGCCAATGGTCGCCCTTGGCCTCTTCAGCCCGAATGCGGTCACGGACGGCGGCTCGGCACTTCTCAACCACCTCTTTCTTGCGCGTTTTGACTTCAGCGACCTGCTCGTTGAGGCGACCCATGTCTTTGTGGAGCCCTTCGTACTGTGAAGCCAGGCAGCTCCATGTACCGCCCACCGACTTGTCCAGGTATCGCACGAGCTCAAGAGGACGGCGCAGTTCGGCGAGATCAAAGAGCATTTGTCGCTGTTCGCTCACGACTTCACGCCAGCGGGCAGACAGGCTGCATCCAGAGAGTTCGTCTACGCCGAACGGCCGTCGCATCGGCTCGGGAAGCTTGAACCAGGCACAGCAGTCGATCAGGGCGTCCCAAGGCTCTAGACCGATCCGAAGGATCGGGTTCACCGACAAGGGGTGTCCCTTAGAGGCCAGGTTTTGATGCAGGATTCGGCTCCGTTTGACATAGGAACTCGCCCCCTCGTGGAACACGAAGACGAACTCCTGAGCCAGCATTCCGATCAGCGTCACCGCCTTGCCCACAACGACGCAGTCCTTGCCGAACCGCCGCTCAAGGATTGATGCCAGCTCGGCCAAGTTGGTCGGTGCTTTTTTGTAGCTGAAGCCGACGGGGGAGGGGGTCATCACGACACCGCCCCTCGTGCCCAGCCGCAACGTACCTCGGCCAATGCCAGGGATGTACAGATCGAACGGCACTGCCCCGGTTCCAAACCTGTCCAACGTGTAAATCTCAGTGCCTTTGATCGCGGCGTCGTATGCGGCGCAGGCGGCTTCGCGAGTCTCAGGCGAAACGAACAGCCCAAAGATCTCGAACCGCGGTCGCTGACAGGTTTCGGAGTTGAACCGAAGGAGCTCAGTCGTCGTCGTCGTTTCGATCGGTACCTCTCGGCCCGCCGCCAAACGATAGATATTGGGCAAGAGGCGCCGGTAGTACGCAGCCAAAGTTTGAAATTGGTCGACGTCCGACACGTCGCATACCATGGCCAGCATGTGGTCGGCGGCCTGCTCTGAGTCTTGACGGTGGGGTCCAGCGATGAGTTCAAGAGAGGATCGGACGGCCCACTCAAGGGTCTCATACAGTGCGGGAAACAGGGGAGCTAGCGGCTTCTCCGCCGTGATCCGAGACTCTTCATTGAGAGCGACGACCCCACGCCAACCGTAGGCCTCCGTGATCTCGTCCATGTAGCCGGGACGCTCGGCTTGGATCCGCCCAAGCTTTGCCCCCGCAGCGAGAAGGGCTTCTCTCGTGACGACGGTCTCGGAGCCGAACAAACTGGAGAACTCACCGGCAGCGCTCCAAAGGCCCTTGGTCGACGTGTCGTTGTGAGCCAGCGCCTTGTAACCCGAATCCCGTCCTGCCAAGTGGACCTTGGCGAAGTAGTCGGTGTCGTGGACTCCAGCGATGAACTGGCGTTGGTGACCAAGCTCCATCGAACGCAAGAGGACGCCCGCCTTCATCGGCTCGTCCCAAAAGACAGTCTGGCCGAGGGCGAGGAAGGGCACACCCGGTGCGACCTTCTCCAGTTCGGCCAGGACATCCTGTTGGGTCGGACAAGGAACGTCCATGAGCGGTTGTTCTCGGCATTCTACGGCAAGCAACGCAAGCCCTCGGGCCAGATGGAGCCCTATCCCAATAAGGCAGTTTCTGTAGTGTCAGTTCCCAGTCGGGCCCGGTTGCCCTGCAAAACATGCCAGGATGGGCCGAGAATCCCTGTGGGGCCGGTCGCGAGCCGGTCGAGGGAAATGTCGGGAATGTCGCAGACTAGCCGGAACAGGGCCGAACAAGTGGTCAGCATCAGCATGGCGAGCCGAATCACGGGCGTGGAAGTCCACACGCTCCGCTACTGGGAGCGCGAATTCGCGGGACACTTGAATCCAGTCCGCACCAAGGGCGGCCAGCGCCGCTATCGGCCCGAGGACATCCAGACCGTCTTCACGCTTAAGCGGCTGTTACGCGACGAAATGTTCTCGATCGCAGGCGCACGCAAGCATCTTCAACGGATGCGCGAGAGCTTGGCGGCGTGATCCGCGCCCGAGCGGGTATCACGACAGCGGAGACGCATCGCTTCTGATCGTCCCGTCTCGTCGGATGGTGCCCTGCCATAAGAGCTGTCAAGGAGATCGTCGACCCCGCCATTGAGGGTGTCAAACGGAATTGGCGTCCCATGCTGTTGGTGTGGGTTCTGGCCGTCGGCATTGCGCTCTCCTACTACCATTGGCCACCCGTTTCGGCTGCGGCCCGAGGGCTGCAGACATTCAAAGCTCACATTGGCCTTGTCTTCGCGGCCATGGCAGGATTCATCGCGGGCGGTCTTCTGCCCGAGGTAGCTAAAGCCCTGACCGGGACTCTCAAGAAGAACGAGAATGTCGTGAGCGAGACCCTGTTCATCGGTCTCGTCTGGGCAGGTCTCGGCGTCATGGTGGACGTCTTTTACGGATTTCAGGCCCGCTGGTTTGGGACGGGCATCGATCCGCTGACACTAGTCCGGAAGACTTGTGTGGACATGTTCGTGTTCGCGCCGACAGTCTTCGTGCCGTATACGGTCGGCGCGTTCGTCTGGCGCAAAGCACGCTACAAGCCCGGTGGGTTCTTCCGGGCATGGACACCCAAGGGTTGGCGTAAGGACGTCTTGCCGACATACGTGCCGAACACCATCTTCTGGACGGTCGTGCTCTTTGCGGTCTACTCGATGCCGACTGACTTGCAGTACCCTATGTCGGCATTGGCTACGGCCTGCTGGAGCCTGGTGTTCACGTTCATCAACCGGGACGCGGGGAGAGGGGGGAGCTAGCAGTTGGGAGATGGCAGCTGGCCCCTGTGCGGCGGGCCATCCACGTTTCTCTCTTAGTCGTTCACGTACCGTGACGTCCAAAGGGATTCCGTGAGCCCGGTGCGGAGCCACTCCAAGTCTCGTCCGTCAGAGTGGCTCTGGTACATGTGGACGCAGGCTTTCATCTCGTCCTCTCCGTTGACGAAGGACACTATCCAGGTGTCCAGACTTTGATCCGAATGTTCCTTGCTGACCTTGTCGTGAGTGTGCTCCACTGACACTGGCAGAACGCCCGCCCTGCCTGTGAGCGGCCGTTCGTCGACCGGCTTCCAATAGCAGGTCACGAATATCACAGCACCTGACACGCTGGGAGCGAACCGCATGAATGGATCGGAGAACGCATTTTCCCCCTGGAACCGCCATCCGCGCGGCAACTGGACAACGAAGGACTGGTGGGGACCGATTGTCCACCGCATCCCTGGTGCAGGCTCTCCGTACCAGGTGACCAACCATGATGCCGCCTCCATTCCGTTAAAATGGGCCATGGGTTCGTTGACACTGGTCGAGGTCGTCTGCTCCTTGCCAAGGTCAGGAAGCTCTGACGGCAAGGGTTCATCGGGCGACAGTTCGATCAACCTCATGTGTGTCCTGTGAACGCTCCAGGCTTCACCCGGCCACAACTCCCACTCGGTGCTGTCCATGGGGTTGAGGAACATCGACATCTCGGACACCGTGTAGGCAGCCCCGTCCCATGATTCGCGCCACGCCGCTGAGTGGGACTCTCCTCGATATTCGTTGGCAATTCGAGATTGCCCACCGAGCAGGGAGAGCGCAGCGTCACATGCTTCCTTGGCCGTCTCGAAGTGCCCGTGCCAATCGGGCGCATCCAGGAGATATGGCCGTTCGTCCATTTTGGGGTAGATCGACAGTCGCAATGCGATCGGCCTTACTCCGCCACCGACAGCGATCACGCCCGGTTCTGCGTCCCCCACGAACAAGCTGGGAACCCTTGCCTCCCACTCTCGAAGGGCGTCTCGAAACTCCTCCAATTGAGGCGGAGGCTTATCCACCGTAAACGGCCCGCTTCACAATCTGGATCGTTTTCACCGCGTCGCCCGTTGCCTGTGCTTTCTGTAGTTCCGGCTTCTGCGAGTAGATCTTCAATGCCCGCTTCATGCAGTTGGCGAAGAACTCCATGCTCAGCCGCATCGAGACCGTTTGCTCTGTGCGATAGGTGAACTGGTCCTCGCCGAACCAGCCCTCATAACCTGTATCGATCGCCGCATAGCAGAACTCCACTAGCCGCCAGATGTCGTCGGTGCCTGCGATGCGGTCTTCGTCGTTGCTGTTGTACTTGGCGCCATTGATGTGGAAGTTGGCGATGGGCACGCCGATCGTCTTCAGTAGGTAGAGCGAATCGGCTGGCGTGTTGCCCACCATCTGCTCGTGGCCATAGTCGATCGCCACGCCCATGACCGTCTTGCCCAGGTTCTTATTGACCTCAGTGCAAACACACGCCGCTTTGGCGACCGTGTTCGTGATCATATTGCCCTCGCGCGGCTCCTTTTGTTTGGGTTCTGTGCCGAATTTGAGCCCGACCCGGTCGCAGTGTTCAGCGAACTCCGTGCAGCCGTCGATGAACCACCTCAGCCGCTGGCCGTAGTCGACTTCGAAATGGTAGTCCCACCCGTCGC
This sequence comes from Armatimonadota bacterium, assembly GCA_029781035.1. GTDB lineage: Bacteria > Armatimonadota > Fimbriimonadia > Fimbriimonadales > Fimbriimonadaceae > JAEURO01. The sequence goes on from JAKOXK010000085.1 coordinate 41,552, forward strand.
TGCCTGGCCAGAGCCCGCAACTCTCGCACCCGATCTCTTTGGCGATGTCGATCCCCTCATGGACCTGGCGAATCGCTCTCGCCCGGATGCCCGGGTCTGGGTTCGTCACCGCGCCCCACTTATAGACCGGGTCGCTCCACAGGTTGAAGTTCATGTTCGTCGGCACCACACCGTTCGCCTTCATGGCGCTGGCGATGGCCCCGATGCGTGGCACGTTGCGGGTGCCGTCCTTGTTCAGGAACACCATCTCGTGCCACTCGATGCCCTTGATCCCCGCCTTCGCCACGCGCGCGATCTGGGCCTCCTCGCTGGGGTCGAAGCTGGGGTCGTTGCTGTTGTAGCCCGCCGGGGCAAAGCGGTCGAAGAACTCCCCCGCGCACCAGTGCCCGGCCGCGAACTTGATGCCGAAGTCGATGAGGAAGCTGTCCACAGCCTCCCCTTCCAGATAGCCCTCGTACTTCGTGTCGATCAAGGCAAGAGAGGAAGCGTCCGTCTTCATGGTGCGAGCTTATCACCGCTCGTCGGGCTCTAGGTCTTATTGGGCTGATACGACCTATACTCGAGCGTGGACTTCGAGTTGATCTTGGGAGACGTCAACCCTGACCTCTGCCACGAATGGCGCCTGGCGTTCCGGCCCCATCGCGTCGCGGTGCAACATGGCGACTTCTTTGACATCGCCGCCGACGCCTACGTCTCGCCCGCCAACAGCCACGGCATCATGGACGGTGGGTTCGACCTCCTCCTTCGCCAGCGCTTCCCCGGCGTCGACGTGCGCGTCCAGCGGGCCATTGACGCTCTTGGCGGCCTTTTGCCGGTCGGACGGGCGCTGGTGGTCGAGACTGACGACTGGGACGTCCCTTACCTCGTCTGCGCCCCGACCATGGAGGTGCCCGGCTCGGTCGTGAGCTCGCGCAACGTCTTTCATGCCATGCGCGCCGCCCTTGGTGCCGTCCATGCCTTTAACGCTGAGAACGATGGGGCGATCCAGAGCCTCGCTGTCCCCGGCCTCGGCACCGGCGTCGGCCGAGTTCCGCCCAGCGCCGCCGCCGCGCAGATGTTGGAGGCTTTCGAGCACTTCTTGGAGGAACGGTGACCAAGATCCTCCCCGTCTGCGGACGGTTCAAGCCGCCATGACGAACTGTCAGGGAAGGCGGAAGGGGGAACGCGACATAGCAGAATCAGGCCACACGGCCTGTTGTACAATCTGCGCCATGACCGAGATCGTCTTTGAGGCCAGGACTGATCCAGAAGGCGGGTTCACCGCCCGCGCCGTCGGCGACTCCATCTTCACCGAGGCCGACACGCTGGAAGAACTCCGCGAAGCCATTCGCGGAGCGATCCGGTGCCACTTTGAGCCTGACTCGATGCCGAAGGCGGTCCGGCTGGTCGTCCTCAGCGAAGAGACCTTCGCCGCATGAGGCTGCCTCGGAACGTTTCCGGCCGTGACTTAGCCAAAGCACTCGAAAGGTACGGCTACGCCGTCGACCGGCAGGTTGGCAGCCACATCAGGCTGACGACGCAGCAAAACGGCGAGCACCACGTGACCATTCCCGACCACAATCCCATGAGGATCGGCACGCTCAGCCAAGTCATAGGAGATGTTGCAGCGCACTTAGGGAGGAAGAAGACGGACGTCCAAGAGGAACTGTTCAGTTGAGCCTTCTGGGAGAAGCCAGTGCTGGACGAACGTGCCGGGTGGCTGCCCAGTGAAACGCTATCCCGTCATCCTTGAGCGCGAGGAGGACGGCCGGTACTCGGTCCATGCACCCGACCTACCCGGCTGGGCCAACTTTGGAGACACGAGGTCGGAAGGGGTGGCGAACATCCGAGAGGCCGTCGAACTATGGATCGAGACGGCGCGCGAAGCCGGGCACGACATCCCCGAGCCAGGCACGAGCGTCGACTACGTTTCTGTTGCGTCGTAGCATGCGTAGCCGCAAGTCGCGAGAGGGGACGCGAGCCGATTCGAGGCCCTGCATGAGAACCCTCACCTAACCTGGGGCCCGCGACTCTCGCCGTCGTAGCTCAGCCACCATCCAACGACCGTACACCAGCCACTTAAGAGCTAGGCCAACGCCCAGCAACAGACCAACGCCGGCGGACGCCGCCAGAAAGCGGATATCGCGCCCTGTCACGCTTGCAATCGTTCCGAGGATTATCACGGCACCTGCTAACGGCAGGACGTTCGATCTCACGCCTTCGACGACATACTTGACGGCGAAGGAAGGGTCTTCCCTGCCGAATTGAGCAATCTGACTGGCCTCACGGCCCGCCCGCCGCACCGCAAACCATGCTGTTGCCGCCCACATCGGTGCTTGCAGGAGAAGAGTCGCCCCCCACGATCCTGGCCGAAGCCGTTCAACCACGATCAGCCACACCACAAGCACTGGGGCAAACTCGAGCAATCCCGACAGGATGTACCTGGCGCGGAATGCAGAAGGAAGTCCATCTGACTTTGCCATAAGTGAGTTTAGGATCAATTGTTGGGCAGTCTTCTCCGCCCTAACCGCACGCCACAGATTCTACTGGCAAATCAGCCCAGCCCGGCGCCTCAGTAGACTCCGACCGTCCCAAGCACGATCAGCCCGCTCGTCTGCCCCGTCGAGGGCCGCAGAAACCGGACCGCACAGGACACCCTTGGGTAACCGTGAGGCCGGGACGGCGAGAGAGCGTCGAAGGTGAGCGAGCCCTCGCTGAACGGAACAACTTATCAGGAAGACGGGGGAGGATCACGCGGTCCAATCCCCAACCCCTAGGCTCCAGTCCCGCATAATCCCCTCATATGTCCGTCCGAGTCCGCTATGCGCCGAGCCCGACCGGAAGCCCGCACGTGGGCAACATCCGCACCGCGCTCTACAACCACCTCTTCGCCAAGCGGCACGGGGGCGTGAACATCCTCCGCTTGGAGGACACCGACCGGGCCCGTTTCGTCCTCGGATGCGAGGAGGAGATCGAGGAGAGCATGCGCTACGTGGGCATCGAGTGGCAGGAAGGGGTCGGAGCCACCGCGGAAGGCGGGGGCCGGTTCGGTCCATACCGGCAAAGTGAAAGGAACGAAGCGGGAATCTACGAGCCGCACTGGCGGAAGCTCCTGGATGACGGCTCGGCTTATTGGGCTTTCGACACGCCGGAGGAACTCAAGGAGATGCGCGAGTTCCAGGAACTCAACAAGCAGTCCACCGGCTACTATGGGGGACAGTGGAGAGACGCGACCGAGGCGCAGGCGGAGGTGGCTCGGGTAGCCGGTAAGCCAGGTGTCGTTCGGCTCAAAGTGCCGCGTGGCGAGAAGATCGTCGTCGAGGACGCGATCCGGGGCCGCATCGAGTACGAGAGCGACGTTGTTGACGATCCTGTACTGATCAAGGCCGACGGAATGCCGACCTACCACTTCGCTGCGATGGTGGACGACCACCTCATGGAAGTCAGCCACATCTTCCGCGGAGAGGAATGGATCAGCAGCGCGCCGAAACACGTTGTGCTCTTCAAGGCTCTCGGCTGGGCTCCTCCCGTGATGGTTCACCTACCCGTCATCAAGGGCAAAGACGGCAGCAAGCTGAGCAAGCGGCATGGCGACACGGCTTGTCTGGATTTTCGGCGGGCCGGTTTCATGGGAGAGGCACTCGCCAACTTCATCGCGCTCATCGGCTGGGCTCCAGGCGGCGACCGCGAGGTGATGTCTTTGGACGAGATGGCTGAAGCGTTTGACCTTAAGGGGCTACAGCCATCAAGCGGAGTGTTCGACTTTGACAAGCTGGTCTGGATGAGTGGCATGCATGTCCGCCGGACCGATCCCCGAGTGCTGTTACAAAAGGTGGTCGAATACGCCAGACGGCCAGAGACCGAGCACTATTGGAGTAGCCGAGTGCCCGCGCCCGGCGAAGTGGACCCCCACGTGCGGCTGAGGGGTCTGCGCTTACTGGCCGAATCGGCGAAGCCCCAAGAGCCGTCTAGCCATGACAGCCCAGCTGGGCCTACGGTTGGTGTCGGACAAGCGAGCATGCCCCGATTCACGGAAGACTACGCGTTGGAGGCCGTCAAACTCGAGCAAGAGAGGACGTCCAGCCTCGCAGAGTTCGGCGAAAAGTGTGAGTTCTTCTTTGTCGATGCTGTCGAGTTTGATCCGAAAGCGGTGGAGAATTGGCTCCACGAGCCGCATGTGGCCCCGTTGTTCGAGTGGATCGCAGACCAGATTGGGAACCGAGGCTGGGAGTCTCATCAGGTCGCCGCCGCAGACTGGGAGGCCCTGTTGCGCGAGGCCCAAGCGGTCTTGAACCTGGACAAGTTAGGCCCCGTCGTGCATCCAGTGAGGGTCGCGCTAACGGGGAGCACGGCGGGGCCGGGGCTGTTCGAACTCATGGCTGTCCTCGGGCCGGTTCGCGTCAAGACGCGGCTGGCTGCAACTCAGGGGTACTGATGGGACAACGGGCTCGGGACAATGTCCCGAGCCCGATCCAGCTTTGTAGTGGAGGTCTGTCAGCCGCGTTTGGGTGCGCCAGGCGGCGTGCCTGCCTTCGGGGTATAGCCCTCCAGCGGCGACGGCATGTCTGGCGTCTTCGGGTCGCTCTTGGGCATCTCTTTCTCCAGTTTCTTGGTGTCCACGGCGTCTCCACCGCCGGGGCCGCAACTGGCGACCAGTCCGAACGAGAGGACGAGACCGATCAAGAGAAAGCGGATCATCGAAGATCCCAGAGGTACTTGGTCGGATCGGTGACGCGGCCAGCCCAGTACGCGCGGACGTCGCAGCCTGCGGTGAGTTGACCCAGTGCAAGCGAGCCGACGTGCGAGTCCATGTAGCTGACGCGGAATCGTTGCGTGAACCACGGCCAGCAACCACCGAACTCCAACCAAGACGTGTGGTCACCGACCCACCATCCACCTGGAGGATAGCTGTACCAGTCGCCCGCGTCTTTATGCTGCTTCATCGGTTGTTCAAGAACGCCGTTCTCATCGTAGACGCAAGGGGGTTCGACGACCCAGTTTCCACCTCCCGTGGGATTCCCGCTTGATGTGCGGTCCCACAAGGAGTCGACCTGCATGAGGGTCTGGGAAGGGTTCGCCGCCGTCCCGATCGAAATCGGCGCTGATCCAACGAACGGTTGCCCATTACGGGTCGTGTAGATCCAGGGGCTCATGAACTCGTAGTTGTAGCCCATGTTGGCTCGAGCCGCGATGGCGTACCAGTAGTTCTCGTTGTTCGGGCCAATCGGTTGGCCGGTCCAGTCGAGGTGGCGTTGGTTCAGGGTGAATCCGTCACCGGGGCAGTAGCTGATGTCCCAGTTCTTGGTGTACGGTTGGACAAGTTCGAACCACGTGTAGTCGGGTCGACCGCAACCCCAACAGAGCGGGATGCCATGTTGGCTGAATTCGGCTTGAGTGCCGCCCCTGTTGACAAAGGGAAGCCCGTCGTCGTAGTCGCCGACGTACATCTGAGTGGAGAGGTTGGTCTGGCGGACGTTGCTGAGCCAGAGGGTGGCTTTGGCCGCACTCTTCGCCTGCGCAAAGACAGGGAAGAGAATGGCAGCCAAGATCGCAATGATCGCGATGACCACCAAGAGCTCGATCAACGTGAAGGCACGTGAGCGTCGCATGATAATTGCCTCTGATAGATATGCGGGCTGATTTCCAGCCCGTGTCCAACATTATAGTGGACAAAAGTCCTATTGGTGGCTGGATATCCGCAATTCGAGGTGGTTTTTGGCGACGCGGTGCTGTTGTGGCCTGCAGGGTCAGGTGAGTGTCACTTTCCAGTAGGTCTGCCGAGCGCGATCCCCTTCTGCATCTCCTTGGGCACGGTCGGGTCTCCAGGCCGGTTGTGGGACTGGATCTCCTCCACTTGCTTTTTCACGGCTGTCTCCGACCCGTTGAAATCAAGCGGGGTCTGATTTTTGAGTACGAAGACGAGCGCTGCCGCTGCCGCGAGAACGAACAATACGGCAAGCGGAACCTTGAGCTTATCGTTCATGGCTTCGTTCCTTAGTGAGGCGTGGTGCGCCGCACGGGCGCCAGCCACATCATTATGGACGCCAAGGAGCCATTATTTGTGGCTTCTAACCAGCGGCTTAAAGCAGGGAGCCCAGGAGAATTCTCCTGGGCTCTTGCCGACCGAGAGTCGAAGTCAGTTCTTGCTGGCACCGGGGCGGCCCATTTGGATTCCCGTTTGCATTGATTTGGGAACCTCAGGATCGCCTGGCCGATTGTTCTTCGTGATGTCTTCGGCTTGCTTCTTCGTGTCGACGCCGCTAGAGGCGTCAGGCGCACAGCCTTGGGCAAGCAACAGGACGGCGGTGGCTGCAAAAGCAGCCACCAGCGCCGACGCGACTTTCCTCGTCTTGTCGGTCATGGTCATCACTGGGTGATGTCCCACTCGTACTTGTCGAGGTCGTAGGCAGTTCCGGACGACCCGTCCTTGACGTTACAGCCAGCTGCCACGGAGACCATCGGCTTGGTGTGAGCGTGAGAGTCGCAGTAGACGATGACGACTTGCGTGCCACCGAGGTGCCAGGGCCAGACGCCGCCATAGACGTTCCAAGCGAGCGGGGAACCCGGGTTCCAGCCGCCGTACCAGTAGTAACCCTCCGATCCCGTGAAGCCGGGGCGGAGGTCCTTCAGGCTCGTGTCCTTCCAGCACGGAGCGTCAACTTCGTAGTTGCCGCCACCGACGGGGGCGCCAGCCGAGGTGCGGTCCCACAGCGAGCTGATCGAGTAGATCGTCTTGGCTGAGTTGCCCATCATGGTCTGGCTGACCGGGTGCATGATGATCTTGCCGTTGATGACGGCTGCCGGGTGCATGAACTGGCAGTTCACGCCGAAGTCGGTCTTGAGGCCGAGGTTGAAGATCAATTGCTGCTGAGTGAAGCCGCTCGGAGCGGAACTCGACGGATAAGTGGTCTCAAACGTGTCGCGCGTCTTCTGATCGACGGGATCCATCGGGTCAGACCAGAAGTTGTAGTTCTTCTGGTAGGGATACAGCGCGTAGTGGACGTTGGAGTCCGCACCGCCAGCGATCGTCGGCCAAACGCCCTGTGAGTTCGTGAAGAACCACAGCGGGTAGAGGTCGTCCGAGTCTTCCTGATAAATGAATGTGGACGTGCCCTGCTCCTTCGCATGCGTAAGAGCTTGGGTCTTCTTCGCGGCGGCCTTGGCCTGGGCGAAGACAGGGAAAAGGATCGCAGCTAGAATGGCGATGATCGCGATCACCACCAAGAGCTCGATTAGCGTGAAGGCATAATTGCGTTTCATGAGGCTGTCCTCAAATGGGGGGACCGCCACACGGCGGACCCACTCCGCCTATTATAAGGGACTTTCTGCCCAAGAACAAGGGCTTTTGAGCAAGACCGGTTTTTTTTGTTGGCCGACAGTCCAAAAAAGTCGCCCTTTGGTCCACTGGGTGGGCTGCACCTGGAAATGAGTCTGATGTCGCGGCCCCTACTCCCAAGCTCGTCGAGGAAAAGGGAACTATGGGGTAGCTACGCGGCGTAGGAAGATTTTCTGCGTGCCGGAAGGCCCAGTTGCGGGG
>JAKOXK010000086.1 GCA_029781035.1 Armatimonadota bacterium
CTACTGGAAGACGTGGCCTCAAGCCCCTATCTACCGATCCTTGTCTTCACGGCTGATGCGACGAAAGATGCGAAAAAGCGGGCGCCCGAACTCGGCGCCAGCGACTTCTTGACGAAGCCGGGCGATACGTCCGAGATCGTGCTCCGGACTGGAAACTTCCTGACGATGAGGTCGATGCACCGAGAGCTTCAGCAGACTCAACGCGAGATCGTTCAGCGGCTTGCTTTGGCGGGCGAGTTCAGGGACCACGATACCGCCGAGGACACGAAGAGGGTCGGCGAGATGTCGGCCCGCAGTGCTGCGGCACTCGATATGCCTCCCGCATTCGTGGCCTTGATCGAGGAGGCCGCCAATCTCCCGGACATCGGAAAGCCCGCGGTGCTTGACTCTGTGCGTCTCAAGCCTGGTCAGCTTTCCGATCAGAAGTACGCGGTGATGCAGGGGCACTGTCGCTTCGGCGTAGAGATCCTGGGAAGTGGACAGACTCCCCCCATGCAGATGTCAGAACGCATCGCTCGAAACCATCACGAGCGATTTGACGGACTTGGTTACCCTGCGGGATCTCCGGGCAGAACATTCCCAACGAGGCACGCATCGTGGCCGTGGCGGACGTGTATGACGCCCCCATCAGTGAACGACCGTACAAGACGGCGTTCAACGATCAAGAAGCAATAGCCGTGATCCGATCAATGACGGGATCTCACTTCGATCCACGAGTCGTAAGCGCATTCCTCACCATCGTGGCCCCGGCCTTGACAACGCGGCCTGAACGGACTCCTTCGATCGGTCCAGGGTCAGAGGGGCTTACGGCATGAGTCCGAAGGTGTTGACCCTATAATGAGTTTTCATGAAACGGCTGAACCCTTGGCTCTTCTTCGCGCCGGTCCTCTTGATCTTGGGCTCCTGCGGAAAACCGTCCAACAGCGCGAACGACGATCCTGTCGCCTTCCTCAAATGGAGCATGGACAAATACGCCAGCGCCAAGACGTTCCATGCCGAGTGCCAGTGGAAGGTCGACTATCCCGACACCGAAAAGGATGAGCCCGCCGCCGGCAGGGTTTTCGATTATGCCAAGCCTAACCGGTTCAAAGTCGTTTCCAGCCAGTCGCAAGGCATGTTCACGCAGACGAGCGTCTCGGACGGCAAGTCGTTGGTCGAGTACGGTAACTCTGCGGACACGGGGGCGATGACCTACCCGGCTCCGCTCGACATCGCGACGGTCGACTCTATGATGATGAAGCACCCGATGTTTGGCGGCACTCTCCTGTACCAGTTCTTCGCCGGATCCTCGGCTTACGACTCCGTCGTCGACTCGTCGAAAGGGAAACCTACGTTCGGTCCGACGGAGAAATCCCCAGAAGGCGAAGAGGCTCGGATCGTCAAGTTCACCAACAAGGGCACTTACGGCGACGTCGAAATGCTGATCGGGAAGACGACTGGCCTTGTCTACCGGATCAAATACGACTCCAAAGGCCTCCAGCAAGCGCTCAAGGACATGGGAGACCAAGCTCCCAAGGACGTCAAAATCCCCGACTTCAACACCTACGAGGTGTACTCGAAGATGTCCACCGATGCTCCAATCCCGGATAAGACGTTCGACGTGACGCTACCGAAAGGAGTCAAACCGATGGAGCCAGCCTCCGCGCCGGAAAGCGAGGCACCCGTCCCTATCGGGAAGCCAGCCCCAGACATCGAGGTCACTACGCTCGAGGGCAAGGACGTCAAACTCTCATCATTGCGCGGCCATCCGGTGCTGATCGATTTCTGGGCGACCTGGTGCGGACCCTGCAGGGAGGGACTACCGATCACGAACAAGATGCACGAGGAGTTCTCGAAGAAAGGCCTTGTCGTCCTCGCCGTCAGCGACGAAGACAAAGACACCGTTGCCAAGTTCATCAATGAGAACAAGTACACGTTCCAGACATGCCTTGACGCGAACGCTGCCGCGGCGAAAGTGTACAAGGTGACGGGTATCCCGACGACAGTGGTCGTAGACGCCAAGGGCAACCTCGTCGCGTACCAGATGGGTCTTGAGCCTGAGGCAGCTCTCCGAGAGTCCTTGGCGAAAGCTGGGATCAAATAAGTGCCTGTGCCATGGCCTAGCGTTGGCGATTCCGCGGGCTGCCCGCGACAGATCTTCAAAGGTCAGACGGAAAGTCCGGTGCAGCAGGCGAGAACATAATGCGGCAACGGGGATGTTGACTCGCAAGACACTTGACCGGGGCTTGGTGGCGTGCTCTGTCTTGGCGCTTGTTGGCTGCGGGTTCTTGGGGGGCAGTTCAAATGATTGGCCGACGGTTTCGGCCCAAGCTCAATCCGCCGGACTGACCGTCACCCATGAAGACTTGACGCAGCGATACGCTTGGCAGGGGGGTGAGATCGTCGGGCGCGTGACCCAGGCCTCAGCAGGCCTAATGCAGGAGTTGACCCGATCGGGGAGTTTCCCGTCGGAGAAGTCGGTGGCAGACGCACTTCGATCGTCAAAGAGCCTCTTGCCCGACCTGGCAGCAGCTTGCTCCCAACCCCACATTCGCCCTCTTTCCAATGCCGCGGCAGCGTGCAGGCGCGTGCAGGATCTTGAGGGGACAGTGACCGTTCTCAACATGGCGGCTCGAGCTGAAGCTCAAGCGGGGCACTGGGACAGGTGGCGCGATTACCTTCGATACTGCGCGTTCATCGGACGATGGGTCCAGGAACAGCCCGCGTGGGGAACGGTCACTACCGTTGAAGACGTTGTGCGGAGCGTCTGCCTGTTCATTGATTTCGACTTGGCCGCCAGCCACGCTCCACCCCGAGCCGTCCAGGGAGCCTCCGAACTCATGGAAGCCCTCCCCGGTCAAGCCGATCTCAGGACCATTCTGGATGCTGAGGCCCTCCGACTAGGTGAGGCAGCGCGAAACCCGCTGGCACCGCAGTCCGAGGATCCCGACCGTCCGGAGCCAACGGCCCGTGACCCGTTTCCGCCGACCCCGTCGCTCGAGACGGCCACATCAGAGTTGCGAGTCATGACTCAAGTCCGCAAGGCCTTGGGATCCAGCACTTCCCTAGATCAGCAGACTGACCGGGCCCTCGCTGCGCTCGATAGGATTCCCGACTCACCTGAACGAAAGGGATACGCAGAACAGTGGAAGAACCGGCTCCTCATGTTCCGCAAGAGCTGGGAAGCCTCCCGGCGACAACGAAGGCTGACGTATCTTTTGATCTCGCTGTACAACGCGCGCCAGCCGGACGGGCGGTTCCCACAAGAGGCCCCGCAGACGACGTTCCGGGCCGCCGGCAACGAGAAGTTTGACTATCTCAGCACCGGTAAGGGGTTCAAAGTCTCTTTGAGGTTCACAGAAGGCGAGCCGTGTACAAGGGTGGGTTACAGCGATGTGGGACCAAGCTTTTGGTACGACCCTGACACGCCTTCTCAGTTCTAGCGGCTGAGGCCCCAGGGCTGCGTAGACACCCGTGCTCTCCTGGTTCGGACCATCAGGAAATCGTCGTATTCATTGGCCAGACAAGTAGATTTCCCATGATGCTCGAGGCTCGAGGTTCAGCTATCATGGAAGGGCCATGTTCTCTGTTGCTGTGGCGACTGTATTGTCAGTCCACTCGAAGGAGCTTCCCATCGTTGTCGACGGCTGGCTCTGCAACCCGACTCGTCTGATGGTCAAAGCACCGGCACAATCGGCTCGAGCGGCCGCTGTCAAGGTCAATGGACGCGTTATCGCGACGTTCCCCCAGATCGGATGGGCGACGGTCGAACTGCCGCCTGTCGATCTGCATGCGGCTAGGAAGGCGATGGAGTCTGTATCGGGAGTTCAGAAGGTCGCTTATGACCGGGCGGCGCAGCTGGCTTATGATCCCAACGACCCGCTGTGGCCGAACGAGTGGCACATGCGTCAGATCAAGTGCGATCTCGCCTGGGACACGAGCAAAGGGAGCGATCAAACGATCGTTGCCGACATTGACACGGGGTGCCTGGTGACGCACCCGGATCTGGCTGCAAACATCAACGTCGGCCTGAGCTATAACTTTGTAGACAACAACACGGACGTGACCGACGTCCGTGGCCACGGAACGGGTACTGCCGGACTCATCGGGGCTGTCCAAGACAACGGCATTGGCCTGTCAGGCGCTTGCCCGCATCTTCAGATCATGGTCTTGAAGGCGTGCAATGACAGCGGCTATCTCTACGACAGTTATCTGGTTCCTGCCTACCTCTACGGCGCGGACCACGGGGCGCGCGTCTTTTCAATGAGCTACTTCTCTGACCGGGTGAGTGAAGCCGAGAAGAGCGCCATGGACTACGCCGTCGCACACAACGTGTTGCCGATCGCAGCGGCTGGCAACGCTTCGAGCATCATTCCCTTCTATCCAGGGGCCTACGAAAACGTCATGGCCGTCGCGGCGACCGACGAGAACAACCAGCGCTGTTGGTTCAGCAACTACGGTACGTGGGTCGACGTTTCCGCACCGGGGCAGGACTTGGTCACGACCGCCAACAATGGCGACTATATGGGTTTCGCGGGCACGAGCGGAGCGACGCCGCACGTTGCTGGCGTGGCAGCGCTTTTGATTGGTGCCAAGCCGACGGCCACGAGCGACGAAGTCCGTGACGCGATCGAGGACACGGCGAACAGCCTTTTCCAGCCTCCGTTCGGCGAGATCTCGAACTATGGTCTCGTCGACGCCCAAGCCGCCCTGAACACCATCCTCACGGTGCCGGCGCCACCAAAGCCCTGCGTGGTGCGATATGTGGCGACACTTGGCCAGGGCCCAGCAACCTCTCAGATCGAGCGCACGTCTTCGACCACGGCAAGGATCTATGGCCGTGGGTTCCAGGGTCTTCAGGATCTGAAGATCATTCGCAATGGGAAGTTGTGCACGATCCTGAACCGGTCGCGCGACTGGGTGGACTTCATCCTTGTCTTCCGCAATCAAGGCGATGTGCAAGTATGGGACGGGTCTAACCTGATCGCGACAGTCCCTGATCCCGTCGTCCCCAGGATCTGTAACTGCCTTGTCGAAGCTTCGGCTCCGACGGCATCGGTGACAGGAAACTTCTTCGACACTGTGATCGACGACGGCAAGACGATGGTGGCCACTCGAGACTCGAACGGCAACATCATCTTGGAGGGCACATTCCGCAAAGTCCTGGCCAATGCCACGATGCAGTTGCGGGTCAACCGCTTCTTCACGATGCCTGGCGGATCTGAAAACATCCAGCTGTACGACTGGTCGAGTGCGAGCTATCCGTACGGAAACTGGGTGGACGTGTCGGTGCTGTCCACGAGCACGACGCCTTCGATGACACTCATCAATGTTCCTGACATCGCCCGCTACATTGACTTCGAGGGCACTGTCTACGTGCGGATCGTAGGCTCGAACCTGCCTGCCGGGGACACGCTAGAGATCGACAGCATGCGGCTCCAAGACCGCCGTTGACGGTTGTCGCGCCTCAGCCAGTGAGTCGTGTTCCTACCTGGAAGACGATGATCGAGGTCATGTACGCGAGTAGCGTCATGTAGGTGAACGAGAACGCGGCCCACTTCCAGGTGCCCGTCTCGCGCTTGATCGTGGCCAGCGTGGCCATGCACTGGCTGCACAAGGCGAAGAAGACCATCAGGCTGATGGCTGTCCAAATCGTCATGAGCGGACGACCGTCAGGCCAGGTAGCTCGAGCCACCGCCTGTTTGAGGTCGCTCGAGCCGCTCTCCATGTCGCCTCCCAGGTCGAAGATGATGCCCATAGCACTGACGACCACTTCCCTTGCGGGAAACGCGGCCAGAATGGCGGTCGTTAAGCGCCAATCGAATCCGGCTGGCTTGAACGCCGGTTCGATCGCGCGTCCAAACCGCCCGAGGTACGAGTCAGCCATCCGCCGACCATCCACGTACTTATCCAGGGTGACGCCCGAGGCCTGAATCTGCGTGGCATGGGTGTAGTCGACCTGGTACCGAGCGTCCGCAGCTTGACTCCTAGGAAAGTAAAGGAGGGCCCAAATGACGATTGAAAGGATGAAGATGATTGTCCCAGCGGTCTTCATGAAAACCTTCGCGCGCGAGACCATCGTAAGGGCGACGTCTTTCAGACGCGGCCACTGGTAGCGCGGCAGTTCCAGGACAAAAGGCAACCGCTTTCCTTTCAACAGGCTCTTGTTGAGCAACCAAAGGATCGGCACCGCAAAGAAGAGCCCGACGAAGTGCATCAGAAAAAGGGACAAGCCAGCGACAACCGGCCCGAATTTCGGCTCGACGAACGCCCCAATGAGGAGGATATAAACAGGCAGCCTTGCCGAGCAACTCATCAGTGGGGCGACGAGGATCGTAGCCAGCCGTGACCGGTGATCGGGCATGACTCTGGCCGCCATGATCCCTGGAACCGCGCACGCAAAGGAAGAAAGGAACGGAATGAAAGCGCGGCCGTTGAGGCCGGCCCAGCCGAAGAGCCTGTCCATGAGAAAGGCGACCCGCGACAGGTACCCCGAACCTTCCAGCACGGAAATGAAGAAGAAAAGGATGACGATCTGGGGAAGAAACGTCACAACGGTCCCAATGCCTGTGACGACGCCGTCTACGACAAGAGACTGGGCAACAGGGTGACCGTTGAGGAGCGGAGACACGGCACCCTTGAGCCAATCAAAGCCAGAGGCGATCAAATCCATCAATGGCCTAGCTAGCGTGTAGATGCTCTGGAACATCAGGTACATGACCGCTGCGAAGACGATCAGACCGAAAACCCGGTGAGTCAGGAAGTCGTCGATCCGGTCGGAAGCGCGGCGCGACGAGACTCCCGGTTCGTTCATCACCTCTTTGCGGACTCGACCAGCCCATGCGTAGCGCGCTTGGGCATCGAGCGTCTTGCCCGTCGCCGCGTTTCCTAATATGGCGGCACGTCGGTCGGAGAAGGCCGTGACGAACTCGGGGAGGTTGGCTAGTCGGTGGTTCAGGGCGGCGTTTTCGTCCAGCAGGGCCTCGCGCACCGCGCTCTTGGTCACGTCGATCCCCGCCCGAGCAAGCTGTTCGTGGAGTTCGAACACGGGCTCACGGACGATGGCTGGAAACCCCATGTCCACTTCGGGCAGTCGGTGTTCATCGATCGCTCTTGTGATCGCAGACCTCAGGTCGTCGAGGCCGATTCCTTTGTGGGAGACCACGGGCACGACTTCGACCCCGAGTAGTTCCGACAGCTTGCGGTCATCGACCGCTCTCCCTTCGCTTTTGAGTACGTCGGTCATGGTGAGCGCCACGACGGTCGGAGCTTGTGCCCCCAAAGTCTGACTGAAGAAGAAGAGGTTTCTCTCGAGGTTCGATGCATCGACGACGCAAACAAGGACGTCAGGCTCACCCTCCGCGGCAGTTCCCGAAATGACCTCGGTCGCCACTTCCTCGTCCACAGAGACCGGACGCATGCTGTAGAGGCCCGGAACGTCCACAACCGAAGCGTAGGAGTCGCCCAGGCGCATCTTGCCCGTCACGCGCTCGACGGTAACACCGGGATAGTTGCCGACCTTTTGGTTCGAGCCTGTCAGAGCGTTGAAGAGGCTCGTCTTACCCGAGTTAGGGTTTCCTACTAATGCAATGAGCGCGGCCCGGTCCTGCTGAGAGGCCACCTTGACCAACTCACGACACCTTTTCTACGGAGATTTCCTTAGCCTCGACTCTCCTGAGGCAGATGCGCGCTCCTCGAACGTCGATCTCGATCGGATCCCCGAACGGTGCCACTTTGGTCACAGTGAACTCGGTTCCGGGAGTAAGACCCATCTCCATGAGTCGGCACGATACGCCGCCACTGGGATCCACACACACGACCCGGCAAGTCTGACCAAGACAAAGGCAGTTGAACCCAACCTTACCTTCAGCGATTCCGTCCGGCACCTTGCCTCTCAACATACCACAGATTGTATGAATTGACGGATGACGGGCCCTATTTCATTACGGTGAATAGTTTAGGGTCCACTTTCGGATCGACGTCGATGTGGATCTGATACTCCCTCGACACCTTAAGATCACCGGCATTCTGATCCTTGTCGACCCCGGACAGCTGAGTCATGGAGTACTTGACCAGGTCGCCGGAAGACGTGATGTAGAGGTCGTAAGTGGCACTCACCGGCGACAGCGCGTTCAGCCGCCACTTGCCCGTGACGTGGTTGGCGTTCACGCCACTGACGTTGTCGGTCCCGGCGAGTTCGAGCGTCGCCCATTGTGACTTGAGTCGTTGAAGGTCGCGAAGGTCTCCCACGACTATGTCAATGACGGCCGAACGCTCCGCCAGGCTCTCGCCTGCTGCCGAATAGATGTCGCCAAGGCTCGTTCCGTCCCCAATCGATTCGATGAGCCGGCCCTTGGGATCCCGGTCCGTCGAAGGCGCACTCAGCGGCTTGTTGTAGCTGAACTCCTTCCCGTCCGAAGTCAGGGTGTAGGCCGATGGCGCACCGGAGACAGTTTGCTGCAGGTAGATCTTGAGAGGACGTTCGATCTGGAACGTCGAGTTGATCATCAACTGTTGGGCGCCGACCTGAAGTTTGGTCACACAGTCGCCTTTGAGCGCCTTGGCGTCGTGGTACCTGGCGATCATCTTGGATACGAGCTGTCCGGCCGATAGTGGCTGGTCTTGACAAGCCAGGGTGAAAATTACGGCAGTGATCATGGATCGGTTTCCTGTTTCTCCCACACGGTCTCGGCGACGTTCGCCTCATGGTTCGCCGTGCGGGCTGTGACGAACATCCAGTCAGAAAGACGGTTCAGAAAGGTCATGATTTCTTCGCGAATTGGCCTTAACTTGCGGAGCGTGACAAGACGGCGTTCAGCGCGCCGACACTGACACCGCGCGAAGTGCATACGGGCTCCGAGTTCGCAGCCTCCGGGAAGGATGAACTGGGTCAATGGAGGGAGCA
>JAKOXK010000006.1 GCA_029781035.1 Armatimonadota bacterium
TCACCGCCGTGCCGAGGTCGACGCCTTCGAGCCTGGCCGTCACTGAGAGGAGACGCCGCTGGTCTTCGCGAGAAGATAGCGTGGTCCCTGATACGAGCCGGACCGTTCCAAGTTCACTGAGCTGGACCATTCCATTTGAGGTTGTAATGTTCAGAGACTCGATGTCCGAAAGGGATTGCCGAATCCCCTTGGGCAGTCGAACCCGGACCGGAATTTGCCGGTCACCCTGAACGACTTCGGTTGCTACGGTTCCGAGTAGCGCCGCGTTCATCTGGCTCGAAACCTGCTCGCTCGTCAGGTTCCGCCTTCCGAGTTCGGCATCGCTCGGAATAAACTCGACTTGGGGTCCGGCTTCGATGACTCCAGACTTCACGTCTACGAGCCCCTTGAGCTTGCCGAGTTTATCGGCAAGGGATGTGGCCAGGCTCTCGACTTCGGCTTGGTTCTCGCCAAATAGCTTGACTTCTATGGGGTCAGGATTCCCCGCTAGGTCGCCAATCAGGTCCTGCAGAACCTGAATGAAATCGACGTCGAGACCCGGAACCTCCGATTGAATACGGCCGCGAACGTCGGCCATCACGTCATCGATTGCCCTATTCCTATTTGGCTTGAGCATCACCGCATAGTCGCCCCGGTTAGACTCGGTGATCGCGAATCCTAACTCCGTTCCTGTGCGCCTGGAAAATGTCGAGATCTCGGGCGTCGTCTTTAGAATCTGGTCCACCTTTCGGAGCAGTCGGTCAGATTCGTCAAGAGAAGTACCTGGCGGGCTGAGATAGTCGAGCACGAATGCGCCCTCGTCAATGGTTGGCATGAAGCCGGATTGGAGCTTTCCAGCAATCATCACGGTGGAGACGACAGTGATGAGGACCACCGGTATGACGAGCCACTTCCTTCGAAGCAAGAAGTCGAGCAGCGACTCGTATCCGTGCACCACCCTACTGAAGAACCGGCCCTCATCGTGGATGCCCTGCCGGTACTGGAGGAACGCGGCGCAGAGACTTGGGCTCACGCAAAGCGCGAGGATGAGCGATACCATGAGTGCCATCGTGAGTGTCAGGGCAAGCGCAAGAAAGAACGCACCCGCTACTCCTTGAAGGAAAGCGAGAGGCAGAAAAACCACGACGGTCGTCAAGGTCGAAGACACCATAGGAGCGGCGATATGAGACGATGCTTCCTTAACTGCGTCTCCGACTGACTTATCGGGGCCCAGATAGCGGAACACCGCCTCTACCACGACGATGGCGTCGTCGATGATAAGCCCGATGCCAACCGCTAGTGCGCCTAGCGTCATGAGGTTTAGGGTCAGCCCCGAAAGACGCATAAAGAGGAAGGTGATGAGCAAAGTGACCGGAATAATGCTCGCGGTGACAAGGGTGGCCCGGACATTCCGAAGAAACATCATGAGGACGACGACCGACAAAACCGCAACAATCAGGACGGCGTCCCGGACGCTTGCGACGGCCTCTTTGACAAGGACCGACTGGTCGTAATAGAGTCCGACTTCTACATCGCCCGGCAAACTCGAGCGAAGGATCTTGAGTTCCTGGTCCACCGCCTGCACCATGGCGACCGTGTTGGCCGTTGGCTGCCTGATGACGTTGATCAGCACCGACTCTTTGCCGTTGGCTGACACCACCGTCGTTCGGTCTTCGGTCGAGGGTGCCACGTCGGCGACATCGCTGAGCTTGATGGGAACTCCACCCTTTTGGCCAACGGGAATGGATTCGATGTCTTTCGCGGACTGCCGCTCGCTGTTCAAAACGACCTGGTACTGCTTGAACTCCTTGTCGATGCGCCCTACCGAATGCACCACGTTGCTGGATTGAAGCGCCTGCACGATGTCGGTGTTGGAAAGGCTCGCTGCAGCTAGTTCCGAGGGCCGAACAGCCACTTCAATTTCCGGGGGCCTACCGCCTTGGACGATAACTCTTGCGACGCCATCAACTCTGGCAAGCCGCGGGCGAAGCGTGTAAGTCGCTAGGTTCCAGAGTTCTGTTTGGGTAAGAGACTTGGACTTGACCGTCAGCCCCAGCACCGGAAAAACAGTTGGGTTCATCCGCTCAACTTCGGTCATCGTATCTGGCGGCAACTGGGGCCGCACCTGGTTCACCTTCGCGTTGACGAGTTGTTCTGCCTGGACGACATCGGTCCCATCGAGGAAATCGACGGAGATCTCGGTCGAGCCCTGCTTGGTCTTCGAGCGGATGCGCTTGACGCTGGGGACGGTCGCAATGGCTTCTTCGAGTGGGCGAGTGACGGAAACTTCGACGATTTTGGTCGGCCTGCTTCCTGCTTCGGCCACGACCACGACTCGCGGGAAAGTTACATCGGGCAGGATAGAAACAGGGAACGAAGAGTAGATAACGCCGCCGGCTAGACAAAGGAGAGCGGTGAGGAACGCGATGGGCCGGATGTTTCGGATGGCCCATTCCGACAACTTCACTTTTCGGCCTCGGCTTTGGTTTCCTCTACTTTCGCTCCGTCAGAAAGCTCGTGTTGGCCGACGAGGACGACCTTCTGACCAGCCTTGAGCCCCTTCATGATCGCGATGCGGCCCGACTCTGCAGGTCCGATCTCGACCTCCTGCATTTTCGCGGTTCCGCTCTCGATGATGAAAACAACGTGCTTGTCCTCCCTAGTCACGATGGCCCCCTCGGGAACCGTCACCGTTTCGGGAATCGTCCTCAGCAC
>JAKOXK010000098.1 GCA_029781035.1 Armatimonadota bacterium
AAATGAACGGGACGAAGCGTTGTTGGTCGAAATTGTTGGTGAGACCCTGGCCGTTGCGAATCGCTCCGTAACCGTTGTCGATCGTGCCGAGTCGCTCGGACCGGAACTGAATATCCGCGTAGCCGCCGACGATGGCTTTCGGGGAGGAGACGAACGGCTTGGCGTACACCAAGCGTCCCGAACCGGTCGATCCGAAGGAGAGGGACGGTTGTTCTTTCGTACGGCGTTCGCGCCCGACTTCGGGTAGGGGGCCGATGCCTGGCTCGGCGGGTTCGAGCGGGGCAACGCCTTCTCGGTGCTCTCTCGTCGCCTCTCGCTTTTCGAGTTCCTGGTATTGCCGCTTGGTCTGCTCGAGTTGTTCTTCGAGCCGTCTCATGCGCTCTTCAAGCGTCGCGTCCTGTGCGAGGACTGGTGTGGCCAGCACGCTGGTCAGGATCAAAGATCCCAGTGACAAACAAACCCTCATGGTGTCCTCCGCGAAAGCGTTGAATGTACAAGTGGGCGCTGGACGCGCTGGTCTCTGGCCTATGGTGTGCTACCGCATCACGACGCACGAGATGCCGTGGTGAGATTCCCTCTGTCCGGTGTCGAATGAGCCATCTCACAGGGCGACATTCACCGACCCCTCAATCGGTCGCCGCGCTCGACTCCGTCACACGTGCCGTCTTGCCGATTCCCAGCGGCAGGAGTGATGGGGCGGGGGGCCTGCAACACGCGCAGGCGCCCCGCCCTGCGAGACGGAGGGGCACAGCTCCGTCTCGCGGCATCCGAGGGCTAGCCGGGGGCGGGGACGCTGCCATCGGTCATGGTCGGACATGAGACGACCTCTGCCCAGCGGTCGACCAGCTCGGGGTCCAGCTGGGAGCCGGCGACGACGCGAAGCAAGCCCAACGCCGTGGCCATCTCCGGGACGTGTTCCACGCTCGTTGCCGGATGGAGGAATGCGTCAAACGTATCCGCCACGGCGAGAATGCGTGCGCCGAGCGGGATGAACGCGGCGCGCAGCCCATACGGATAGCCGCACCCATCCCAGCGCTCGTGGTGATGCGCGATCCACAGCGCGGGACGCCGGAGAAACGAGATGGAGTGGAGAAGTTCGGCTCCCGCGCGGGGATGGCTCTGATACAGCGCGAACTCCCGCGCGGACAGTTCTCGAGTGTCGTCCAACAGGGGAGCCGGGAGCGTCAGGAGGCCGATGTCGTGAAGCAGGCCTGCCAAGGTCAGATCGACCAGGACGTCCGGTGCAAGCCCCAGGGCAAGGCCGAGGCGATGGGCGAACTCGGCCGTCCGACGCCCGTGTCCACGCTGTCGTGGGCAGGTGGCCTCGATCAACAAGACCAATTCGCGGACGGCCCGGAGAATGGCTGAACGGTGAGCGCCGACCGTCGGCTCGCCGAAATCCAACGCCGCCAAGTCGCTGAGCACACGACGCAAGCGGTCGCTTGTGCCACTCAGGGTCCGTCGCTCGATTGCCATCACTCCTCCTTTCATCGGGTGAATCGCCAATAAAAAAGCCCAAAACCGCGTTCGCGGTCCTGGGCTCTGGGCGAATAGCCTCTGGCCTCGCTATTCAGTTGTCAGACGCACTTCACGCCGACCTATCCGTCGCGCTTCCCCGCCATGAATGGCTGTTGCACTACCCACATCTCGTACATGGGGATGGCCAGCAAACCGAAGAAGCTCAGGAACATCAAGACATCGCCCGTCAGCATCGTCAATACGAATAGCGGTGACACGTAGGTGATCAGCCACGGTGACACGAGGTCCAACATCACGCCGAGGAAGGAGCTGTAAGTCAATCCCACCTTGACCGCGTGGCTCGCGCCCGTCAGGTAGAGCACGTGCACCAAGATCATGAACACCACCGGCATCGTGAACAGGTGAAAATGGGTAATTTCCGCCAACTCGCGAAACGACATCGGTTCGCCGAACGTGCGGTCGGATCCTCGATAGTGATCCGCAATCCCCTGAAGCGACAAAGCCGTCATGCTGTGCGCCCAATAGAAGGAAAAGAGAAATCCCGCCAACATCAGGAGGAGGAATAGCGTATAGAGGAGCCGAATGTGACGGTCGGAGTCACGCAGCCGGAACTTCGCATTGAAATTGCGCATGACGTCGCGTCGTCAGTTGCCGAACAAGGCGCCGAAGAATCCCTTGTCGCTCTTCCTGGCCGCGACCTGGTCGCTCCCAAGCCCTTGAGGTTTGAGATAGAACTCATCCACCAATACCAGGACCCGCTTGACGCCCGCATTGAGCGAGCGCACCGACATGGTGGCGCCGCTGAGGTTGATGATGTCCTTGTTGATCCGGATTGGGTCTGAGACGGTCTTCCCTTCATACTGCGAATTGAATCGTTTGCGTCCGACTTCGGACCCCTTGGCCTCTCGAAACACCAACAGCTCAACGTCCGTGCACTCTCCCTTGCTGTCCACCCCGACCATGTAGGTCATGTGCTTGTGTTTGCCGATCGTATTGTGAACCATGGCGTAGCCGTCGATTTTGCCGCCTGTTTCGCCGATATAGACTTCGAACGCCTCTTCCGGGAATTTCCACCCGATGCGTTGCTCAATGAGCTCTTTCTGTGAAGGCGTCAGACGCAGGACCTCCTTGCGGACCTGCTGCGATTTCGGCAGCATGACTTTGACGGCGTCGTCTTCCGACATGAACACTTCGGCGTGGTTCATTTCGTCTTCGGTCAAATAACGCCGCAACTCACTGTCCCAGATGCGCTCCCCGGCCGAGGCCGGGAGGCTCGTGAGGAGGACAAACAGTCCGACAAGGACCCACTGTGTTCGGCTCATGAGGTGTAACATCCGTGCTCCTTCAGCTTGGCGTCGAGTCGTAATTCAAAGTCCCGTTGCACCTCGGCGGACGGATCCGTGGGCACCCAACCGAACAGGCGAGAGCCCCCGCGGAATGCCCACGCTTCTCGCTCTTCGTTGAAGCTCACCTGCGTCACATCGTTCAGGCGTTTTACTTCGACG
>JAKOXK010000018.1 GCA_029781035.1 Armatimonadota bacterium
CCGAATGCTGGGCTCGAGTCTGTCGACACTGTTCTCTATGATCCCTCACCAGGTGGTTCTGGACTTCTAGAACAGATCATCGAGCGATGGGCCGATATCCGAGACGAGGCGCTTGCGATATTGGAATCTTGCCCGGCCCAATGTGAGACGGCCTGCGTGGAGTGCCTCATGCGGTACCGGAACTCGTTTGCCCACCGTTTCCTGAAGCGCAAGGCGGCGCTGACTTTCTGGCGCACCGAGGCCCTGGTAGAGGCAAATCCCATTCCAATCAGCATGGCCCCTCAAGAGACGGGGTCGGCGGGTACCACTAATCCTGCTGAAGCGCGGTTGCTCAGTGAAGTGCGTGACAGGTCATTCCCGGAACCAGAGAAGCAATACGAGATCAAGAACGCTCGCCTCTGGACGATTCCGGACTTCTACTACCCTCCGTTGGGCGTCCGTTCCGGAATTTGCATCTATCTTGATGGCCTCCACTCATCGGCACACGGGTCCAGCTACCAAAGGAGGCGAGACGAACTGATTCGCCACGAGTTAGAGGCGGAGGGGTATGAAGTAGTCGTGATCCACCGTTCCGACTTAGATGATGACCATCGTCTTGACCTGCACTTCCGCAGGTTGGCTCGCTTGCTTGGGGTTCAGAGTTGATGCCTACCTTGCGTCAAAGTCGGTCTTAGGAGGAGAGGAGGAGCCTTGAACTTGTCAAGAAAGGCCGTGTGGCAGCAGGCAGCGGGGGATACAGTACGCGACTATGCTGACATCTGCCTGAAGTGGGGTGTGATCCTGAATGGGCCTGGATACGCAGGAGCGTGGCCCGCATGCGCAGATCGTCTGAAGGGTGACGATCGGTCGGCGAGAAAGATCACTGACCTCCGGCGCTTCGCCGAAGAAATGGCAGACGGTGACGTCGTTGTCCTCCGACTCGGCACATCAAAGGTCGTCGCCGTTGGCCAGATCGTTGGGCCATACGTTTGGCACAGCGAGTTTGGGGACGTCGACGGATGGGACTTGGAGCATGTCCGTCGAGTGCGATGGTTGTGGAGCTGCCTGGAGTCTCCCAAGACCTTTGCCAAGTACGCTCTGAAGCAAGGGGACACGACACAACGAGTCACATCCCCGACGGTCACCGAATGGTTAGGAGCTCTAACGCTCCATACGCCCGCCAGAGTGCCCTCGATTCCTCAATTGCCCGAGGTCGGGAGCGTGAACGAGATTTCCGTGGACACGGTCTCGGAGTTCTTGTTCAACCACGGCGTGGCGAGCAACTCCATTTCAAACCTGATCTCTGAAGTCGGCGAGCTGACAAGAATCGCAATGTGGTATCGGCACGGCCATATGCCCTCGGAGCACGAGACCGTCGCATACCTCGTTGTGCCACTGCTTCGAGCACTAGGATGGACGCCCCAGAGAATGGCGGTCGAGTGGAACAAGGTCGACCTAGCCTTATTCGATCGCTTGCCTCGGCGCGACGAGTCTCTAGAGGTGGTCGTCGAGGCCAAGAAGATGGGCCAGTCATGCTTATCTGCAAAGTCCCAAGCACAACGATACGCTCAGGGCAAGACCGGCTGCAAAAGGCTGATCGTCACTGACGGCATTCGATATGGAGTGTACGTCAGGGACGTGGATGGGAGCTTTAGCCTCCATGCCTATTTGAACTTGACGCGACTCAGACACGAGTACCCGATTTATGCTTGCCGCGGCGCAGAGGACGCACTACTGGCGATGGCTCCTGAGTGGCGGTCGAGTTCCATATCGGAAGGCTAACCCATGATGTTGGCTCAGGCTCGGGAGGGCCCCGTCTGTCAAGGGATACCGTCAGACCTTGAATCCAGGTTCACTCAGATTCGCGGACGATCGGTTCACACGGTGTGACCAGAGACGGGGCAACCGTCAGTGGAGAAGTGCGAGCATCGACTGAGTCTTTGAATCCTGCGACCTGAAGAGCGACATGACGTTACGGCTGAGCTTCGCATCGTCCTTGCTCAGGAACTCCCTGTACATTCCTCCGAGCCAGAGGTACTGGTCGAGTTCCTTGAGAGTGCACGGGCACCCCGTCACCTCGCGAACCTGACTGACCCACGCGAAGAACTCAGAGTAGTCGTTGGGCCACACCCGGCGGCTTTGCAAGACGTGGGCGACCATCTTGACCGCATAGTAATCGTAAATCGGATACGCTTCGGAGTTGACGAAGAAGTGGGCGAACTTCGACGCGAAGCTGATGTGACGCCTCCGGCCCAGGAGGGCGAGGGCATCGACCAGCGCCGGGCCCTCGGGAGGACTGTCTCCGGTCATCACCGATGAGCAGTGCTCGGCCATCGACCAAATGGCGTACAGGTTCGTGTTATAAAGAGAGTTGATCGCACAGACCTTCAGGGCGCAAGCCTGCAGGTCGAACTCGGGGAACCGTGTCCTCAGGGCGTTCAGCGCCCCATCGGTCACACGCCAAGGATCCATCACGTCACTTAGACCGGCGGCAGCGGCGATTTGATCTGCAGAGATTCGCACAGGCATCTACCTATCCGTTCCAAGGAGGACGCATGCGCTCGATGAGTTCGTCTTCCAAGCCAGCAGCGACATTTACCGGTATCCCACGGTGTTCGACCGGCTGCCAATCGACGAGAGCCCAGATTGTCACAGGCTTGCCCTGGTCGAGCATCGACCT
>JAKOXK010000020.1 GCA_029781035.1 Armatimonadota bacterium
ACGGCGTGGACACCTTGGTTCCCGGAATCATGGAGCACATCGAAAGGGCTGGCATCCACAGTGGCGACTCGATGGCGGTCTATCCTCCAGTCAGCTTGAGCCGGGAAACCCAGTGGCGGATGGTTGAGATTGCCTGCCTGATCGCCCGCGAACTGGGTGTCAAAGGGGTGATGAACATCCAGTTCGTAGTCCAGGGTGGAGAGGTTTTCGTACTGGAAGTCAACCCGCGCGCCAGCCGGACCGTTCCCTACTTGAGCAAGGTGACGGGTGTTCCCATGGTCCAACTGGCCACCCGCGCGATGATGGGCCAGAAACTGGCAGACCTTGGATACGATAGTGGCTTGTGGATCGCTGAATCCGGCGCCAGCCACAGTGCCTGGGCCGACAACGGTCCCCATGCGCCCCGCACGCCCGGCCGAGTCTGTTCGAAGGCCGAGTTCGTTTCAGGAGTTCCGGTCACGCGTCTCTACGCAGTCAAAGCGCCGGTGTTCAGTTTCCAGAAACTCGGTCGCGTCGAGCCTGCTTTAGGGCCGGAAATGAAGTCGACCGGCGAAGTGTTGGGCATTGATCTTACGTTCGAGGGCGCCCTGTACAAGGCCTTGCTCGCAAGCGGCGTAGCCTTCAAGCCTCGCGGCCAAGTCATTCTCACCGTCGCCGACGGTGACAAGGAGAAGGCGGTGGCAATCGGTCGTGACCTCTCCGATCGTGGATACGCGTTGGCTGCGACCGGAGGGACGCACAGGGCCCTCGAGCAGGGGGGCGTCACCGTCGAGCGTCTCAATAAGATTCAAGAAGGAAGCCCAAACCTGCTCGAAAGGCTCTTCCAGGGCGAGGTAAGCCTGATGATCAACACGCCCGAACCCGCTTCGAAGTCGTCTGAGGACGCGGCCAGGATCCGGCGGGCCTGCATCGAGACCGGCGTCGCTTGCGTGACGAGCATCGACACCGCCGAGGCCCTTGCTCGCGCCCTCTCGGTGTTCGAGGATCCCGAGAAGGCCTCGTGCATGACGGTTGAGGAATACCTGGCGGCAGCCTCCACCCGGCCGACCGTGCAGGTATCCTGACGAGTGATGCCCGAGGAATTCCCGGACGATCCCGGTGAGTACGAGAAGCCACCACCCTTCTTCCCGTACGACGAGAACTCGCCGATCGAGGAGCATCCTGGTGACTACGGAGAGCCTGTCGAAGTACAGGTCGAGGCCGTGTTCATGGCGCAGACCGGTGAACAGGTTCAACGGTTCGTCTTATTGAGCGACGGAGAGCGCAAACTCCCGATCGTGATCGGACCGTTCGAGGCCACATCCATCACCCTGGCTCTTGAGGGCCAACATC
Organism: Armatimonadota bacterium; assembly: GCA_029781035.1. Lineage (GTDB taxonomy): Bacteria > Armatimonadota > Fimbriimonadia > Fimbriimonadales > Fimbriimonadaceae > JAEURO01. The sequence continues at coordinate 1,333 of JAKOXK010000020.1, forward strand.
CGGATCGGCCAATGACGCACGATCTCATGAAGTCGATCATAGAGCGGCTCGACACGCGGGTCGAGCGCATTGTCATCGACGACCTTTGGGGCAGCACCTACTACGCCAAGATCGTTTTCAGCAAAGACGGAGAAGAGATGGAGATCGACAGCCGCCCGTCGGACGCTATCGCCCTAGCGGTGCGGTTCGAAGCGCCAATCTACGTAGCGGAAGGCATCCTCGAACAGGCCACTGGGTAGACGAAAGCGAGACCACTAGAGTCCGGCTCAAGTTCCGGACCGGCTACCCCGATGAACCGCTGGCAACGACCGTACGCGGCGTTCAATTGAGTCCAAGCAAACGAAGAAGATCGCGCAAATCGTCGGTCTCGGCGTCGGGTAATGGTGATCCTTCGGGCCGCTCTTCCGGCTTGCCTGTGCGGCTAGAAGGAGGTACATCTGTCGGTCGACGGATCCAGACTGTGCGCCAGCCACGCTCGATCGCGGGAAGTATGTCGTTCGAGTAGCTGTTCCCGACGAACAGGAGAGAAGCTCCAGTCAAGCCGACGGCAGCTTCGGCCTTTTCCATCACAACGGCGTGAGGCTTACCGATCCGCAGTTCACCTTCGATGAACACATGGTCGAAATAGTCTTTGATGCCAAGCGTCTCTATCTCCTGTCGCTGGACATCGGCAGGACCGTTCGTGATCAGACCGAGCGGAAACCGCCCGTGCAGAACGCGGAGCACGTCTGCCGCCTCGGGAAAGAGACTGAGCCGACGGTCACGTTCTCGCCCGTACGTGTCGCTGATTTGATCAGCCAGGTCACGGTCCTCGATCCCTGCGGCACACAACGTCTCGTAGATCAGTCGTGCTCGCGTAACTCCTCCCTGAGTCAAATAGTCGTCGTACCACTCGCTGCTCTTGAGCTCCCGGGCAAACCGGCGGAACTCGACAGCCCAGATTCCGAGCATTTCCCGCGTCGACTTCCCCGGGATCGGGTGCTGGTCGAAAGCGTCTCTCAGCCCTTCCTTGGCCGCCTCCCAGTAAGCACAAAGGGTGTCGTCCAAGTCGAAGTATATGGCTTGGACAGTCTCGAATCCAGCAACAGGTGGACACATCAGTCGATCTTGATGGCCTTGCGCACTTCTCGCATGGTCTGGCTCGCAAACTCGCGGGCCTCTTCTGTCCCTCGTTTCAGGATCTCTTCGATACTGGCGTCGTCGAGCTGGGCGCGTTTTTCTCGGAAGGGCCCGAGGAACTCATTCAGGCACTCTGTGAGCTCACGTTTGTTCTGGACACACCCACGGAGCCCTTGTTGATCTTCGCTCCATTGAGTCTTCCAGTCTGGTGAGTAGAGCTTCAAATACTGGCACACGGCGCACCCTTCCGGGATCCCAGGATCCGTCTTTTTGATCTTGGTGGGTGTTGTGAAAGCGCTTTGAATCTTGGCCGCGACTTGGTCTGCCGTGTCAGACAGGTAGATGCAGTTGTCGTACGACTTGCTCATCTTGCGCAGTTGCCCCTGGTCGTCGACGTCGAGTCCAGGCACTTTCGACCTTAGTTCGTCACCATCGATGATGTCCTTGAACTCAGGGAACACCTGACAGTCAAATGCTGCGTTGAACGATCTGCCTATCTCGCGGCTCAACTCAAGGTGCGGAGCCTGGTCTTTTCCCACAGGAACGCCGTACGGCTTGTACAGGAGAATGTCAGCAGCCTGAAGGACCGGGTAACCGAGCAGGCCATAGGAGACCGGGTGACCCGAAGACAGCTCGTCCTTCTTCTCCTTGTAAGTGGGCACACGCTCGAGTTTGCCCAGTCCGGTCACCATGCTCAAGACAAGGTGAAGTTCGGCGTGCTCAGGAACCCGCGACTGGACGAAGATCGATGTCCGCTGTGGATCGAGTCCCGCCGAAACGTAATCCTTTGCGACTTCACGCGTGATGAAACCCAGGTTCGGAGGAAGGTCGCCCATCGTCGTGAGGGCGTGATAGTCGGCGACCATGCAGTAGACCTTGAAGTCGTCCTGAAGGTGCACCCAGTTGCGGAGAGCGCCCTCATAGTTGCCGAGGTGCAGACCTCGGGGGTTGGTTGCACGCATGCCGCTCAGGATTCGGGGTTTGTCGCTACTCATAGGCGTCTCACATGGGCGGACCGGCCATGAACCGGAACAAGGTCATAACGGGCGGTCCGATGAACTGGCTGAGGAGATCCAGCTTCGGGTTGGCCTGGCTGATCAACACTATGGCCAAGAAGACGAACTGCCCGGAAGTCAGGTTGAAGCGAGTCCATGCTTGGCGTGTCTTGTCCCGCATGAAAGTGCCCAGGATCCACATGCCGTCCAACGGCCCCAGCGGGATCAGGTTGAAGAAGCACAATGCCAGGTTCAGGGTCACACCGTAGACCAAGAAGGCGTGAAGGAAACGGAACTCGAACAGCTGGGGGCCGAACAGGACGACCAGCCGATAAAGGATTCCGTAGACTCCAGCCTGCATGAAGTTGGCGAACGGTCCCGCGATGACCGCCATGAAATGGTCCCATCGCGGGTTCTTCATCTTGCTGGGATCCATAGGTACCGGCCGGCCCCAGCCGATGCCGAACCCGGTAAACGCCGTGAACAGCATCATAAGCGTGCCTAGTAGCTCAAAGTGCTTCGTCAGGTTCAGCGTTACTCGTCCGTAATAGCGAGGCGTCGGATCTCCAGCCATATCGGCGAACTTCGCGTGGGCGAACTCGTGCAGCCCGATAGCCAAGAAGACGACGATAATGATGGCGGCGACGTCGGGGAGAGGCGGAAGACTGGGCACCTAGAGATCCTCCGGAACCGACTCGCGCACGAACATCGATTCGTATTGCTCCCGCACTTGAACTACCTGGGTGCGACCATCTTCCCTGACTAGTATCGTGGCCGGTCGCGGCAACGCGTTGTAGTTGCTCGCCATCACCGAGTTGTAAGCTCCCGTCGACAGGATTTGGACAAGGTCGCCAGCCTGCAGTCCGACAGGTGCCTGCACATCGGGAAAGAGCGTGTCCGTCTCGCAATGCTTGCCCGAGACCGTGACCGTATGCGAAGCGGTTCCCTGCGATGAAGCGTGCCAGACTAGGTCGTACTTCGATCCGTACAAAGCCGGACGCGGGTTGTCGCTCAGGCCACCGTCCACAGCCACGTACACGCGGCCATTGGCCGCTGTCTTGACCGCTCCCACCGTGTACAAGGTGACGCCGGCTTCGGCGACCAGCGACCGCCCCGGCTCCATTCCGAGCTCAGGGTCAAGCTCGCCCTTGAGCCCCGTACGGATGGCGTTCACGATGTCTCGGCAGTAGTCCTCGATGGCCACGGGTTCGTCCCCATTCGTGTACCGCACGCCCAACCCGCCACCGACGTTTAGGTGCGTCGTGACAAAGCCCATCTCCTTTTTGAGGCGGACAGCCAGTTCCACCAGCGTCTCAGCTCCTGCAACCTGGGCTTCTGCGTCGAGCAGTTGGGATCCGACGTGACAATGGAGTCCGGCTAACGGCATCCCCAACTCGCGGCACCGCGCCACCGCTTTCTCGACGTCCCGTACGGCAAAACCGAACTTGGTGTCAGCTTGACCGGTCGAGATCTTATGGTGGGTCTTCGGATCGACCCCCGGAGCGACCCGTAGCAGGAGCACGGGAAGCGGCGACAGCTCTTTGAGCCGCTCGATTTCCTCGAAACAGTCAACGATGATCTTGCCGACGCCCTGATTGACGGCGAACGTCAGCTCTTGTAGCGACTTGTTGTTCCCGTGAAGCCGGCAAGCTTGAGCCGGCACACCAGCACCCAACGCGGCTCGGAGCTCGCCCTCACTCGCGACGTCGATCGAGCAACCTTCTGAGAAGGCGATTTTGAGGACGGACCAAGTGTTGTTCGCTTTGGACGCGAACGAGACATCGCCCGGCCAAGCGGACACAAACCGGCTCGCTCGTTCGCGCAGGATCCTTTCGCTCAAGACGTAGGTGGGGGTGCCAAACCGAGCCGCTAGATCACGAGCGAGGTCGTCGCTGACGACGAAACGCGTGTCGTTCGCGGCGAGAGGGGACATGGGTGCCCATTATGGCACCCATGCCAAGGCCGTCTCAGGCCGCGGCCACGTACTCGCGCGTGTGTTTCGAAACGAGCTCGACGATGTCGTTGATGTCCTCTTCGTCGATACCGACCTTCTCCTGGATCGCCGGGTCGATCGTCGATTCGATCTTGGCTCCTGTGATCGATCTTCCCGTCGAGTCCGCAAGGTAGTTCGCGTAGTAAACGCAGCACAGAGCGTCCTGCTCGTCTTCACTCGCAAAGGGCTCGCTGAACCCTAGAATCACCTGGCCGAACATAGGCGGAAGACGCCAGGCACCGGCTGCCATGGCACCGAGCGGGGCGATCGACCGACCAGTCAGGGCAAAGAAGGCGTATTCAGGCGTCATCTGCTTGGCATCTGCGATCGTGTGAACCTGGTTGTACAGGTCCGGATTGACAAGCGCCATGAGTCCGACGCCAAGGTCGTGAAGGACGCCAGCCGCAAACAACTCGTCAGGGGTCCAGGCCGATCTCAATCCACGGATCTTGGTCGCCCGCGACAAGAGGTACTTCGACATGAATCCAACGAACATCGAGTGCTCGGCAAACCGCTGCGGGTCGAAGTTCTTAGCCGCTTTCGCCTGTTGCACCAACGCCTGAACCCAGACCGAGACCGCGATGCTCCTGACAGCCTTCTGTCCAAGAAGCATGATCGAACCTTGGACGGTCGAGGCTTGGTGGGTGCGTCCTCCATAAAGGGCACTGTTGGCTGCCCTCAGCAGTCCGGCGGTAATCGCTGGATCACCCAAGACATACCTTTCCAACTCGGCCGTGTTGGCGACTCCCTTGTCGATTGCCTCGCAAAGTTGGAGCGCTGCAGCAGGTAGGTCGGGCAAAGAGTCCGCCGACTTGAACAACGTGGCGAGTTTGTCGAAGTCGGCGTCGTTCATGGAGCCGGTGAGCCTTATTGATTCCGACATGGTAAGAATGATCGGTCGAAAGAGCAAGGAGAATCACGGTCTGGGGGTCCATCTTTGGCCTCGATTTCCAAAGCAGGTAAAAGGCTGTGGTGAAGCGCTTGGCCGTCTTGGGCTCGACCGGAAGCATCGGCACACAAACCCTCGACATCGTCCGGCAACACCCGGAAGCCCTCTGCGTGACTGCGCTTGCCGCGAACCGGAACGCAGAGGCGCTGAGCAGCCAGGCTGCCGAGTTCCAGGTTCGCAAGACAGCCTTGATGGATGAGGCTGCGGCTCGATCAAACCGCATTCCTGGTGGCGCTCAGGCACTCATCGACTTGGCGACGGACCCAGAAGTAGACATGGTCGTCGTGGCTGTGGCCGGGGTGATCGGACTCGTCCCAACACTCGCAGCGATCCGAGCAGGCAAACAGATCGCTCTGGCCAGCAAGGAGGTCCTCGTTGCGGCTGGCGAGGTTGTCATGCCTCTTGTCCAGGAAATGGGTTGTCTCTTGACCCCGATCGACTCAGAACACAGTGCGATCTTCCAATGCCTGCAGGGATATTCAGGCGACCAAGTCGAGAAGCTGATCCTGACGGCTAGCGGCGGTCCATTTCGGGGCAAATCGATTGCCGAACTCGGAGACGTCACGGTGGAGCAGGCGCTTGCCCACCCTACCTGGCGCATGGGCGGCAAGATCACAGTCGACTCGGCGACGCTCATGAACAAGGGACTCGAGGTGGTCGAAGCCCATTGGCTGTTCGGGCTCGACATCGACCAAGTCGAGGTCGTCGTCCACCCGCAAAGCATCGTCCATTCCTTCGTCCAATTCAAGGACACGAGCGTCTTGGCGCAGTGTGGCTGGCCTGACATGCGGATCCCGATCCAATACGCTTTGCTCTACCCTGAGCGCCGGTCAAACGCCCTGAAACCGTGGAATCCCGTCGACTCTCCCAATTTGACGTTCGAACCGCCTGACCTAGAAACGTTCCGGTGTCCCGACATTGCTCGGGCCAGTGTCAAAATGGGTCGTACGGCTCCCTGCGCTATGAATGCAGCCAACGAGGAAGCAGCCAACGCGTTTCTGCGAGGCCAGTGCGGTTTCCTACAGATCGCGGACGTCGTGCAAGAGGCTGTCGCGCGCCACGACCCCTGCGAGCCGTCTCTGGACAATCTCCTGGCCACGGACGCATGGGCCCGCGAAACTGTACGAACGCTCCTGAAGTTACAATAGAAAAGCCTGATGGGTTCTCTCATCCCCCTCCTTGAAGGTGCACGCGGCGCCTTTGTCTTCGTCATCGTGATCACAATCCTCGTGGCGGTGCACGAGTTGGGTCACTTCCTAGCAGCCAGAGCGCTGGGGATGGAGGTCGATGCGTTCGCCTTGATGATGGGGGGAGTGCGCAAGACTGATCTGTCTCCGCTTTTGAAGAAGGCCCTCGTGCCATCAAGGGTGGTCTGGATCGTTGGTGCCCTCTTTCACGTCCTTCTGATCGTGGGCGCGGTGACGCAGTCGCTCTCACTCACGATGGCGTCACTGGCGTTGGTAGGGCTCGTGCTACCGATCTGGATTGTGACGAGGATCGGAGCTCTGTACCACATGACCTTGATGTCCTCGGTCGGCCGTGTCGTGAAGACATGGGCTGTCGCGGCCGTCCTGAGCTTTGTAGCGACAGGAGGCAAAGGACTCAATCCAGGTCAATTCATGGGTCTGATCGCCTTAGCGTCCCTGGTCGGCACGTTGCTTGTCTATTACGCCCCCGTCTTGGGCAAACAGGAGGACACGCCTCAAGGGCACGGCACCATTGAGGTTGACCGGGATCTGAGCTCGACGGAGTCTGACGACATTGAAGCCAAGGGGCGAAGCCAAGTGCCTGTCGTCTTTCGACCCGTCTTTCACTTCAAAGACAAGAAGGGCACTGAGTTTTCGCTTCTCTGCTGGCCGCTGGGCGGTTTCGCCGCGATCAAAGGTATGCACCCCAAAGAGGATGGTAGCGAGACCACCATTCCTGGCGGCTTTTACAGCAAGCCACCCCTGGCCCGACTCGCCGTTCTGTTCGCGGGACCGCTCTTCAGCATCGTCTTCGGCATGCTGCTCTACTCGCAGCTCCTGGTCTGGTATGGCGACGACCAACTCAATCCGGCTCCGGTGATCGGCGCCGTCTCTGAGAACGGGCCTGCAGCCAAGGCCGGGCTGAAGCAAGGCGACAGGATCCTTAGCGTGAACGGTGTCGCGGTCAACAGCTTCTACGACGTCATGGTCCAAGTCAGGAAATGCGTGAAGCCTGTGGGTGATCACTTTGAGCCTGTACCCGTCTCCCTTGACGTCGACCGGAAAGGCACCCCTCTTCACGTCACCGCCGTCCCCTCCATCGACAAGGAGCCCACGCGCCTGCGCAACAAGGACATGGAGTTCACAGAAGAACG
>JAKOXK010000037.1 GCA_029781035.1 Armatimonadota bacterium
GGCTACGGGAGCCTGTCCAAGTAGGTTTCGGGACCCGGACGCGTTCTCAGTTGTTCTCAAGTCGTTCTCGCAGAAACACGGCCCTGTGCCGCGCCGCCGTTTCGGAGTCTTGGGTCCCGTGGACCTCCATGGTCGAGACCCAGCTGTCCACCTCACGGAACGAGGCGTTCGTCCCGTCAACGCCGGCGGACGCGGCCCACCGGACCCAGGCCAACACCCGCAGGGCGTCCGCCAACGTGACGGAGGCGGACGCGACCGCGAACTCCACCGCGGCCCGGGCCTTCTGCTCGAGTTCTCGCCGGGTGACTTCGCGCCTGGCTTTCCTCTCCTCGGCGATCAAATACTCGCAGGCCCCGACAAACTCCGGCAGATGACCTCGAATAGCGCTGACCTGAAAGAACGCTCCCACGGCACGGCTGGACTCCCCGAACAGCCCCCTCGCCGTCAAGTCCCAAGCTGCCAGGGCGTTGAGCACGGCTGGCAGGCGCTTGGTGTGAGCCAGCGCTATCAAGTGGAACAGCGCCGAACGCCGACGAGCCTCACCCGCGTTATAAGGGCTCGCCGTCAGGTAGCCGTGCGCTTCAGACCACATGAAAGGTTGTTTGGCTGCCATCGCCTCAAGCACAGCGTCGGCTGCAGCTTGGGCCGTTCGCAGACTCCATCCCGCTGTCAGGGCCTGCAAGCGCACGTGGTCCTCTTCGTTCACCATCAGACTCACGGAGCGGGGCTTGTCCAGGAACAGCGATCGCCCCGGTTCGCGGTGCTGGAACTCGGGCGAAACGAGCCTCGAGCCCAACAGGAAGTCGCGTTCAGCTTCGGTCAGCCGTTGGTGGTGTTCCAGCTTGAGCCCCGCCGCTGCCTGCTTCACCTTTTCTAAGACGACCCGCAGTTCGTCCGGTTTGGCGTTGTGAGGAAAGCGGTGTCCGACCACGTTGCGGGCGTAACGCACGCGCGAACTGACCACGATGTCGCCCTCGGGCGCGTCTTGGGCAAGCCAGGCCGGCGGCGCCATGCTGCGCAGCACCATCTTCTTCCAGCTTTCTGAGTGCGGCTCGGCCCTCGGCACGGGGGCTAGGGTACCGGATAGAGGCCCGTCGTGCCGAGACGTCGGCGAAGTGTCTCCGGCCAGAAGGCTGGGGGTTGTCTGGCGGCGCACCCCCGCGGCCGCTTCCTCGCCCGATCGCGGTCCAAAAGGCGGCCAGTCAGCTCAAAACGGGGCTTCGTCTGCTCCATTTTCCCAGCCCTGGATTCTGGCTCTCAGGTTCGATTCTTCGACAAGCGTCTACTCTTTCATGTGTTTCAGCCCAGGCGTCGCCAGAGCGAGCCAGCGCTGGAGCGCCAGGACGCACGAACCATCGTCCGGGCCACCCTGACAAGAGCCCCACACTTCACCTGCGCTGTGCCCTAGTCAGGCCACCCGCCAGCAGGTGAGGCGCGTTCTGCGAGGCGAGAGTCAGCCGGGTACCCCGATCTGGCCGGGAAGGGCACAGCCTCCTGTCGACCGGCACTATCGCGGCCGCGGCCCGACCACGAGTTACCAACGTGGCACCGCGCGCGTCTAGAGTTCGTTATGTCCCCGATCTGTTTGCTCCTCGCCGTCCTGAGCCCGGTAGCCCAGGTCAACCACCTGTCGCCGGCTGGGTTTTGGCAAGGGCTGAACCTTCCCGACGCGAAGATCGTACCGAGCAAGGCCGGGACGACGGCGGACGTGGAGTTTGGGGGACTGCACTACTCCATCAGTCTTTCACTGGCGAAGGGGGAGCAGTGGGTGCAGGATGCCTTTGTCAACGTGAGCTTTGTGCCGGGACGAAAGATGTCGTACCAGCTCATCAGCACTTGGATGAAGGGCCGGCCAGACTGGACCGGCGAAGTGGACCTCGACGGCACAGTGAGGCTGGAAGCCAGGTTCCACAACGATCCGCCTGCCCGGACCGGGTGCACCGAGTTCCTGTGGGCGGTGAGGCAGATGGCGGAACAGTTTGGAGCGAAGCAAGGGGTCGCTGGCTCGAAGATCGAAGAGGCGAGAGTCGTCGACTGTCTCACGCAGGGCGACGTTTTTTCCCTTGCGAAGCAGTGGGGCTGGGAGCACAAAGGGCCGTGGGGAGGCTCCGGGCCGACATGGGCGGTGCCGATGGACGTGCATGGACAGCTGGTCTTCATCTCTCCTTCGCACCCTGGACGGCTCGAGCCTTGGCGGTTGAACCTCGTCGCGGCAGTCGAGCGGCCGAGTTCCATGAGCGATGCCGGATGGAAGTCGTTTGCCAGAGCAACCAGGAGCGGGGTAGCGAAGGACCTTGAGACCGACCAGACCGTTCGCTTCGCCGCTTCAGTTGACTTGCGCGGAGGAGTGACAGTCCACTCGATCAAACAGTCGATCGAGACCTTTGTGTCGAAGGTCCGATTGGGAAAGCCGTGAAGCCGGAGTCAATGCGTCCTCGAGGTTTTTGGGGGCGTGGGGGATGGGCTCTCTTGACGGTGATGACTCTCGCTGCGGCACTGACGGTGGCGGCGTGCTGTTCCAAGCAAGACGCCTTCGTCGGCAAACGGTCTGGCGGCGCCTACCCGATGCCCGGCCAGAAGTACCCCGAGACCTTGACCCTCGCAAAGGACGGAACGTGCTCACTCGACTCGGCCCACGGGCACTGGCACGCAGAAGGGAACGCGGTCGTTTTGGAGGCCTCAGGTACCGGCAAAGGATCCCGACTCCTCATTGAGGCTGAATCGGGGCTCTTGACGGACGGGTACAAAAACGGCTTATCCTTTGAGCCCGCTCACTAGGTTGAGCCCTCGGCAGAAGAAAGAGGGACGAATCAGCCCCAGCGTCAGTTGGAACGTCCACAATCAGAACCCGGGATCTCTGTCTTTGACCCTTTTTACTCCACTTCCAACCACTACGTGTAACCCATAACGATCGATAAGTTTTCCAAAGTACTCCATGTAGAACTGAGAAAGTACAGCGTCTCCACGCCTCCAGGCCGATGGTCTCTGATCCCAAGGTGGAATCAAGACGAGCTCAAAATCACATGCTAAGCTATCATGCTGATCTCCCGCTTTCGCCTGAGACACGAGCAGGAAATTCGGCATCATCCCAGTCAAATCCTTCTCGTTTATCACGATGATTCGCGTACGCAGATCCTCGAACACGTTTACTCCATCCTGCAGTTCCTGTCTCCCTAGATCGCCGAGAATCTTGTTTGCAGACCCCAAACGATCCGGATCCTGAGCGGCCAATATGTAGTGGAAAGCGATCTTCTTGTCCTTGATCAATCTCGCCTTAATTGTCCTCCACTCCTCTCCATCAAATCCGTTTCTTCGATCATTTCCCAGCGAAGCTAAGTAGACAGTCTCTGCAGTCGTCAGCCGTTCGCTCAAATCGGAAAGACTTTTGTATGGATTCGGAACGGTCACCAGCCCCACCTGTTTCGAAATCGACTCCAACTGAGCAAGCATCTTGTTCTCTTCTACAATTTGCCGTAGATGAAAACTGTTCTTAAGGTTACCTATGCAGATCGTAGCTGTCGTCAAGGTCAAGCCGATAGAGACAAAGATGACAGCAGACTGCAGTGTCGGAATATCCTTAGAAGCCAGCGGGGTGTAGTAGTTCGCGAAGGCAAACCCGAGGCCAGCGACGGTGACGCCAAGAAGTATCCAGTCAACAAGGTCCAGTTTCTTCATGATACATACCAATCGGTGAGCTTAGATTCTGTGACTAGATCCCGTGCGAGCCAAATGTCGAGTAGCTGCCGTGCAGACAGGTCACCCGATATCACCTTGTTTATGCCGCTGAAAGTGGGCATTTCAAGTTTAGAGCGCGCCATGGAATGAGTGAGTCCATAGCTGGTGATGATTCCCTCCGGAAAGCCGAGCTTCTCTTGCTTCATGTGATGGAGTACCTCGCGTCCACTCATGCCTTGGCCGAGAAGTCTCCCTGCGGTGTGGTTCCGGGAGACGCTACTCGCGGATGTTGCGTACAGATCGCCGAAGCCTGCAGACGTGAAGGCTGTGTCGGATTCACCGCCAAGGAGAAGGGATAGTTGTTGGATTTCTCGTGCACCTCGCATCAGGATGGAGGCAGCCGGCCCATAGTGGTAGCTTTCTCCGAAAATGGAGATTGCCATGCCGCTGGCAATGGCTAGGACATTCTTCAGTGCACTCCATACTTGGATGCCGACGATGTCACGGGAGGGGTAGCACCTGAAGATCTTCGCAGGGAAGAGGGTCGAAACGTGTTGGGCCAAGTGAAGATCAGTGAATGCGACGGAGGCTGTCGTTGGGACCTCTCGGGCCACTTCGGGTGCTAGGTTTGGTCCGCCCACAACGCCAATGGATTTGACTTTGCCCATGCTGCGGGAGACTACGGTCGACATGATCTCACCCGAAGATCTGTCAATGCCTTTAGTTGCTATCAGTATTGGTGCCTCTAGGAGTTGTGGTCGAAAGCGTGCCAAATCGGTAATAGCTTCGGTTACCTCGTCGCAATGCACGGCAACGATCAGGAGATCACACCGGAAATTGTCAGAGGGATCGGTGACGAGTTGTGTGAGAACTGAATCTTTGAGGCTTATGTCTATACCTTTGATTCGACGTCCGGCCATCACGGTGCCGTCAGGGTCTCGGGCGAGAAGGATGACTTCGTTCTTGACGGCAAGGAGGTTGGCAAGTGTGCCTCCCCAAGCGCCCGCTCCTACGATCACTATACGGTTCACGTGTTCCCTCGATCGGCCCAGGAAGGGCAATTCAGGCAATGTACCGCATTCGGCCACATTATTGGTGAAATCCTATGTAGGCTGCGGGTGGTGTGCGGGAAGTGTCAAGTCTGTAAGAGACATGGTGGTGCCAGTCACGGTGAGCCCGTCGGGGCGGCTAGGGCTTGGAGCGTGTGGTTCGGTTCGCTGAGGGTGATTGGGGCACATCCATGAACGTGGTATAAGATGAGTTCATGAGGAGGGCGGTTGTCTGGCTATTGGCGACGTTGACGCCGTCAGCTTGGAGCCAGTCGATCTACAAGGTCTACGAGATCGGTCCTGCTGGAGGGACGGACATCCAGGTGAACGGTCTCAACAACCACGACCAAGTCTGCGGGTACGCGACGCTCAATGGTACGGGCCGTTATTTTGTCGGCACGCTCGACGGTGGATACACCTACCTGGATGCCCCGGACGGTTTCTATATGTCGCAGCTCAACGGCATCAACGACGCTGGCTGGGTCGCGGGCACCGTCTACCAGAAGTCAGGCGGCCGATCCCAGGGGTGTGTCTGGGATCCGAACGGGGCCTACACGCTTACAGGTTGGATCAGTGGGATCGACCACTCGCTGATGTACGGCATCAACAACTGGCAGCACGCCTGTGGCGACGCGCATCAGAACTCAGGCAACAGCGGTATGGCGCTTCGCTGGACCGCTTCGCTCGGTCTCATCCCCCTCCAACTCCTGTCCGGGTTCACCTCGGCCACCGGTTACTCGATCCTAGACGACGATTCGGTCTACGGCGTGTCGGACACCCAAAGCAGCAGTGTGGCCACGCGATGGGAGCCCTCCGGCTTCGCCCACCTGCTCCAGCCCTTGGCCGGAGAGCCTCAATCGAGCCTTTCCATGGCCAACGCGGCTGGGGTTGCGGTCGGTGAAAGTTACGGCTCGAACACAGAGTTGCCGACGAAGTGGGTCGACGACGAGCCCGTTGAGATGCCTCGATTGCCGGGTACCCCCATGGGTGCATTAGGCTGCATGGATTCAATCGGGAATGCCGTTGGCGCTTGCGGAAGTGCGATCCAAGCTGTGGCCTGCTACTGGCCGTCCAGCGGTGGTGTGGTCGACTTGAACACGCGGGTCGACCCGAGCACTCCAGGCTGGATCCTCCAATACGGGAAGCTGATCAACGACAACGGTGTCATTGTGGGAGTGGGAACGCACAATGGTCGCGAATACGTTCACTTCATCGCCTTGCCCACCACAGACTCGCCGGTCGCGGTCCAGGACGTCACGATCAACTTGGGCACCATCCGGTTGGGTGACTACCACAGCCTGAGCACAATCGACGGCGACACGCTGCAGGTCGCACTGTTCCTAGTACCGACTTCTAGGCCACAGATCCAGTTCTCTGTCACGGGGATGGATCCATACAACTCACTGTCGTCCCTGAAGTTCGTCACCTACTCGAAGATGGCCAAGAGTGGGTCATTCGCACAGACACTGGGTCTGTACAACTTTCAATTAGGCGACTACGACCCAGTCGACACCAGGACGGATGTCATCGGCACCTCTTACCGGCAAACCGATCTGCTCGCCTCGGGCGACGCGGGACGCTATCGAAGGGCGGACGGACTCATTCGGTCCCGAATCACCGTCACACAAGTCGGCCCCTCTTCGTCTTCGAACTGGTGGAACGTCACCGACATGGCGCAGTGGCGCGTGAGGCCATGACCCGCCGTCAACGTATCAGGAATCCGATCGTGTGCGCCTTGTTTCCGTTGATCTCGATCACGGCATGGTAGGTGCCGGCAGTCCAGTCGCCCGGGGAGGTGAACTGGGCTCGCAAAAAGCTGTCCTGTAGTTTCATTTGAGGTTGTTGGACGTTGCCGATCTCAACCTCCTTTTCACCCGTGACCCGGAGGAGTCGCCACACGACCGTCGGGCCCGTGTTGTCCACGCCGCGAGTCGATACTTCAATGTGGATCGTGTGGTCTTTCACGCTGAAGTGGTCTACTGCACGTGCTGGCCCACCTTTGCCGTCTTCCACGGACAGTGTTTGGTGTCCGAACACGATCGGCGTCTGCTTGCCCACGACTTCGTAGTCGAAGTTCCCAACAGAGGATTCACCCAGCCAGACGTCCACGTGGTACGTTCCGACGGGCCATGGCGTGTCGAGCGAGATCTGGCCCTTAATGGCTTGCCCTTCCACGGAGCCCTCTACGCTGTTCATGGGCCGGTTGTCGCCAGCGGAAGTCGACTTAGCGGTGAACACCCACCGAGCCTTTGTCTTAGGTACCGGGTGGTCAAGGGCGACCAGGAAGTGAAGGGTCTTCTGATGGTAGTCGAACGCCGTTACCTCCGTGCCCGGTTGTCCCGCCTCGTCCGTGAGCAAAGCGACGCGAGTGATCTTAGGCGGTGTTGAGAGGCCAGTCGAGACCGGCTCTTCTTTGGGCGCCGAGCAGGCGACGGCTGCCCCTGCCACAGTCAATAAGAGGATGTGTTTCAACATGCTCTACTTTCGGACGCGTTTGACGGCCTGATAGACGTAAGCAAGGATTTCAGCCACAGGTGCAAACAGGTCTCGGGGAACAAAATCGCCAGCTTCACACTGCTTATAAAGTGCTCGTGCCAGTGGCTTGTTCTCGACTATCGGGATGTCGAGGTCGTTGGCGAGTTGTCTCATGCGCAGGGCCAAGTAGTCGGCGCCTTTTGCCAGAACCTGCGGCGCCACCATCTTGCTTCGGTCGTACTTCAGAGCGACGGCAAAGTGGGTCGGGTTCGTGATCAGCACGTCGGCCTGCTGCATCTTGGTGGCCAAGCCGCCTTTTGCGAACTTCCTCCGCCGTTGCATTTGCACGGATTTGACTTCGGGTGAGCCTTCTTGTTCGCGAAAATCGCGCCTGAGTTCATCCTTCGTCATCATCAACTGCTTGTCCACCTGCCTTCGCTGGAAGATGTAGTCGGCGACAGCCAGTACCAGCCATGTCATCGCGACTCGGATGAGGATCGTATGGGCCAAACCGCCGACGATGGTGGCAGCTTGGGGAGGCGAGTACCACGAGAGGTGCGCGAGCCTTTCCCACTCCGATTGGACGGCACCCCATGCGATCATGCCAAAGAGCACCATCTTGGCAATCGTCTTGAGCCCCTCAAACGTCGACCGTACGGAGAACAGGCGCTGGATCCCCGTCATGGGGTTGAGCTTGTCCAGGGTCGGATTGAGTGCTTCTCCTGACAGGACAAAGCCGACTTGAGCAAAGTTCGATGCGAGCCCGACGACCATCACCGCAAGGATCATCGGGCCCACCGCAGCCATCGGAGGCAGGAGCAATGCGAGGCCATACCGGAGCGCCGATCCATAACTCAGGTCGTTGGGAGGGCTGGCGACGCTCGCTCCCATGCTCTTCAAGAGTGTTCCTGCAAGGCCCGAAAACGCAGCGGGTGCAGCGATGGCGACCGTTATGAGCCCCAGGGCACCTGTGAGATCCGTGGACTTGGCCACCGTTCCCCGTTTTCTCGCGTCCTGCCGCCTGCGCGGCGTCGCCTGTTCGGTCTTTTCTCCGCTCGGTTTTTCAGGCATTTATCCGCCCCTCAACATGTGGCCCAAGTGATCGAAGGTGATGTCGAGCCCTCCTTGGACAGCTGCGACAAGTGCGGGGAGTCCGATAGCCAGCAAGACCATGCCAAAGGCGAGTTTGGCTGGCAAGGAGAGGAGGAACGGCTGCGTTTGCGGGACGGCCTTGTTGACGATTCCGGCCGCGACGTCGATGATGACGGTCACTGCGGCGACAGGGGCCGCGATCTGCAGGCTCAGCATCGCCATCTGACCTATAAAGCTCAAGACCTCGCTTTGCACAGGAGCCAACGTCGGGCCGGGCATGTCATAGCTTCGGACAAAGGCGGCGATCATCATTCGGTGCCCATTCAAGAGAAAGACCAAGACCGTCGCCAACATCACTTTGAACTGGGCGATCGGACTCGTGGTCGTGCCCAAGAACGGATTGAAGACCTGGGCTGAACCCGTGCCGACCTGAACGTCGAGGAACGCGCCCGCCATTTGGACGGCCGCGACCAGAAATTGGAGCAGCCCGCCGAGAAGCAGTCCAACAAGCACTTCTCGGAGCACCGCTAGGAAGAGCGACATGAGGTCGGGAGGGAGCGGGCCGACGTGGCTTTGGACGACAGGCACGAGGCTCAGTGTCAAGACAACCCCGAACATCACGCGAATCTGCACAGGGACTGTCGTCCCGAACAACGGTGCGCTCATTAGCATGCTTGTGCACCGCGCGAAGACGCACAGTGAAGCGAACAGAAGGTGATTGTCGAAACTCAATGAGTGACCTGAGACGCGTGTTCGAAGCAGAGGTGGGTGAAGTTGACGAGCGTTGAGAGCATCCAGCTTCCCATTCCCAGCAACACGAGGGCGGCGCCGACCATCTTGGGGACATATGTCAGGGTCATCTCTTGCACCTGAGTGACCGCTTGAAAAATGCTGACCGCAAGGCCTGTGAAGAGGGCGATGGCCAGGACAGGCAACGTGACCATGAGGCCGACAGTCATGCCTTGTCGGGCAATGTCCATGACGATGGCTTGGTTCATGTTACGAGTACCCCGAGAGAATGGCGTGCGTGAGCACCGCCCAGCCGTCGGCGAGGACGAACACGAGCAACTTGGCGGGCAGTGAGACCACGACCGGCGGCATCATCATCATGCCCATGCCCATCAGGACACTGGCGACAATGAGGTCGATGATCAGGAAGGGGACAAAGATGTAGAAGCCGATGATGAAGGACGTCTTCAGCTCGCTGATGACGAAGGCCGGTATGAGCGACATGATATCGAGCTCTTCACGCGTCTTCGGCTTTTGATGGCGCGCCTCTAGGAACATCTTGAGGTCTCCCTCATAGGTGTTCTTCAGCATAAAGTCCTTGACAGGCCCTTGCGCTCGGTGCACGGCTTCGTCAAAGCTGATGGCGTGAGTCTTGGCCATATAAGGAGTAAGGGCCTCTTTATTGATGCGCTCGTAAGTCGGACCCATGACGAAGAACGTGAGGAAAAGGCTGAGACCGATGATCACTTGGTTGGGAGGGATCGACTGGGTGCCGAGTGCCGTCCTGACGAAGCTCAAAATGATGACGATGCGCGTGAATGCGGTCGTCAGGATCAGGATCGCGGGCGCCACGCTGAGTACGGTCAGCAAAGCAAGGATTTGAAGCGACGTACTCATCTGGTCGCCGCTCTTGGCACTGCCAACCCCGAACTGAATCGAGGGGACGGACGTTTGAGGCGCCTGCTGGGACACCGCAAGGGCAACCAGCGCCAGCGCGGCGATCACTGCCCCGAGGCGCCACACCAACCGGTTGTCGATCAGCCGCATCATGATCCGGTCAACCGCCGCCATCGGTCTTCTGGGGTTTGGGCTTCGGAGCCGTGCGTAAGCCGCGATTGGGCGGCCGAAATCAATGCGATGGCGTCCTCCATCGACAGTTCCGATTGCGGGGCGTCACGAGGCGTGGAGGGGTCCTCAGACGGGCCCCCGTCCATGAGCACCGCGGCAGCGCTCGCTGTTTCAATCGTGGGGTTCTTGTCCTTCGCTTCGTCCAAGTAGTCGAAAAACACCTTCGCTTCTTGATCGGTAGATAGTGATTCGGTCAGGTCGGCCAGACAGGTCACACCCGTGGATCCTATCGACAAAAGCAGGGTTTTAGACCGTACCTTGACTATTTGTAGTTGTCCGCCACCGAACGACGCCGTCTCTTCGACTGATATGGAACTGCCCACGGGGGTCGAGATCCGCTTTCCCAGCTTCGCGATCACCTTGGGAAGGACCCACTTCAGGAGCACGGCCACCACGGCCACCGCGACGAACATCTGGAGCAAGTCCCAGGGCTGGACGATCGGGGCCGTCGTGGTCGTCGCGGGGCTGACCACGTCCTTCTTGGTCCCCAGGCTCTGAGCTACCGAGAAAGCTGGCAGCAGAAGGCTTGCGCACGACAGGGTAGACCTATGCATTACGCTGCCTCGTTCAGCTTCTGCAACCTTTCCTGGACACTGAGGATCTCGGTGATGCGGACGCCAAAGTTGTCGTCGATGACGACGACTTCGCCTCGTGCCACCAGTCTGCCGTTGACGAGCACATCGACGGGTTCGCCAGCAGCCTTGTCGATCTCGACTATGGAGCCAGCGCCAAGTTCGACGACGTCTCGGACCTGCATCTTGACTCTTCCCAGCTCGACACTGACTTCGAGGGGGATGTCCATGAGGATCTCGAGGCCGTTTTCGTCAGGACACGGCGAGCCAGAGGCACCCAATGCACCGCCGACAACATCCGCCTTGGCGAATGCGGCCAGCGATTCTTCGCTCGAATCCTCGCCGACCAAGTAGTGGGCGGTTTCGGGGTCGACCAGCCAGACAAGTGTGCCGTTGAGGTCTTCGGCCTTCACGGCAACGTTGATCCGAACGACTTCCGGGAGTTTCTGGAAGTTCGACGGTAGGTTGGGGATTTGGAACCGACTGCTGAGGCCACTGGCGACGAATGGCTCGTTCCTGACATTACCGATCCCGAGACAGATGCCTTGAACGATGGCCTCGAGGATGGGTCTCACTTCGTGGATGGCGGCATCGTCGGCCGCCGGCGCCGAAGTGCCCTTGAGAGACTCCAGAAGCTGGTTGAACGTGTCTTGCGACGCCATGAGGAGCATGGCATTGTCCGGCATGCTCGCCAACGAGAATTGAGTGACCAGCCACGGCACGTTGCACTCGGCATAGATGTCCGGTGTCGGTACCGCAATGGTGAGGGCGTTGGCAAACGTCATCTCGAACCCGGCGGCCTCTGAGGTCGTCAGGGAGACGGTTTGCCAGACTTGGCTCTGAAGCGTGTTCAGCTTCTGAATGACTTCTTGCGAAATAGACGGCATAGTTCAGTTCTCTACGTAAGGTCCAGTGACGGTGAAAACGAGCTTCTTTCCATTCAGGGCCGGACGCCCTTCGAACTTCGGCGACTTCGCGACGTACAAGAGGATGTCGCGCTTAGACTGCTGGTCGAGGCGAAGGACGTCGCCCGTCCTCAGACGGAGGAAATCGCGGATGTGGATACGGGTCTTGCCCAGGTTGACGGCACATTCGACCGGAGCGGCGTGAATGTGGCCCACGAGCGACCTCCTGAATTCGGGCTTTTGTTTCCGTGGCCCGCTGGCAAACCACTTTTGAGCACTCAGCTTGGTCGTGATCGGCTTGAGGACCATGTACGGAATGCAAAGGCTCATGGCGCCGCGAGTCTCGCCGATGCGGATTTCGAACAGCATGCTGATGACGATGTCGGTAGGCGGGGCGATCTGTACGAACTGGGCGCTGGTCTCGACCGTCTCGATGCCGGGGTTGACGATGACGACGCCTTCCCAAGCGGACTTGAGCGCGACGAACATGCGCTCGATCATCTGCTTGACAAGGGGCAGTTCGATGTCGGTCAAAACGGTTCGGTCGATGCCACGGCCAGGTCCTCCCAGCAGCTTGTCGATCATGGTGAAGACGATTGCGAACTCCACCTCCAGAACGGCTTGGCCGTTGAGCGGGGGAATCGACATGATCGTGAAGACAGAACTGTTGATACTGCGCAAGTACTCCTCGTACGGGACTTGCTCGAGAGAGATCAGATCGATGTTGACGGGAGAGCGAAGAAACCCAGAAAGTCCGCTGCCACTGAGGCGAGCAAATGTTTCATGCAACATCTGCAGGGTTCGGAGTTGATCCTTACTGAACTTGTCTGGGCGTCGGAAGTCATAGACTTCATAGGCCGTGGAGGTGGCCCTTGTGCTCCGGGGTGCAGGCGCGGGAGCCGATGCCGCGGGAGTGGTGCGGACAGGCGCTTCGGGCGCTTTGGTCTCGGTGTCGCCCGACAGCGAACTGAGGAGTGCCTCGATTTCAGCTTGTGACAGGACTTCCGACAACGTTCCGCTCCGTAGCCACTGCTGAGGGTGGCTGTCAGTTGGATGATTGGCGGAAAGCCCGTATTCTTGAGGGCGGGTCCGAATTAACCTGTGCCTTTTAGCGAAATGTCCCCTGATGGCCGCACTTTCGCCCAACCGTCTCGGGTCGCGACGACCTTTGCTCCATGCAACTGGCACTTACCGAGTGGTATCCAGACCGTCCCGTCCCGCCCCTGCGGCGGGCGCACTGCTATCGACTCTCGCTCTTCGATGGCTTCCAAGAGGGCCTTGTTGTATCCAGCCGGGGATTGGTCTGGGTTCAAAACGAGCGATCGCCGAAACACCTCGATGGGCAAAGCACGGTAGGCCAGGCAGACCATGCCCAAGTATTGGTCCTCGGCCGCCTGGGAATGCGACGACAACGTACGGGAGGAGGGGCCGGATACGACGATGGCCTGGACCAGGGGATCGACGCGCGATAGAAGATAGGAAGCGATGTCTTCGGCGGAGGCGCCAAACAGATCCTGAGAAGTGACTCGTTTCGACTTCAGCGCCTCACTGAGGTACATGAGGAACAGGCGCTCGCCCACGTCGCCGTTGGCCCACTCTTCGTGGGCGCCTGGAACCTTGACGGCAGGCAGCGAAGCATGGCCGTATTCGTGGGCCAGTTCGCGGCACGCTTCGATCGGTTGGCCGAGGGTGCCGACCTCATACACATAGATTGTGTTCACGTTGACCGTCGACCCGTCCACGGTGTCAGGATCAGCTCCAAACGCTTGCTCGCCCCCTCCTTCCCCATCCGAGCACAAGTAAACATCCACCTTCTGGTCGCCGTAGAGAGGGCTGTGGTCGATATGGAGCTTCGTGACGTTAAAGTCGTAGAGGAGTCCGAGAAAGGAGGCCGTTTTGGCTGGGCTGACCAGTGCGTTTTTCAGGCGCTGCGTGTCACCAAACGCCCGGATCCGGACGGATCCGTCAGGCAGCCACAAATCCGCCTCAGAGTCGAATTTCCACCCATGGAGTGGCGAGACCTTGGCTGGAGTCCGCACTCCTTCGCGGATCCCGACCGCCAGCGACAGGCCTCCCGTGATCGCACTTTTGAGATCGGTTCGGTGCCATCCGTCGGCCGTCGCACTTTGCACGAGCATCGCCAGCGAGACGGCCAATATCGTCATGGATTCAGTGTCCCTCGGATTCGAGAAACCTCTCGGCATCAATAGCAGCCATACAGCCCGATCCGGCGGCTGTCACGGCTTGCCGATAGGTCTTGTCGGTGACGTCGCCACAAGCGAAGACGCCGGGAATCTTTGTGTGAGTGGAGAAGGGCTCGACCTTGATATAGCCCAGCTCGTCCATTTCGAGCCAGCCACGGAAAACCGACGAATTAGGCTGGTGGCCGATTGCCACGAACACCCCATCGATCGGTCGCTCCCAGGTGCTGCCATTGACCGTGCTCTTGAGGCGGACGCCAGTGACCTTTCGGTGGGGCTCGGTGTCTCCGAATATCTCGTCCACGACCGCATTCCACACGAACTCGATTTTGGGATTGTCCAGTGCCCGTTGCTGCATGATCTTGCTTGCCCGCAAGGAGTCACGCCGGTGGACGACGATGACTTTCGAAGCATGACGGGTCAGGTAATTGGCTTCCTCCATCGCCGTGTCGCCACCTCCGACAACGATGACCTCCTTGCCGCGGAAGAAGAACCCGTCACAAGTGGCACAGGCGCTGACACCGAATCCACCGAATGTCTTCTCGCTCTCGATGCCTATCCACTTCGCGGAGGCGCCTGTCGAAACGATCAAAGTACTGGCTTCAAAGACCTCGTCGTCAGCGGTGACTTTGAACGGACGGTTCGACAGGTCTACTTTTGACACCATCTTGTGCTGGATCTCGGTTCCAAAGCGTTCCGCCTGTTTGAGGAACAACTGCATGAGGTCGGGGCCGAGCACGCCCTCTGGGAACCCTGGGTAGTTCTCGACGTCGGTCGTGATCATCAGTTGCCCGCCGGGTTCAGGCCCAGTGAACATGAGGGGAGAGAGCCCGGCTCGGGCGGCGTACAGGGCGGCGGTGTAGCCAGCTGGCCCCGATCCGACGATGATCACGTTGCGTGCCATTTGGAGTTGAGAAGGTTACCTTTGGTGCTTGAGTTTCCCAACGGACAGATGGTCTTGGGCACTTGCACCTAGCTGGGGCCCGCACGTCGTGGGACCACAAGCGGCGCCCATACTGGTGATGCGGCTAGGTTCCACCGATAATTCTTTGGGAGTGACGGACGCCTTATTCGCGTGGCGGGCAACGTTGGAGAGCCTGGACGGTTCAGAAACCTGGACCGGCTGGATCACGTCTGCCGAATGCTTTACGGTCCTCGTCGAATGCGTCGGCGAAGTGCCAGGACCGGGACTGCCGCTCCGCATGGTCATTGAGAAGTTCGGCTTGGCCGAGGTTTACGACGTGCGGTCGCAGTTAGTATCAGACAACGTCGTGTCGATCAAAGTCGTCAAGAAGAAGGGGTCGAGGATTTGCCAGTGTGAGGGCCGCCGGCGGACCGACCCAAGGCAAGTCGTCGTCAAGGGTGCGGAATCGACTCTGCCGATCGACATCCTGGACGCTGGCGCGGGTGGCGTCGGCTTTTCCTGCGTCAAAGAACTGCCGCCACGTGCCTCGTTTCCGCTGGCTCTCTGCGTCAACGGTCAAACCCTGAGGGCTATGGCCAAGGTCGTCCACCAACGCAAGACCGACTCCGGCGAGTACCGCGGAGGACTTCGTATCGAGTTTACGGATCGGCTGGACCATGGGACGTGGGTCAAGTTCATCGAGACCATGAAAGTGCCGCGCGAGACTCGCCCGGGCCTACGAGAGTCCCTGTTCTCAGACGGAGAGTCCAAGCAAAGCGCCTGATTCCGCCTGCCTCGCGGTAAAACAAGCTCGATGAACATCGAGCTGTTGCGTGAGTTGACTGAAGCCCACGGTTGCCCCGGCCAGGAAGACGCCATCCGTGAGATCGTCAAGCGTGAGCTTGGCGGGCTCTGCGACCTGCGGACCGATTTCATGGGCAGCGTGATCGCCTTCAAACCAGCGAACGCAAACCACAGCACGGGCCGAAAGCTGATGCTGGCCGCCCATATGGACGAGATCGGTTTCCGCGTCAAGCATGTCGGCGACAAGGGTTTTCTGCGCATTGCGCCGGTCGGAGGCTGGGATCCTCGGCAGATGGCAAGCCAGCGCGTCGTCGTGCACAGCGAAAGCAGTGGGCTTAAGGGAGTTCTAATGCAAAGCACCAAGCCGAAGCACATGTTGGGCCCGGGTGAACACGCTAAGGAGATGACGATCGATGATTACTTCATTGATCTCGGTCTGACCGGCGAGAAGGCCAAGGAGTTGGTTCAGATCGGGGACGGTGTCACGATGGACCGCACGTTCCAACAAATGGGCGACCTTTGCACTTGCAAGGCGATGGACGATCGTGTGGCTGTTTTCGTGATGATCGAAGCGCTCAAAGCGACGAAGCAGCACGCGGTTGACGTTTATGCTGTCGCCACAGTCCAAGAGGAGATTGGTCTTCGCGGAGCCGCCGCTAGCGGCTGGTCTGTTCAACCGGACGTTTGCGTTGCGCTCGACATCACCTTGGCAAATGATATTCCTGGACTTCCTGATGAACTCAGCGTGACGAAACTGGGCGAAGGTACGGCGATCAAAGTCATGGACAGCTCCCTCATCTGTCACCCAAAAGTCGTCTCGCACTTCAGGGCTCTTGCCAAGCAGCACAACATCAAACACCAAATGGAGCTGTTACCCATGGGAGGTACTGACGCCGGTGGTGTCCAAAGACTCCATGGTGGCATTCCGGCGTTCACGCTCTCCATACCGTGCCGCTATGTGCACACTGTCAACGAGACGGTTCACCAAGGAGACGTCCAGGCCTCTATCGACCTTTTGGCCCGGTACATCGAAGATTGCCACAACGGCGATTATTCATACGATTAATCCTATTGGACGTAGACGTTAAGGCCACGCATCCTCCATCATGGATCCGTGGCCGGAAACGTCCTTGAGGGTGCCTTCCAGCAAAAAGGCCAAGAGCTCTACGCTGCCGGTGATTACGTCGGGGCCGCCGAACAGTATCGTTTGTGGGTCGAGGCTTCGCCCGCCAACAACGATGCCTGGCGACTGCTAGGATTTGCCCAATACGCTTGTGGCCACCTCAAGGAGGCCCAGGAGAGCTTTGGTCGGGCGCTGGCACTAGATCCTGACAATTCCGAGAACCACTTTGGCCTCGGGATGGCGAACCTAGCCGTCGGTGACCTCGATCACGGAGTGGCGGCACTTGACGAGACCCTCAAGATCAGGCCCGACCACATCCACGCCAAAGGAGCCCTTGTTGATGCACTGATCAAGCGGGCGGCCGTCTACGAGTCTAAGGGCCAGGCGGCGTATGCCGAGCACGACTTCGACCGGGCCTGCAAGCTCGACAAGCAGTCTGCAACCCCGGTCCTGGCGTATGTCAAACACCTCGTCGACACCGGGCAACTCCATCGAGCGCAGAAGATCCTGCAGCAAGCGCTGATCGATCATCCGAACGAGCCCGCGATTCAAGACGCTGCCCTCCGTCACAACGTCAAGATCGACGCGGAGGCCGTGTCAGAGGCCCAGCGCAGGCAGCAGGTGCAGCAGAGTCAGCAGATCCCGTGCCCGATATGCAAGAAGATGGTGATGAACTGGGCCGTCGTGTGCCCGCACTGCCACTCCACGATCAAGGATCGAAGCCAGTTTGCCGGCCGTGGCGCCCTGCCGAAGACGTCTTGGCAGGAGGTCGCCTACAAGATCATGGCGGTTCTCTGGATGCTGTGGGGCGCGTGGACCGTCTTTGCCGCCCTCATGTGGCGACAATCCAAGTACTACTTCGAGGGCATGGAGGCACCGTTCGTGATCTTCGGTGTCGTCGAGATCGGAATAGGGATCGGACTCCTCACGGAGTCCGAGGTCATGCAGTTCATCACTCGGATCGTGTGTTATCTCTCGTTCGGCATCATCGGTTTTGGGTTCCTCGGCGGCATGATGCTCAACCGTTGGTTCTTGTGGACGGCCCTTCTGGAGGTGGCGTTCGCCACGTTCCAGCTCTACCTTCTGAAGGAAGTGGGCGGCGACTAAGCCCCCCAGTCGGCGCTGGACGGTTGCGTAAACTCGACCCATGTTCACGCCACTCGTGATCGCCTGCGCGACGGTCATGTCCCAGGACGGGGTCAAGCTGGATTATCCCATTGCTCGCAAGGTGGATGTCGTCGACGACTACAACGGTGTCAAGGTGAGCGACCCCTACCGATGGCTCGAACAGCCCATCTCGACGCCCGAAGTCAAGGACTGGGTCGATGCCGAAAACAAGGTGACCTTCAACTACCTGGACAAGATCCCTGGCCGGGACAGTCTTCTCGCAGAACTGGAACGGAGGATCAACTTTGAGCGCTACCAAGTGCCTGTACAGGCTGCTGGCCGGATCTTCTACGAGCACAACGACGGACTGCAGAATCAGGATGTCCTGTTTGTCACGATCGCCCCAAGTAGCCAACCACGGGTTCTCATCGACCCGAACAAGCTCAGTGCTGACGGAACAGTCGCCCTGAACGGGACCGACTTTTCGGATGACGGCAGATGGCTCCTGTACGGGACGTCGAAGAGTGGTTCGGACTGGGTGGAGTGGCACGTGAAGAACGTGGACACCGGCCAGGACATCTATGAGACGGTCAAGTGGTCCAAGTTCATTGCGATGTTCGACCGGAAAGTCCGAGGTTTCTACTACCTTGCCTACCCCAAGTCTGAAGGCGGACAGGCGTTCACAAATGCCAACGCGAACCCTACCGTCCGGTATCACAAGATTGGATCTGACCAAAGCGCGGACAACGTCGTCTACGCACTGAAGAGCCATCCTGATTGGTACGTCTGGCCCGCCCTTGACGAGAAGCGAACGACGATGTGGCTCTCCATCAACCCGCCATCCGAGACGGGAAACCGCTTGTATGTGCGTGACAACCAGACCGGCAAGGTGATCAAGCTGATCGACAGCGGCGGCTCAGACGTATCCCCGATCGCTCGGGTGGGGGACAAGGTGCTGGTCTTCACCAACTACAAGGCTCCGCTTGGCCGAGTGGTTCAGCTCGATCTCAAGCGCCCAGGATGGGGATCCGCGAAGACGATTGTGTCCGAAGGCAAGGACACGCTCCAGGCAGTCAACTGGGTCGGAGGTCGACTTCTGGCGACCTACATGGAGGACGCAAGAAGCTCTGTGCGCGTCTTTTCTATGACTGGCAAATTGCTCTCGAGAGTGAAGCTGCCGGGACTGGGCACAGTCGCGGGATTCGCCGGAAAGAGCACGGACAGAACGACGTATTACTCATACACAGACTTCGGGACGCCTCCCGAGATCTTCAGTTACGACGTGGCGAAGGGCACTAGCCACTTATACCGATCGCCAAAACTTTCTTTTGATCCCTCTCGATACGTTGCCGAGCAAGTCTTCTACCACTCCAAGGACGGGACACGTGTCCCCATGTTCATCGTCCACAAGAAGGGCCTCAGACTCGACGGAAGCAACCCAACGATTCTCTATGGATACGGCGGATTCAACATCCCTGAACAGCCCTGGTTCTCGACCAGCCGGACCGTCTGGATGGACATGGGTGGAGTCTGGTGCCTGGCGAACATCCGAGGTGGCGGGGAGTATGGCAAGGCATGGCATGAGGCCGCAATCAAGACCCATAGGCAGAAGGCCTATGACGACTTCATCGCAGCAGCCGAGTTCCTCATCGCCAACAAGTACTGCTCGAGCCAGACCCTGGCGATCAACGGGGGATCCAATGGCGGGCTACTCGTAGGTGCCGTGATGGTCCAACGCCCCGAGCTGTTTGGTGTGGCTGTGCCCGAAGTCGGCGTCATGGACATGCTCCGGTTCAACCAGTTTACAGTGGGCAAGGCATGGGAAAGCGACTTTGGCTCGCCCCAGATCCCGGCCGAATTCGCTGCGATCCGCCGCTACTCGCCCTATCACAACCTGCATCCCGGCACACGCTATCCGGCGACTCTCGTAACGACGGCCGACACCGACGACCGCGTCGTCCCCGCCCACTCGTTCAAATTCGCGGCGCGCCTCCAAGAGTGTCAGGCGGGGCCTGCTCCCGTTTTGATCCGCATCGAGTCAGCGGCTGGACACGGTGGCGGCAAGCCGATCACGAAAACGCTTGAGGAACTGAGGGACGAGTTCGCCTTCATGCTCCACAACATGGGAAGGTCGATTCCCGAAAAGTTCTGATCCTGCTTGACGCCGGCGAGAGTGGCGTCACCGTCGGTGTGGGAGCCAACCCAAGCCGTCCCGTCTTTCGCAGGAAACAAAACTGTCGGAATGTCGGTCAAATCATGTGGGAGGATGAGTTGGTTTGCGCCGGAGCCTGCTTGGGTTCCGGCGCCGTTTCCTGCGGTCTAGCATTGCGGCCGAGCTGATCTGGGTAGCTTTGCTAGCACCTGCTTATACGAGCCATCGATCAGTTCGAGCGCGAGTGCCAGCGTCTGCTCATCGCTAACCGCTACTCTGACCCAGCCAAACCGTCCGACATACGGAGCGATTGTCACGGCAGGGTCCTGGACAAGGGCTGCCTGGTCATCCGGGGTGCACTTCACCGTCACCGAACTTTCGCCGACGAAGCAAAAGACCTTGCCACCTACCTTGAAGACCGTTTCCCCCCAAGGGTGGTCTTCCACCGCTCCCGGCTTGATCTCGCACGCCTCACAAAACTCCTTGAGGAACATGCTCGCAGTATGGTTGACGCTTGAAATCGGATCCTCCCCCCTTGAGGGCCCGGACACCTTGGCGGTTTGGCTCAGCCGGTGACCTTGAGGTTGATGAACTCGAAGCTCACGCAAGGGGCGGTCACGGTGGACGGCCCGGTCTGCTGGACCTCGACCTTGGTCTGCATCGCTCCGCCGCTGACGTAGTTCGTCAGGGTGCCGGAGGCGGTGCCGGTGTAGGTCGCGTAGCTCAGCGTCAGCGTCGTGTCGGCGATCACCTGGTCGTCGCT
>JAKOXK010000040.1 GCA_029781035.1 Armatimonadota bacterium
AACTTCGACGGAACGGTCACGATATCGGCATAGTCGTACTCGGCCAGCTCAGCCTTGATGACCCGAGGGTCGATCGGCTCGACGAACAGGTCCTCACGCTTGGCTTCTTCCTGCAGGATGCGGTTTTGGTAGACGATGTGGGTGCAGGGGCGGTCGACGACGACCGAAGCCCCATGAGCCCGGGCCGTGTGGGAGGTCTTGAGGCACGAAGCGGCGATCCCCATGAAGACGTCGCAAGGCGGCAGGCAACGGCTTACCATGAGGTCGAACAACCAGCGGTCCCAGTATTCCAGTTCGTGTCCAGTCACGAACGAAACCGCGCGGTAGAGAACGTGAAAGTACGGGAGGCTTTGAATGTAGGGCGCCAGGTCGGCATCGTCCTTGAGCTTGAACATCGGATAGCCGGTCATGAATCCGGCCAGCAACCCGCGCTGGTTCAACTGCCGACCCAGATCAAAGAAATGGTATCGGGCCGGAGCGGAGATGACGACGCGCATTGGCTGAAGCAAGCCCTCACCTTTGCCCGGGACGCCTGGAGCGCTTATCGCGCCGCAGCCGCTTCACGATCCGGCCCAGGAGATCGGTCGGTGGCTGTGCCAACTGTACCAGATAGGCTCCTGGGCTGTCCTGAAGCAGCCGGAGCGACAGCCGGATGACGAAAACAACCATCGCCAACTCCCCGAGGATCAAGGCGAGAGCGACCCCAAGGGCACCCATGCTGTTGGCCAATACAGAAGCCAGGCCCAGAGTGGCGCTTGCCGTCACGATAAAGGTGATGGCGGTGGACTGGTGCCGGTTGATCGACAACGAGACGACGTAACTCGAGGACCAGACGGTACCGAGCAACGCAACGACCAGGAGAGCAATGTACAAGGGATAGTCGAACGAAGTGACTCCGGTCCAAACTCGGAACAACCACGGTCCAACAAGCGCCAAGATGACGAGACTGGGAACCGTGAACCATAGGCTGAGCTGCCCCATTCGGCGATGGAGCCTGCGGGCACGCTCCAAGTCTCCAGCACCCATGGCTCGGGACAGCTCGACCCAAATCGTGTTGGAGAGAGCATTGGAACCCTGCAAGACTGTGCGGCTAATTGTCCTCATTGGCGACCAGACAGCCACTTGGAGGGGCGAACTCTTGACGCCGACGATGAGCATCGCGCCCTGGATGCTCATCGCGTACCCCAGGTTGAACGCGTTAAAGGTCAAGGCGGGAGTCACCAACGGCTTGAGCGTTTTTAGACTCGCGTGCTCCCATCCCAGATAGAGCCAAGGCACCTCGCGGCCGAGATACCACCAGATCAAGATGTAGGCGACAGCTTTGGGGACGAGGAGCGTCCATGCAAAGAGCCAGGGATCCCCATGGAACACCAGGACACCGATTCCGGCCACCGTCTCGACGAGCCGGAACAGATTGAGGATGAAGATTCCCGAGGCATACCGGCCCGAGCACTTGAACACGGCGTCCAGGAGTCCTCCCTGCTGAGAGATGCAAACGCTGAGCAGCAGGATCGTCAAGACCGCAATCGCCTCACGGTTCGAGAAGATAGACAGGTGTAGGGACGAGGACACGGGCACGAGGTGGATCGCCACCAGCATCACGGCGAGAATCCCAAACGACACGATCGTCACCAAGAGCCAAGCTGACTGCAGCACCTTCAAGGCCCCGAGCCTGTCTCCTCGAGCTTCCAGCATCGTCATCTCACTGCCGGCCGTCGTTCCGAAGCTCAAATCTGACATCGTGAGAAACAGAGGCACGCCGGCGAGCATCTGCCATTCACCGAAGAGCTCCGCACCCCAGAACCGGAAGAAGAGCGGAACCATGACGAGGTTCGACAGCAGGGTCACGAACTGCCCGAACCCGTTGGCCGCCACACCCTTGAAAACACGCGAGCCGAACGATTGCGTCAGGATCGCAGATTCCGCAGCGTCACTCAGCGGTTGCTCACCGCTACCGAGTCCTCCATCGTCCATCAGTCCGGCCCCCAAGTATAATGCCGACGCCGATAGCGCGGCGTGCACGGATGCTGAAGAACGTTTTGAGGCTCCTTCGGTACAAGCAATGGTCCAAGAACCTGCTTGTTTTCGCGGCAGGGATGTTCGCGGGCAAGGCTGGCGACCCCTCCGCGACTGGGAAAGTCCTGCTGGCCTTCGTCGCCATGTGCCTGGCTAGTTCGGCCGTCTACGTCGTCAATGACGTGCTGGACGCCGACCGGGACAGGAACCACCCCAAGAAGCGAGAACGGCCCGTGGCTTCCGGTGCGATCTCTGTACCCGTCGCACTCGCCATAGCCGCGGTCTTCTTGGTCGGCGCCCTCGGCGCTTCGGCCCTGTTGACACCCACCTGTCTTCTCCTGGTTGTGTCCTACCTTGCCCTTCAGGTCGCCTATAACGTCCGCCTCAAAGCCGTCCCGGTCCTTGACGTATATGCGATAGCGACCGGGTTTGTCATCCGGGCCGTGTTGGGTGCTTCGGCTCTGGTCATTGGGATCTCCGGCTGGTTCCTGTTCTGCACCGGCGCCTTGGCCCTGATGCTTGGATTCGCCAAGCGCCGCAACGAGTTCATGATGCAGGGTGATGGAATGGGGAGTTCGCGAGAAAGCCTCGTCCACTATTCGCAGCAGGCCTTGGACGCTCTGGTCGTCGTGTTCGCGTCTACAGCGGCCCTCTGTTACGGAATCTACACGTTGGACAGCGAGACGGCCCGCCAGCACTCGGCCCTGATCCTGACAGCGCCGTTCGTCTTCTATGCGATCACCCGGTACGTCTTACTGGTCTTTCGTGAGAACGAAGGGGGCGAGCCAGCCGACCTTCTGTTCGGCGACTGGCACATTGTGGGCAGCGTGCTGCTCTTCGTCCTCACGGCGGCACTCGCGATCAGCGGACTCAAACTGCCGTTCCTTGAACGATAGGCGCGGTCAAAGGACGCCTTTGCTCGTCTCGTGGGCCTTGTCGATGTAGTCCGCCGCAAACTGGAGCAACTCTTCCTTGGTCGCGTCCCGAAAGCCAGGGATGAATCGGTACTCCGCTCCCATGAACTTCTTTTGGTGAAGAAGCTCGAAGAAGAAATAGTCCTTGGAAAGCGCACCGATTGTGGGGTGAAAGGCCGTTGGCCCCCGGAATGTGAACACGGCGAACGTAGGATTGGCCCCCTCCCTCGAAATCTTGACCAACGTGACAGGAATTTCGCCGTAGCTCTTGGTCTTGATCGATGTGTAACCCTCGTCCATGATCTCCCAGCCTTGAGCGTGGAAGCACCACCTCTGGTCGTGGAAGGACTGCATGCTGTCCCCTGCCACGATCACAGCCTCGTACTCCTTGCCGTCCGAAGCCAACAGGCGCTGAGCGGTGATGCCAATCGGATCCAGTTCGTCATAGGTGGACTTGTCCATCTTGTAAGTCGTCTTGGCACCGGGCTCCGACGGCTGCAGGATGAACGGCCCAACTTGGGTCGGGATCTGGTTTTCAAGCCACGATTCACTCTCACGGGCTCCTTTGGTCAGGCTTCGGACGTTGGTGATGACGCCGGCCGCCAGGAAGATGGCGATTAAGACGATAAACGGGGTTCTCATTTGTAGCCAAGCCTCCGGGTGATCCAACCCAGTAGCACGAAACAGATTCCCAGCGCGACATAGCCGCTGACGTCGTGCATCTGTTTGAAGTGGTCGCCATCACTGGCCCAGTTAGGAATCGAGTTCGCAACGATGCCGATTAGTCCGATTCTGAGTCCGTTGATCGCGACGCTGAGGGGGATCGCGATCAGGGCCATGATCAGGTTCTTCCACCACGACAGCCGGGCGATCAACATGAAGAAAATGACCGCGGAACATACGGCGATCGTCGTCTTCAAGCCGCTACAGGCAACAGCGATGTCGAGTTGTTTGGTGAAATTGGGGACATAGATCGTCGTTGTGTTCTCGCGCAGCGGGTGCGTCCCGACAATCTCGAGAAAATGGTAGGCGATCGATGCGGACAGTTCTTGGAGCCGCCCAGTGGTCGAATCGATGATCTTGTCAAAGACAGGAAGGCCGAGGATCATGAACCCGACGGGAGCAATCATCGCTTTGGCCCACTTCCATCCTCCAACGACCATGACAGACAGCCAGATCGCAGCCAGCAACATGCCCGACAGAAGCGTCGTCAAGATGCTCCGCATCCCGAGGTAGGTCAAGAAGAGCACCCCGAACATCGGTATCAAGGCCCACCAGGTGGTCTTGACTTCGAAGTTCTTGATCCTGTCCCACTTGTCCCAGACAAGGTAAGCAGCACAGACAGGGATCAGGAAGCCGTGGGCGTAGTAGCCCTCCATGTCCATCCACTTCTTGAGGACCTCTTGGTAGAAGAAGGGCCAGAAACAAAAGACGATGGCTGCCAACAGCACGATGGCTAGCTGGAAGGTCTGGTTGCGCAGAAGGCCAGCCCAATCGAGTTTCCTCTCAGGACGCTCCTTGACGACTTCCTCTGCTGCCGGCATACCGGCCAATGGCTGGCTGGACTCACTCACTGACATACTGTCTCCAGTAACGAACCACACCGGACCCGTCACGGTTCCTTCGGCCTATCCAGCAAATTATCGGCCAAACGACAAAGGGGGCCAGGCCGTAGGCTCAAATTATACACAACAGCCCGGAAATCAGCCGAAGAAGTCGTTGAATGAACCCACCGAGAGCCGGTCGATGGTCTCAGTAGGCGCCATCGCCACGAAGGACAGCCAGCGGTGTCTTCAGCAGGATCTTGAGGTCGACCCAAACGCTCATTTCGTTCAAGTACCGATGGTCGAGTTCCATCCACTCTTCGAACGTGAGGTCGCTGCGCCCCATGATTTGCCAATAGCAGGTCAGGCCCGGCCTGACTGAGAGCCGCTCGGCCATGTACTCGTCGTATTCCTCGACCTCGCGAGGGAGCGGCGGCCTGGGCCCTACGAGGCTCATGTGACCGACGAATACATTGATCAGTTGTGGCAATTCGTCGATGCTGTACTTGCGCATGAATCGGCCGATCGGAGTCACGCGCGGGTCGTTCCGCATCTTGAAGATCGGGCCCTCGCGTTCGTTCTGCTCCAGCAGCGCGTCTTTGCGCTTGTCAGCGTCCACGTACATGGACCGGAATTTGTAGAACGGGAACGTTTTCCCGCAAAGTCCCACTCGCGGCGACTTGTAGAAGACGGAGCCACGGCTCGTCAACTTGATCAGAATCCCCATGACCAACATCAGGGGGAACAGGACGATCAGGAGTGCTGCAGAACCGACGATGTCCAAGATCCGCTTGCGCTTGCGATAGGTGATGACGCGCGGCGTCAACTGGTGCAACCGCTCGTTCGCGATTGCGACCGGCTCACTCATTCCGCGCAACGACATACGTGCTCCGATACTCCGTGTCAACCAAGCCATAGGCTCCACCCCAGTAGGCGAAACACCCGTAGCTACATTCTAGCATGGTCGGACGTTCCACGAGCCGCCACTAGGTTGCGCAGCTCGACTTCTTTGACAAGACGACGTCCGTCTGACTCGTGTTCCGCACGAAGGGCCGTGTCCAGCAGGTGGCAACTTTACGAGCCCTAACGGGCGAGTTCAACAATGGTTCCTGCTACCGTAACGCCCTTCCCACCTTTACGACCGTCAGTCTTTGGGTCGCCGTGGGCGTTCCAGACGTTTTGCTGGCTCTCGTAGACCAGAATTGTGTCGGCTTTGTCCTTGAGAGCACTGGGGTCCTTGCCCTCCATCTCGTCATTGAAGGCGTACCCAAAGTCAGTCTTCCCGCCCGACCTACCTGGAATCCGCAGTTTGTCCTTGGCCTCGTCCGGAGTGATGTCGCTCGTTTTGAGGCGGATCATGGCGGTGTCCATCCACTTGGACGCCTCGGGGAACTGGCCGTCGCTCTCCGCGGCCTGCATCAGCGCCTCACGAATGGCTTTGAGGTTGTTCTCGCGACTAGCTCGGTACTTCTCAGTCTGGACGTCGTCCAGGAGTCCAGCCTTTTTCGCGTCGAAATACACACGACTAGCTTGGTACAGCCAAGGCCCGCCCACGGCGACTGCGACCACGACCACCACAAGGGTCACGAGCCGGCCGCGTCTTGGTCTTGCCATGGGCCCATTTTGGCACGCTCGAAGCCTTCGGGCCGAAACGAGCGCCCCTCAACCTTTGCTCCCCTTGCCGAAACGCACAGACAAGGATATACTAGTTCGCATGGAAGGGATTTGGGCCGTCGTGGGATTCTTGTTGGGAGGTGGGGTCGTGTTCCTGCTTCTTATTCAGTCTCGCAAGGCCCTAGAAGCTCGGACACTCGAAGACCGCGAGCGGCTGAAAGCCACCGAGCAGCGACAGGCAGAGCTGTCACAACAGCTTGAGGAGTGCCAGAAGGAGCTGGCAGAGGCCCAGGCTCAGGCTCGTGAAGTCAGAGCCATGCTGGACGAAAGGGACAAGGCGCACGAACAACGATTGGTCGAGGTCAAAAGCGCTCGCGAGGAGTTCGCCAACCAGTTCAAGGCACTCAGCGGCACCGCCCTAGCCGAGACGACCAAGCAGTTCCTGGACCAGGCCGAGCAGGTCTTGAAAACGTACCGTGAGTCGGCTGAAGGTGACCGAGAGGCTCAAAGAAAGGAAGTCGAGGCCCTGTTGAATCCGATGAAGGAGACCTTGAAGAGCCTAGACGACCAGAACAAAGAGATGGAGAAGAACCGCGACACGGCGTACGGCGCGGTCTTAAGGCAGCTCCAAGCCATCAATGAACAGCAGTCGACGCTCAAGACTGAGACCAGTCGGCTCGTCAAAGCCCTTCAAGATCCAGGAAGTGCTGGCTCTTGGGGGGAAATGGTTCTTGAGCGCGTCGTCGAGCTTGCGGGCCTCGAAGGCTACTGGAACTACGTGACTCAGGAGACAGTGACGACCGACGACGGACGCCAGAGGCCGGACATGGTGATCCAGCTCCCGGGAGGAAGGTCGCTCATCATCGACTCCAAGGCGCCGATGCGGTCGTATCTCACCGCCTTGGACACTGAAGACGGCCCCGCCAAGGAAGCCCTTCTGGCCGACCACGCCTCCAAGTTGCTCCAGCACGCCCGCGAGTTGAAGCGTCGCGACTACTCGAAGCTGATCGACACGGCCCCTGACTTCGTCGTGCTCTTCGTCCCGTCTGAATCGGCCTACCGGGTCGCTGTGGAGAAAAGGCCTGCGCTGTTCGAGGAGGCCAGTGACTTCAACGTCGTCATCGCCACTCCTATGGCTTTGCTTCCTCTCCTCAAAGCGATCGCATACGGGTGGCAACAGGAACGGCTCGCCCTCTCTGCCAAACAGCTCCAAGCTGACGCCGCGACCCTCTACGACCGGATCTGCAAGATCGCCCTCGACTACGTCCAACTTGGCAAGGCACTTTCAGCTGCAGGCAAAAAGTACAACGAGATGGGAGGCACTCTCGAGTCCCGTGTTCTGCCCGCGGCGAGGAAGTTCAAGGATCACGGGGTGCAAAGCAACAACGAGATCGCGGCGATAGAGCCGATCGAGTTCTCGCCGAGACCTCTGCAGGCGGCTGAGTTCGACCAGGGCCTTGAGGCTCTCCCTGAGAGTCGCTGAGTGTCGCCTCGGCACCTCCCTCTAACCACGGCGAACGGCTTCAGCACGACTGGGCCCGTCCCTCGAGTCGGTACAACTTTCCCCTCTCAAGTACCGGGACATCCTCTACTGTTGAATCGACCTCACGAAGAGAACGCCGCTATAGGTGTAGGCAACTTGCTGACCGTTGGGAGCCATCCAATACCGCTCGGCTTGGGCGGCGACCAAGGTTCCCGATGTCGGGTTTTTGACGTTCGGCGTCAGCCACAAGGATTGCGTCCCAGCAATTGAGTTCGAGAACTTCAGCTCACCCGGGCTGAACAGGGATTTTTCCGACAGCGGAGGATTGTCTTTCGACTCATGGTAACCACGGAAACGGACCGTTCTCAGGGCTCCGTTTGACGGGACACACTCCAACACCGAGGATCCCATCGGGATCGATGGCTGGATCCGAATGAACTTGAAACTGCTTGAATCCAACGTGAGCTTGATGGGCACCGATGCTCGGTTTCCAGAATCACCCCTTCCGTCGCCTAAGACGAAGACGACGCCTTGTCCTTCATCTGACTTGAGTCGATCCTGAACGGCGTTGCCGAGGGCTCGGCTGATCTTGGCCGAAAACTGGTCGGAACTGGCAAGGGTGCTGAAAAGGGCCGTCCCATCGACAGACCAACCGGCGAAGCCACTTCCTTGTCCGACCGCGGTGGTCACATCTCGAGAGAACACCATACCGCCGGCCCCCTGGACCACGACGTAATAAGAGGTGGTCTTGGCCGCCTGGAGCGTTACCAACGCGTGGGGCAGGACCGGCGAGACGTCAACTTCGAGTGTCGGTTCCTGCTCTTTGAGGAACTCCTGCGACCACAGTTTCCTCGCATCGAAAGAGGTTGCATCCAGGGCCCAAACGGAAAGCAAGACTGACGGCTTCGAACCTCCCGGTATGTCTTCGGACAGGGTGACCAACATGGCGGTTCGACCGTAGAGCCACTCCTGGCTCGTGACTTTCTGGTTAGGGCCGATTTGAAGGACTTGCTGGCCCTTGGCAGCGCTCAGATCATAGAGTCCGATCGCCTTTGTCTCGCCTCCTTGTTCCACGATTGAGTAGGCGAGTCCTTTGCCGTCAGGGCTCCAGGACACAAATTCAGCTTCGGGAGCCACAAATCGGACGGGGCCCAGTTTTGTTTGTTGAGCTGGGCTCAAAGCGCCACACAGAGCAAACAGACACAGGAGGATCGGCCTCATGCCCTCAGTCTACGGTACATGCCCC
>JAKOXK010000051.1 GCA_029781035.1 Armatimonadota bacterium
AGTAACTTCTTCAGCCGGCAAGCGGCCAAATGTTATGCTTGCTGAAAAGCGAACTCTTGTTAGTGTGGAACGATTACTTCGGTCGCCATGCTCGACTAGGGCGAGTGAGAGTTTTGCGCTCTCGGCGCCGTCAGAGCTCCGCTCGCTGGCCCGAAGTCCACAAGCCCTAAACTATCGGCCGGGGGGCCGCAGTAATGCGGCGAGCCGTGGCCGGGGTGAAGGCGGATGGTCGTGCCGACTTGCACCCCGGTTCGAAGAACAGTCCGAGTTCGGCCCGTGATACAATTCTCACGATCACGTCGACCTTGACCAGAACCCTTACCCCCGCCATTCGACTTCGCTCAGGGAATAACCCCTTCTCCCTCCGCGCACGACCATCGCGCAAGGCGAGGGGGCTTCAACACGCTTGCAGCCTGTTCCTGCGCAGCAGCGACACGCGCCAGCGCTATTGCGCGAACCTGGGACACCGGCAGGACGACGAGACGGGGACGTACACGGGAGGCAGCGCGGACGGCGACGGGCTCGTGTACATGCGCGCCCGGTACTACGAGCCGGGCACCGGGAGGTTCCTCAGCGAGGATCCATCGTTGGACGGAGTCAACTGGTTTACCTACGCCAAGAACTGTCCAGCGGTCTATTCAGACCTTAGCGGCAAAGAAGCTGGGATCTGGGGAGCGCTTCTTGAGATTGCACATGGCATTCTGACCGGCGTCTTCGCCCATGGCCCAGCAGCCTGGGAGCCAAAGGATGTTCTCAAGATTGTCTTCAAAGGTGCCTGGGGCGTCCAGGCAGGCTACCTGTCAAAGTGGGCAGTGGAGGCCACGAAGACAATACTTGAAATAACTGGAGAGGGCGTTGAAGCTGCAGAGGCAATGCCAGGCGGCGGTTTTGCTATCGACGCGATATACAATGTAGCGGCTTATTCGATCTTGTGCTTGTGGGCAATTGATGCGATCGATGTGGTAGGTGGTGAGGCTTTAGCTGACCTGATCTTTGAGAACGGCAAGGATATCAAGAAATGGATTCATTGACGAGGAAGTCTAGTGACGAACGGTCGGTTCTTGTCCTGCTGTCCTTTCTGGGATTGGGAGTGTTGGTGGTTTCTCAGTGCGGGGCGATCGCCGCAGACGAGTTTTGGAGCCGATCCTTGGCTTTTCTCGCATGGTTCTGGCTGGGCTTCTCAGAGATTTATCGTTTCAGACCTCAACCCAGATGGTGGCGGTTTCCTCTGTGGCTGCTTGTCGGCATGTTGGCGTTCTACGCTGGAGCGCGAGTGGCCGGTACTGCATTGGTCGGCGTCGCTGTTGCCGTCAGGCTCATAGTGCTTTGGCTCAGTCTCAACCGACAGCGTGAACCTCGTGAGCCGTGATTACGTCGCAGTTGAGTACGACCTTGTGAGCCGTGGCCCGGCTTGGCAGCGCGGAGGCGTCCGATCAACAAGCTAGACCTTCCGCCGCAAGCCGGGTTCCGTGATAGAATCCTCGTCAACATCGTGCTTGTGACCAAAGGTTTCGATGCAAATTCGGTCTCGGGCCGTGCGCGTTCGTCGCACGGGACGGCAAAGCTTCGGAGCGCCGTCGGCGCACTGAAGTTTCGCCGTCCGTCTCTTTGCGAGCGGTCTGGCTCGGGCTCGTACAGCCTGGGCGGCGAGCGCGTCTACGACCCTTCGGCTTCGCTCAGGGCAGGCTCGGTGCCGGGCAGCAGCGACCCGCGCCAGCGCTATTGCGCGAACCTCGGGCACAGGCAGGACGACGAGACGGGGACGTACACCGGCGGCAGCCCCGACGGAGACGGGCTGGCGAACATGCGGGCGCGCTACTACCAACCGGGCACGGGGAGGTTCGTCAGCGAGGATCCGGCACGGGACGGCGCGAACTGGTACGGCTACTGTGCAGGAGATCCGATCACCCTAACGGATAGTGATGGTCGTATGAGTGTGAGAGATGGCGTTGAGCTGTTCCTCCTCATTCAAGCGGTTGCACTGTCAGTTGTTCTTGCGAAGCATAGTAGAGTAGTCGCATGCTACTTGCTGAGTGGAATGATCTTTATGTCGGCTTGGGTCGGAGTCGAAAAATGCACGAACTATTTCGGTGACGGCTCCGGCCAACCAGGTTGGCATGGATCGCCAGAAGCTGACGTGAGCAGACTTTTTTGCGGAGCCGCGGTCACAATGGTCGGGATGTTGGCTGGTGGCGATATGCTTTCGGAGGGACAAGGTGGATGCAAGGCTCTTCTGATGTACGAAGCACACGCCCTGATCCTAGAAATATTCCTGATCACGGAGGGCTTGTTAGGTGGCTACTAGGTTGACAACTAAAATGGAATGGCCGCCGACAATTCTCTCTTCGGTCAATCTAGGCATCAATGCCCTCGCCGTTGTCTCTGACCGAATGTGGTTAGTTGCATGCTCCGTACTTCTCTGGTCAGGTGCTGTTGCCTTGATGAAACGCGAAGGACTACGGACTTCAACATACGTAATGATCGGCCTTCTCCCAAGCTTAGTTAAGGCTGCATACTTGGCAGCGACAATGAACAAGTCTTACTATTCCTTTAGCGCATTGACCTTATGTGCGTTCATCGCGATAATAATGGGGTATGCGGTGCTCTTGTTGTCCAAGGAAGGCGTCCGCTTGTGGTTCGTTGTTCTCATTGGTCTCTCAAATCTGGTTTGAATGAAACTCGTGGACTGCGGTCCCCACGGGCGGGCCGTGGCCCGGCTTGGCAGCGCGGAGACGTCCGATCGACAAACTGCACCTTCCGCCGCAAGCCGGGTTCCGTGATAGAATGCTCGTCAACAACGTGCCTGTGACCAGAGGTTTCGATGCAAGTTCGGTCTCGGGCCGTGCGCGTTCGTCGCACGGGACGGCAAGGCTTCGGAGCGCCGTCGGCGCACTGAAGCTTCGCGGTCCGTTTCAGTCTGAGCGGTCCGGGTCTGGCTCGTACAGCCTGGGCGGCGAGCGCGTCTACGACCCTTCGGCTTCGCTCAGGGCAGGCTCAGGCCCGGCGCACGGCAGCGCCGACAGCCGGCAGCGGTACTGCGCCAACCTCGGCCACAGGCAGGACGACGAGACGGGGACCTACACCGGCGGCAGCCCCGACGGCGACGGACTGGTCTACATGCGCGCCCGGTACTACGAGCCGGGCACGGGGAGGTTCGTCAGCGAGGATCCGGCGAAACAGGGGAAGAACTGGTACAGCTATTGCTCAAACAACCCCATCGGCAAGGTGGATCACGACGGAAGAACTGAAACGCTCGATGACCTGATCTACGGAATAGGATTCCTGCTACACAAGCTTGGCTTTGCGATGTTCCTGACTGGAATGACATGTATAGGACTGGGCGTCACGTCTGCAACTATCAGCTCAATCCTGATACCGCTAGGCGTGGCGATGCCGTTTTTCGTAGCAAACGCAGGGCTTGCGATAGCTGGTGGCGCGATCGTTGCGTCATTAGGAGTGTACTTCATGTTCATGGGCGACATGTACATGGCACTAGGGTCAGACGCCGACGACTTTTTCAAGGAATGGCTGGATCCTGAAACGGCGTTGAGCAAGATGATCGATGGGTTTCTCGGAAAGAAGAAGTGAGAAGAACGAACAGTTGGCTTGAAGGTTTCCTCGGCTACACGAACGTGCCGTCCGCAACGGTCGAGCGCCTCGTCTCGCAATTGGACACGCTCAGGGAAAGCCCTCCTGCGGTCGGGATCGTGCCAGAGTTGGTCTCCGATGTCGCACGTGGGCTACGCTGTTGCCTGACCTTTGCCAGCGGTTCGTCCAAGGTTCGGGCTCCACGGACGTACCTGATCGTCTGCAGGACGGCCCTGCGAAAGCCGAGGGCTGCCTTTCCTGTCTGTATGACTGTTGCGGCTTTGTTCTTCTTCGCTTCGCTGGCCTTGGGGGCCATGTATGCCTGCAATAGGATTCCGACCTGGCTCGGGTTCAATGGCGCCACTACGGCGGCACTGAGCCTCGCCTCGATGTGGGCGGTCGTCGTGCTTTACTTTCTCGGCACCAAGCCTTTCGACAGTAACGATCAATAGCCCCAGCAGCCGAGGCCCGGGAGCCGTGGGCCGGCTTGGTAGCACGGAGGTGACCGTTCGACAAACTACTCCTTTCCGCTGCAAACCGAGTTCCGTGATTCCTGCCTCGAGACTCCGCCTGCAACTGTGTGTGGCCGTCCACTGGCCTAGTCTGGAGGCTCTTCACCCGCAAGATCCAAGCACGCGGGAGCCGTGGCCCGGCTGGGCAGCGCTGAGGCGTCCGGTCGACATCCGGCTCGACTCGCTGTAAGCCGAGTTCCGTGATACAATCTCCACCATCACGTCTTCCTTGGCCAAAACCCTCACCCCCAACCCCCTCTCTCTCCGCGCACGACCATCGCGCAAGGCGAGGGGGCTTCAACACGCATGCAGCCTGTTCCTGCGCAGCAGCGACACGCGCCAGCGGTACTGCGCGAACCTCGGGCACAGGCAGGACGACGAGACGGGGACGTACACCGGCGGCAGCCCCGACGGCGACGGGCTGGTGTACATGCGGGCGCGCTACTACGAGCCGACCACGGGGAGGTTCGTCAGCGAGGATCCGGCAGGCGACGGCTGGAACTGGTATTCGTATACTGCCAAAACGCGCCGACTTGGTACGTCGACAAAACTGGAACGACGTATGAGGTCGAAATGGACGACCTCATGTTCGAGTTTGAGATGGTTCTAAATGGGGGCGGCGATGCTAGTTACAAGATCTTCAGGATAATGCAGCTACGCAACGCCATGGAAACCTATACAGATTTGGAGTTCATAGAAGCACAAAAACTATGGGATATATCGGAAGGACTATATGCTTCCGGTGCTGAAGATGGAGCAAAGACCTACCAGGGCCTATCGGGAAGGGCACGTGCTTCTGCCATTGTCGGCATCATATGCATGATTCAGATGGAGTGGGGCATACTTGGACTCGTACTCGGCGTATTCTGAAGAACTGGCAAAACTAGCAGATGAATTGATTCGCTGCAGAGATCTGATCGAAATCTGCTCCCGGTCAGTTCCTGTAGCGGGTTTCCTGTCCATTGATGTTGCAAACATTGAACAATTAGTTGTTCGATGTTATGGATTTGCCAAGTCGCGGAAATCGCTCTCTCGCATCGAGTGGATGTGCTTATCCGAGGATGCCCTACTCACTGACCTAGTCCGCATCCGCAAGAAGGCTGATCGGATAAGGCCCGACCTGCTCGCAAGACTGGCAGAGACGCTGGTGCATGATTTGGCCAAGAGGTACTCAGGCCTTTCTAGAATAGCGGTCGATATTGAATCATTAGGTTGACAGGAATGATGCTTAATCATATGACATATCGTCGTCTCGCTGATGCCCTTGTTGCAGCGAGATCCACAACGAAAGTTCGCCAAAGGCAGGTGCTGATCGACGATGCTCTTCAACGGCTCACTCGTTATTGGAGACGCGTTTCAGTGTTACCGACGACTAGCGAAGACAAGGGAGAGGTTCTATTCGTTCAGGAAGAAATCGATATGGCTTGTCCTGCTGCACTGATTGCTGAATGCAAGTGCATTCTCAGGCATATCGCCAAGGAAGAGATTAATTCGGCGGGTGGCAGCACGAACTGGGGAGACAAGTGAGGAATGAGCTCTCGGTGGGTGGCTAGCGTGCTGCCTTCTTCAGTATTGTTCGTGATCGCCTCTGCGCTGGCATCATTGTTCATAGTTATACGCTTGAGAGTCTGGCGCACAAGACCATGGCTCTTGTGCATGTTTCTGGCGAGCTTTGGTGTCCTAGCCCCCAGCTGCTACTTCGCGGTGATTGGCGATCTAGCCGCTTTGAAGAATCTACACTCATCGCCGATATTCGTGGTTTTGGCCGTTGGGCTCATGTTCATGGCTTTCCACGAGCATATAGATCAACAGAAAGGCCCTCGAGAGGAAGACCGGGCCGAAAGGCCGGGCGACGTCATTGACGGCTCATAGTCTGTCGGTCGTCAGCGACGCTTACCCAGGCGGGCCATGGCAGGCTTGCCAACGCTAAGAGAGGGGGCCGTCATCCACGAGGCGTCCTGGCGAGGCGAACCGGTCAGGTCGACGTAGGGATCGCGCAGCAGATGGCCCTGTGTGTACTGCTCGGTTCGTAGCGACCGTGTCGAGCCTGCAGAACCGAGCGCTTCGGTCCCAGACTCAGGCTTTGACGTCCTTGCGCAGGACAGCGTCCAACTTCTCGGCCGCCTCACGCTGGGCGGCGGGCACCATGTGGGCGTAGGTTCCAGTCGTGAGTGTGATCGACGAGTGGCCGAGCTGGTCTTTG
Source organism: Armatimonadota bacterium (assembly GCA_029781035.1). GTDB lineage: Bacteria > Armatimonadota > Fimbriimonadia > Fimbriimonadales > Fimbriimonadaceae > JAEURO01. The sequence goes on from JAKOXK010000051.1 coordinate 6,304, forward strand.
ACAAGGGCGAGCGGGACACCGGCAGCGACCATATGGGTGGCAGCGGTGTGGCGCAGTTTGTGGAACGAGACCTGCGGGATCCCAGCGTCCTTGCACAGTTGCTTGAGGTGCTTGTCGACGTACTTCGGGTCGAGTGGGCGGCCTTCGGAGTTGAGGAAGACGAGGCCGAGCGGGTTGGCGTACTTCTCGCCCAGCTTGGCCTTCAGACTGGCCTGACGGAACTCCTCGGCCCTGACCGCTTCGAGCGCCATGCCGAGCAAGGGAAGGTTGCGGCGGCTCGACGCGGACTTAAGTGGCTTGTGGACGAGCTTCTTCTCTATGCGCTGGAGCTGGACTTGGACGCGTAGCGTCGCGTTCTCAACGTCGACGTCCTGCCAACGAAGGCCCGTCGCCTCACCGATCCTGAGTCCCGTGCCCATTGCCAGTGCGACGAGGTTTTCGATCGGGTGGCCCTTCGCCTGTTCCAGCAGCTTTTGTGCCTGATCGGGCTCGAGGTAGACAGGTTCGGGTTTGACCACCTTCGGTGCGGAGGTCTTTGGCACGACGTTCTGAACGACCATGTCCCACTTCCACGCCTGGTTTAGAGCGGCGCGCAGGACACGCCGAATCCCGTTCACCGTGGCGGGTGAGAGCTTTCTGGTCTTGCCCTCTTTGCCCGTAGGTTGGGGCTTGGTCTTCTCGTTGATCAGACTCTGGACTTCGTACGCTTGCAGCTTTCTGAGTTCGATACGGCCGAGCGACGGTTTGATGTGCCGGTTGACCATCATCGTGTAGTAGACGATGGTCTTGGGCTCTTTCTGGCCCTTGACGCACTCGTCGAGCCACTTGTCGAGGAACTCACCGACCGTCTGGCGCGATGTGGGGGCGGGCTGCCCGCTGTCGAGTTCGTTGATCATCTGCTTGAGGTTCGTCTTCGCGTCTTGCTCCGTGCGGCTGTAAGCCGTGCGGTATTTGGGTTTGCCGGTGTCAGCGCTGTATCCCGCGCAGACCTGGGCGACCCATCGTCCGTCCTTGCGTTTGAACACAGAGCCGAGTCCGTGCCTCGCTCGAGATCTTCTTTTTGCCATCGCTCGTTCCAGGGTGACAGTTTATAAACTGTCGCTTTGACAGTTTAGCTGACAGTTCACGTGAATGTCCAGTCGCGTACACTGGCGGATGTTTGTGGACAGAATTGGTTCAAAAAGAGCTTCGATTACAGACACAAGCAGCCAGGCCCGGACGTTGCCGGATATAAAGCCTGCGAACTGTTAATCAGCGGGTCGTAGGTTCGAGTCCTACTGCGGCAGCCACTTTTCCATCTCCTCAAGTGAGCGTGAGGATGATCCGTGTCAGTGGGTCGGCGAATCATCCCATCAGGGTCCGACTCCGAGTATCGTCGAGGTTCATTGCCGATGCAGAGTCCAGTTGCAGGGCGGTTGCTTTGGCGACCAGGTGTGTAATTCGGAGAGTCGGGAGGAGCCATGCGGGCGCGGCGGACGGTCAGAGCCCGACCCTTGAGGCTCCATGGATATCGCTTATGGCCCTCTCAGAACCGGGCCTGAGGGTCTGACACCTAGTCCTTAAGCGACAGCATCATCGCCGGGTCGGCGATGTCGTGGTCTTCGCGGATCGCTTTGATCGCGGTGCCAACGGCAAAGTACTCGATGATGTGGCTGTCCCAGCCGTGACTGTTTTCGTGCACTTGGGCTCCGACGATGCCTTCAGCCTGTCCTGCTTCGGCCTCGGCCTGCATCCGCGACATTGCGAGTTCGCGGGCGTCATACAGGGCCTGGGTGTAGTTCTCCATCTCCACGTTGCGGCCCATGCGTTTGAGTGCTTGCATGAAACCTTGATGGGCGACGTGGTAGACGCAGGTCCCCATGACCATGCTGACGGGGCGATAGCCTGCTTTGAGGAGCGTGTAGAAGTCCTGCCCGCTGAGGTCGCTCGTGAAAGGCCGGTTGTCGACGGTGCGATAGTTGTCTCCGGTCCGATGCTTGATGGCTGTGCCGATCGCCATGAACTCGGCCAAGCTTTCGCCCCAAGTCTGTCGGTTGACGATGAGGCGCACCCCAACGATGCCGTCGGCTCCCAGGACGTCGGCTTCCTCTTCCATGCGGGTCATCGCCAACTCTCGGGCGTGGTACATCGCTTGGGTCAGGACTTCGAGCTCTTGGCTCTGGAACATCCCCGGTATCTGGACCCCGATGTGGTAGATCGAGCTGCCGATGACCAGACCGAGCGGGTCGAATCCCGCAGCCCGGACGAGCAGGAACTCGTTGACGGAGAGGTCGCTCGTGAACAGGGCGCGTTTGGCGCCTGTCCCGCGCATCTCTTCGAGGCGTCGGACGGCCGCCTCGGGCAGACCGGCGTGCGAACCTGGGTTGTACTGTGTCATGGCTTTTTGTCGTTGAGTGGGATGAATAGTGGTATGTCCGGCATCCGGACGGGATCCGATTCGTGGACCACAGCGGTGCCGAGGGCCGTAAAGTGGATGACCAAGTCGGTTCTGTGGCTATCGTTGCCGGTCGAGACTTCGCGTTCCTCGAGCTCAGGCTCGCACCAGACGCCGACGACTCCTGCCGCTTGGAGAGCTCGTGCTTCTGCGTCCATCCGTTGCATGGCGTATTCGCGGGCGATGTAGACGGCCTGAGTGAAGTCTGTCAACTCCTGGTTGTACCAACCGCCCCCGAAGAACCCGCCTTGCGTGGCATTGCGGGTCTGCCAACTGGCGACTTGGTAGTACGTGCAGTTGCCGAGGACGAAACCGACCGGTTTGAGGCCCGCTTGTCGCAGCGACCAGTGCTCTTGGCCGCTGAGGCTCGAAAGGAAGGGTTCGGCTTGCGCTGGTGGCGCGTTCGTAGCCCGAACCGCCGTGCCGATCGCCCGGAACTCAATGAGGCCGGGGCCCCAGTCGTATTCGTTGCGCTCCATGCGGACACCCACGACGCCGTCAGCGCGCAACAGCCGGGCCTCGTCCCGTAGCCGCTTCATAGCCAGGTGACGGGCCTCATAATAGGCTTGGGTCAAGGTGGTGAGCTCTTGCGAGGATCCCCAATTGCTATAGCTGCTAGGCATGTACTGCCACCCGACATGGTAGATGCAGCATCCCATGACTTGGCCCAGAGGCTCGAAACCGCACTCGTGGGTGAGCACCAGCTCGTTGACACTCAGGTCTGAGGTGAAGAACTCACGTTCGGTGCCTTGGCGGTCGGCCAAGTCCTGCAGCCGTCTCGCCGCATCAAGGGGCAGTCCTCCGGCTTGGATAGAAGCTAGGCTGGCTTCTTGCCGCCTTTGCTTGGCCTCGTCACCCTCGCCCCCACCTTGCTGTGGCATAGTGCGCTTTTACCTCTTAGTCTGTTACAAACCCAAGAGGTTCGCGAGGGCGTCACGTGCTTTTGAGCTTTCTGACATACGCTGTTCGACGGCTTGACTCATTTCGGCGAGGGCGACTTCGACAGGGACGGGTTCGTTTTTCAGCGCGATTCCACGGACGATATGGGTACGGGTGGCAACGATGGCACCTTTGCCTGGATCGGTGAACACATACCGGTTTTCACCCAGCGTGACGGTGACGCTGACGAGAACTTTTTTGATGAGTCCTCGACGCTCGACTTCGGTCTCGTCGGGAAGGGCCGCCTCAAGAGTCTGCGCCAATCGCTGGAGAAACTCGCGCTGGTCGCTGACGTACTCCTTGTGCAAGGCGGCGGCGACGCCGAACTTGACCCATTCTTGGTCTTCGAAGCTGTCTGGCATGCTCTGGCTTTGATTCTAGCCGGTCACTTGCCTTCGGTCGTTCGACGGCCCGCCGAAGCAACCCTGTCTAGGCATGACGTGCACTCTTGGAGAAACGGTCCGGATGGCTGACAACGGGACGATCGAGACGGACGGGGAAGGTGACCCCGACTTGAACCTCGTGGGTCACACCTACACGTTCGAGGACAACTATCCCTTGGTCATCCCTGTCGTCGCCGTCGTGTTCGGGCTGGTGGCGACAGCGGCGGGCCCGTTCCCGGGTGCCCTGCACGCGACCGGCACCACCTGGGCTGGACTAACTGCTGGGCCAATCTTCGTTGCCGCGGGAATCCTCGCTTACATGGCACGCGCCAACTCCGCGCTTCCGTTCCTCAGTGACCACGTTGAGTCCACCAACTCGGTGGGAAAGGTTCGAGTGATCCCGAACAGCGAGGTGAGGGATTGTCACTTGTACTACGGTGGCTACATTTCGTCTCCGGGGCAAGGGCAGATCCGGATCGTCTATGGGGCGCACAAGGCGACGATTCCGATTCCTTTGGGCATGACCACGGAGGTCGAGGCCTACTTCAAGAAAGTGCGCGAGCGGAATCGTGCCCCAGTCCGCGAGTTCGACGACCAGTCGGCCTAATCTTCGTCCACATCTGTCTGTCGGCACGATGAAACGAGCCGTTCAAGAGCGGCGATGAGGGCCGAACGGTCTGCCTCGTCTATGTTGCGAAGTGTCTCGGCGGCGCGTCTGGCGCGGGCCTCACGCCGTTGCCGCATCAAGCACCGGCCGTGTTCGGACAGCTCCACCGTCTTTGAGCGACGGTCGTGCTCATTGCTTTCGGCGAGCACGAGGTCGGCCGCCTCCAACCGGGACAGGACTTGTGCGATCGCAGATGCTGAAATCTCCAGCGTTTTGGCGAGTTCACTCGGCGTCCGCGGCGACTTCCACAGGAGGCGGAGGACCCGAAGCTGCCCAAGAGGCAGGTCACTGAACGGATCGTCGCCGGACGGAGGAAAGAGCGCCCGGACGACGTCTGGCAGAAGCTCTTCGAGTGCTTCTGCTTGAGCCAGAGTCGAATCGGTCATTGCCCGCCTCCCGGTTCGATCCCGCCACCGGTCGTTGGCCCGACGCTTGCCACACTGGGCTCCACCATTGAGGCTGTGGAAAGGTCGCGGTGGTCTTTGCGGAGTCTGCGGCCCAAGTCGTCGAACAATGTGTAGACGACAGGTACCACAAGGAGCGTCAGGAGTGTGGACGTCGTCAGGCCGCCAATGACGGCTGTTGCCAGCGGCGCTTGCGTCTCGGATCCCCTGCCCAAGGCCAAAGCGAGCGGGATCATTCCAAAAACGGCGGCGCAGGTGGTCATCAGGATCGGTCGCAACCGGGTGGGTCCGGCGGTCAGGATCGCCTCATCACGGGGCACTCCCCGCTTACGGAGCTGATCCGTATAGTCTACGAGCAAGATCCCGTTCTTGACAACGATCCCAACCAGCATCAAGAGTCCGATGAACGCGGTCAGACCGAACGCGCGGCCCGTCAAGAACAGGGCAAGGAGGACACCAATGGAACAGAGGGGAACCGACGTCAAGACAACGAGCGGCATGATGAACGATTCGAACTGAGATGCCAGGAGCATGTAGATGAGAGCGACCGCCAGCAAGACGGCCGCACCCATGCCCGAGAACTCGTCGTCTCTGCGCTTCTGGTTCGTCCCAAAATCCCATCGCATGCCGTTGGGCAGACTCATCTTGTTCATCGCTTTGGCGACGTCAGCTTGGACTTCGCTCTCCGAGCGTCCGACGACGCGGCCGGTGATGGAGACGTAGCGCTGCCGGTCGATGCGCGTGATTTCGTTGGGTCCGGTCGCGATCGTGGCCGTTGCGATGTCACCCAGCCGGACTGTGGGTGTCGGGCCTCCGTCCGTGGGCTTGAGGCTCGTTTGTATGGGAAGGTCGAGCAGTTTCTCGACGGTTTTCCGCTGTTCCTGTGGCACTTGGACCTCGATCGGGAACTGGAACCCGTTCTCTTGGTAGTAACTGCTGAGTTGGCCGTTCGTCGCCGCGTTCAAGACATTGGCGACATCGGTGAAGCTAATCCCCAGTTGCGCCGCTTTGGCCCTGTCGATGTGCCACTGGACTTCGGGAGCGACATCTTGGAGTCCGATATCGACACCATCGAGGCCAGGAACATTGCGCAGGGTCTCGAGCACCGTGCGTGATGAGGAAGCCAGATCCTTCAGGTTCGGCCCAAACAGGTCGACCTCCATGTTCGTGTTTCCGCCGGTCAAGATGTTCGTCACCAAATCGTAGGGCGTGACAAGTGCCCTGATGCCCGAGATGGCCCCGACCTTTTTCTGGACGTCGGCGATGACGTCTTGAGTCTTATGCTTGCGGTTGGACTTCAGGCGGACAGTGGCCGAGCCGTTGTTGGCAATGGCCGCCGTCGTTGAGCCCCGAAGGGTCAAGTTCGTCCCTGAGGCCGAGAAGACGGTCTGGACGTCGGGTTGCGCGAGGAGGATCCTCTCGATCTGGCGCATCTTCTGGTCTGTAACGGCCAACGCCGTACCGACCGGTAGTTTGACTCGGACCGTGAAGTCCCCGCTGTCGGTTTGCGGCAGCATCTCAGAGCCGATGAATGGGAAGAGGCCGAAACTCGCCACCGTGACGCCGCCGGCAAAAACGAGGACGGTCCACCTGTGTCCGATCGCCCACTTGAGCCCGCGTCTGTACGACTCGTCCAGTGCATGGAACCGAGCTCCAAACCAGTCGAACACCTTGTCCAGCAGGTTTGCCCGGAGTCCCCGCTCGGCCCGGAGTTCCGGATGAGCCTCGATCAAGACCTCCTCTTCTTTGATGAGCCGTGAGGCGAGCATGGGCACGACGGTCGTGGCATCGAGCAAGGAGACCGAGATCGAGAAGATGACGACAAGCGCGAATTGAGTGAACGTTTGTCCCGACTGGCCCTTGATGAGCAGGAGGGGAAGGAAGACGATGACAATCGTCAAGGTGGAAGCGACAACGGCGGACATGATCTCTGTCGTCCCCGTCACAGCAGCTTCGGCCGGTTTGCGCTTGTCCCGCTCGATGTGGCGGAAGATGTTCTCCAAGACGACGACGGCGTCGTCAACGATGAGGCCGGTCGCGAGGGCCAGGCCGCTGAGGCTGATGGTGTTGAGAGTGAAGCCGCCAAAGAACAGGAGGGCGAACGTCGAGATGATCGAAGTAGGGATGCTGAGGCCGACGACCAACGTGCTGCGCACGTTCCTCAAGAAGAGCATGAGGATGGCCAGTGCTAAGGTGCCTCCAATGAGGGCTGTCAGTTTGAGGTCGTCGATTGAGTGTTCGATGAAACTGGCTTGGTCGTAGGCAAGACCGAACTTGAGGTTTGGATACTGCTGTTTAACCTGATGCAGTTTCTCGTCGATGTTCTGAGCCGTCGTGACGGTGTTGGCCTCGCTTTGTTTGGTGACGATCAACCCGACGGCCGGCTCTCCGTTCAGCCGCGTGAAGAGTCTTGTTTCCGGGTGTGAGTCTCGGACGGTCGCGACGTCGGCCAGACGAATCACTTGGTTACCAACGGTTGTCAAAGGAACCTGGAGGGCATCGTCAGGTTTATCGAAGAGGCCGACACTTCGGATGACGAGCTCGGTGTTGCCTTGTCGCGCGATCCCGCCAGGCAGGTTGATGTTTTCTTCTTGGAGCCGTTTGCTGACGTCATTGATCGAAAGACCGTAGGCCCGAAGACGGTCGGGGGAAACGTCGACGATGATGGCTCGCTGGGCCCCACCGGTGACTGTGGCCGCGGCCACGCCGTCTGCCGACTCGATCATCGGCGAAATCTCATTGTCGAGAAGGGTCCTGAGTTTCACGACGTCCGAAAGTCCAGAGACCCCATAGATTCGGATGGGCAACGTCGAAGGGTCGAACTTGAAGACGATCGGATTCTGCAAGGTCGGGTCTGATGGGAAGTTCTGTCGGGCCCGCTCGACCAGTTGCAGCACGTCGACAGCCGCCTGGCCGATGTCGGTGCCCCAGTTGAATTGGACGCGAACGACGGACTGACCCTGGGTCGTGCTTGAACTCACTTGATAGACGTTGGGAGCCGACGACACGGCTTGCTCGACAGGCCGCGTGATCTCGGTCTCCATTTCTTCGGGGGCGACGTTGGGCCACGACGTGATCACCGCGACTGTCGGGATCGTGACTTTGGGCAGCAGATCGATGGGAAGTCGGAGCAGGCACATGGCTCCCAGAAGCACCAGCGCGGCAATGCGCATCGTCACGGCCACCGGTCGGGTGACCGAGAACCGGGCAATGTTCACTTCTTGGCCCCTGGAGCCGAAACCTTGGCCTTCTGACCGTCTTTCAAAGGCGAATAGGTCAGCGTGACGACCTTGTCCCCAGCTTGGACGCCTTCCAGAACCTCATATCCTTCGGCGTCCTCCAGCCCAGTGGTCACCGGCCTTTGAGACAACGTCCCGTCGTCTTTGAGCACGAAGACGGTCCCGTTCTTGACCGCCTCTCGCGGGACGACGACGTTAGCCGCCACACGAGCTGTTACCGCATGGACTTTGGCGAACATGCCGGGCCGGAACCGTCTGTCGGGGTTTTCGAGACGGATCAGAAACTTGAACTGCCGGCTCTGGGGGTCTGCTGCTGGGTCGATCTTTTCAACAGGGGCCTTGAACGTCTGGCCGGGAAACGCGTCGAAGGTGAGCGTCACTTCCTGGCCGACCCTGATAAAGGGGGCCTTGTCCACTGGCGCGCTGACGACCACATAGATCCACTTCAGGAACTGGACGGTCAGGACGGCCTGTCCTGGGGAGGCAAAGTCGCCCGGGTCGGCGGCACGGTCGGTCACGACACCCTCGATCGTGGAACGAAGAGCTAGGTCTGACCTTCGGCTTTGGATCTCGCGTAGTTGGGCGTCGGCGTTGCTGACGCTCGCCTTCAAGGCAGAGACGTTCTCCCGGTAGGCAGCGCTGTTGGCCTGGTTGGCTCTGGCTGCGTCCACTCCTGCACGGCTCTGGTCCACCAGAGCTTCGGCGGCGACCAGATCGGCTTGCAGCTTCTTCTTGTTGACACTTGCCGTCTGCTTGGCCGCATCCAACTGAGCCTGAGCAGACACGACCCCTGACTGAGCCGAGTTCACGCCTTCTTGGGCGGCTTGCACCACGTTCTCTTGGACAGTGACGGCGGTCTGGGCGTCTTGCGCGTCCTGGAGCGCGGCATACCCTTCTTCGTAAAGTTTCTGCTGACGTGCGGCTTTGGCCTTGGCGTTAACGAGGCTCGCCTTGGCTGAGTTTAGCGCGGTCTTGGCGCCTTCCGCCTGGGCGTTGGCTGACCTGAGCCGGGCCTCGGCATCGACCACGGTGTTCTGGTCGGCTTGCAGCTTGGCAGCCAACGTCTGTTTTGACTGCTCGTACTGGGCTTCGCTGCTGGAGGCGGAGGCGACCTGCTGCCGAATGGACGTCTCGATTCCCGTGTCGTTGCTCGCTTGAGTGGCCGTCGCTTGCGCGAGCTTGAACCTCGCTTCATTCAGGTTCGCCTGAAGCTGCAGAACTTGCGCGTCCAGTTGGGTCGGATCCAGTTGGGCGAGGATCTGGCCGGGTACTACGGGATCGCCTTCGCGAACCGATATCGTGAGGATCTTGCCCGCCTCTTTCGGCGACAGTTTGAGCACAAAGGGTGACTCGATGGTGCCGACGAGGTCGAGCCCCTGGGCGATCGCGCGCGGGCCAGCGGTGACCACCGTGACGGACGCCGGCGCCGACTTGCGGGCATCTTGCTGCTTCTGCAGTTGTGCCGCCTCACTGGACTTCGTCTGGAAGCGCCAGGCGACGAGCGAAAAAAGGACGAAAAGCCCGACCGACACACTGATCCACGTCTTACTCATTGGCCACCGAGAATTAGTTTAGCTCACTAAAGTACCTGTCTTTTAGACCGATGGTTCCTCGCTTTAGGGCGCCTTGATAGCCGTTCATCGGCTCCTGGCCCGTAGAAACTCGTGAATCTAGCCAGTCCTGTACGTTTTAGGGGCGTGGGACACAGGTCCAATCCCCCGATAACTAGCCCAGGTGACGACGATTTCTTCGTAGATCAAGCGGTCGAGCAGACCGACTTCTGGGACGGTAGTTGAGTTGGGACTGAAGGGACTTCCGATCGGGGCAAAGGTCTACTGGGGTGTAGTCCTTTTGGCCGGAGTCGCCGCGATGCTGGGCCCGAGGCTGCTCGGCTGGAGCACCGGTGCCCACGTTCCCGAACTGATCGTGATGATGGCGCTGGCTGCTATCGCTGGCGGCACCAAGGTCTCCCTAATTCCGCACAAGGGAGACAAGGACGCCGTCTCTATGTCGCTGGGATTCGTGATCACGTTCCTGGCACTCCTCAAGATCGGACCGGTCGGTGCCTTGGGTGCAGGCGTCGTGAGCTGCCTGACGGGCTGCCTCTATCCGAAACGCCAGCCCTTCTACCAACTCGCGTTCAACGTTGGCCTCAGTGCGGTCGAGGCCCTCATCGGCGGAGCGGTCTACTGGTCACTCAATGGTCAGAACCTGGAAATCAGTCCTGCGAAGACGTTCTTGGCTGTGACGGTTTCGACGCTCGCGTTCTTCTTGGTGAACACAGGCGGCGTATCCCTGATGATCAGCCTGTGTACGAACCTGAATCCGTTCCGGCTTTGGCGCGAGACCTTCCTCTGGACGGCTCCCAGCTACTTGGCGGGAGCATGCGTCAGTGCCCTGGCGATGGTGATCCTAGGTCACAGTTCAGTTTTCGTCCTATTGTTCGTCGTGCCGATCGTCTTTGTGATCTACCACTCCTATTCGATCTCAGCCAAGAGGACGGAGGAGAAGCTGCACCACGTTGAGGAAATGCAGGCGAACCAAGAGCGGCTCGCTGAATTGTATTTGGCGACGATCAAGAGCTTGGCGCTGGCCATCGACGCCAAAGACCAGTACACCCACCAACACATCTTGCGCGTGCAAAGGTATGCCGTCGCTCTTGCCAAACGAATGGGCCTGACCGGGGCTGAGCTCGAGGCCGTGAACACGGGCGCTTTGCTCCACGACATCGGAAAGCTGGGAGTCCCGGAGTATGTGCTGCTCAAGCCAGGAAAGCTGACCGACTCAGAGTTCGACAAGATCAAGAAACACCCCGAGATTGGAGCTGCGATCCTGGATCCGGTCGAGTTTCCCTGGCCCGTGCTTCCCGTTGTCAAGTACCACCACGAGAAGTGGGACGGTACCGGATACCCCGAAGGTCTTAAGGGAGAGGAAATCCCGTTGACGGCTCGGATCATGGCGGTTGCCGACGTGTACGATGCCCTGACTTCGTCTCGGTCCTACCGGCGGGCATGGTCCCATGAAAGGGCCCTGGGCGTGATCGTCAAGGATGCAGGAACCCACTTTGATCCAGCCTGTGTCGAGGCGTTTGTCGACGTGATCGAGGACGTGATCCACGAAATGGCTGCCGAAGGGTGTGGACCGTTGGCCGACCTGGATGCAGAGATGCCGAAACCAGGGTGCAAGACCACGCAGGCGGCCCTTGAGATCTCACGGTCTGCGGCAGAGTTCTGGGCGATGTACGAAGTGGCGAACACCCTGGCTGCCTTTGGAACGCTCGATGAGGCGGCCGTTGCCTTGGCTGAGAAGCTGAGCGAGGCTTTCCCCGAGTCGCTATGCCTTCTCATGGTGTTGGATCCGTATGACGGACTGCTGAGGCTGGGTGCGGTCAAGGGCCTTGGCTCTCCAGACTTTGACCCCCAAAGGCCTGTCGCCAAGAGTTCCTTCGCATACGAGGCACTGGAGACACGGAAGACGTATCTCGGACGGTGCAGCCCGATCGAGATAGCTGCTTCTGGACTCGATTTTGAGGGGGCGCGTATTCTGTGTTCGGCGCTGGTCGCTCCCGTCATCGGCGAGAACGAGGCGCTGGGTGTCATCTGCCTCTATCACCCAGAAGACGGCTTCTTCAGTGGCCGCGACCGAGACATTCTAGAAACGGTGGCGGAGCAGACAGCCCGCAGCCTTGGGTCAAGACCGTCTGACAGTGGTCTCAAAGCCGCGTAATCGGACGCCTTGAGCGCAAACCGGCAAGATTCGTGTGCCTTTTGGGCCCTGAAGACGGCATACACCAACCAGGCCCCCCGTGTGACCAGTTCACGCGTCGGGCTTTGTGCATTGGACTGGGAATCGAACCCCTTGATACTGATACGGGACGCCCTGACCGGTGCGACCCGGACATCGGCCACAACGATGGGCCGCTTCCGACATCTGCTGTCGGAGCCGACGGAACCACTTCGAGAAGGATCAGATGAACAAAGCAATCCAGAAAGTGCGGACGGGCGTCAGCCCTGGCGCACGCATTAATTCGTTGAGAACGCTTGCCCTTAGCTTGGTTTTGGGAGCGCTGGCCTGCAGTGCCCTCGGGAACTCGACCGGATCGTGGGCTCAGAAACTTGACTCGTTCGCTCAGGCGAGGGCCACCGGCCAGCACCTGAAGGACGTCTCGACACTCATCGTCCGATTCAGGGGCACTCTCACCCCGGTCGAATCGACGAAGCTGCGGCGGTTGGGAGCCAAAGTTGAAAAGCACCTTCGAATCGTCGACTCATATGTCCTGAAGGTTCGCAACAAGAACATCAAGAAACTCGCGAACCTGCCTTTCGTCGAGCATGTCTCGACGGACGTCACGGTGACGAAGAAGGACGAGTTCACGTTCGAGCACAGTTTGGCCAACGTCGCCTTTGGCGAGCAATCGTTGACGGGTGAAGGCGTGACTATCGCCGTGCTGGACAGCGGCATCAACTCTTGTCCCGACCTTTTGGATCCGGCTACGGGACAGTCAAGGGTCATCGCCAGCGTTGACTTTGCCCCGAATTCAAGCAGCGCGCTGGACGCGTTCGGGCACGGGACCCACGTTGCGGGCATCATTGCTGGCAACGGTGCGTCGTCGTCCGGCGTCGGGTTCTTCCGGACGTTCTACGGGGTCGCCCGCAAGGCGAAACTCGTCAACGTCCACGTTCTGAACGCCGCCGGTTCGTCGAGCGTGAGTCAGTTTGTCGCTGCGCTCGAGTGGGTCTTGGCGAACAAAGACAATTACAACATCAAGGTTGTGAACCTGTCCGTCGGTCATCCGGTTGGCGAGAGCTACCGGACCGATCCTCTGTGTCAGGCAGTCGAAACTTTGTGGAAGTCCGGTGTCGTCGTCGTGTGCGCGGCAGGCAACGATGGCCGGGCGAATCCCATGGCGATGACGTCTGGTGGAGACAACGAGGGCTATGGGACGAACTACGGCTCGATCACGGTTCCAGGCAACGATCCGTACGTGATCACGGTCGGCGCGATGAAGAAGACCGGTGACGGCAGTCGCGACTTGGACGCCATTGCCACCTATTCGAGCCGGGGCCCGACCCGTCTTGACCTGCGTCTGAAGCCGGACGTCGTCGCGCCGGGCAACCGCGTCGTCAGCTTACGCCGGAGCCTGAGCACGTTGGAGCTTCAGTATCCCTCGATCGTTCTGCCGCTGAACTCCTACTACATGGGCACGAACGGACTCGCTCCATCGTCCTACTCGACCCTCTCGGGCACGTCGATGGCGACGCCTGTCGTCAGTGGCGCCGTCGCACTGATGCTTCAGGCTGATCCCTCGTTGACTCCCGACACGATCAAGGCCCGCTTGATGGTCTCGGCGGACAAGTGGCTGGATCAGAGCGGTAACGCAAACCCGTTCACGTTTGGCGCTGGCTATCTCAACGTCAAAGCCGCACTGGCGTCAACGGTCACGGCGAGCAGTTGGGCGATGAGCCCTTGCGTCATCCAACCGACTTCAGGGACTGTCAACCTTGTTCTGGACAGTTCCGTCTACGGCGATGGCGGCTTCTGGGGCACGGGCATCACCGACCTGCGCGCGATCTGGGGCAACCGAGCCATTTGGGGCACCGGAACCTTGGCGAGCGACCGCGCCCTTTGGGGCAACTCGGTCTGGTCTGACCGGGCGATGTGGGGCACCGACACCTTTAGCATCGGAATCGGCCCTGGCGATTAGTCGCTCGGGACATACGCCCTCTGCGAGCCGCCAGCCCTTGGGCTTGGCGGCTCGCGCGTTAGTCGCTGACAAGCCTGGCCAGGGGGGCTTCGTCTTCTTCGATACTCGAGAACCGGCCGATCCGAGGGTTTGCGAACACGTTGTCGTTCAGGTCGTCGTTGGCGGTCGAGACCTCACCAATGATGCATTCGACACTGACGGGGGCGAACTCATGCCAGACACCTGGGACAAGAGTCACCCGCTCTCCAGCGTGCAGCACGACGCGCGTCCCGTTGGAGACTTCTCGAGGTTGGCCACAGAACCCGAACTTCACCGCGGGCGCGTTTTCGTCAACCTGCCCCTCAATGGGGCACCGTGAGAACAGCGCGATGGCGAGCTCCCCCCAGCGGCAGATGATATCTTCCTTCTTCTTGTGGTGCGTGTGGGCCGGCGTCGTCATACCCCGTTTGGCGTACATCAGCTTCTCGCAGTACTCCTCCTCTTCGGCGAGGTTCACTAGAACAAGGCCCCACCTGAAGTGGTTTCCGAGCCCAAAGTCGGTCACGTCCCATCGAGGGGTCGGTGGCAGTGTCCAGCCGTGGTCTGAAAAGCAGGCGGACGCCGACCGGATCAGGTCATTGATCTCTGAACGCTTCATGGACTCTCTCAAAACCTTAGTCTCGACTTTACCGGAACAAATGCCCCAGCCCGAGCCTGCATTCTGGGCTCGGGCGGGACTGGTTCTCAACTGCCTGGGGCCGGAGAGGTAACAAGAGCCCTCAGGTCAGGTTTGGAGTCTGTTCTATGCCCGTCTGCGCCTCCTTACCAGGAGTCCGGCCAGACCCATGCCCAGCAGAGCGACTGCCGATGGTTCGGGCACGCAGTGAGTGCCGATCCAAAGGTTGTCGATGTAAGCGCCGGACTGACCACCGGTGAACTGGAATGTGAACGTCTCCCAGAGCGGCTGGGGCTTGATCTGGCACGTCACTGTGCCGCGTGTCCAACCATTGCCTATGTCGACGTCCTCTTCTTGGAGATTCACGACTTCAGACGTGGATTCGGTTGTGATCGCGAGGGTAACGTCGCTCCCCTGTGCTGGAACCTCGTAGAAGTCGACTTGGAGCCAGACCTCTTTGAGCCAATCGGGGTTCTTGAGGTTCCAGAGCGTCACCGAGAACGATCCGTTCAGGCCCGGGCCGTCACCCCACACACCCGTGTGGTCCGTGACGGTCGGATACCAGAAGACAGTGCTGCCAGAGCTCCAACTCGGACTGCCGAACGGGTCGAGACTATAGTCGGGGACCGGCGGGTAGGCTGGCCCAGGGAACGACCAGCCAAACCCGGAGGTAAAGCCGTCGCTTTGTCCCCACCAACTCGGTGGGTTGACCTGGGCCAGTGCATTGCCCGCAACGATCAAAGCCGCGAGGGCGGAAAGAGCCAATCTTGCGAGTTTCATTTCTTCATCCTCCGTGCCAAGGCGAGGCGTTCGTCTGAGGGAATCGACCGCGCCCTGTCATATCCCATAGTGATAGATGGATCACCATTGTTTCTTGGGATTAGGATGAGGATAAGATACATCAAATTCACAGTTTAGAATCATACTATTTTTATCAGGATGATCATTTCTATAACTATGAACGATTGATAAACAATGATCTCGCCATACCTAACTAGCTAGGAAAGAAAAAGCTCAATCTCGGCCAGCGCCTTGGATAGGAGCATAGTCAATGCTATCGTCTGGCCGCGGAGAGCGAGGAGGATGGAACCTTGGCAAAGTCTTTCCCGCACCTCCTATTTGTGTGTCGCCAGTAAGACAGCCTGGCAGGCTTGCGACACGGCCGGCCGGGGAGGGCCGGAAGCGCAAGAAAGCCCTGACGTAGTCAGAGCATGAAGACCTTGCCTGTTGCCCACAAGATTCTTGGCGCCATTGGCGGTCAGGCGCTTGGGCCATGGTGGCCCGCCTTGGGTGGCATCCGTGTGCCAATGCCACAAGGTGTAAGAACCGGGCATGCGTGGTCGAGACCACTCAGCGGTCAGGGCCGGTGTCAGCCCGGTCGGGCCAGTCGCTATGCGTGACGACGCCGGAGGCGCCGCACTTCTACGAATCGTCTCCAGTATCGTCGCTTCAAGAAAGCGCTTGCGTCACTGCTGGTGACAAGTTCAAGCGCGGGCAAATGCCGCTACGAACCCGTGTCGGTTCGTCACAAGCGAACCGTATCGTCGTAGCGTAAGTTCAGTCTATCTAGTTTCCCTTCACAAGAACTTGTACGATAGTTGAATGATTACGAAAAGAAAACATTCAAAGGCGACCACGAAACATCGCGAAAGTCGTCACGTAACGTTTTCAACTTGTTGCGTTTCGTGCGACTTCATGGCGGCTGCCCAAAGGGCGTGGCTCAAAAGGGCTTCGGTTGGAGTGGCGCAGCCAAACCTGTCCTCTAAGACTCCAGTGCGTTCCACGAGGAAGGATGCGAACATCTGAAGCAAAGCGTCGGGGAATCCGAACTCGAAGATGCCACCGGTGGCGACAGGGAAGACGGAGGCGTGCCCCAGGTCCGTCTGGACCCAGCCAACTTCTGGTGCGGTTTGGTACGTCCAAAGCGTCTTGGGCTGTTTGGTCGAGAACTTGACACCTCCCCTGGTGCCGATCACTTCGAGGCTCCAAGAGTTGATCTGGCCTGGGGCCAGGCGCTTCGTCTCAAGGCGCATCGGCACGCCGTTCGGCAGGGTTGCGGTGAGCGTCGCATTGTCCCAAGTATCACAGTCGGCCATCCCTCCCTTGCCATCGGGACGCGTCTTGACCACGTTTTGAAGCTGTGCATAGACTCGCTCAGGCAGGAGTCCGGCACGGAAGGGGAGGTGGACGACATGGAGCCCCAGGTCGTTCATGACCCCCGCCTCACCACAAGTGCGCACCTGTCGTTTCCAGTTGATGGGTTTTGCCAAGTCGAGGTCCGAACTGTGAAGGAAGGAGGCGTTGACCTCGAGCAGCTCGCCCAAGTGACCGTTCTGCAGAGTTTGGTAGACGCGCAGCGCCCCAGGGAAGAAAGGGAACTCTGAGCTGCAGCGGACAAAGCGTCCCGACTTCTCGCACGCTGCGACGATCCTCTGCGCCGATGTCAAGTCGATGCCGAACGGCTTCTCCGCCAAAAGGTCTTTTCCGGCTGCAAGTACGTCGCAATAGACCTGATCATGGAGGTCATGCGGCACAGCAGCATAGATCACATCGACGTCGGTCGCCAGCAATTGGTGGTAGTCGTCCACAAGGTGCTCTACGGACGGTATCCGATGGAACCAACCCAGGGCTTTGGGGTTGGGGTCGGCCACGCCGACAAGGACGGGCAACGGGGCTACACCGTCCAAGACGAACCAGCGGCCGATGGCGCTGGCCAGTTCGCGACCCATGAGGCCGCCTCCAATGATTCCGACCCTGACGACTTGTGTGCTCATCGAAGGAACGAGGCGGCGGTCGTGGCAGAGGCGGAATCGTGGACGATCGCCATAAGCGCTTTCGTCATGCCGGACGGGTTTTCGTGCTGGACGATATTCCTCCCGTAGACGATGCCGGAGACGCCTTGCTTCATCAGATCCTCTGTGCGTCGGAGCACCTCTGCATCATCAGCTTTGCCACCCCCTCGGACCAGAACAGGGACTCGGGCAGCTTCGACGACACGACCATAGTCGGTAACGACGTCAGTAGGATCGGCTTTGATGACGTCTGCGCCCAGTTCGGTGGCTTGGCGCACGAGGGGCACGATCTTGTCCGGGTCTCCGTCCACCATGTAGCCGCCCGCCTCCCGGTTGGGTCGAAAGACCAGGGGCTCAACCATCAGCGGCATCTCCCAGCGGTCGCACTCTGGCTTGACACTGAGGATGTTCTGGATGCACTGGTCGGTGACCTCGGGTTCGTCCGGGATCTGGAAGAGGTTGACGACGATGCAGACGGCATCGAGTCTTAGTGCCTGCCCGACGGGGTCGGCGATCATACGTGAGAACAACGACCGTGGCAGGGACTTGCCGTAGACGTTGGCCACGTCAGTCCGAAGCACCAGCGACGGTTTCTCTTTGCCGGGAATCGACTGAAGGACGTCGGCTTGTCCTGCCGTGAGTTGGATCGCGTCCGGTGCGGCTTTGACGAGCACCTCGACAGCCTTCGCCAGATCCTCAATGCCCTTGAGGAAGCTCCCTTCGTTAAAGAAACCATGGTCGACGGCTACGTCCAGACACCTGCCAGAACGGGCCGAGAAGAGGCGGTTGAGTCGGTACCGCTTCATGAGTCCAAACGATACCTGGCACGGGGGCTAGGTGCGTTCCGGGTCTGTGAACCGTCTGACTTATCAGTAACGACCATGCGCAAGTTGTTCTGCCTTATCCCGCTCCTCCTGTTCGTCGCGTGTCTCGGAATCGCCCAAGATGCGACGAGGAAGATCGCGCCGCTCGACAAGCTCAAAGTCACCTGTGCCGAAGAGAGTTTGATCACCAAGACCTACAAAGTGAGTAAAGACGGCATGATCTTAGTGGACTTTTTGGGAGCCGTCGACGTCCAAGGTCTCACTGAGAAAGAGGCGGCCGACAAGTTGAGCCAGAAGCTCGTCGCCGACCGGATCCTTCGAAACGCCACCGTGACCGTTGCAGTCGTCGGTGGAAGCTCAGACACCGGGACGACGAAGCCGGTGGAACAAGGAACGACTGATCCGACGAAGACGACGCAACCAACGGAGACGAAACCCCTTGTCGTTCACGTCACAGGCGCATTGGGCCACGCGGGCGACACGGAATTCAAGGACGGCCTCAAGCTTAGTGACGTATTGAAGGGGGCTAGTCCGACAAGCGACGCCGATCTGGCCAAGGTGAAGGTCACGTCCGCGGATGGCACTGTGACGGAAGTCGATGCGCGAGACCCGGCAGGCGATGTGACACTCAAGGCGGGGGACACTGTTTCTGTCCCAGAGCTCGTGAAGCCTCAGCCCTTCGAAGTCACGGTCTTGGGAGGGGTCAAGAAACCCGGTGCCGTGACGTTGCTGGGGCAAGGAACCGTGGCTCAGGCCATTGAGCAAGCCGGCGGGTTCACTCCGTTGGCGGCCAAGAAGCGCGTTCGAGTGGAGCGGGATGGACAGGAGTTGCAGACACTCGACTTTTCGGCGCCGGGCACGGATCTGGTCCTGCGAGCCAACGACCGGGTGATGGTCGATGTGGTGGAGCAACGGTCCTTTGTGGAAGTTCAGGGCGCGGTGCGAAACCCCGGCTTTTTCGTCGTCGAGGACGGCATGAAGCTGAGTCAGTTGATCGCTGCTGCGGGCGGAATCCTGCCGAAGGGACGTGCCGACAGAGTCCAAGTCACCTCGGGAACGGAGAAGCCGCGAGAGGTCAACTTCATGGACATCGAACAGGGATTCATGGGGGACGTGCCTATCAGGCCTGGGGACAAAGTCGTGGTTCCAGGCCCCAAGGGCCCCAATGTGGCGCCGTTCCGAGTTGCGGGCGGGTTCGCCGCCTTCATGCTGCTCTTCAACAGATGAAATGGGATCGGAGCCAGGGACGCCCGGAGCCGATCCGGGCTCTCAACCGCGTCAAAGAGTCTGACAACGGCGAGCCTCTGGTGGACATGAAGCTCGCTTGTCCGTCGGTCAAAGCTTTACGCCCAGGCACACTCACGTGGTGCCGCGAGTCTGTAGCGGAGATGGCTGAGGCAGCGGCTCGGTCGTTGCCAAGCGGCATCTTCCTCGCTTATAGCGAAGCCTGGCGGCCTTGGAAGCGGCAGAAGATGATCTATGACCAGATGTTCGAGATGCTCGAGGAAGCGCGTCCCGGGCTCTCCTATGCCGCGAAGCGCAGGATCGTGTGCCGGTGGGTGGCGCCTGTCGACCAGAAAGCACCACCCGGGCACTGTACGGGCGCTGCCCTCGATGTCTATCTGATCGACAAGGACGGCGAGCAACTCGACATGGTCTCACCGTACGAGCGCTTCAACGCGGCGCCCACACATGTTTTGGGCCTGACCGAAACCGCAAGGTCTAACCGAATGCTCATGTACGAGACGATGCTGGCCGTCGGGTTCTCTAACTGTCGCGACGAGTTTTGGCACTATAGTTTTGGCGACGCCGGCTGGGCGGTCAGAACCGGTCACGACAGCTGCCAGTACGGACTCGTGACACTTGATGAAGCCCTTTGGCACGAGGCCCAGGTGGCCTGGGAAGAAGCGTTCGCTACCCGCCCAAACCCTTTTCTGGCTTCACGCCCTTAGGGGGCGAGACCGTTCGGAGCCACTCGATCGGCAGCCGGGGTCCATCGGGACGGAATCCAGGCTGAGCCAAGTTCACTACGTCCAGTCCGATGTCGAGTCCGCGGCTGGACGGACACTCGAACCGTACGTTGTTCGTACCCCGTTCGAGGTCGACGTCACCAAACTTGTACCAACCGAAGCCGTTTCCGTAATAGCTGACCGGTTTGGCCGGCGGTCCAAGCGGCTTGTCGTTCACAACGACTCTGCACGAGTCCCTGACCTCGGAAGGGATACTTGCCGCGAACCAGACTTCATACTGGCCAGCGTGGCGAACCGTCAGCGGATACTCGGCATAGAGCACACCTTCGGACGGCGCCAGTCTCGTGCCGGCCAAGAGGACGGTTTCGCTGGAAGAACCGGGGACTGGAAGAGCCTCGCCAAAGTTGTTCTTGGGTGAGCGGCTGGCAGCGATCCACACGTAGGGCGCCGCCTTCGGCATCAGACGGGTGAACTGGGCCCGAAGCGCCATAAAGCTCGCACCCGGAGAACGGTCGAACGACTTCACGGACTCAGCAAAGGTGTACTGCTCGCTCCCGCTGACGTTGACTTGGTTGGGGAAGGCGTCAAAGAGGAGCGTCAGAGCGGTCACGGTCTCCGACATCGAGACGGTGGGCACGGGGACATCACTGGCGCCCTGGATAAGCACGGCTTGAGTCGACAACTCAAGGTCGATCTCGTTCTTTTTGCGCCGAAATGGAATCGCTTGTCCATCGACGGAGGTCACTGTGACCGTCTTGGTGTCGGTGAACTTGAGGGTCACCTTCTTCTCCCCGTCGGTCGACCACATGGCGTATACGGGGCTCGGGCCAGAATCGTCTTTATAGCCTTCAATGCCAGCACCGAACACGATTCTCTGTCCGCCAATCGGGCTCGGCAGCCACCAGAGTCCGCCAACGAGGCGCATCGGCTGGGCGGGATCTCGGGCTGACTCTGGATAGAAGAGCCCTTGGATCTTCCACTGCGACGATGATGGATCGGCTTCACGGGCGGCTTCGAGTCGAGCGATGGTTTGAAGTTGGCCCGGATCCGACGTCCGGAAGTACCACCCGCGGACACCCATACCTTCGAGTTCGACGACTGCGTCTTCCACGGAAACACCGTTGGCGACCGGAGCGAGCCCTGTAGCCATGAGTACGCTGGGGTTGCTGAGCCGTAGTTGCGTCGAAACCGCCGGTGCGGCACCATCGAGCATGTTGGGCACGGAGTCAAGCGGCACTTGCATGGATGTGCCTGAGAACGGGATCTCTGGCGAGACGTAGGGCCCGTTCCAGCCTCTGAAAGTGGCGAGGATGGGGCCACCGGACTTTTCCTTCAGGTTCTCGATCAGGTGCATGGTCCTTCTGAGCGCGACGGCACGAAGGGTCGATCGCGTATCAGTCCAAGCCAGCGAAGACTTGCGGTCGACGGTGTAAAGGTGGTCTGTCACCGTGTCCCACAGACTGGCGACACCGCGCGTCTCGCTCCAGAGCGGGACGAGGCGGGCCAGCTGGTCGAACGTGGTGATGTCGTTGGCCGACAGCCCCCATGCTCGGAGCGCTGTCGGCAGCTTGGTGTACTTCTTTTCCAGGTAGCTGGCCAGCTCCGTCTGGAAGAGCGGAGACGTCGGAACAGCGTCGCAGTCAGCGTCTGGGAATGCAAGGTCGGCACCAAGTGGTCCGATCAAGCCTCGGTAGCCAGGCCCAGGTGGGTTCTTGCTAAACGCTGCCAATAAGCGGTCCCGGTGAGCGTCGAGACCGTCGAAAAAGTCGGGAGCTTCCAGGCTCCGCACGATTGGGTAGATCAGCAAGACGTGAGGCAGTTCAATCTCCGGATCGATCTCCTCTTTGAGTCGCTCGTTGACGATCGGGACTCGTTTGGACCATCGGATCGTTCCGTCGCGCTCAGCCGCCAGGACCAACAAGGCCTCGGTGGCGCCTGGAATCCCAACGTCCACGATCGTCTTGCGCTCGATGTCGGTCATCCGGTAGCCGGCCGGATCCACGATCACGGCTTCTCGGACGGGCGAGGCGGTGGACAGGGTCACCATATAGCGCATGCCGTTGTCGTCGCAAGCCTTGAAAGCTCTGTCCCATCCCGTTCCGTCGGCAGGCAGGTCAAGGAGAACGTCCCGGATTCCAGCCTTTTTGGCCTGGCCTACCGCATCGGCGTTTCCCTGGATCTCGAGGCCGACAGGCATAAAGGGTTGACCGTTCCAAACGAGGGTCCGGTTGGCGTTGACCTGCCACTCTGTGCGTGCCATCGCCAGGAGGCAGAGGAGGGCCGACGTCATGACCCCGAGCCTACCTGAGGGGGTATTGTCCTGAGGTGCCGCAGACAGTTTCGACCTTGGACCAAACGTGTGTCAACGTGATCCGTGGATTGGCGATGGACGCCGTCCAGAAGGCCGGAAGCGGTCATCCGGGGATGCCGATGGGAGCGGCTGCGATGGCTTACGTCTTGTGGACCAGGCACCTCAAACATAACCCTGCCGATCCTCAGTGGCCCGATCGCGACCGCTTTGTTCTTTCTGCTGGACACGGTTCGATGCTCCTCTACTCCCTGCTGTTCCTGACAGGCTATGAAGTGACGCTCGACGATCTCAAACAGTTCAGACAGTGGGGAAGTATCACGCCGGGCCATCCTGAGAACACCCACACCGCTGGCGTCGAAATGGCCACTGGACCACTTGGACAAGGCATATCGACGGCTGTTGGAATGGCGATTGCCGAGCAGTATCTGGCCGCTCGATACAACACGAACGAGGCGACGATCGTCGACCATCACACCTATGTCATGGCCTCAGACGGCGATCTCATGGAAGGCATCTCCAATGAGGCAGCTTCATTGGCAGGACACTTAGGTCTCGGGAAGCTGATCGTTCTGTACGACGACAACCACGTCACAATCGACGGATCCACGAGCCTTTCCTTTACGGAAGACGTCTGTGCGCGGTACGAGGCCCTCGGATGGCGGACTTGGCACTGTGACGGCATGGACGTTGACGCGGTGGACGGTTGCCTCGTGGAGGCCAAAGCCGATCTGGACCGACCGTCCCTGATCGCTTGCCGGACGACGATCGGCTACGGGTCGCCGAACAAGGCGGGCAAGTCGTCGTCGCACGGAGCGCCCTTGGGAGCGGACGAGGTCAAGTTGGCCAAAGAAGCGTTGGGAATCCCTGAAGGTCCGTTCTGGGTCGACGACGAGGCTCTGGCGCACTTCCGGCGTGCGCTGCAGTCAGGGGCTGAACACCAAGCCGTATGGGAAGAGGTCTTGAACGCATATACCTCCGTCCAGCCCAGCAAGGCGAGCGAGTTCAAACAGTGGATGTCTGGCGACCTGGGTAAGGAATGGCTTGACGCGCTGCCGTCGTTTAATGATCCTGCGGCGACCCGAGAGTCGAGTGCGGTCATCATCAATGCGGTGGCGGCCGCCCTTCCCAACTTCCTATCGGGTTGTGCCGATCTCGCTGAAAGCGTCCGTACCCACATCAAGGATGGTGGCGATTTCGAAAAGGGAGCGTACACCGGTCGCAATTTGAACTTCGGCATTCGCGAGCACGCCATGGCGGCGTCTATCAACGGCATTACGCTCCACGGCGGTGTGCGGGCGTTTGGCGGATCGTTCTTGATCTTCAGCGACTATTGCCGGCCATCGATCCGACTCGCCGCGCTGATGAAGTGCCCATCCATTTTCGTCTTTTCTCACGATTCGATCGGCTTGGGCGAAGACGGACCCACCCACCAGCCGATCGAGCACCTGGCGTCGCTTCGGGCGATGCCCAACTTGAACGTTTTCCGGCCCGCCGACGGCAATGAGACGTCCGTCGCATGGAAAGTGGCCCTCGAGTCGCGCCAGAACCCGACACTGCTCGTGCTCTGTCGGCAGAAACTGCCGTCTCTGACGCCGGGAATGGTCACCAAACACCCTGCCGAACGGGGGGCCTATGTGTTGCGTGAAGCATCCGGCGGAGTCCCCCGGGTCATTCTTGTGGCGACGGGTTCTGAAGTCTCGCTGGCGGTCGCATCGATGGAGAGGCTTGAATCGGAAGGCGTACCCACGCGAGTCGTCTCGATGCCGTCCTGGTTCCTGTTCGAGCGCCAGTCGGCTGAATACAGGAAGTCCGTCTTGGGAGGCGCACCTGTCGTGTCGATCGAGGCGGGCTCGACGATGGGATGGTCACGTTACGCGCAAGCCCACGTCGGGCTGGACCACTTCGGGGCGTCAGCGCCAGCGGACGTCCTGTTCCGCGAGTTCGGGTTCACGGTCGAGAACGTGATCGAGACCGTCAAGACCGTCTTGTGACGGGTTCTGCCGACACAAAGTTGGTGGTCTCGCCTGGCTAGAGCTGTCTGGCCCTCTACTTCTTAGAGACCTTGCGCTTGCCGCCAGGCCCAAGCTCGACGGCGACGGCGCCCTCGACGAAGACTGGCTTGAACTTGACCCTTCTCTTGAGCTCGCCGTCGGAGAGCGTTGCCCAGTTGACCCGCTCCAGGGTCCAGTGCCAACCGATGTCAGTCGGCGAGAACAGGTACTCGACGCCTTCGCCGATTATGTCTGACACCAGTGTCTTGAGGTCTTCTCGGTCGCCCAAGACGACGTCTGCCGCGCGCTGGCTTGGCTTCAACTGCACTTGCAGGGTCACCGTTTCTTCGACTTCAGCGGCCGCAGCCTTCTTCGTGGGCTTCTCTGCGACACCCTCTTGCAGCTGGGCGACTTCAGCGAAGAGCGACTTGGTCATGCCTTGGTAGTCTTCGCTGGTCCATTCGTAGTCCATGCCGTCGTGGCTTGCCTTGGCGAACTTGCCCGCCTCGATCAAGGCGGTGGCGATCAGGGCCGCGTCTGTCGGCTTCAGGTCTTTATAGGCTTTGCGGATGGCGTCGAACGTGAGCTCAGGTTTCGTCAGATTGACTGTGATCAAGGGGGA
The DNA here is from genome assembly GCA_029781035.1 of Armatimonadota bacterium. GTDB lineage: Bacteria > Armatimonadota > Fimbriimonadia > Fimbriimonadales > Fimbriimonadaceae > JAEURO01. The sequence goes on from JAKOXK010000051.1 coordinate 31,239, forward strand.
GACCTCTGGGCACCAGACTCAACGTCCGGGCCATAATTCGGGCATTGTACCGGATAGGAAAGTGGGAACATGAGAAAGGTTCTATGGATGGGACTGGCACTTGCCAGCGCGCTTGTCGTTTCAAGCTGTAATTCGGGGCCGACTGGCCCAGTCAAGGGCTACGGCGAGACGACGGGGACGGGCGGCCAAACCGGCCAAGTCGTCCCGAACAATAAGAAGATCAAGCTCGGGATCGTCTTCGACACCGGAGGGATCGGCGACCAAAGCTTCAACGACAGTGCTTGGCGGGGAGCCCAACGGTGCCAGAACGAGTTGGGCGTCGAGGTGATGAAGGTGGAGAGCACCAAAGAGGCTGACTATACGACCAACCTCCAGGCCATGGCCAACGCCGGTTGCGACATCGTCGTCGGTGTCGGCATCACGATGCGCTCTGCGATCGAACAAGCAGCCAAGGACTCGCCGAACACGAAGTTCGTGAGCATCGACGGCGAGCCACTGGCCGGGATGGACAATGTCCGGACGATCCAGTTCAAAGAGGAGGAGGGAAGTTTCCTGGTCGGCTACGTGGCAGGCCTCGTCTCCAAGACACACAAGATCGGGTTCGTCGGTGGCATGGACATGCCCCTGATCCACAAGTTCCAGTTCGGCTACATGGCAGGCGCCAAGACGGCGAACAAAGACACTGAGATCTTGCCAGCCAAGTACACGGGCGACTGGGTCAACACCGACAAGGCGAAGGTGGCGGCCGAACTGCTTTATGGCTCGGGGGCCGACATCGTTTACCACGCGGCGGGCAAGGCCGGTCTCGGTGTCATCAGCGCGGCCAAGGACAAGAACCTGTGGGCGATCGGCGTGGACAGCGACCAGGACGGAGTCGAGCCGGGCCACGTGTTGACCTCGATGATCAAGCACGTGGACGAGGGCGTGTTCCAAACAGTGAAGGACTTCAAAGACGGCAAATTCACTCCTGGTGCCGTCGTGTACGACCTCAAGTCGGGCGGTGTCGGTACTTCGGACTTCAAGTACACGAAGGACGTGATCGGTGCCGAAAACCTGCAGAAGTTGGACGCAGTGAAGGCGAGGATCGTCAACGGCGAGATCAAGGTGCCGAACGACGAGGCTTCGTACAACGCCTATCTGCAGACGCTGAAGTAAGGCACCTGGCCTTTCGCGCGCGCAACGCCCCACGCTGACTAGTCTCGGCGTGGGGCGGCCGCTTGCATGTTCAGCCAACGAAAGCCTTCGAGCGGCCAAGCCGGGCCACGGCACCCCCGGTCACACCTGGGCCGAGCTCGAGCCGCACGGGCACTGACGCGGCGTGGGGTCCGGTGCCGCAAATGCAGGGCAAACCGGGCCCCGTCTGCTCCATTTTTCCGGCCCTGCATTCCGGCTTTCAGGTTCGATCCTGAGACAAGCGTCTACTCTTCCATGTGTTTCAGCCCACGGGTCGCCAGAGCGGGCCAGCGCCAGAGCGCCCGGACGCACGAGCCGTCGTCCGGGCCACCCTGACAAGAGGCCCATACTCCACCCTGCGCTGTGCCTTAGTCAGGCCACCCGCCGGCATGGGAGTGGTCAGCTTTCAATACAGGCGTCCCTTTTGCCCGTGTCCTCTCTCTTGTCGTCTTGTCTTGCACGGGCAAACGTGACGCTGCAGCGAGTGTAGAATGAAGATGTGGAGGTCACGCCTGCCCATGCCACGGAGCCCGCGAGCTACCCCGGCCACGGCTCGCCGCCTGACGGGCCAGCAAACGTCGGGCTCGGCCGCGACGTTCGGCTACGACACGCGGGGCAACATGACGACCATGTGGCACCAAGGCTCCCAGCCCCGGACGTTCATGTTCGACGCCGCCAACAGGATACTCACCCTCCAGGACGGTCCGACGCTCGTCTCTTACACATACGACGATGACGGCAACCAGACGGCAGAGAGGAGGACGACCGGGATCACTGTGTTCACGACGCTTTGGAGCTATGACCAAGAGAACCGCCTGCTCGTGGAGAACGTAGTGAACCAGGTGCCTCCAAAGACGACGTACACTTACAGCGTCGACGGCCTGCGCCGCTCGACCAAGACTGGCGGCGGCACCCTGACGACTTTCATCTGGGACGGGAGCGACTACTTGGCCGAGGACAAGAGTTGAGATGTCACTGAGCGTGGTCTACACGGTGGTGAACGGGGTGGTCTACTCCGAGGACCGGGGCGGGACGGTCACCGACTACCGGCCCGACACCCTGGGCTCGACCGCCGCCCTGACCCAGGGCAACACTGTCACCGCCACCTACGTCTACTGGCCCTACGGGGAGGTGCGGTCAAAGACCGGCTCAGGCACCACCAACTTCACCTACGTCGGCACACTGGGCTACTACAACGACACCAGCCTCAGGAGCTACGTCAGGGCCAGGCACTACAGGCAGAACGCCGGCAGGTGGATGACAGTGGACCCGTTGTGGGCAGACCTATCCATTTGGCACTTGCTTTCTTGGCCCGGTCGTCCGATTACGAGCTCATACTCCTATTCGGAACTCAAGCCCACGGAATATCGCGACGAAACAGGACTGTGGACAATTAAGCTGTGCTTCATGCCTGGGACACTAATTCCAATTCCATGCCCCCCGATCTCTTGGCCACCAGGAATCACCGTTTCGACAGATCCCGGGAAGAATCCAGTTGACTACAACTATGGGTTCTACTGTGGAGCCCGAGTGCGGTGTGAGCCAAACGAAGGGATTGACTGTATCGACAAAGCGTGTCGCGAACACGACACTTGCACAAGCAAGATCCCTGGATTCTGGTATTTCTGGGGGTTCGATGCGGCACGGTGCCACTGCAAGCTGTTTGCAGACGCGCTAAAGTGCGCCATGGGCGGATGCCTGCTCGATCATTTGGACGGGCCATTAGGAAGCATCCTGTGCAACGAGGCAGCGGGCCAAGTCCTATTGTTCTTCGCACTTCAGTGCAAGCTGAGCAACCCTATACCTTTTGTATGAAGAATCGGAGGCGTTTCCAGGTAGTGATTGCCTCAGTACTTGCGGCCCTATGGATCGTTGGATTTGGCGGGCTGTGGATACACAATCGGCCCGATCCAAGTGCATATCCTCCAGGAGGCTTTGAACAATCGATCTCTTTTAATGCTGCCGTGGCAATTCTAGGTATCGTGACTAGTTTCTTGTTTGGGTTTGCCATTGCTGGTGCCGTCTACGACAGCCGTCTCAAGAAATGAAGGACCTTGTTCTTACCTGTGGTAGTTGTCGTCGCCTCAGACGGCAGCGGCACCCTCACGACTTTCATCTGGGACGGGAGCGACTACTTGGCCGAGGACAAGAGCTGAGATGGCACTGAGCGTGGTCTACACGGTGGTGAACGGGGTGGTCTACTCCGAGGACCGGGGCGGGACGGTCACCGACTACCGGCCCGACACCCTGGGCTCGACCGCCGCCCTGACCCAGGGCAACACTGTCACCGCCACCTACGTCTACTGGCCCTACGGGGAGGTGAGGGCGAAGACCGGCTCAGGAACGACCAACTTCACCTACGTCGGAACGCTCGGTTACTACAACGACACCAGCCTCAGGACCTACGTCCGGGCCAGGCACTACCGCCAGAAAGCGGGCAGGTGGATGACGGTGGATCCGTACTACTCCACGGGCTCAGTCGATCAATACTATGTTACCGGAAATCCAGTTCAGTTCACCGACCCGATGGGCACTATACCTGTCCTATGCCTCGCAGCATTGGCCTGTCTCGGCATTGCAGCTTTAGGACTTTTGCTTTCATGTTTAGGAAAACCGAACCTTGCTAACTGCATAAAGTGCCATATTTCGAAAAACCCCTGGCTGGTTGCTGTTGCAATCGCATGTGCTGCTGTATTAGCCATCTGCCTGGGAGAGTGGATTTTGGGGCTATTACGGGGAGTGGCGGTTGCTCCAAAGCCAATTCCCGTCGGGGCGCTCGCATCAGGAGTCGTCAACATACCAAACGAACTTGGAGACCCCGATCCCAGCCTTCTCGGACACTGTTGTAGCCGCTGCACGGACTGGTGCAGCATATTTATTAGCTTGCCAATGGGCACGAGCACATTCCTCATTTGCTACGACGGCTGTCTAGCTGCATGTCTTAGCGGCGATTGCGACAGTGCATACTACCCCTGGGATTGACCTGCAATGGATCTGGCTTCAGCTTCATCTTATCTCCATGCTATGAAGCAAAGGGATCCGGTGGCCCTGCGGAACCTTGTCGAAGCCCTAGACCCACAAGACCCTCATTATGAATTCCTTAGTTCTGACTTGATGGCTCGCGCCCTATCCATGGAGGGAAAGACCGAAGAAGCAAGGACATATGCCAAGATAGGTATAGATACTTGCCCGAGCACGTGGGTACGAATTGCGACCCAGTTCTCTGCATCAGGGAGAATCGAGAATACATACGTGACTGCAGCATACCAGGGACTTACGCTCGTGCACGATGAGGTTGTGCGCTTACTGCTTCGCGCTATTCCAGAGGTAAGGACAGAGCCGCTCCTATCGTCGCTTCAGAAAAATACGGTTATTCACTTACATCTGAAGACAGTCGTCAAGATTCTACAGGTCAGTATTAGGGATCTAAACGCCCGCTTGTTACTACCAGCAGAAGTGCACGATGCGTGTGAGCTCATATTTAGGAGCAATGTACACTTAGGTTACCTACACTCCTGCGTTCTTGCTGGGTGTTTGCTTGCCTCGAACGCGGATCCCGCGTTAATCTCGTTGTCGAGGATCTGGATGGAGGCATTCATGATTCGTGATTTTGATCCAACACCACTGCTCCTGCAGGAGTGATAGATTTGGTCTGTTCCCCGGATCTGAAGACACGAAGAGAGTAGTCCGCTCCGTCCCTTGAAGGGGGCGGGGAGGACGAAGAATGAAGAAGAGCAAGTACACCGAGTAACAGATCGTCAAGATCCTCTAGGAGACGTCGAGGGCCGCAAGACGCACACAGAGTTGTTTGAGGAGCACGGGCTGAGCCAGTGTAACTTTTACGTCCGGAAGTGTCAGTACTCCTGGATCTGGAGAGGCACGACATGTAGTGCAGAATCGAGATCGAGGTGTTGGGCTAACCTGGTTCTGCATCAAATCGGCACCGGAATAGTGTTCAACCAGACCAAGATCCAACCCAGTCGCGGTTGTCACGTCGTATAATCTGCAGGGGAATTGATCTGAGATGGCACTGAGCGTTGTCTACACGGTGGTGAACGGGGTGGTGTACTCCGAAGACCGGGGCGGGACGGTGACCGACTACCGGCCCGACACTTTGGGCTCGACGGCGGCCCTGACCCAGGGCAACACCGTGACCGCCACCTACGTCTACTGGCCCTACGGCGAGGTGCGGGCGAAGACCGGCAGCGGCACGACCAACTTCACCTACGTCGGGACGCTCGGCTACTACAACGACACCAGCCTCAGGACCTACGTCAGGGCCAGGCACTACAGGCAGAACGCCGGCAGGTGGATGACAGTGGATCCGTTGTGGCCAGCGGAGGGAACATATTCGTATTCGCTGGATCGTCCTATAACACTGACCGATCGTACTGGTCTCATAGTGCCCCTCATTGTGCTGGCATTGATCGCAGGCATCATTAGTTGCCTTATTTCTTTGGGAATCTCACTGGTTCGTAGCCAGATCTCAGGTGAAGACGGTCGAGTGGCATGGTGCAAAGGTGGTACTAAGTGCCTAGCAAACGGCCTTGCAGCCGGCATTGGAGTGGTAGTCGGGATAGCGCAACCGGAGTTGGCATGCGGGTTGGCTATTGCCGCGAGCTTGGTCGGTCTCCTTGCTGATTCCCTTTGTCCGTGCATTGCAGGTTGTTGCAAGGCACCTTCGTTGTGTGATCTCCTCAAGGCTGCATTTTCCGCCGCCGCTGGCTGTGCTGGCTTCTTCGGAGTAAAGGACGAGATCATCAATTGGGTTGGGTCGTTGCTAAGCTGGTTTGCAAAAGAGTTAGCACGGTATGCTGGTGGAGTCCTGTCGGGAATCCTAGCAAGCGTGATCGGCGGGTTTGGGAAGATCGCTTGCGATTGGGCACCTGGAGGTCCAAAGGGCGGAGGCATCTGGGCTGGCGGTGGAGGTGGACTTGCCCAACCTATCTAGACGACTGCTGCTTATTACCAAAGCTCTAGAAGTCACGGCTTGGGTCAGTGGTTCTGCGTCAATTCAAGCAATCGGATGGATCCAGCTTGGATACGCTCCCTCAAAAGCGATCATTATCTCGGGAATCCTCGCAATTGTTGCCGACGGACTGTCGGTTGTAGTCTTCATTTCACACGAAGAGAGTGGTCGCGCCGCGCTCTTTCTATATTGCGCGATCTCGGTACTGGTATTCGCACTTAGCCTTGGCTATGGTTCGCCGATTTCCCTGGCTGCCTGTGTCATCCTAGTCGCGTCTGTCTTGACACTCGTCAATATTCGTCTTCGTTACGTTCTGAAGTCCCCATCAGGAGTTGTCAAGACTGACCTGCTTCCCAGAAAATGAGGCGCATTCGGAAGAGGAGGGCAATCCGGAAGGACAGACCCAAGATTGAAGTGGGATTAAGTTGACCGCTGAGCAAGTGGTCAAGATCCTGAACGAGGCCGAAGAGGGCTGAAGACGGAAACCAGCATTTGGCACGAGCGCGGCGTCACTGGTCTGCCCCCATTGTTGAAGACGCCTTAAGAGGAGTCCTGCCTGCAGGATAGCAGATGCTTGGCGGGGGTCAGGTAGCCGAGCGAGGAGTGGGGCCGTTGTTCGTTGTAGAACCTCCTGAACAAGGACAACTTCACCTGCGCGTCGGGGAGGTTGTGGAAGACCTCGACGTCCAGGAGCTCGGCCCTGAGCCTGGAGACGAAGCTCTCGGCGTGGCCGTTCTGCCAAGGTGAGCCCGGGGCTATGAACCGGCTCCTAGTGCCGGACTGCGAAAGGAACACGGCCAGGGATCGGGCGACGAACTCGCTGCCGTTGTCCGAGCGAAGGTTCTGCGGCGCTCCCCGGCTCTCGAAGAGCGAGCCCAGCACGGCCTGCACGCGCAGGGACTTGAAGCTGGTCGCGGCCTCCAGCGCCAGGCACTCGCGGGTGTGCTCGTCGACGACGGCCAGCACCTTGAGCTTGGTCCCGTTGAGGCAAGAGTCGAAGCAGAAGTCCAGGCACCACACCTCGCCCGGAGAGCTCGCGCCCAAAGGCACTCCCGAGCCCGTGCGCCTCTTCCGGTAGCGCTTGACGCGGCCCAGGCGCTCCTCTTTCCACACCCGGTGCACGCGCTTGACGTTGAGCGGGGCGAGCTCGTCCTTGAGGAACGCCCAGGCCGTGCGGTAGCCCATGTTCGGCCGCCAGACCCGCCTCAGGGCCTCCCTGAGCCCCTCGTCCCTGTCCGGCCCGGGCCGGGTGTAGAGCGAGCGCGTGGACAGGCCGCAGACACGGCAGGCCCCGCGGGCCGTCACGCCGCGCCCCATTAGAAACCTCGCTCCCGAGACCCGCCCCGGAGCGCCCACCCGTTTTTTCGGAACAGGGCCCTCACCGCGTCGATCTCTAGGTCGCGCTCGGCCAGCAGCCGCTTCAGTTGCGCGTTCTCGGCCTCCAGCTCGCGCAGGCGTTTGACGTCCTGCGTCTCAAGCCCAGAGTACTTGCGCTTCCAGACGTAGAAGGTGTTCTGGCTCACCCCGTGCTCCCGGCACAGCTCGGCCTGCGTCTTGCGGCCCTCGGCCGCCTCCTGGAGGATCTTGACGATCTGTTCTTCCGTGTACTTGCTCTTCTTCATGCGAGTCCTCCCCGCCCCACTCAAGGGACGGAGCGGACTACTCTTTTCGTGTCTTCAGATCCGGGGGGCAGACCAGGGGCAGGTCACTATCCTGCAGGCAGGACTCCTCTTAGGATGTCTTCAACAATGGGGGCAGACCACCTCCTGCAGAACCCGGACCACCTGTTCGGCGGTGAACTTGTTCTTCGTCATCTCGGTCGATTGAGCTTAGCCGTCTTCGGTGCAGTGGCCCAGTTTTGGGGGGTCAGGTCAGAACGGGGACTAGACACAACAATGAAGAAGAGCAAGTTCACAGAAGAGCAGGTGTAACTTCCCAAATACGGGACTAATGCGAATGGGCATCATCCAAGAGACCAAACAACTGCTCTTCCGAAAGAACGATCGAAAGAGTCCCAGACTCCGTGCTCACTTTGCACAGATCCATCGGGCTACCTCCAGGATGGCCACCAACAATGTAAAACGAACGCTCCGCTCGAGAATATGCTGCAGACCAGATGTAACCAACTCGCACGCTCCTGCCGCTTTCAATAAGGCTCATGCCACGAAGCATATACATATCCAACCAATAGACCTTTCCTCGCATTCGCGCAAGCCAGAGCTCCCCCGGCTCTCCCGGCCACATACCCCATGAAGATACACCGGTGTCGGTCTCCCGGCCCCAGGATCCACCGGTGGTACGATGCTGCAAGTGAACTGAGAATGGCGCGGCTTCCTTCGCAAGGTAAGCAATATGACTTCTGTCGATAACGCAAACGTCCTGCACAGCGTCGTAAGTTTTACTAGTCACACGTTTGGACTCACCGGTTGCTAGATCAATGCTGAGTAAGTCAGCCGCACTTACTATTCTTCCGCCTAGTGAATATGACCTTGTCGAGCTATAAACTGCTACAAGCGCTTGATCCCTCACTCCTAGATACGCGGATGCACCAATAGATCCAGCCTCGGCAATACTAACAGTTCGAAGTCGTGATCCCGTCATAACGGCCAAACTGGGTTCATTCCTTTCCATTGTGACGCAGAGTAGAGAACCGCTGTCGGGAGACACGTCGTAGGCGATGGTCTCCCCTCCGACTGTAAGCGTCTTAGCAGACAGATCGTTCGGCCTTAGTGACAAGACGCAATTACCAAATCCACGAGTACCCAAAGAAAGGTAGAGGATTCCCGACGAACCAATGACAATGCGGGCATAATGTTGGGTCATCTGATTGGGTAAGCTACTCTTTGTGTCATTGCAAGCTAAGGCCGGCGGGTGGCCGCACGAAGGTTCTAGTCGGGCGGCTACATCCGACACAGTGTGATGCCCACCTCCTGTGGTAACTTGATTATGGCAGGGCTGGGCGCTGAAGACCGACGATCACGACAGCAGGGAGGGCAAGCGTCCCCGGGAGCCGCGCCGCCAGGCGAGCTGTGCAATCCGCACGCGCCAGAGCGGGCCAGCGCTGGAGCGCCCGGACGCACGAGCCATCGTCCGGGCCACCCTGACAAAAGCCCCACACTCCACCCTGCGCTGTGCATTAGTCAGGCCACCCGCCGGGCGGGCCGTGCCCGGTGTGCAGCAGACTTCACCCCTTCACTGTCCTGATCCCCCAAGCCTCGAGCTTTGAACGGCTAGCGTCTACCCGGGTACGGCGTGCCTTTGACCGCGACCCAGAGGATGTCGTTGAGTTGCTCGTCCATCTCGGACTCTTCGGACTCGAGACTCACCTCGTTCGAGTCGGCTTGACGGTACGCGCCCTTGACGTTCGCTTTGCACACGACGTCTTTGTCCGGGAGGACGGCCGTGTACGGCTCGGCATTGACCAAGTGGTCGCTGAAAACGGAGATCGGCGGGGCAGTGGCGTCGAACTCGCTCATCGGCGGCATGCCGAGGAGAAGCTCCATGGTGCGCAGCATCGAATCGGTGTTGAAAAAGCGGCTGTCGACCCTGTTCTTGGCGATGAATGGACTGATGACGTAGGCGGTGGAGCGGTGGGCGTCGACGTGGTCGAGGCCAGCCTGCGCGTCGTCTTCGAGGACGCAGATGACGGTCGAGTCCCAGACGGGCGAATGGGAGATGGCGTCGACGAGTTGCCCGACGGCGTAGTCGTTGTCCGCCACTTGAGACTCCGGCGTGGGCATGCCACTGGCTGTGCCCGAGGTGTGGTCGTCACCAAGCCTCACGAACATCAGTTGCGGCACCTGGCCCCGCTTGACGTATTGGTCGAACTCGCGCTTCCACTCAGTGAACCGGCTGGGAGCCTTGAACGTTCCGTAGGTCTTGCGCTGGCTCGGATAGGTGAAGCCGTACTTCTCGTAGGCTTCGCTGTCCGGGTAGCTCAGATCGAAGTGTCGGTAGTCGAGGTCGGTCGTCTTCAATAAGGCCTTTTTCGTCGGCGTGTTGTCGTGCGAGTTCTTCATGATGTCGTTCCGCTTGTCGGCAGGGTCTTGGAACTGGTTGTAGAACCCGTAGTTGCGGAACGAGACGCCGTGTTTCGCGCACAAGTCCCACAAGTAGCCGCTGGGAGGGGTCGCGACGTCGGGAAGGCCGATGAGGTCGACAGGAATGCCGCTGTTGCTGCCTTCGGTGTCGTAGGAACGGCCTCGTCCGCTGTAGTTGTAGGGCGTGTTGCGGCTGGCATACGCAGAGATCATGCCGGCGGTGGACCACACCCAACCGTCTTGAGAGACTTCGGCGCAGACGTGGAAGTTGTCGAGGAGAACGAACCTCTCGGCCAGCGCGTGCTGGTTGGGCGTGACGCGGCGAGGAAAGAGGCAGATGCTCGGGTCGCCGTTGCCTTGGGTCATGTCGCCGAGAACGTTGTCGTAGGTGCGGTTCTCTTTGATGACATAGACGACGTGCTTGATCCCTGGGTTTGAGAAGCCAGCGAGCGTGGCTTTGTCGAGGCCCGGCCGCACGAAGTTGTACCGCATGACGTCTCGTGTCATTTCAGCCAGAGGCGCCGCATCGGGAACCTCGAGGCGGCTCACCGTGCCTTCGTAGATGTCTTGCACATAGGTGCCCCAACCGTTCACGTCCTTTGCGTTCGGTTGCTTGGCTTTGACACCCTTGGCACTGGCGACGAGGAGGTGACCGTCCGGAAGGTACATGACGTCGGTCGGGAGCCACCCGGTCGGGATGTAGCCCTTCACCTTGTCGGTCGCCAAGTCGACGACGCCGATGGCATCCAACCCCGAGCAAGCTACGTACAGAGTTGCCACGTCAGGCGAGAGCGCCATTCCCAGCGGCATCACTCCTGGCAGGGCTCTCAGTTCGGCGGGCCGGATCAGGATCGTCTTGACCACCTTGTCGGTCTTGGGGTCTATGACACTGACCGTATCGGATCCGGAATTGCTGACGTAGACGAGCCGGTTGGGCCAGTCGACGATCAGGTTTCCTGGTTTGGACCCTACTCGGATGCTCTTGACCTTTATCTTTGCGCTGAGGTCGACTACGTCCACGCAGCTGTCCCGTTCGCAGCTCACGTAAGCTTTGTCTCCCACGACCACGACGTCATAGGGATAGCCACCGACCGCCACACGAAAGTCGAGGGTGGGAGTGGTTCCGGGGCCAAAGACGCTGACGCCTCCCTTGTAGTCCGTCTTGAAGCCCGTCTGGTTGTCCACGGTGACCAGCTTGCCGTCATCAGAGTAGGCGATGCCGGACTTGTGGAACGGCAGGCCCCGCGACGAAGGGGCAGGATCGTGGAGGGATCCGACGAGCGCGAACTTCCCACCAGAGACATCGTAGAAACTGATCCGGTCACGGGCGCCTTCGCTCACGGCGAGGTTTTTGGTCTTTGGGTCGAACGCGAGCCCGAAGTAGAGCCCGTTTGTTGAACCGTCTTTCTTGCCGTTGTAGTCCACCTGGTCGGCGATGGTGCCGTCGCTTGTCCGGACAAGGCTGAGATGCTCGCGGAAGCCGATCGTGCTCACCACTGCGTACTTTCCGTCCCACGTCAAGAGCATATGGATCGGATAGGAGCCGACTCCGACGTGGGTACCGACTGGGTGGATGTCACGACCAACGGAGACTGTGTCTTCGCTCGCCAGGAGCTCGGGGGCCTTCCACGCGATGAACCCGAGGGCGAACAACAGCGCGACCGGCCATAGCAACTTCATGCCCGTACTTTACTCTGGCCGGATTATCGGGTTGAGAGTTAAGTGTGACAGCCGATAGTTGAAACAGCCGCGCTTCAGTGTCTAGTGCCCTTGGGAAGTGCGTCTCCTATTCGGGCCGGGACACAGGAAAAGCCGACAGTCCGGGTGTCAGAAGAGTCCTTGGAGCTTGCCGGTGCTGTCGCCAAGAGTCTCCACTTTGACCCCTGAATAATCAAGCATCGAAAGGAACAGGTTGTTCATCGGCGTCTTGGAGGGGAAGACCCTGTGGCGCCCCGTCTGTAGCTTTCTGCCGCCCCGTCCAGCGAGAAGTATCGGCAGGTCGTCATGGTTGTGTCGGTTGCCGTCGCTGATACCACCCCCGTAGACGACGAGCGAGTTGTCGAGCAGGGTGCCGCCAGGCTCTTTGACTGCCCGCATCTTGTTCAGCACGTACGCGAGTTGTTCGACGTGGAACGTGTCGATCGCCTTTTTCTTGGCTAGCTTGCCAGGGTCGCCGCCGTGGTGGCTGATATCGTGATGACCGTCGCTGATGTCGATCTCTCGGTAGGGTCGGTTGCTGCCTTCATTGGCGAACATGAATGTGCAGACGCGAGTGAGGTCTGCCTGAAGCGCGATGACCATCATGTCTCCAAGAAGGCGGATGTGTTCTCCGCGGTCTTGAGGGATGCCTGGCGGAGCCTTGATCCCGCTGGCGAGAGCGGCGACGTCCTTTTCGCTCTTTGACAGTCTTTGTTCTATTTCGCGGACGGCCGTGAAGTACTCGTCCATCTTCTCTCGGTCGCGGCTGCCGAGCTGGTTCAGAAGGCTGCTCGCGTCTTCGGTGACAAAGTCAAGGATGCTGCGCCGCGTGGCATCACGTTGGGCGCGGTTGGCGGCTTCGTCAAGTTCGTCGCCATTGCCGAACAGGCGCTCGAAGAGGGCGCGCGGGCTCACCTCCTTGGCATTGGGAGTGGCTGGACCGCGCCACGAAATGCTGCTGGAGTAGGCGCAGGAGTAGCCGCTGTCACAGTCGCCGGCAAGGGCGCCGCGCTCACAGCCAATCTCTAGACTTGGGAACTTGCTTTGTTGGCCTATGTGTGCCGCTGCCACTTGGTCGACTGAGACCCCGACGTGGATGTCGGCGCCGGATGTTTTGAAAGGATGGACTCCGGTCAGCCATGCTGCGCACGACCGTGCGTGGTCGCCGGGGCCGTCGCCGTTGGCAAAGGCGTTCATTTGGGCCAAGCCGGTCAGCACGTTGAGTTCGTCTTCAAGTCCGCTGAGTGGGGCCAGGGTCGGGCTCAGTACGAGTCCGCCTTCAGCCGTCGGGGTCCACTCGGCCATGTTGATGCCGTTCGGCACGAACAGGAACGCCATGCGCACAGGTGCCGCTTTGGGGGTCTGGGCAAGAGCGCTCAGGGGAGCCATCACCTCGAGATAGGGGAGTGCGACGGTGACTCCAAGACCTCGGAGAAACGTACGGCGATTGATGGTAGGCATGGGGGCTCGGGCTCAGACTCGAGTGCGCGGTCCAGCCACGCCACCCGAGTCGTCAGTTCGGACTTACCTCATTATAGGGCAACTAGAGTGATCTCTTTCGAAAGGGATCGCTGAGGACGACGGCTTTGATGAGTGTCCGCATCCGGTAGCCGTCCTTCTTGACGGTCTTGAGGATTGCGTCTACATGGCACGTGTCCTGGGGCCGGAGTCCGCGACCCGTCGCATAGGTGAGCATCTTCTCAGCGAGGCTCCGGACAAAATCGTCCTTTCGGTCGAGGAGGATCCTCTTGAGGTCGACGGGCCCGTCCACCTTCTGGCCTCCAGGAAGCTCACCGGTCGCGTCGACAGGGAACTGGCCGTCGGAAGTGCGCCATCTGCCGACGGGATCATAGTTTTCAAGTGCAAAGCCAAGACCGTCCATCGGTGCGTGACACGTGGCGCACTGGGGGTCTTTGCGGTGCTGGGCCATTCGTTCTTTGATCGGCAGACTGGGCTTGATCGCTTGGTCGTCCATCAAGATGGGCACGTTGGGGGGAGGCGGTGGCGGCGGGGTGCCCAGGATGTTCTCGAGGATCCACTTGCCGCGCTTGACCGGAGACGTACGGTTCGGGTTGCTTGTGACGATGAGGAAAGCGGCGGTACCCAGAAGACCTCCTCGCCGCCTGTCAGGCATCTTCACCGCTCGGAACTGGTCGCCGACGACATTGGGGATACCGTAGAAGTCGGCCAATCGGTGGTTGAGGAAGCTCGTGTCCGTGTCAATGAGGGTCAGTACGCTCTTGTCCTCGTTGACGACGTCCATGAACAGGCTGTCCACTTCGTGGAGCATGTCGTTGCGGAGCGAAGCGTCGAACGTGGCGTAAAGCCGTGGGTCGGGCGAGGCGACCTCGATCTTGCGCAATTGGAAGGCTTGCTCGGCAAAGTCCTCGGCAAGGCTTCGGCCCTTGGCGCTCTGGAGCATTCGGTCGACCTCGGCGGCAAGGACGCCCGGGTCAGCCAGCTTCCCGCTTGCCGCGTCCGAGAAGAGTTGGGAGTCCGGCATCGAGCCCCACAGGAAGTAGCTGAGCCGCGTCGCGAGTTCGTAGCCGTCCAGAGCCGCTCCTTCCGTGGGCTCGACGCGGAATAGGAAGTTCGGCGAGGCCAGTGTAGCGGCAACGCAGACTTGCATTGCGCGTTCAAAAGTCTCGCCCCGTTTCCTTGTGGCGGTGTAGAGGGCGACGAGTCGCTGGGTCTCGTCTGGGCGGACTGGGCGGCGAAACGCCCGGGCGGCGAATCCGGCAAGGATCGATCGTGGCGTTTCCAGGTCCGAGTCGGACTTTGGCAGCAAGGTGATCGGACCGTTCGGCAACGGTGGCTGGGCAGCCGGCTTTGTCAGCTCAATACGAGTGACGAAGAGGTTCCTGTCCCGGCTGTTCGGATCCGGGTTTTGTGGGTCGTAGAAGTCGTTGACAAACGACACGGCCAGTTCATGGTGGCCAGGGGTCGCGTCGATCGGAAACTGGAAGACGGTCGGGTGCTGCGCCGTGGCTTTGACCTCGACGGCACCCACTGGAGTCCGGTCCCAAGTCACTCTCAGGCGGGGCAGCTCGTTGCCAGCCCTCTGTCCCCAGGCGGTGACCTTGGCCAAACACTCGCCGCCTTCAGGCACCTGGAGCTGGCAGACGGCGGTGTCGTTCGAGAAGAAGACGATTTCGCCGTCGCTTCCGATGTTGGATCCCTGGCCCCGTTCGGCACGTTCGGGATCTAGGGCCAGGTCAAAGCCCCGAGGAACCTTGATCCAGGCAGTTGCGACCTTCTCTGCAGCAGAGAGGTACTTGTCCATGAGGAGGGGCGAAACGCTGAGGACATCCCCCATGTTGTCGAACCCCATGCCGACGTCGTCGGAGGGGAAGTCGTCGGACAGGTGAAGGTTCAGGCCGGTCAGATCACGCACGGTGTTGTCGTATTCGCGACGGTTAAGCCTTCGGATTGTGACTCTGCCAGGATCGGCCAGTTTGCAGTCGGTGGCGAGCACCGATTCGACCCAAGTCACGATCTTCTGACGCTCGGCATCGGACGGCATGAGCCCGCTGGGCGGCATGGTGTGGGACTTGACGTTGAAAGCGACCCGGCCCCATCGCCCAGGATCGTCCGTCACGGTTTTCAGCGCGGAGACTTTGACGAGGGAGAGGCCGCCGGCCGGGTCTTTGCCGCCATGACACCGGCCGCAGTACTTCGCCAAGAGTGGAGCGACGTCAGACTTGAGCTGCGACTCAAGCTCTTGGACTTGGGTCGGCGGCGTCGAACTCGGCGTGAAAACGGCCCACGCGAGGAACGCGAGGCTCATGCACGCTCCTGCCCAGTGTCTCTGCGCCATGGTCCTAGTCTACAGGAGATGGTCGGACAACTGGACTGCCAACTTCCGAGTGAGTCCTTCACGCCCTCATCTTGAGCGTTCGAGCTTCACTTCATCGAACCAATCGCGGACCGCTTCACCCCATGTGTAGTCAGTTTCGAAATCAACGGGCAGTCCGTGTTCGACAAGCGCTTGGGCACAGCCGAGATAGTCCCCATCAGGAACCGGCATGAACCGTGAGGCGAAACTGAGGGTGCCTGCAACGTTGTCACCGTAACCGTGAGACTCAGTCCACGAGGCTCCGTTTTCGAGCAGGAACCGCGTCATCGGCACGTCGCCCCGGAAAACGGCCAGGTTGAGGGCGGTTGCGTCCCAGTCACCTCCCCGGGCCGCCAGTGGCCAGCCCATGGTCACCAAGGCTCTGACGGCAGGCAGGTCACCGGCCTGGGCCAGATCGGGCAGAAGCCTCTGGTCGTGAGGGCTGAGTTGGCCCAAGAGGCCGGGCGACTCGGCCAAAAGGTGACGGGCACCCGCGAGATCACCGCTCGCGCAGCGGGCGACGAACGCCTCGATCGGTTGCAGGGCCGATGGGCCGAACAATGCCGCGACGTCGGGCAATCCATGCCTCAGGGCCATGGCGTAGTAAGGTTCCTTCGCTTGATCGGGGTTCGGATCTGCCCCAGCATCGAGAAGAGCCTGGACATGAGCGGGGCTCCGGCGACGATAGATGGCCCAACTAATGGAGGTGTGCTCACCGAGGCGCTCGTTGGGGTCACCTCCGTGCTGCAGGAGCAAGCGGAGCCGGTCGAGGTCGTCGAAATCGAGGGTGTGGAAGACCGAGTTTGTGCCGCTGACGCGGGCGCCCGCTTCGAGGAGCAGGCGGGTGCAAGCCAGATCCCTCGTCTCGCAACTGTGGTAGAGGGATTCGTTGTCATTGGGATTGGCCCCCGCTTCGAGCAGAATCCGGGTCACGTCGGCGTCATGGACGCGCCCAGCGGCGCCGAATAACGCTGACAAAGGCCAATCGGGAGATGATGATTCGACGTAGCTGCCGTTCGGGTCGGCACCGGCGCTGAGCAGGAGGCGGACCACCTCGAGGATCTTGGGCTTATAACCGTCCTGTGCAGCGAGTGAGGAGTGAGTGGCCATGACCAACGGGGGCGCGCTGAACGGGCCACCAGGCTGGTTCACCCAACCAGCGGCTTGTAGAGCACGCTCCACTGTGGACAGGTGGCCCACGGTGCAAGCGAGCCAAGGGTCAGAGTCGATCGTCCTCGGGACTTGCTCATAGAACCTCGCCGCGTCGGCCGGTCTGGCTCGAGAGAAGCTGTGTCCAATCGCAAGCACGGCGAAAGCGGCTCGTGCCTGGTCGGCCGGTAGGGAAAGTGAGACCTTGGCCTCGGCCGCGCGCTTGAGGGCCAACCAGGAGGTGAACCCGTATTCCCGCGCCAGGCAGGACTGAGCATCGTGCAGTTTGAAGGTTGGGCCGAGAGGGAGGTGTGGCGCGGACTCTCTCACCCGCTCGACAGCTGCAGGGTCGTCTTGGCGCACGGCCCGGCACAAAGATTTGGCTTGAGCGCGAAGGTGGTCGAGGTTGGGACGGTCAGGAAGTTGCTTCATTTTGAGTCTCTATGCGAAGGTTCTGCCCAGGACTCGCAACATGGGCCGCACAAAGGCTCTAGGAATCAGTTGTTGATGGACAAGGCGGGTTGAACCCTTTCCGCGAGTCCGGTGGCTTCCTTGACGGCCATGTCCATTATAGACCGGCCGGCAACACAGACTGGGAAGCGTGCTTCCTGAACTGCCCGTGGCGAGGCGTCAATCCTCGTTGGCACAGGCGCACGAAGGTCCGCACGGTGTTTCCGGCTTCGTGGTCTTTTCTGCATCGGCTGCAGGTGCGCTCGCCTTATAGTCGTTGATGTGGAAACCGGATCCCTTGAAGAGGACGGCCGTTGGCTGGATCAGCCGCTTCAGCGTTCCCTGGCCGCCACAGTCGCAGTTCTTGAGCGGATCGTCGCTAATACGCTGTTCGACCTCGATAGTCTGCTCGCACTTCTGGCATTCGTAAACGTAAGTCGGCATCGTCAGTGGCTCCAATGGGAGTTTCCGGGTGCAAGGGCACCGTCGTCAACTACCGGGAAGGGATTGTGGCACGGACGGATTCACGAGTCGCACGGACTTTGGTCCGCCCGTCCCATGGTTCCTGTCCCTGCTTCTGAACCTAGTCTTCCTGCGCCGGACCCTAAGAAGAAGCCAATATCATGGGAGCCCCGTAAGGTTGAAGATGCTCGGCCAGACCTTTGCTCTCAGTGACCTGCCTGTCATCGGGCTCCTCGTGTTGCTTGAGGGCCTTCTGTCGGCGGACAACGCTCTGGTGTTGGCGATCATGGTGAGGCACCTGGACCTGCACAAGCAGAAGACTGCCCTCAGTCTCGGCCTGTCAATGTCCTTCATCTTCCGCTTTGCCGCAATCCTGGTCGCCACTCAGGTGATGAAGCTCTGGTGGCTTCAGACGGTAGGCGCGGCATATCTGATCTACTTGCCGCTGAAGCACTTTTTCTGGTCCGGAGACTCGGGCCACGACAAGGAACGGAAGGCGATGAGCTATGGGGCGACGATCTTCGCCCTGGCGGTGACGGACGTCGCGTTCGCGGTGGACAGCGTGCTCGCGGCGGTGGCGACCGTCCGCGGACCAGACAAGGTCTGGGTCGTCGTCGCTGGTGCCCTTCTGGGAGTGGTCGCCCTGCGGTTCGCCGCAAGTGGATTCATCAAGCTCCTTGCGCGGTACCCGGCGCTCGACCATATGGCGTACTTGCTGGTCGGCTGGGCTGGGGTCAAGCTCTTTGTGGAATCAGGCCACACGTTCGAGGAGGCAAGCCCCGGCGTGCTCCCCTTCCACTGGCCCGCCATGCCACCTGCGCTGTTTTGGAGCGTGATGGGGGTCATCGTGGTGGTCGGCACGTGGGTGGCGGTGCGCGGGAGGAAGGGGGAGTAGGGTTTCGGGTCTCGGATACCCCTTCCTTGTGTCGATCCTTGTGCGACATGAGGAAGGGGCGAGGGGATGGAGATCCGGATCCGGTCCTTCTCCACCCCCAACCCCCTCCTCATCAGCACGAACATCTGACGAGGAGGGGGCTTCGGACTCCCCAAACCCCATTCCCTAGTCCCCACTCCCCGCTCCCCCACGGGTAGCCTTGCGGCGCTCATGAAGAAGATCAAAGTCGGCCTGATCGGGGCCGGGGGGATCGCGCGGGGGTGCCACATC
>JAKOXK010000052.1 GCA_029781035.1 Armatimonadota bacterium
CCGGCGGAATGCGAGCGGCTCGGATTGGCTACCGGGACAGGTAGCGAAGCGCACTCCAGCAAGCGCGTGTACGTGCGAAGCCGCCTCCAAGGACTGAGCAACGATCAGCTTCTCCAGCTCGCACGCCAGGTTGAGCAGGATCACGTCAGTTTTTCGCTGAGCGAATTTCTCCGACTGTTGGACGAGTCGAGCGACGGTCAGGCAGTCACTGAACTCACGCGGCGCTCGATCCTCAAGCTGCTGAACGACATGGATCTCTTCGGCGAACTCCCGCTTGTCGAGCAATTGTCCAAGATCTGGCCATTACCGGAAATGCGTGGCGCGGGCTTCGAGGCAAACTTGGAGGAGTCCGTTACACGTCACTGCGTGACCAACGACGACTGGACCAACGCTGAATTGCTTGAGGTGGTGGGCGCACTGAGCTGCTCCCGACAACTGTTCTTCAAGTTGCTTGAGGCGGTCGTCTCTCCAAATGCCCGAAGAGGAAAGGAGCAGGCGCAGCTCGTTGAAAAACTGAATACTCTCCTCAAGGCGGACGGATTCCAGCTAAGGCCATCGGGGAGCATCTCAGGACATTCGGCGTTCGCGGTGAATCGAATCAGTGGTGGCGTATCTGGTGCGCCCAAGAATTTGATCTTCGCGTCGACGGGTCCGAAGCCCGAGATCGTCATCCAGGATGCCATCAACAATGACATCCGAATCGTAAGGAATGAAGAGCACTGCCTCGTGTACGACCGCCCGATTCAGGCCAACGGGCTTACCAAGGAGGAGATGCTCTCGTGGTGGAAAGAACGGCAAGGCACCCAGGTCGAGTCAGATGCACGACGATCGCTTTCTCAACGTCTGATGGCATCTCTGGCATCTGACGGCGAGCGAAACGTATTCAGCGTCTACTACCGGGCATTCAAGGATCTCGGTGACAAGCTGCCAGCCCTCATTCCGCAGGTCTATCTGCATTACGACCCATACACGCTGGCACAGCTCGGCTGGGTTGGACGCTTGTCTCGGCAACGCATGGACTTCCTGCTCCTGTTCAGCGACTCAGGCCGTGTGGTCGTCGAGGTTGACGGATCTCAGCACTTCGCCGAAGACGGGAAGCCATCCCTCGCAAGGTACGCGGACATGGTGGCGGCCGATCGTGACCTCCGGCTCGCCGGGTACGAGGTCTATCGTTTCGGGGCCAACGAGCTCACCGGCCACGGGTCGGCGGAACGGATCGAAGCATTCTTCCGGCGCTTACTTCGGAAGCACGCGGTCCTTCCCGGAGCCGGTTCGGCTGAGTGATGCCATGCCAACCGATCCGGAGTTGCGGACGTGGGTTCAATTCCGCAAACGGGAATCGAACTGGCGTCCTGGCTTAGGCACTTGGCTGATGACCTCGGCCGGGCAGAACTGGTAGGATTTTGGCAGTTGGGGCTGGATTCCGCACCTTTCCGCTGGAGTTCGCAGCGGTTCTAAGGCGCTGAGTTACATAGGTTTGGCGCAGGGTTCCACCCCACCACCATCACACTCTCCAAGGGCGCCCCAGGGCGCCCTTTTTCTTTCTCACTTCCCTCTGTAATCGGGGCAAACGACTTGGTGAGTTGTCCGAAGGCGTCTCTTGACGTGCAGAGCTAGCCGGGGGTATCAAGGGGTACTTTCCGGGGTAGTAAGAGCACGACGCCAAGGGCATACCCCCAACTGAGGCCCTTGGAGCCTGCCGCCGGCGGTGCAAGCGAGCTCGCGTGCCCC
>JAKOXK010000002.1 GCA_029781035.1 Armatimonadota bacterium
GCGCGAGCGATTTTTGCACACAATGAACAGCGACAGAATGCCTTCGGTAAAAAACAGAAACGCGACCCCGCCGCTGCACACGTGGCGGGGCAGACTTGATTTCCCTTTCTGACGATTCATTTCGTCAGGAATGTTGACAGGATTTCGGGATGGGCGTTCGATGTGCCCATCTCACGCGATATTCCCCGGAGCGGGGCCTCATTGAGATTTCGAGTGGCTCCTTTGCCAAACAAAAAGGTCGTCGGCCTTGCGACCGACGACCCGGCTCGGAGGAGGGACGTCATGCTAAGCGGCTATTGGGTGATCCCCAGTTTTTCTTCTTCCTCTTCGGCGATGATGATGCGTGGGGTGACCATCATCATCAGGCTTTGGGTTTCACGACCGACGCCCACGTTCTTGAACAGTCGGTTCACATAGGGGATTTTGCTCAGCAGAGGCACACCGAATTCGTTGCGCCCTTCGCTAAGACGTTTGATACCACCAAGGAGCACAGTACCACCGTCGGGCACACTGACAGTCGTCAACACGTAGAAGGACGAGACTGTCGGCAACTGGACGGTGGTGCCGGATCGGGTGGTGCTACGCGCATTCGCCTTCTTGGTGGCATCGTTGGGTTGATCCTGGTTGCCTTCCGCCGAAGTCGTCTCGGTGGTGGTTTCGGAACCCACAAACGTAAACTCGTTAACTTCCTTGATCTTGGCGAAGTACGGGATGATCGTCATCCGCACGAAGCGCCGGTCCTGCGACACCACGGGCTGCACCGTGAGGAAAGTCCCTTCGTTGACCATAGTGACGACGGGTTGCTGGGCTGCAGCAAAGTCTCCCACCACTGGCACGACGCTGATAACGAAGGGGCTTGTGGATTGGTCAGCCACCATACCGTACTGACCGTTGAAGAGGGTGACCTTGGGCGCCTGGAGCACGTTAGAGCGACGATCTCCCTGGGCGGCTTCGATGAAGAAGAACGCTTCTATGTCGCTGAGGATCGCGAACCCAAGTGAAGCACCCGCTGTGGGATCGTAGCCGCCGAACTGGGGCACCGCCAGGCTATAGCTGCCTTGTCGGAAGGGGATGTCCAAGTCTGCCGAGAAGACGTTGGGGGCCGACAGACCGACCGTCACACCCTTGCCGTTGTCGCGGTCCCGCAGGTCACGAACATCGAGCTGTTCGTCGGCATCGCCTGTGGGATCTCCAGGTTGGACGATCTGCCCGAATCTCACGCCGTGACGGCCATCGATTTTGTCGTCGATGTCGAAGTCGAAGTCCACGCCGATGCGTTCGAAGAAGTTGTCGTTAAGGGTGATGAACCGTACCTCGACGGTGACCTGGAGGTCCTGCATCCGCCGCAACTGTTCCAAGAGATCGGAAATCTGTTCATGGACCTCTTGCGTCTGGCTGATGACAAGACTCAGGTTTGTCGGGAACGGTGAGATCGAACCGGGGCCACCGACCGAATCCCAACTGTTCGGCGAAACTGTGGTTTCGATCAAGTCGATCAAGCTGTCGAAGTCGGCGAGCGCCGCACCACCCATGCCACCTCTGCCTGTCGAGAAGGGAGCGGTGCTCCGGCCAGGTGAAGCGTGGGCAGCCGCCGAGGACATCTGAGCGAGAATCATGGGATTCACTGCGGCGGTGGCAGCGGAACCATCTCGGCCCGCAACCATGGCAACCGGCGAGATGGGGCTGGCATTGGGGCCGATGCCAAGCTGGCTTAAAGCCTGCTGGTAAGAGGCGTCAAGATGGAGCCCTTCGCCGACGAAGTTCGGAATGGGCGACACCAGGTCCGCCACGTTATACACGACCGGGTACACCGTACCGCGTCGGTATTGCTCGCTGGTGATCTTGAGCACGTCGTCCTTAATCACGTAGGTGAGGTGGAGCGGCTCCAGGATGAGATTGAGGGCGCTCTTGAGGGAAATCTGTTGCGTGAGGTTGATTGTGACCGGGGCATCGGTCGTCACACCTTCAGAAGCCAACCCCTGCGGATCAATGTGCAGGTTAATGTCGGCGAGTTTTGCCAGGTAATCCAAGACCCGCGAGAGTGGTGCGTTTTCAAACTGGAGCATGACCGGCGTCTGAAGTTTCCGTTCAATCTCCAATTCCAGTT
>JAKOXK010000023.1 GCA_029781035.1 Armatimonadota bacterium
ACGGCCTCGGGAACGGCCACGCTGCGGCCCTCCATGGTTGTGACGCAGGCCGCGATCGTCATGTCGCCGATGACATTGAGGGTCGTGCGGCACATGTCAAGGATCCTGTCGACTCCCAGAACGATGCCGATGGATTCGGCGGGGATGCCAAAGCGGCGGACGACACCTGCAACCATGGGCCAGGCGCCGCCCGGTACGCCAGCCGTGCCAATTCCAGCAACGATCGCCAGTCCCATGACCGTAGCTTGCTGGGCCAGGTTCAAGTCGATGCCGTAGAACTGGGCCAGAAAGAGGATCGTGATGCCTTCAAAAAGGGCCGTGCCGTTCTGGTTGGCGGTCGCCCCGACCGTCAAGACGAACGAGGACACGTCGCGGGGAAGGCCGACTTCCTCTTCAGCGACACGAAGAGCCTCCGGCAACGTAGCGTTGGACGAACTGGTAGCAAAGGCCGTCACAATGACTGACTTGACCTGTCGGAAGAACTCCAGAGGCGGGCGTTTGGCGATGAACCGGATGACCAAGCTATAGGTGCCGAACATGTGCAAAGCCAGGCAGGTGAGGACTAGGAGGGCATAGGCGCCGACTGCAATCAAGGCATGAAAGCCGGAGACACTAGCTGTCCTGAACACCAGTGCGAAGACCCCATAGGGAGCGAGCGACATCGCCATTTCGACGACTCGCTGACAGATCGCAAACAGGCCTTCGAGAAACCCGCGCACGGGAAGGGCCTTCTCTTCCTCGACCGATGCCAGCGCGAGGCCAAAGACGAGGGCAAAGAACATGAAGGGGATCAGGCCGCCTTGAAGGGCGCGAGTGGCCTCGAGCAATGGGTTTCTCGGCACGATCCCGAGAACTGCAGGATCAACTTCGGCAGCCTTCTCTGCGGCTGCCTTTTTGTCCGCTTCTGTTCGGTTCACGGAAGCGGAAAGCTCCGCCCGTGTCGCGGCGGGGATGATCTCGCCGGGCCTGACGAGGTTGACGCCAACGAGTCCAATACCAACCGCGGTGCCGCTCAGAAGCACGGTCAAGGCGAGCGCTCTCAAGCCGATCCGCCCGACTTTTGCTACTTCGCCGATCTCAGCCACACCCAACACCAGGGCACTCAGCAGAAGCGGGACGACGATCATGAAGATCATGTTCAGAAACACGCCCCCGACGTGCTGGAACAGGTTCTCGTTCAGCCACAGGACGGTTGGGTTCTTGGGGCCACCTGGTAGGAGAGCCTGGGCGAGGAGTCCACACGTCGCTCCGGCGGCGAGGCCGATGGTGACTTTGGTGTGAAGTGGCGTCTTTGCCTTAGCCATTGCTAAGGATTCTGATCGGTCCGACAACTTGCGCGCCCATCAGGTGGGCGGCACAATAAGAAACACCGCACCACCTTGGGAGGCGTGGTGCGGTGTTGTCGCAGATACTATCGGGCGTAGAACTCGACGACGCTCTGCTCTTTGAAAAACTTCGGAAAGTCTTCTCGCTCAGGCAGCGTGACGATCTTTCCGGCCATGTTAGCCACGTCTGGTTCGATGTAGACGGGAACGGGTGCCCCTTCGTAGTGGTTCCTGCGGGCGATTCCCTTGCTGCTCTCGCGGTCGCGGACACTCACGATATCACCGACCTTGCAGGTGTAGCTGGGGATGTCGACCATCTTCCCGTTGACGCAAACGTGCTGGTGGCTGACCATTTGACGGGCCTGCTCCATCGTTTTTGCGTATCCGAGGCGGTAAACCTGAGTCTGAAGTCGCATCTCGAGGAGCCGCAAGAAGTTGAGGCCGGTGTTACCATGCATGTTGCTGGCCTTTTCAAAGGCGCGGTGGAACTGCTTTTCCAGCATCCCGTAGTAGCGGCGGATCACCTGCTTAGCCAAGAGCTGCTCGCCGTATTCGGACATGCGCCTCTCGCGCATGTTCGGACCGTGTTGTCCGGGAGGGTAGGGCCGTTTGCTCGAAGGGCACTTCGTCTGGCCCCAAATGTTAAAGCCGACTTTGCGGCAGATGTCGCTTCTTCGTCCTCGATACGTCGCCATGCTTCGTTGTTTTCCTTTCTGGCATGGGCAAAGGTTTGACCAAGGCGACGGACGAGCCGCCGTTCGGCACTGGGCCGAATCCCCGGGCCGACTCAGTGGTCGGTCTTCCTTTGCGCCATGCTCGTTGAGCCGTTCCTGTGGTTTCGCACCGCACGACCTGGGTCGCACGGGCGGGCGCGAGGCCATAGTATGACACACCACCGTCAGCGAGGCAAGGGCTTACTCGTTCTACCGGACCGTCGACGAGGTCGTGAACGGGGGGAACGATACGACCAAGGCGCGCCCTGACTTCACGTCCCAGCCGCCGGCCACCGTGTCGCCATGCCAGTCTTGGGTCAGCGCGAGGGTCAAAACGTCATCGCCAGGTACTTCAAACCGTGCATGGGCCCCCACCTCTTGCTCGGGCCCAAAGACGGTGAAGAACATGCTGAGCGGTTGCGCGTCCACGTTTAGAGATCCGCCCATCCAAGTGTCGACCGAGCCGCCGGAGGCCAAGAGGGGGTGAAGGTACTGATTCTTCGGGATCTCCGGGCCGTAGTGAAGGTGACCCGAACCAGGTTCGTAACGTCCCGTCTGACACCAAAACCGGAACGGGTCGCGAAGAACGACATCGATTTGGCCGTCACCTCGCGGCAAGACCAAGGACTCGCGGCCGTCCGGCAGGGCATCGTCTCGGACGATCGAGCCTCGGCTGTCTATGCTGACCAACCGGTTTGCCGGGCCGTCCATCTGATCGATCCTTTGCATCCAAGAGCACTGGCCGCTCTCGCTGACCGGGAACGACGGCAGTTGGGACGCCAGTGCGCGACGGTCCCCAAAGCGATGACTCCAAAGGATCGTGCCCGACAGGTCTAGACCTGATACGGCATAGGTTAAAGGCGCTCCATACGTTGTCCCTCCCATCACGAGGACGCTGGAGTCCGAGTTCGACTGTGACTCGAGGAGACAGACCTGCCCGACAATCCCCACTGGCCGTTTCCAGCGGACATTGCAGTCGGGCCCGATCCGAACCAGGCTCGGACCGTCAAGGAGGCTGGGGTACCCGAGGATCGCGTCGCCGCTCGTAAGCGGAACGAGCGAGCAGTACCGCATCGGGTCGTCAACAGGTTCGGCAAGTTCTTGGTACGAGCCCGAACTGACTCCAATCGCCGTGAAGTGGTTCACGTAAAAGCGGGTCTGAAACCAGTCACGAGCTGAAGCCAACACCCAAACGGTTCCGTCGCGCGAGACGCGAACAAGGCCACCGATCACGTACCGGCTCGCCGGGAGGGCGACCGTCCGCAGCCAGAGGGTCTCGCCCCTGGTTCCAAGCTTCCACAGAAAGCCCGCAGAGCGGTCTTGAAGCTGGTGCATACCGTAGGCATAAGTGCAGCCTTCAGCCCCGCAGGCAACATCGACAACAACGGACTCGTGTTCCTGGCTCGCGCGAATGCTGGCAGTCCAGCGAGGCGACAGCGAGGGCGTCTGTGACTGGACTAGGCTCGCCAACAACAGGGCCGCCACGGCGCAACCGATCCGTTTCATCCTGCAAGGATTCCCGGGCAAACGAGCCGCCCGCTGGCGTAACGGCGGGACTTTCTCGTGACTCGGCTGGTCACCGGGGATTGATTCGATGACCAGGCCCGCCAGGGACAGGCAGCAGGAAGGCCTTGTACTGCAGGAGGGCGACGTCGCCACCTGGATAGACCGCACAGGCGATGTAGGCTCGGCCAAGAGGATCGACGGCGACGGAGATGGGCAGAGTGTTGCCGGTCGACTCGCCCTTGTACGTAGCTTTGCCGAGGACCAGTCCTGAAGCAGACACTGCGGCAAGGCCAGCCCCGATCGAACTCATTCCGTTTTGGCCTAGCAGCCAGGTGTTGGCTCTGCTGTCAAGGGTCATGTCCACCGTATTGTCAAAGCCGCCGATGTCGACATTCGTCACCCACGCACGGGTTCCGTCCACTCGGTACTTGACGACCGTCAGGTCGCTCGGCGAGACCTGCTGCGTAGCAACGTAAACGTTGCCTCGAGAATCAGTGCGAACTCGGATGGGTGCCGCGTCTGCTTGGTTGTTGTCGGGCCAGCGCTGCCGCCAGATCTCATGGCCGCTATCATCGATCGGATAGGTCAGCGTGACGGGTAGGCCGAATGTTGACTCAGGATCGGCGGCAACGATCGGGATCCCACCGTGTGTGGTCAGGACGGGGAAAGAAACGACGTTGTCGATGAAACCGTTTTCAACCTGTGTCCAAAGCAGGTCGCCGGCCAGGCTGTACTTCAGGGTGAAGGTCGCATGTTTGAAGCTCTGGTTGGGATCGGACTGACAGACCCCGGTTTGGACGACGTTGCCGAACGCGTCGACGGCCAGGTCGCTCGGTATGTCGATTCCGTGGGTGGGCGCGTCAAAAGACCGGTGCCACACAACGGCGCCCTGGGCACTCAGTTTGGCGAGTTGCATGTCCCCGTTTGACGCGTATGAGAGGAGTGGCATCCGATCGGATCCAACCGCAATGACAGGGAAGTAAGGAGCGAGACCTGACAGGGGAAAGCGGGCTTCCCAGTCCAAAACTCCAGACGGGGCGTATTTCAGCACGATGGCGTCTTGGCCTGTCAACGATCCCGCGATCCCTCCGACGAACACGTTTCCGTCCTCGTCGACCACAAGTTGGTTCAGCTCGTCAGTCTGACCGGCGACTCCAGGATAGATCGACGTCCAAAGCAGGTTTCCGGCGCCGTCGTACTTGAGGAGGACACTCTTGTCAACAGAACCGGGAATCCGTGTCTTGCCGCAAACGTACACGGCTTCGTTGCCTGACGCGGCGACCTTGAGTGGCTCGTCGATGGAGTTGGCGGCCTGTGCCCACCGCCGTTCCCAGTTACGGGTGATCGTTTGAGCCTGAGTCAGGTTCAGCAGCATCAGGGCGAGAGGGAAGGCGACGGTCTTCACGTTAGGAACCGGAACGACGACGGGGCCAGCCCGGTTCCTGGTTTTCGACGAAGATCAGCCTTTCAGCCTGGCGGCCCTCTTCCGCATCCACCAGACGAAGACAGCAATGGGAGCCCAAACGGGGGAGAGGAAGACCATATAGATGACGCCGACGCCGATGAAGCGACCGAAGTATCCCAACAGATCGCCAGCTCCAGCGGTGGTCTGGCCGAACCAGTCTCCCGGCTTGGCTTCGTCGAGCTGGTTGGACGACTGAAACTCCAAGGTGACCTGACTCATCGCCGCGAGCTTCTTATTGACCTCGTTCTGATACTTCAAGGACTCCATTTCCTGTCGGACACTGGAAAGTCGAGTGCGGATCTCAAGCCTGACGCTCGAGTCGCGCGTGCGCGCTAGTTCCTGAATGAGGTTGCCCTCTTCGTCGGCAAGGGCATGGATCCTGCCGTCTGTTCCAGCGACTTGGTCTGTCACGTCGTTGCCAGTCAGGTTCTCGCGAACCAGCTTGCCCGCCTTGTGGATCGTGTCCAAGACAGCGTTGAAGTTCCGCTCAGGGATGGTGAAAGACATCGTTGCACGCGATCCGTCGTCCTGCTCGTTGAACTGGGTGTTGGCGATGATCCCACCCATCGCTGTAACCTGCGTCACGGTTTCGGTGACGGCCTGTCGGACGTCCTTGACCTTCATAGCCAGATCCGCAGTACGGACGACAAGACGGTCAGCCTCGTGGACCGTTGGCGGACCATTGGATTGAGGCGGTGCCTGCCCCAGGGTGGACTTCTTATCGGACTTGAGCTCATAGATAGCCGACGACTTAGTTCTCTCGCCATCCACGAATCCGTTTGACGGGGTTCCTCCGCCTCCCATCGGCGCCGGTGTTGCGGCTGTA
This sequence comes from Armatimonadota bacterium, assembly GCA_029781035.1. Taxonomy (GTDB): domain Bacteria; phylum Armatimonadota; class Fimbriimonadia; order Fimbriimonadales; family Fimbriimonadaceae; genus JAEURO01. The sequence goes on from JAKOXK010000023.1 coordinate 5,836, forward strand.
GCGTCCGCGTTTCCCCCGCCGTCTGGGCTCGTCGTGACAATCTTGCCTGCTGCTTTGCTCCGGAATTCATCGGAGCCAGCGCGGGTGATCTCGTTCTTGGCCATGCTCCGAGACTGTGCGAACAGAGGGAAAAGGCTGTTGCCAATGAGGCCGATCAGGAAGAGACCGGCAAGACCGGAGCCCGCATAGGCCGCCCATCGCCACGACGAGACGGACAGTCGGGGGCGACGGGCTTGATCCATGGCCTTCTCAAGGCCTTTGATTTGCGGCTCTTTCACCGCGCTCTTGATTTCACCACTGAGCAGTTTCATGAACTCGTACTCCTCGCGAAGCGCGGGTTCACGGTCGATCTCAATCTGGACTTCCGCCGCGCGCTCAGGAGAGAGTTCGCCGTCAAGAAAGGCCTTCAGATCTTCGCGGATGTCCATTACAGCCACCTCCAAAGGCTGGGCCTAACGTTCGAACGAGTCTTCTCAGGCCCTGTCATCGCAAAGCAACCTCCTTAAGTTCATGAAAGCATGGTGCAAACGGCTTTTGACGGTTCCTTCGGGGATTCCCAGGATTTCCCCGATCTCGCCGTACTTGAGGCCCTCGACCTCGTGCAACATGACGACTTCACGGTGTTCCTCGCTCAACTTGGCGAGAGCGCACCTGAGGGACTCGCGGTCAAAGATGGGATCCTCGACTGTTTGAGCCTGTTGCTCCATCCATGCGTCCAGTTGCGACGGATCCATTCGGCGCTTACGGGACAGATTCCGACAGTGGTTGTGGGCTATTCCCAACAACCAGGTCTCGAAACTCGACCGCTCTTGATAGCGCTTGAGGCTCCGTTGCATGGTCACGAACGTCTCCTGAGCGGCGTCTTCGGCCCAGTCGTCTCCGAGCCTCCTGGCGCAAAAACGATAGACCCGAGGATAGTGCTCGCGCACCAAGAGCCCCAGGGCGTCGCGGTCTCCGCGCCTCGCCTGCTCGATTCGACCGTCCATCACGGTTCGCTCATGCCCTGAGTGTCAGGACGCCCGCTCAGCGTTCAAAGATGTTTCGCCGAATGGGACTTGGTCAAAGTGCCTTCGGCAAACGGAGCGCGAGATCGTGCCGCACGCGCAGGTCTCGCGCCCTGGCGATGACCAATTGGAGAGAGACCCACACAAGGATCAGGCACGCGGCGACGGCAAAGGCCCGGGCGACGGCGAGTAGGTCGCCCTGAGAGAAGTCCAATTTGACGCTGAACAAGAGGACTAGGTTCAAGACCAGCATCAGGATTCCAGCACCAAGCCCTTCGAAACGGAAAGGACTCAGGTGGCGAAGGGCGTCATGAAGTTCCAGCGGCGGAAGCAACGTCTCAAGAGAGCCCTCTGGCTTGAGGGCGAGCCACTTGATCAAGTGCCGGTCGAACGTGGCTGAGCGGCGGCGCGCGTGATAGTCTTGGAACGGATCAATCAGTTTTAGCCGAACCCGCAGGGTGCGCTCTCCCTCAACGACCAGAATGTTCCTAGGTGGCTTGCCTTTGTCCAAGGAGGGCCGCCACTTCCGTGGCCACGTCTTGAGCGGTGGGACATCCTCTGAGTTGAGCCGGAAAACGGTCTGTAATCCCTTGAAGAACAAGGTGCCGTCCTCAAGCCAGAAGAACCCTTCGTCCGACCCGGTCACGACTCCCTGCTGGATCACGTCCAACGAGACGGGGACCGCGTCCTCGTTTTGGACCTTCGCCCTCAGCCGACGCAGACCAGGGCCAAGATCGATCTTGTTCGACATCCGCGTGTAAAGGAGGAACAGGCACGATTCGGCGACAGCGATCATCGTCAAGACCTCGATGTGAGAGGTCAACGAGAGTTCTGGAATCTCGAATCGCCGGGCGACCAAGAAGTAGTACGCCACACCCGAGAAGAGGAAGAACCAGGCAAAGGCACGGAGCCACATCGTCTCCATCGGGGAGTTCTCGACCAGCTCTGTGATCTGCGAAGGGACACGCCAAGTCGCTGCCGGCTTGGAGGGAGTCGACGCAGGACCGGTTTCCAGTCCAGGGCTTGAACTCACGTGCTTAGTTTACGCCGAGAGGCGGTCACAACAGCCCGGCTAAGGCTTCGTGTCCCGCCGAGACAGCCCACTCTCTCGCGGTTTTTCCGTCTGCGGAGCGGGCTTCAGGGTCCGCTCCGTGCTCGAGAAGCAGGCGGACGGCAATTTCGTCACCATTCATGGCCGCCCCCATCAAGGGTGTGAACCCACCTTCCTGAGTCAGGTTTGGGTCGGCCCCCGACTCGAGCAGTAGCTGGAGCGATTGGCTTTGCCGGCCGAAGACCGCGGCATGGACCGCCGCGACGCCGCCGAGGGCGCGACTCCTCAAGTTGACGTCAGCTCCCGTCTCGACAAGCGCTTGGACAGCCTCGGATCCGCCGAATGCCGATGCCAGGGCGATGGGAGCGAACCCGTCGGGGGAGAGTTCGTCGAAGGAGCCAGAGTGGGCTCGGATCCTCGCGACGGCGCCCAGGCAGCAGGCGGAAGGCAAGTCCAATGTGGCTCCCTGTCCGGCGAGCCAGTCAGCGATCGGCCTCTGGAAAGAGTACACGGCAACTTGGATCGCGCTGGCTCCATCGCTGGCCCTTTCGTCTACCAGACTCGGGTCGGCCGTCACTTGGGAGACGACGGAGTCGAAGTCGCCGCTCCGCACAGCCTCGAAGAAGCGTTCGGTTTCAGGGTTTGACATGGTCGGTACCGGGGGGCGACCGCGGGGGGCCACCAGTCGCAGGGCGAATCATGGCACAGGTGGGTCGGCGGAGTTACTGGTTTCGGCGGAACCAAGTCCCCTTGCTGATAAGTACCGTCTGAGTTTCGACCGTCATAATCGTTACCGTGCAGGTCAACTTCATGGTTTTGGCCACGTTCGCGTCACAACTGGCGAACGGATCACCGGTTCTCGCCGGTGTGTTTCGCGGCGTCCGGCTCGGCCAGATTCCGGGACAGCTCGATCCGTTCTACATCGCGATGGAGGTTGAGGCTGACCCGTACGAGGCGGGAACGCACACGTTCGAACTCCGGATGATCGATGACGATGGGGAAGTCCTCTACGAGAACCAGATCGAGGCCCAGTTCGAGCAGCGTCCTGATTATCTTTCCAGTTACATGTACTTCTGCGGGCAGGTGTTCGTTGAGAAGCTCATTCCAAGAGGTGGTGTTTACCGGTTCGACCTGATCCACCAAGACGAGACGCTTGCCCAGGCCAAGCTTGAGATCTCTTCCTGAAGTGTGACCGCGCTCAATGGCGGTTCAAATCTTGGCCCCGTTGGGGCTCCCACTCGGTTTCGACCAGGGCCGTCAGTTCACCCCTAGCATCATCGTCCAGCCGCAGCCGGTCGAGCACGTCGTCCATCAAGGTCCGAGCTCCCAGGCTCTCGACGACGCTCGGCTTGGCCCGTACCAGTTTACTGACGCGATCAGCGAGTTCCTGCAACTGGGCCGACCGAGCGCGGATGGTCTGCGCGTGGTCTTGGGCGTTTTCAGGAAATGTGTCGATCCAAGCGGCGTGATTCACGATCAGCGCCATGGCTTCGATGGCGGCTGCGCGGACGTTTGGCTCGATCGCCTTCAGGCTTCCGTCGGTTGCCGACGCCCGTTCCATGAGCAGACCCTCAATCCTGTTGTGCTGGTGGGCAGCACCATTCAGAAGCTCGAAAAGCTCCTGAGGAAGGACCTGACAAGTAGTTCTGAAGCCCCGAAGCCCTCCGAGACTTCGGCCGTAGGGCTCGTCCTGGTAGTTGTAGTATCCAATGTGTGAGCAAAGCTTGTGAAGCAGACGCTGACCCTCGGTCGAGACGGGAGCGAGGGAACGTGCCCGGACGCCGGACGACCGGAATCGTAGGTGGGAGGACCGCAGGGCGAGAGAACCAGTGACCAGGAAGAGAACTCCGAGGGCGAGGGTCAGCCACATCATGTCTGACTGCTTGATCGACGCATAAGCCACGACGGCGCCGCCAAGCACCACCTGAACCACGCCTCCGAGAGCCGTACGACCGGTGTCGGTGCGATAGCGCTGGTCGAGCAGGTCTTGTCCACGACCCCACAGGAACCGGTCGAGCGAGGATGGTTCGTGGGCTCCCACAGAATCATGATAGCCTTACTTTCTCGGGCTGGCTGCATAACTGCAAAAAAACCAGCTGCGTTCATGACCATCCTGGTCCACACTGTTGGGAACCTCGGCGCATCGTTCCCGGGGCTGGAGTTGCAGGGTGAAGTCCATCGTCTACGCAGGCTGCTTACTTGCTTCCGTCGCGGCCGTGGTTGCCGCGTCCCACCACTCGACCGCGTTCTCGGGACTCAAGGGATCGCTGTCATCGCCCGATACGTCCAGCGAGGAGGCTCTGCCCATAGGCAGTCTGGCGCTCGAGAACCGTTACATTCAAAGGCTCGACGCCGACGGGTCGGCACCAGCCGACGGAATGGCCCGGGCCGTCCGACAACGAGAGGAACTGCTCAAAGTCCAGGGCAATGATCCGGCCTCTGGCCCGACATGGACCTATTTGGGGCCCGACAACGTGGGTGGCCGCGTCCGGTCTATCGTGTTCCATCCGACGAACCCCAACACGTATTGGGTCGGCTCAGTCGGTGGCGGAATCTGGAAGACGGTCAACGGCGGGGCGACTTACAGCCCGGCCGACGATTTCCTTCCTTCACTGTGCGTGGGGACCATCGTCATCGATCCAAGCAGTCCGAACGTTCTGTACGCAGGCACGGGCGAAAGCTACTTCGACACGACGTTCGGTGAGAACAACAAGGCAGCTATCCAGGGTGCTGGGATCTACAAAACGACCGACTCGGGAGCGACCTGGACACAACTCCCGTCAACGGCCATCGCTGACTTCAACTGTGTCGCCCGTTTGGCAATGAACCCAAGCAACTCCCAGATCCTCCTGGCGGCAACGAACACGGGCATCTTCCGATCCTCGGACGGTGGTGGCACTTGGACACAGGTTTACGTCGGGAAAACATATGACATCGACTTCAATCCCACAGACTCGAGCCGTGTCGTCGCTGGCCTACCCCAAGCACCTGGAGTCGTGACATCGAGCGACGGGGGGCTGACTTGGCAAGCATCGACGGGGATCACGTCGACCGTCCGGTGCGAGACCTGCTGGTCGAAGAGTGTGCCCGGCAACGTGTACGCTGGAGTCGCCAACGCCAACTATGTCAAGGTTTGGAAGTCCACGGACTACGGTCACACCTGGGTCTTGAAGTCCACGGGCACGGGCCCGAGCAACTATGACGCGTACAACGACGCGATCTGGGTGGATCCGACAAACGACAACAATGTGATCGTCGCCGGTGTTTCCGTCTATCGGAGCACGAACGGAGGGGCGAACATCTCGTCTGCATTCACAAGCGTCCACTCTGACTTCCACGTGATCCAGGAAAGCTCTGCCTTCGACGGTTCCGGCAACAAGACCGTCTATTTCGGTACTGATGGTGGCGTAAGCCGCGCAGCGAACTACACGTCGAACACTACGACGGACCTGAACAACACATTGGGGATCACGCAGTTCTACGGTGGGGCCATGAACGACACGACGGGGCACATGGTGGCAGGCGCCCAGGACAACTACTCACAGGTCTACACCGGAAGCCTCAATTGGTTCGGAGTCATCGGTGGTGATGGTGTCTATTGCGCGAACGACCCTGCATTTCCCAGCACGTTCTATGCGGGTTACTACTACTTGAACCTCTACAGGAGCACCGACGGAGGGAGCAGCTTCCCAACCTATGTCACCAGCGGGATCACGGACAGCGGGACGAACGTCAACTGCAACTTCATCCCTTATATCGAGCTGGATCCCAACCAGTCGAACACGATGCTGGCGTGCGCGCGACGCTTGTGGCGAAGTACGAACATCAGGACCTCGAGTAATCCGACGTGGACGATCATCAAGCCTCCGATCGCCAGCGGGCCCGACCCGTTGCCGGGGTCCCACTATCCTCCGCCCGACCACTTTGCCCCTGAATACCCGTACAACCTATCGTTCTGTGCGGTCTCACCGAGCGACTCCAACGTCATCTGGGCTGGTCACAACAATGGGCAGGTGTACATGACGGTCAACGGGACGGCAGCGTCGCCTAGTTGGACCCGAGTGGATCTGAATGGTCCTTTGCCAGCTCGATGGGTGAGTTGCATTGTCGTCGATCCGACAAACGCCTCGCACGTCTACATCACGTTCATGGGGTGGGACGCAGACAACGTTTGGGAGACCACAGACGGCGGCGCAACGTTCCAACCGATCACTGGTACCGGTCTTCGCCACATTCCGAGCGCACCTGTGAGCGCCCTTGCGGTCGACCCTCTGCGGCCGGGGCACCTTCTGGTAGGAACCGACATCGGCATATTCACCACCTGGGACAACGGTGCGACTTGGTCTGTGGCGACTCATGGCCCGGGCACAGTGCCAATCGACTTCTTCCAGTGGCGGAACAATAGCCAGCTGATCGCTTACACCTATGGCCGTGGTGCATGGCAAGGCAACGTCAGCCCCACAGCCACGGCCGTTCAGCCGTTCGGCTTCAATGTCGTTCGAGGCATCTTGGTCAGTGGTGGGCTGAACGACGTGTTGAACAGTGACGACCAGTACCTGATCGTCAGGAACGGGCCAGTACCGAATCAGAACCAGCCGCCAATTTCGATCGAGTTCCAGGGAACCGCTCCCGACACGGTGGCGGGTTCGATCACGTTGAAGTGTGAGGCCTCTGTGAGCACCGTGGGATTGGCCCAAGACCTCTTGGCCTACAACTACGACACGGCGTCGTGGGTGACCGTCGACACAAGGACGGCGACGAAGACGGACCAGCTCGTGAGCACCACACTTTCGTCGGGAGTCTCGAGCTTTGTTGATCCGACGACACGATCGATGAAATTCCGGCTGCAGGTTCATCCGCAAGGGCCCGTGGGGACGTCGGGATGGTCGGCCAAGGTAGACCTCGCTGCCTGGTCGGTCAGCGACTGAGGTCATTCCAGCCCCGATCGTGTGTACGCTCGGGGCTGGTTACCGGTCAGACTGCCTGAAGACCACGCCGGGGACGTGGCCGGCAGGGCCTTGCAGTGACCGCAGTTCTTCGAGCTTGATTGACTGTTCTTCCCATGCGCCAAGGGCGGAGGCCACTTTGTCTGAGACCGACCGATGGCTGTAGGTCAGTCCAAGGATGTCTGCGGTCGGGGGGAGGTCTGCGAGTTGCTTTTCAATCGCCTTGAGCTCTTGCTCGGCCCGGGCAACTTCGTCTTCGAGGCCTTCGACGACCTTCTCGAGCCGAAGGATCTCTTTGCTGAGCTCACGCTGAGACCAGCCCGGCGATGGCTCAACTTGTTCCTTTGCTGTCTTCGTTTTGACGGCCGTTGGAGCCGACTGGATCGGTGTGCCGAACACGGCCGACCTGTAGTCGGCGTACCCTCCCGGGTACACGACTCCTCCGGATCGGCGGACGTCCAGGATTCGGTCTGTCGTCTGCGACAGCAACCATCGATCATGGCTGACGAGGATCAGAGTGCCGCGATAGTCGTGTAAGACTTCGGCCAACGCTCGGCGGCTGTCCATGTCCAGATGATTCGTTGGTTCGTCCAAGACCAACAGGTTGGGGCTGAGCTGGGTCAGTCGGGCGAGTACGAGTTTGTTCTTCTCACCGCCGCTCAACGTGCTGACAGGGCGGAATGCGTCGTCTCCCGTGATCAGGAACCGGCCCAAAAGGTGTCGGGCTTGGGCGGCGTCCATGCCGGACTCAATCAGATAGTCCACCGGTGTGAGCCCAGGATCCAAGTCGGTTACGTCTTGGTGAAAGTACCCACAGACGACGTTCGCCCCGACTCGTGAGCGCCCGCCGAGTGGATCGAGTTCGCCCAGTACCGTCTTGATGAGTGTGGATTTTCCAGCACCGTTTTCACCGATCACGCCCCATCTTTCGCCCCACCGGACAGCCCAGTCCAATGCCGGGAACAACCGAATCGGATCCTTGGTGGGTGCCCTGTCACCGGAGTCTTGGGGCGCGAATCCGACCTCGAGCGACTGGCACTCGATCACAAGCTCTCCCGATCGAGTGACCTTTCCAAACCCGGCCGCCATGCCGCGTTCATGGGTTGGTGCGCTGACCTTGGAGGCGATCAGCCTGTTCATGAGCTTCTCGCGGCCTTTTGCTTGGGCCGTCCTTTGGCTGTTCTTGAAGCGTCTGACGTATTCGTCGAGCCTTGCTATCTCGGCTTCCTGTTTGGCGGCCATGTCGGCGGCACGCGCGTCGTCCTCAGCCTTGAGACGTTGATACTGGTCGAAGCCGCCGCGATACGTCCTCACTTGTCCGTCCCGCATGTCGAAGAACGTCTCGACCGTGTTCTCCAAAAACGTTCGGTCGTGACTGACCAAGAGGACGGCACCGTGGTAGGCGTTGATCCAGCGCTCGAGCCACTCAGTTGCCTGGAGGTCCAGGTGGTTGGTGGGTTCGTCCAGGATCAGGAGGTCGGGCTCCTCAAGCAAGAGCCTTGCGATGGCGAGGCGCGTCTTTTCGCCCCCACTCAGGACTGAGGTCGGCTTTGAGAACTCGTCTTCACTAAAGCCCATTCGCGACAGGACAGTCCGAACGTCTGACTCGAGTGCGTATCCCTCAGCCTCCAAAAAGTGTTCATGAACCAGGGCATACTCCTCGACCTCTTCTTCAGTGGCGCCGGACTCCAGGCGCTGCTCCAATTCAAGCATTCTCTGTTTGAGGCGGAGTTGGTCGGCTTGGGCCGACTGGGCTTCTTCAAGGACGGTGCGGCCCTCCTCGACGGCTTGCTCCTGTTTGAGGTAGCCGACCTTAGCGCCCTTGGCCAATGTGACCGATCCCTCGTCGCGGTCCAAGTCGCCGGTCAGGATCTTCAGGAGCGTCGTTTTTCCGGTGCCGTTCCTACCGACCAGGGCCGCCTTTTGACGGGCGTCCATGCGTAGGCTGACACCGTCTAGGACAATGTCAATGCCGAACGATTTGCGTACACCTTGGACCGAAAGCAACACGGGCCCCTCAATTATGAAGGGCCCGTCGCTTCACGCAATGAACTCAGTCCTGACGCTGTATTGACCCGCTTCCGATGATCGCGCGGTCTACCTCGGGATTGCCTTTGTACTGAACCTCACCTGAGCCAGTGATATTGGCGTCGAGTTTGTTCTTGGTGTTGACCTTGGCGGTCCCTGAACCGGAGATGGACACGTCGGTGGTGTCGGCTGCGAGATCGAACCCGAGTACACTGCCCGAGCCGGCCACGTTTATCTGCACCTGCTTGGCCGACCCTCCGACGGTGAGGTTGCCTGAGCCTGCGATCGAGAGGTCGATGTCCTGGTCTTTGAGGCTCTTCGCCGTGATCGAGCCTGACCCGACGATCGCCAGCGCCTCTGGCTGAGGACCGTAGTAGTCTATGGTGACCGTGCCCCCGTGCCCAATGTGGCCGTACTGAGAGAACTGGATGGAATCGCCGCTCTTGCGGACCCGAGTCCTGCTGACGAGCTCGGCCGGCCCGTGCACCTCGAACTTCGACTTCTCAGCCCGAATCCACTTCAAATCGAGTTGTCCGCTAACCGTTACCTTGCCATAGGTGTCGTCAAGGAGGTTTGTACCCTCGTTGACCGGATCACCATCGTCGACGCGTACGGTCGTCATGTCCCTCATGGCCCCACGGAAACCACTCATAGCGAAGAAAGGCACCGCCAACATGACAGCGAGCACCGACACCATGAAGAGAATGGCAATCAATCGCGCTGGCTTCACGCGCATCAATACGGATGGGGACGACAAAAGGTTTCACGGACCGCCCAAAGCGTCTTTGGCCGCGGTTTCGCCTGCAACGTATCCCGTGGCAAAAGCTGCCTGCAGGTTGTATCCGCCGACGGGTCCGGCTATGTCGAGCGCCTCTCCGCAGAGGTAGAGGCCTGGACAGACGCGTGACCTCATCGTCTGCGGATCGACTTCACCAAGAGAAACGCCGCCAGCGACGACTTCGCCCTTCTCGATAGGCACATGCCTCACGTTGCCGAGTTGCCAGCCTTTGAGGCACTCGACCAGTCGGTTCACGTCCTTGCGTGAGACACGTTGGCACGTCGTCTCGGGTTCGATCTTGGCTGCGGCGAAAAAGTACGGGAGCAAGCTCGCCGGCAGGGCACCGTTCGGCATTCCTGCGATCTTCTTCAGCGGGTTGGATCCGATCCACTCTTTCGTCTGAAACGAGACGAACTCAAAACTGTCGTCTGGGCACAAGTCGACTTCGACGGTGACGAGGCTTTGGGACATGCGTTCGACGACCGTCCGTGAAATGCCCAGGGCGCATGGACCTGAAAGTCCGTGATGAGTGAAGAGAAGGTCGCCCTGCCATCGAGAGACTTCTCGACCGCCTTGCCGAGCCTTCAAAACCACGTTCCGGAGGGCGACGCCGGGTGGAAAGGGCCACTTGGCTCCGCCATCCGGCCTGTAAACGTCGTTCGCGGTCACCTCTAGCGGTGCGAGGGCGGCGTGGACCGGCTCGACCGTGTGTCCCAGAGCCTTGGCCCAAACCCACCCGTCCCCCGTCGTTCCCGACTTTGGGTAACTGCAACCACCCGCTGCAACGACGACGTGGTCGCAAGGTTCGAAAGATCCAACGACGTCGACGCCTCGGATCTCGCTGCCGAACGCGGCCAGTCGGGCCCGTTCGACCCGCTCCGTGGGAGCGCCGCCAACTTTGATCGAGCGGATACCGAGGACGGTTGCCTTGAGCCGGACTTCGACACCTGCTTCCTTCAGGTAGGCCTCTAGGATCGCCACGACGTCACGTGCAGTCTGGTCTACCGGGAAGATCCGTCCGTCCGGCCGGGTATAGACCTTGAGCCCTCTATCGGTGAGCATGCGGACGATCTCCGTGTTAGGAAGGCGGTAACAGGCGGGACGGATGAACCGAGCTTCGTTTGGTCGGAACGATCTGAGGACGTCTTCGATGGGGCCGTCGTGTGTGATGTTGCACTTGCCGCCGCCCGAGATGAGGATTTTCGTGCCGAGTCGCTCAGTCTTCTCAAGAAGTAAGACTTGGGCTCCGAGTGTCGCCGCCCGCCAGGCAGCGAGCATGCCCGCAGCCCCACCCCCTACGACGACGACATCCGGCATTGAACCGAGGGTACCCAGGTACTCTTTACCGATGCCCTGGCTTGAGCCCGTCGTCCTTGAGGGCGACCGACTGAGGTTGGAACCGTTCGACGAAGGCCATCTCCAGAGGCTCGTCTCCGAGACGGATCCCGATACTTTCCGCTACTTCACGAGCGCGCCGAAAGACTGGTCGCCGGACGGGTTCCGGACATGGATCGAAACTCGGACGACTGCTCCGAACTTGACGTTGGTCTTCGTTGATAAAGCGAGCGAGCGCGTTGTCGGTTCGTCCTGCTTTTTCGATGTTCGGGAAGAGCACCGGGCGCTTGAGATCGGATACACATGGATAGCAAGGGAGATGCGCGGTACGTGGGTCAATCCTGAAGCCAAGCTCTTGATGGTCGGCCACGCGTTTGAGACCCTGGGAGCGGTGCGCGTCCAGATCAAGTGCGACGCTCGGAACGCACAGAGCCGAGCCGCCATCCTCAAACTTGGTGCCCAGTTCGAGGGGGTGTTGCGAAATTACGCGATCCTGGCCAATGGGCACCATCGGGACACTGCGTTCCACAGCATCCTGCCCGGGGAATGGGCGCAAGTGCGTGCAGGACTTGTGGAAAGGCTGAAGTCCTTTTCTTAGCTTTTTCTCGCAGGTTCAGAGCATTCAGAATACGAGACATTTGTCTGGTATACTAACTATGGGAGAAGTAGGTGGAAAAGCTGTGGCAGGGCGGAAACGCCGGCGATTGCCAGCAATCCACACGGAGGCCGAGCGTCAGTTGTGCCGACACACGCGTCTCCACTATCACACGACCGCTCTCTCAGGGCACGATGAACAGGTCTCCCATGGCAGTCTCAAGACTCAGCGCACCGATCGACGAGCACATTCCGCCTCACAGCATCGAGGCGGAGATGAGCGCGTTGGGATCGATGATGCTGAGTGAGCGGGGGGCGGAAGAGGTGAACGCCCTCGTCACAGAGGACGACTTCTACCGTCCGGCGCACCGTGAGATATTTCGCGCGGTCCGCCAACTGATGCTCCAGGCCAAAGCCATCGATCTCGTCACACTTCCCAACGAGCTGACCGCCCGCGGAAAGCTGGAGGAGGTCGGGGGCATGAGTTACCTGATCCAGGTCATGGAGGCCGTGCCCAGCGCGCACAACGCGGCGTATTACGCGCAGATCGTTCAAGACATGGCGACAATGCGGCGCCTAGCCGACGCGGGGCGGGAGATCGTCAGTTTGGTCCACGATCCGGACACAGAGCCGGACGACAAGGTGGACCAAGCAGAAGACCTGGTCTTTCAAGTGGGAAGGAAGCGGCTTGGCAAGTACTTTTCCCAAGTCCGAACCCTGGCGAAGGACTTCTTCAAAGACGTCGACCATCTGCTGGAGACGGGCGAGCCGATCCTCGGAACGCCGAGCGGTTTCACCGATCTCGACACCCTGACAACGGGTTTCTATGGCGGCGATTTCGTGATCATTGCCGCCCGTCCAGCGATGGGAAAGACCTCGCTTGTGATGAACATGGCGATCCATGTCGCCCGCCAAGGCGTTGGCAACGTCGCCGTGTTCAACCTCGAAATGAGCGGCGCCCAACTTCTTCGCCGCATGATCAGCACCATCGCTCGTGTGCCGATGGGAACCCTTAAGAAGTCCAACCTCAGTACTCAGGACTATCAAAAGCTCACGGACGCGTGCGAGGAGCTCTACGAACTACCGATCTATATCGACGACTCGTCTGACATCTCGCCGATGGAGATGAGAGGCAAGTGCAGGCGCCTCAAGGCTGATGGTGGCCTGGCGCTCGTGGTTGTGGACTACCTGCAGCTTATGCGTGGATCCAAGCGGACCGAGAACAGGACGCAGGAGATCTCCGACATTGCCCGTGCCCTCAAGGGGATCGCCAAAGACCTGGACGTGCCGGTTGTCGCCCTCTCTCAGCTCAACCGAGGAGTGGAAGGTCGGAACGACAAGCGCCCGATGCTTTCCGACATCCGCGAGTCGGGTTCGATCGAAGCCGACGCGGACATGGTGATGTTCATCTATCGCGAAGAGTACTACCGGCGCCGAGAGGCGGCCGAACAGACGTGGAATCCTGACGCCGCCGAAGTGGCAGAACTCATCATAGGCAAGCACCGAAACGGTCCGACAGGAACGGTGTTGCTCGGCTTTCAGCCTGCCTACACCCGGTTCAACCTCTTGGACGAGGGTTCGAAGAGCGAGTACTTCCGGATGCTCAAGAGCAAGGGCGCGGACGAGTAAGGCAAACTCAGGCACGCCCAAAATGGCCAGGCCCCTCCCCAGATCGTGGGAGGGGCCAGTTGCTCGAACAAGCAGATCGGAGTCAAGCTTGTCGTCGCCGACGGAGGGCCAGAGCGCCCAAGCCGAAAACAAGCAGAGTCGCTGGTTCGGGCACGACCGCCAAGTAGTTGTCGGCGATCGCGGTTCCATAGAGCCCGAGTCCCACGCCCGTGCCGAGGGCCAAACTGCTGGCGCCAGTTGACGAGTACGTCTGATCGAACGTGCCGTTGAAGTCGGTGTCGACACCGAGGTTCACCGTGTTCGCATCAGAGGCCCAGACGGCAATGTGGGCCCGTGAAAACGGAGTACTCAGCGAGCCGAATCCGCTGAGCCCACTGTTCACGTTGTTGCCTGTGTAGAAGCCGAGGGCGTCGAACGTGCCGTTTCCATCGTTGTCTTGAATCTTGATGAAGATCGCTTGTTGTGCACTCGTCGATGCGTATCCGAATACAAGCGCCACGTAGCTTGTCCCACTCTGTCCACTCTGGACATCGGCCGACACGGTCACCGCCGTGTAGGCCGCGCTGTAGCCGTTGACGGTCGATAGGCCAAGACTTGACGAGCCGTTGGTCGCTGCGTTGTTGATGATCTGTGTCGTCGGGCTGACGAGGGTCCAGTTGGAACCCAGGGTTCCCGAGTTAGCCCGGTTGAAGTCGTCGCTGAAAGTCTGTGCTCCTGCCGCTGCTGCCAGCGCAAGAAGGACAGATGTTATGATTACCTTCCTCATTACTCTAATCCCCGACACCGGAGCCAGGGCGCCCCGGATCTGTTACCAGGGTATGACACTCTGAGCGGCCTGGCCGAGATGGAGCCGGAAGAAAGCTTCAATTCAAGTATTAATACGGGCAACAAGTTTAAGGAACAGCATATGAGAGGGCTTGAAGAAGCAGTCCGAGTACCAGTGGGCCGGGAGAGCTGATAACCACAAAGCAATCACTGTCGGCGTTCGACGATGCGGACCGGCGACCACATCAAGTCCGTGGCTGAACCGGTATCGCGACACGTGCCCCCAAGCCAAGATGGGCCGAATGAACTCCTATTTTCCGGTCATGTAGTAGCTGAGCCGGAAGAAACGGGTGAAGTGCCGAATGGCTTCGGCCCGGAGTTGCTCTTGTTTGAGGTCACTAAGGGCTTGCTGGTAATCGGGCATGCCCTTCGTGAGTTCGTCGGCGTAAGCCTGCTCTTCCTCTTCTGTCATGTGGTGCTCACGAATGTCCTCAAGCTCTCCCGAATCCAGGAAGAATCCGCCACAGTCGTAGCACTCGTCCACGTTCACGCCCTTGTCGACCGTGCAAAGATGGCGGTGCATCGGCTCATTGCATTTGGGGCACATCAGGACGCCGCGGTCACCATCGTTCTTTCGAGGCGAGGCAAGGGCTTGCTTGAGAAGGTCGCCCATGCCCTCGTTATTCTCGTCCAGCTTGATGAGTTCCATCCAATCGAGCCAGAGGCCCATACAGCCGTCGCGACACACGTCGACGGAGACGCCTCCGAAATCCTCGGTCACCATGGGTTTCTTACATGCTGGGCAGTTCATTGATTCACCTATCGGCGCGATGCGGAGACTCTACCTCATGGACAGCGACGGGCCAGCAAAGGCACCGGTGCTTGGATCCTCGGTCGATGCTCGCCGTGGTCAGTGAGCGGGGAAGAGAAACATGAGCACCATGCCGAAGCGTGCGGCCCATGCATCCTCGTTGTGGACTGCGCCTTGATCGACGACGCAAGCGAGGCTCTGCCCCAGTCTCCATCCCTTGTTCACCAGAGCATCCCGGACGGCAAGTGTCTGGCTGACGGAATTGGCACCCTCCTTTGTCCCAACATCGAGCCATATCTTGAGGTCCGGGCGCTTCGCGATCGCCTTAACTTGCCGAAGCATGACTTGGTCGTCCCACCACAGGCTGGGTGAGACGACAGCAAGCCTGCCGAAAAAGTCCGGATGCTTCAAGCCCAGATCGAGGGTCAAAACGCCACCGAACGACGACCCGCCGAGCCCCGTGAACCGGGGTCCCGTCTTCGTTCGGAATCGCTTGTTCACGTAGGGCATCAATTCGTCGGTCAGGAACTTCCCGTAGAGTTCCGCCTTACCACCCCACTCTTCACCGTTGTCCATTCGTTGCCGAGTCGGCAAGTACTCGTTTGCACGCTCGGTACCGGCGTTGTCCACTCCGACAATGATCAGTTTCTCAACGAGGCCCGCCTCGGCCAGCGCTCGAGAGGTCTCGTCCACACGCCACTCCTTGTTCGGGAGAAAGCTCGTGGTGCCGTCAAACAGGTTCTGTCCGTCGTTCAGGTAGAGGACTGGGTAGCGTCGCGTTGCATCCCGCTCGTACCCTTCGGGAAGGAGAATGCGAATGTCGCGCGAGTTGCTCAGGATGCGCGATACGAAGCCCTTCACGATCTCAAGGTCTCCCTGGACAGAGTGGATTCGGGCACCCTGTTGTACATCTTGGGCCGTTGCCAAGACCGAGAAGACAAGCCAGGGCGTCACCGACTGGCTCCTGTGCCACCGACGTCATACATTTGTTCGTTGTACTCGCTCAACATGCGGGCAGTGGAGAACTGCCACATAGAGGCCTCAATGCTGGCGACCATGACCTCCGCCCAAGCTGACGGGAAGCCACTCGAGTCCCTCTCATAGAAGAGCGGCACCACTTCAGTTTCCAACAGGCGATAGAGGGAAGCCGCATCTTTGGCGTCCTGGGCTTTCACGTCCGCAATCGTCTTTCGGTCTCCGATCGCCCAGCCATTGGCGCCACTGTGGGCTTCGTCCCACCATCCGTCCAGGACGGACAAGTTTGGAACACCGTTGACGGCGGCTTTCATTCCACTCGTACCCGAGGCTTCGAGTGGGCGTCGCGGATTGTTGAGCCAAAGGTCTACGCCCTGTACGAGCATCCTGCCGACCTCCATGTTGTAGTCTTCGACCAGGAATACGCGCCCGCCGAACCGCCAGGAGTGGGAAAGCCGGAAGACCTTGGCGATCAGGGCTTGCCCTTCACGGTCTCCAGGATGAGCCTTGCCCGCGAAGACGATCTGGACGGGACGCCTCTTGTCTGCAAGGATCCTGGAGAGCCGCTTGGGATCGGCGAAGACCAGATCGGCCCGCTTATAGGGAGCAAACCGTCGAGAGAATCCGATGGTAAATACAGACGGGTCGAGAGCGTTCATGCACTGACCCAGTTCCGACGGACCCGAGCCGCTTCGAGCCATCTGGTCGAACAAGCGTTGGCGGACGAAGCGGATCATGCGCTCCTTCTGGTTGCAGTGAGACCGCCAAAGGAGCTGGCGGTCAAGCTTCTTGAGTGCGGACTTGAGGCCCGGATGCGCTGTCGTCGGCTCAAATAGGCATCCAACGGATTCAAGGGCGCCTTTCAGGTCTGGGCCCAGCCAAGTCGGCAGATGCACTCCGTTTGTGAGTCCCATCAAAGGCTGGCCAGCGATCCTGCGCCACGTCTTGTCGGCTGTGTGACCGTGCAGACGGCTCACGCCGTTTTGAAGGCGAGAGTGTCGCAAGGCAAAAGCCGTCATGTCGAAGACATCGGGGGACTTCTTGCTGTCTTGTCCCAAGGCGAGGAGCTGTGCCGAGACGAGGCCCGTACCGGGCAAGAGTGCGGACAGGAATGGATCGACGAGACCATGATCAAACCGTTCGTTCCCCTCGGGAACGGGCGTGTGGATGGTCAAGACGGACTGTGACTTGACCTTCGCACGCGCTTGCTCGAACGAAGAACCGGCCCGGCATTCTTCCGCCAGGAGCTCCAGGAGCAGCAGTGCCGAATGCCCCTCGTTCATGTGATAGACCGTCGGCGTAATACCAAGTGCCCTCAGGGCGCGGATCCCTCCGACTCCGAGGATCGTCTCCTGGTAGAAGCGCATCTCTCGGCCCCGCATGTACAGCTGGCTCGTGATGCAGCAGTCTTCCTGCGAGTTCGGAGGCGTGTCGGTGTCGAGCAGGAGCAGCGGCGTGACGCCCACGCGCATCAGCCAAACGGCCACGGCCACTTCGCGCCCAGGAACAGGGACCTGGACCGTCAGAGGTCTGCCGGTGGCTGGATCCAGCACCCTTGAGACCGGCAGGTCCAATGGGTCGACCACGGGGTATTCGTGCTCTTGCCGACCCTCCCAGTCCAGTCTTTGCGTGAAGAAGCCACGGCGATAAAGGATGCCGACTGCGATCATGGGGAACTTCTGGTCCGACGCCTCCTTGCAGTGGTCGCCGGCCAGGATCCCAAGACCGCCGCAGTAGAGCGGAATCGTCTCGTGGAATCCATATTCGGCACAGAAGTAGGCGACTCTGGGGGTTGATTGAGGGGGTTGGCCCAAGTACTCGTTGAGCTCGGCCGCCTGTTCATGGCACCGTCGGACGAACCGAGGATCCCTGCTTGCCCTCGAGAGTCTCTCCGACCGTCTCAAGAGCGCGACAGGGCCTGTCTTCTTGTCCCACAACTCGGGATCCAAATCATGGAACAGTTCGAGGACCCTTGCGTTCCAACTCCAACGGACGTTGAGCGCGAGTCGGCCAAGGCACGCAAGGGATTCTGGGAGTCGGAACTCGGGCTCGGCTGCCGTGATCATGTCGTGGTTTCTCCTGACCTTGACATTATATGAATACGTATCCACAACGAACTGGTCCGGGCTTTCGAACGAGTCTTTGACTATGGAGCGTGCAAACGATGGCCCGAATGTGAAAAAATGCAGGCCTGGAGTTGCGTTGTCCTAAGCTTCTCCGGCCTGCTATCTTGTCTCTGTGACCAAGGCTGAGGGTCGTTCAACAGCCTGGCCGCGGGGTTCGGCTTTCATTCGGGCCCTTGCTCCGCCTTGTCCCGTTTGCGTTGCCGATTCGTTGAGTTTCTGTCTGGCTTTAAGTCGTTCGTTGAAAGAGGGGCCACAGGAACGGGAGAGGGCCGTTACCTGTGGCGGATGAAACTC